>CAYLJJ010000054.1:0-44942 GCA_964384025.1 uncultured Nannocystaceae bacterium
TTTGCGTTTCATCCTTGTTCGTGTGAACCTTGGGCGTCTCAACCTTGGTCGTCTCAACCTTGGGTTCTTCAACCTTGGGTGCTTCAACCTTGGGTTCTTCAACTTTGGCGATTTCGACCTTAGGTATTTCGACCTTGGGGCTCTCTTGACGTCTCCCACGCCTTCGTCGACGTCCCTTGGGATTGGGTTGTTGCTGAGCAGGCAGGCCACGGAACTCGCTTTGTACGATGGAGACACGCTCAGCTACGCTCTTGACCGTTTGCGCACGGGCCCCCGCAGCGAGCCGTTCAGGCTTAGGCACGTCTGCGAGGAGCCCTCCAGCTTGGGGAGCGCTGGGTCGATCTTTATTCTCACGGAAGTAGCGTAGCAAGGCGCTGACCACTTCAGCGGCATCATCCCTTTCCAGCACACGCATAACTTGAGAGCGGAGGCTCTTCTCTGGACCTGTCTGCTTTACCGCTCCCTGAATCTCTTCAATGAGGGCTTCTGTCCGACGCTCTTCTCGTCTCAATTCAATCTCCGCCTGAGTGGGCACATCTCGCTCTTGGAGGGCCACCTTGTAGATGCGTTTAAGATAGTAATAGACGCCGATCTCTCGGGGGCCGATCAGGCTGATGGCGATTCCATCTGCGCCCGCTCGTCCTGTTCGTCCAGTCCTATGGATATAGACCTCTGGGGACTCAGGGAGAATATAGTTGACCACATGACTCAGACGGGAGATGTCGATTCCTCGGGCAGCGATGTCGGTCGCAACCAGGAAGCGGAGAGACTTCTCCTTGACGCGCTTCATGAGCTGCTCTCGCTCTTTTTGAGGCAGATCACTGTTGAGATAGGCCGCTTGATAGCCATGGCGCTGAAGGGCTCTGGAGACGATCTCAGTATCTTTGCGGGTGTTGGTGAAGATGAGGGCACTCTCAGGCTCCTCATACTCTAAGACTTGAATGAGGTCTCGGGGTCGCCCAACACCGCTCACCATATAGTAGTGATGCTCTACGCTGTCAGCGCCTACATTCTCCTCGATCAAGCTCAGAGATTCAGGCTCTTGCATATAGCGTTGAGCTAGGCGCTTGATATCCTCGGGGATGGTTGCTGAGAAGAGCAGGGTTTGTCGATCCTTGGGGACAAACTCCATGATCATAGAGAGCTCTTGAGCGAAGCCCATGCTGAGCATCTCATCCGCCTCATCTAGAACCAAGACTTCAAGCCTATGGAGCTTTAGATTGCGGCGCTTGAGGTGGTCGAGGACACGACCTGGAGTCCCAACGATGATATGGGCGAAGCGCATCTCCGCCACCTGCTTCTCTATTGAAGCTCCTCCGTAGACCGCCACGCTCTGAATCTGGCCCTTTCGCCCCAGGAGGTTCATCTCAGCAGCGACCTGAGAAGCCAGCTCTCGGGTGGGACAGAGGATCAGGCTCTTGATGCCTCTACTCTGGCCTTCAAAGCGCTTGATGAGAGGAATCCCAAAGGCGGCGGTCTTGCCTGTACCTGTCTGGGATTGGACCATCAGGTCTTGGCCGGTGAGGACCATGGGGATGGCGGCGGACTGAACCGCGGTGGGTTGCTCATAGCCCATCTCAGTGAGGGAGCCCTGGAGGCTCTCGGAGAGGGGTAGGTCACTGAATCGAAGATCGCTCATCAAAAACCTTGGGGCCTGAGTTTCAGCCCTGGGGATGTTACCGATAGCCTACTTCCGCGAGGGCTGCTTCTCTTCTGCGCTCTTTGAGTGCAGCAGGGTGATGCAAAAGAAAGGCGTTTCTTTTGGAGCCTTTTGACTCTGCATCAATAGAGGTCAAGCCGCACACTGTCAATCCTTCCAAGTAGGAGAGGAGCTTAGGCGCTGTGGTGCGGTCTTTGCTTGGCCAGCGCTCTCACTTTAAACCCCGCCCCTAACATTGTCGAGAGAAGTGCTCGAGCTTGGGGCGTTTAAATGATGGAGAGAAGATGCGGTTGCTTTTGCTATTTGGAGTCCCAGCACTCCTGGTGGCTTGTAATGATGATGATAACAGCGGACGGAGCGAGTTCTCTACAGGGGCTGACTCCAGCAAGCTGATAAAAGATCTGAGCGCCGAGGAACTCCAGGCAGCTTGTGACTCTATGGAGCAAGCGATCTCCTCAGTGATGACCCAACAGAGGGCTTGTACGGCGTTTGGGTTGATGTTTGCTCAAGACGCACAGAATTGCCAAGAAGCGGTCAGCGCCTGTATGAGCTCCCCGATGGAGGAGGAGGAAAAGGAGTGCAGGCTGAGCGAGGAGAAGAGCAAGGAGTGTGAGGCCACGGTGCTGGATATGGAGGGTTGTATCAACGAAAGCTTGGCGGGGCTGGAGAGCGCAATGGAGAGTCTCTCCTGTGACCTTGCAGGACAGGCGACTGAGCCTCAGGAGGGAGGGGAGGAGTTGAATCCCAGTTGTCAGAGCGTTCAGGAGCAGTGCCCAGAGTTGACCGCTGAGATACTGCCCTCCTCTGGAATGCCCTCTGGGGGCTGAAAAGGCTCCTCTCCTCTACTATCTAAATGAGCCCCCAAACACTCCGCTCCTCACAGCAGCATCATCGGGCGAGCAAACGAAGGCAGCGACGTTGAAGGAGGGCTTCATCTTCCCGGGCACAGCGCCTCAGAGCCTCCCGAGCTTCTGGGCGCTTTGAGCGGCTCAGGAGGGAGGCTGCCCTGATGCGCACGCGGCTGGGGCTCAAGTGCCTAAAGATGCGCAGCAGCTCAGGTAGAGCCTTGGGGCCCTTAAAAAGCTTGAGGAGTGCCTTCTTCTCCTCCTCTGTCCCAGGGCTCAGGAGGAGCCGCCCCAGCTGACGGTAATGCTCTGGCTCCAGGGCTTGAGTCGTGAGGGCGTCTCTGGCAAGACGCCGAGCGCAGTCTAGGGGGTGATTTAAGAGTTCTAAATAGATCTCAAGAGCTTTAGGGCTCTCAACAGCGAGGCGCCAGCTCTTGAGGAAGGAGTTGATCGAGCGGCGATGGCCCCGCTTGACCAGCAGGGGGTCTCCCAAGAGCCAGTAGCGCCCCTTGGACCTCTGTACGATGGGCGCCAAGAGGTACTCTGTATGGGCAGGGAGAGGAGCAGAGAGAGAGAGCCTAAAGCGTTGAGGCGTTGGGGCTCCATAGTCCTGCTCTCGCTCCACCAGCACCTCCCCTGAGATCTCTTCTGGACCTGCGGGCGCGAGCAGATGGAGCAGAGCCAGCTGATGTGCCTTGAGGAGATATTCTCCATTGGGGTTGATAGAGGCCAAGAGCAGCAACAGGATCATCTTCTCTCCTCTCTCTACTTAAGGTCATCTTTGCTTTTTCCATTGACGATGATCCAGAGCGTTGTTATAAGCGCTCGCCTTCTGGCGAAACGATTTTTTATAGGCGCGTAGCTCAGGGGGAGAGCACCTCCTTGACGTGGAGGGGGTCGGCGGTTCAAATCCGCCCGTGCCTACAAATAAGCGCCTGCCGAGAATAATTCGGTAGGCGCTTTTTTTTTTCCCCTCATCGATCTTCAAGTTTGGAGTCTGGCTCATGCCTAAGATGAAGACCAAGCGTGCGGCCGCCAAGCGCTTTAAGACCCTCAAGAGTGGCAAGATCAAGCGCGGTCGCGCTTACAAACGCCACATCCTGACCAAGATGAGCACCAAGAGGAAGCGCCAACTGAGGGGAGGAGAGTTTCTCAGCCCCGGCGATGTTAAGTTGGTTAAACGACTTCTCCCTTACGGTTGAAGTCCCTAAGGGACACGCGCAGGAACATCCGCTCAAACGGAGGCGTGTGACCCAGGAGCACCGCAGATGCCAAGAGTAAAAAGAGGTTTCAAGGCGCGCAGGCGTCACAATCGAATCCTAAAGCAGGCCAAGGGCTACCGAGGCGCCCACAGTCGCCTCTTCCGCAGCGCCGTTGAGGCGGTTGAGCGCGCTCTGGTCTACGCTTATCGAGATCGGAAGCAACGTAAGCGCGCTTTCCGTCGTCTCTGGATCATCCGTATCAACGCCGCCACCCGCAACCTGGGGCTGAGCTATAGCCAGTTTATCAACGGGCTCAAGAAGTCTGGGATCGAGCTGGACCGCCGCGTCCTCTCTGATCTGGCGGTCGCCGATCCCAAGGCCTTCTCTGAGCTCGTGGAGTTGGCTCGCGCTGCCTGAGCCCTTAGGGCTTGAGCTTCAGGCTTGAGTGCTCGACCTCAGCAGCTCCTCCCTCTTCTTCAAACTGATCCTGTCGCCTCTGCGCTCAGCGTTCTTTCGGTCACTCTCCTGAGCTTGAGGTGGGGATATCCACTCAGGGGACTCCATCCGTCATGTCGGACGCCCTCAAGCAGCTTCACGCTGAACTTCAAAATATTCGCGAGCGATCCAAAGAGGCGGCGGCCCAGATCAACCGCGAGGCAGATCTCCCCGAGGGCCGTGCGCGCTTCCTTGGTCGTAGAGGCTCTTTCTCCCCTGTGATGCGCCTCCTGGGCAAGATGGATCGGAGCGCTCGCCCTGCAGCGGGGAACCTGATCAACCTCGCCAAGAAGGAGGTAGAGGCCTTCTTCATTGAGGCCCGTGAGCGCCTAGAAGCAGAGGCACTCCAACGAGCCTTGGAGGCGGGGCGCATCGATGTCACCCTCCCAGGACGCGGGCGAAGGGTTGGTGCTTGTCACCCCGTACAGGGGGTTTTAGATGAGTTGATCCAACTCCTGGGAGAGCTGGGCTTTGATTTGGCAGAGGGACCGGAGGTAGAGACGGAGCGTTATAACTTCGACCTCCTCAACATTCCTGCTGATCACCCTGCGCGGGATATGCAGGATACTTTCTATCTAGAGAACGGCCTGCTCCTGCGCACTCACACCAGCCCAGTGCAGATCCGCAGCATGGAGGCGACTGAGCCCCCCATCCGCATCATCGCACCGGGCAAGGTTTACCGCTGCGACGCAGATCCAACCCACAGCCCAACCTTCCATCAGATCGAGGGGCTCTGGATCGATCATGATGTCAGTATGGCAGATCTCAAAGGGGTCCTCAGCGCCTTCCTGCGCCGCCTCTTTGGTCCTGAGCGAGCGATCCGCTTCCGTCCCAGCTTCTTCCCTTTCACCGAGCCCAGCGTTGAAGTGGATGTCGCTTTTAAGGGGAACTGGATGGAGGTTTTGGGGGCGGGCATGGTTCACCCTCAGGTGTTGCGCAATGTAGGCTGGGACCCCAGCAAAGTGCAGGGCTTTGCCTTTGGCCTGGGTGTGGACCGCTTGGCGATGATCCGCTATGGGATCAGCGACATCCGCTATCTCTTCGAGAACGACCTGCGCTTCCTGCGACAGTTCTAAAAGGAGCCCATCATGAAGATCAGCTTAAACTGGCTGCGGCGCTACCTAGAGATCGACTGGAGCGTCGAGGAGATCGCTGAGCGTTTGACCCTGGCCGGTCTGGAGGTGGAGGATATCGAGGAGATTAAGCCCGCCTTCACTCAAGTACAGGTGGGGCGCGTGCTCAGTACCCAGACGCACCCTAAGGCGGATCGTCTGCGTCTGGCTGAGGTGGATTTGGGGGATCGTCGCGAGACCGTGGTTTGTGGTGCCGCAAACTGTCGCCCAGGGATCACCGTTGCTTACGCGGGTTTGGGTGCTCAGCTGGCAGGAGGCCTTGAGATCAAAAGAGCACATATCCGGGGAGTTGAGAGCTGTGGGATGCTCTGCTCCGAGCAGGAATTGGGGCTTGTAGAGAGCGCCGATGGCATCCTAGAGCTGCCTATGCTTACCTTGGGGACCCCCTTAGAAGAGGCCCTGCCCATCCGAGACACGATCCTGGATTTGGGGATCACCCCCAACCGAGGAGACTGGTTAGGACATCTGGGGGTTGCCCGAGAGCTGGCGGCTCTGGCGGGGCTGCCTTTGAAGCGCCCAGAGATCAAGCTGCCGCCACAGGTGGAGGGGGAGGCGATCCCAGTTCAGATTGAGGCCCCTGAGCGCTGTGGTCGCTATATCGCTCGTGTGATCCGCGGCCTTAAGGTGGGGCCCAGCCCCTTCTGGATGCAGCAGCTTCTCCGCTCTGTCGGAGTGCGACCGATCAACAACCTCGTAGATGTAACCAACTTCGTGCTCTTTGAGTATGGCCAACCTCTCCACGCCTTTGACTTAAACCAACTTAAAGGGAGGAGCGTCTCAGTACGCTGCGCTGCCGAGGGAGAGCAGATATGTACCCTCGATGGAGAGAAGCGTCGGCTTGGGCCTGAGGATCTCCTGATCTGTGATGGAGAACGCCCCATCGCCATCGCAGGCGTCATGGGTGGTGAAAACACTGAGGTTCAGGAGGAGAGCAGCACGATCCTCTTGGAGGCTGCTTGGTTCCGCCCCTCCAGCGTACGCATGACTGCTCGACGCCTGGGTCTTAAGAGCGAGTCCAGCCACCGCTTTGAGCGCTTCGTCGATCCTGACTGCACTCTGGAGGCAGCCAACCGGGCTCTTCAACTCTTCGCTGAGCTGAGCGCTCCAGGGAGTCGACCAGAGATGGTCTCCGCTTATAGCGACGCTCGGGGTGCGCTGCCCTCCTCTCCTCTGATTGAGTTTCACCCGCAGGACACAGAGCGCCTCTTGGGGGTGGACTGGTCTCCTGAGCGGCAGGCTAAAGCCCTCAGGGCCCTGGGCTTTAAGCTGGAGCAAGCAGGAGGCTCTTGGAGCGTAGGGGTTCCGAGCTGGCGAGGGGATATGGCGGAGAGCGCTGATGTGGTTGAGGAGATCGCTCGCTACATCGGCTATGCAGAGATCCCTACTCCCGAGCCCCGAGTCTCTGCGCGCAGCAGCGAAGGAGGACACGCTCAGTATCGACGCCTCCAGGGCCTGCGCCGCTTTCTCCAGGATCGTGGCCTCCATCAAGCCCTTAACTACAGCTTCTTGGCTCCTGACTTTCAGGCCCACTTCAGCCAAGAGCCTGCCCTGAGGCTTAAAAACCCTCTCAATGAGGAGCAGGGGGCGCTGCGGAGGCTGTTGGTGCCTGGCTTGGTCAGCAACCTGAGCCACAATCAGCGCCATGGTGAAGGGGATGTAGCGCTCTATGAGCTGGGACAAACCTTCCTCCCTGAGGAGGAGGGACATAGAGAGATCAAGAGCCTGGGGATCCTCCTGGCTGGGCGTTTAGATTTCCACTGGTCTGGCAGCACGCGCACAGCGGACTTCTTTGACCTGAAGGGGCTCATCGAAGATCTCTGTCATTCGATGGGCCACCGCCCCAGCTTCCAGCGCGCTGAGGAGTGCAGCTGGCTCCATCCAGGAGCTTCAGCCCTGGTTACTTTAGCTGCGCGACCTTTGGGCGTGATGGGTCTCCTACACCCCGGCTTGACGCGGAGCTTAAACCTACAGGGAGAGATCTATCTGGCGGAGCTGGATCTAAGCCCTCTCATTGGGGAAGCAGCGCCGCTGCGCAGCTTCGAGGATTTCGTGCGCTTGCCTGCGGCTCAGAGGGACCTGGCTCTCAAACTTCCCCGAAGTGTAGAGGCTGGACAAGTCCTCTCTGCGATTGAGGAATTGTCTCTTGAGGAGATTGACAGAGTGGAGATCTTCGACGTATACCGAGGGGGTTCCCTGGAAGCGGATAAGAAGAGTTTGGGGATCAGCTTGATCTACCGGGGACAAACACAAACCCTCACTGAAGAGGAGCTGAGCCAAGCCCATTCCCAGGTCTTAAAACACCTGGTGCACAGCTTAGGCGCAGCACTTCGTTGAGCCTCTGGAGTTGCTAAAGGATGGATCGAGAGGAGAGAATGACAACGACAAAGGCGGACATCATCGAGGAGGTCTATAGGAACCTTGATGGTTTGTCCAAGAAGGAGTCTGCTGAGGTCGTTGAGATGGTCTTTGAGACCCTCAAGCTCACCCTGGAGCGGGGCGAGAAGATCAAGATCAGCGGCTTTGGAAACTTTGTTGTTCGCCAAAAGAAAGAGCGCACAGGTCGAAACCCTCAGACGGGGGAAGAGATCAAGATCGCTCCTCGCAAAGTGCTGACCTTTAAACCAAGCCAAGTGCTCAAGAACGCCATCAACACCTGAGCCTTAAACCGGCGGTTCATGTCTCGCCAAGATCCCATTCCAGAGAAGCCCCTCTTTCGTATTGGAGAGGCCAGCCGATTGATCGGGATCAGCCCCCAACTCCTTCGTCGTTGGGAGCGGGAGTTTGATCAGCTCAAGCCTCAAAAAAGCAGCAATGGTCACCGGCTCTACAGTCGTTCAGATCTGCTCCTCTCCCGGAGCATCGCTCAGCTCCTTCATGAGCGTGGTTTTGGTCTTGAGGGGGTTAAACTGCTCCTTCAGGAGGGAGAGTCTGCGCTTCAGGCGGTTCTCTCAGGAGAGGAGACAGAGACAGCCAGGATCCTTGATCGACTTCAGGTTCGTCTAAGAGAGGAGGAACACAATCGCACGACCCTAGAGCTGCGTCTGCTTGAGGAGGAGAACGCGCGGGAGGCTCTAGAACAGCGCCTCGGCGGGGAGGGTTTAAACGAACTGGCTCAAGCGCGGCGTCGTGCGGAAGAAGCAGAAGCAGCTCAAGAAGCCCTAGAAGAGCGCCTTATCGAAGAGCAGATCAGCCGCCTCGCCCTAGAAGAGCAGCTCCAAGAGGAGCGGCAGAAGCTCAGTGAGGAGAAGGGCCAGAGAGAAGCTTTGGAGGAGCGTAGGCTCTCAGAGGAGGCCAGCCAAGCGCTGTTGGAGTTGAGGCTCAAAGAGGAGGAGTCCGCCAGAGAGGCTTTGGAGGAACGCGCCCTTCAAGAGCTGGAAGAGCGCAGGCTCTCAGAGGAGGCCAGCCAAGCGCTGTTGGAGTTGAGGCTCAAAGAGGAGGAGTCTGCCAGAGAGGCTTTGGAGGAACGCGCCCTTCAAGAAGAGGCTGCTCTAGAGCTACTGACTCTGCGTCTTGAGGAGGCGGAGGCGGCCAAGCAGCTCTTGGAGGAGCGGCTCTCTAAAGAGGAGGAGCGTCGTTGGGTCTTAGAAGAGCAGCTGAACGGGGAGACGCAGCACCAAGAGAGCCTGGATGAGCAACTCAGAGAGCAGGAGAGGAGGTTCAGGGCTCTGGAGGAGCAGCTCCAAGAGGAGCAAAGTGATCAGCGGCTTTTAGAGGAGCGGGCAGAGGAGGTTCGACAGAGCGCTCTAAAGGCGCATCGTGTTCATGGAGCTGAGATCTCTAAAGAGGCTCTATTGGAGAGCCTTAACCAGGAGGAGCAGGAGCGAGCACTCCTAGAGCAGCGCCTCGTGGAGGAGGGAGCAGCACGAGAGCTCCTTGAGGAAAGCTTGAAAGAGGAACAGGCGGTCAGAGCGCGCCTGGAGCGGCGCCCTGATCAGCGCCGCGCAGAGCTTCAAGCCCTGGAGTTGCTGCTTGAGGCACAGAAGGTTGAGATGCTCCTCTGGAGAGAGCGAGCAGAGGAGCGAGCACAGGCGTTAGAGCAACTCAGAGAGGGGCTACGGAGAGAGATTCAGCGGCTTCGTATTCTCAGTTGAGGAGTTGTCTCCTATCGCTGAGGCAGCTCTCGCGGGCTCCGAAGATCAGAAGGCAATGCAGTTTCCACCCGGAGGCCTGATGATTCCTCCGAGAGGTGTCAAAGTGAAGGCGGGGTATTCAATATCCACCACCTCCCAAGTATCATTGACAGCGCTCAAACGAACAGGACCGTAGCTGGCGACGACATTGCCAAAGTTGAGCACCTCTACAGTAGCATCAGGATCATCACCATCATGGTGATCATAATAGTGGATCAGGACCCGATAAGTACCGGCTATGGGTTCCTCTAGGTTGATGTTCTCCGGACCGAATCCATCTACATCGTCTGTGTCTAGGAAAGGATCATCTAGATAGTGATTGGGCTGCCCCCAGTCGGGGTTCATATTGCTAAAGTAGCAATCACCCTCGCAAGTCCACATCACTCCATCTGGACCCAGGAGATGAAGGTCCACATCAGTGAGATCAGTGTTCCACTCTAAGCGTACATGTAGAGCGACATCTTGAAGCTCTGGAGGCATAGCCCAGGCACTGAGATCCAGGCGCTGATCTGGGTTCTGCATGTCGTTACTGAGGACCTGATAGAAACCCATCTCCGGCTGAGAGAGCATGGGAGTGTAGCGTACGTTGAGGCGATAGCGTCCCCCTGGTTGAATCTCGATGGGAAAGGCGGGCATGGGATCAAGGCTGAAGGTGTTGGGGAGGGAGCCAAGGAGCGATTGCCCTCGGCGGATATTCTGAATCATGAGGGGGTACTGACTACAAGAGACCAGATCCACCGTTTGCTCCACTGAGTCTCCTCGGGCGACCATCCCAAACTCCAGGCGCGGAGGCTCGATAGAGAGGCAAGGGCCAGTGCCCCCTGCTACCTTATGCTGACTGAGCAGCTCAACACTGACCATCTCCTCCTCTAGATCTGTCTGTACACGAAGGAAAGCACTGTCATTGTTCTCATCATCAGCCCGATAGTTGACATTCAGATCCACAAACTCCCCCGCCGCTACCCGCAGCGGCAGCTCGGGGGCTTCTAAGAGTGAATAGGTCTGAGAGCCTTCAATCTCCAAGGCTGTGATCGTAACTGAGCTGCGACCCTCATTGAGGAGCCGGATGGGCTGTAGCTGCTCATCTCCCACGATGGCAAAGATAAAGATCATGATCTCCCGATCAGGTCTCAGCGCCCCCCCCGCCTCTGGATCCTCTAGGCAGAGCCCGCCCACGCAGAGCCGACCTGCTGGACACTCCAGATCAGGACCACAGTGGCTCCCCTCGACACATGCAGCGTTAAAGCAGATCAAAGCCCCTTCACAATCATCGTCATTGAGGCACTCTGGAGGCGCAGCATCGGGGACCAAACCTAGATCCACCGGAAGAGGGAGCGTGGCATCTATAAGAGGAGGAGAGGGAAGGTCAGCATTAAAGATCAGTTGATCGGCCTGGATACCTCTATCCAAGCTCAGAGGACCGCTCGCGTCGGCCTCAGTGGTTGAGTCTGAGCAAGCGCTCAACAGGAAAAAGAACAGAGCAAACTTGTACATCAGAATCCTCTCAATATGGATTACAAGGCCCGAGTATGCCTTGGAGAGGCTGTTCAGAGGAAGGGTAAGGGCGGGGAAAGCGATTCAGAGTCGCTGGGATGGATGGCGAGTTGAATGCTCCTTAAGGGGAGCATCGCCATATTGTCTGGCGGGTTGGGGCCTAAATCACAATATCTTGGAAACCATACAACAGAAAGTCATTCTACTCTTATCGAGCCCAGACTTGTCCATGAGTATTGGTACCCATACAGTCACCATTGGTCCTGTTAGCAACCCAACGTTCTCCATTTGTAAAGTTGAAGTTCAGAGCATCAGTTGAGCATCCGCCAGATCTATGGCCAAATGGATACCTCATCATCGCCTGATTGCCTCCTCCCCAGTAATCATGCGTCTTGCAGTCTGGCATACAAGATGTATGGTCAGGCAGCTTGACATGATCGCCATAAATTCCTTCACCAGAACCTGTTCCGGTCAAGAAATAGTCGATCGCTGGCGCATTGCTTGTCTTAAGGTGAATTGTTCCGGCAGCATTATCATCTACACCCCACCATCTTAGAGTGGTCGGATTTAGTATTTGCAACAGGACATTGCTCGCGTGTCCCCAATAGATGCCTCCATCTACGGCGGATTCATCTGTTCCTAGAGGGTTATTGCTGAGGAGCGGCAGGTTTGAATCCATAACATTGTTACTTGGATCTGTTCCTGCTTGGTGCATATAGTTTGCGACCAGGGTCCAGCCACCACCATCGGTTGTCATATCGCAATAGGCTTCGAATGCCATACCTTCGCCACCCGTTGGATTTATCCAATAGACTCCATCTCGTGCTCTTGGATTGTCCTCAAGGATAGCAGCACAAGAGGCTGATGTTGGTGTACGCACAAACATCGCAAAAGCGGTCTGTGCAACATTAACAGTCGCAGCATTAGACTGCCCATTTCCATCATTTTGGAGATCGATTCCGCTCGAATCACCCCAACAGTATGAGGAAATAAATCCTACATTTCCAGCATAGCTTGCCTGGACATTGGTTCCATTCCATCGTCTAACCAGACCACCGCCGTTGATATCTTGACAATATCCACCGACCTGGTCAGAAGGACGATTATCTACAAATGTCCAACCTTCTCCCCATTCTACAACAACCCATTTACTTGGATCAGAGGGGAGCACTGCAAGCATCTCGTTATTGCCACCCATAAGCATATTGATCTGCTCATCAGACAGCTTTCCAGTTGCGCCGAGTGACTGTCCAAGCGTGTCTGGAGTTACAGCATTGGATGTCAGCGAACGGTTGTTATTGAAATACATAATCTTAGTCCATCCACCATCATCTATCGTCATATCACAATAGACTTGGATGGCATCAGATGCATCTCCACCGTTTGGATCGATCCAATAAACTCCATCTCCAGATGAGCCTCCGCTGTTTTGGATATCTCTACAGCTGGTCTCCAACTTCAGATCTCTTACCCAGATCCAGGCATTGAAGCTTTGCTCTTGGCCAGCGCAGGAGTTGTCGTTGACAAAGTAATTTGTCCAGCCTGCACCGGTTTCACCACAATCCTGACCATGTATCCCAAAGCCAATAGCTCCGTCAGAATCGTCCCCAGGATTGGTTTGACAGCCTTGAGAAGGTATGTTGTTGGCGAATCCCCAACGATAGCGGTTGTTGTCTGAGTTGACGACATTAAAGCCACCCCGTTGAATAGCACAATCCTTCATCCCTGAAGGACCAAATATACTATAGAATTCATCGCGATCTACACCTTCATTGCGCTCTGGGCCATTGAAAAGTGCAATGGCATTATCAATTGGAGCATCAAAGGTGTGCCTGACGCAGCTTCCTGATGCCTGTCCAACACAACCTCTTACTTCCTGGAAAGGAAGATTGTTATAGCTTGTGTATTTTGAAGTTCCAGCGCTAACAGTAAGATTGTTCTCATTAAGAACATTCTCTAAGGACCAATAATCCGAATCGAATCGGAAAGTATTGTCTCCTGCTGCGCTCTTCATGATGAGGGTCCAACCTCCTCCATCTGTAGTCATATCACAGTAGGCATCAAAAGCGGTATCAACGCCACCTGTTGGATTGATGGAATATACCCCATCTCCAATCCTTGGGTAGTCTGCTAGAATTGCTGAACAGCTCTTCCCCTCAGGTCGAGCATTCCTCATTGCAGCGTACCAGCCCCCCATCTCTGTACCATTATTGTGGCAACTGTGCGTTGCTGGCCAATCACCCAGTGTCGTGTTCACGTTATAGGTTGAACCGTAGTTATAGAAATAGTGATTTCTACAACTATTATTTAAGTGATAATAGCTACCACTATTGTGATGGTCAAAAGTATTACCGGGAGTTGTTATACCGAAATCTCCACCACCACCGTTTGAATGATTGCTATAACCCATTTCGCAGTTTTCAGCGACTGTGCCATCACTAGATACCACCGTAACGTTCCAATGTGGATGTTGGTTGCCGGATCCAACCAGATTTCCATCAAACATCTCGCGATTTGCTTTGATCCATGGACCAGCGCTACGTTTAATGAGGGTTTCAGATGAAACGGCGCTTATAGCCTCTTTCTTTGCTATATTAATATTATAGCCTTCATATGATAGCGGATTCCCATGTGCTTCTGCATCATCAACGATGCCTTGCTGATTGGTGACAGCAGCATGAGCCGTTACGATTGTCCATCCACCACCATCGGTTGTCATGTCACAATAGGCTTCAAAGGCATCATTAGTATCCCCACCATTGGGGTCAATCCAATAAATGCCATCGCCCGAGGAGCCACCCTTGTATAAGATATCACTGCAATCTACCCCAGCATCGTCTTTGGTGGTTCCAAGACCAAATGGGCAGTCATTACCATCTGGAGTATCTGGATTGCAGTCATCATCCTTCTGGTTACAAGTTATTTCTTGAATGTTTTGGTTCACTTCGGCATCAAGGTCGTTACAATCGCCATCATCAGAAGTGAAACCATCACCATCAGCATCAGCATCACAAGCATCACCAAGACCATCCCCATCAAGGTCTCCCTGCTCTGGTTCAGATCCATCTGGAGTGCTTGGATCGCAGTCGTCATCCTTCTGGTTACAGGCCACTTCGTTATGATTGGGGCTCATCTGAGGATCTAGATCGTCACAATCTGCGTCGAAGTTAGAACCATCATTATCTGCATCATCATCACAGACATCGCCCTGACCATCTCCATCAAGGTCTTCTTGACCAGGATTGAAATCATTTGGACAAACATCGAAGTGATCATCAATACCATCACTGTCGCTGTCATATGTTCTTACATATAGACCTCGATCGACATGTGGTCCAGGATAACAAGTATCACAATATTGATTTGTTGTTCCTGTACCACCATGTCCCCAATATGTAGGACCTGAATTTTGATGACCATATAGGAAACAAACTCTGCTTGTAGTCCCATATGTTTCATCGCAACCGATCATACCGTAGCTACCCCAGTCACATCGCGTGAAACTATCAAGCTTTGTAACCGGCGCACCATCAAAAAATGTTACAGTCTTGTAATTTATTCCACAAAGGTGTTGGTCGTCATTGGCTGAATTGGAACTCCAGTTCCAACCTTGACCTATGTACACATTTGTATATTCATCAACACCTGTGTTGCTCCAATCTCCACTCTTATACATAAACTGGTTGAAGCTAATCTGATTAATGACATCATCGGATAGCTTCCCATGACCACCATTTAGCAGGTTTTCAGGTGTAATTGCGCCAACCTGATATATTTCAGCGAAGTAAGAGAATGAATTGATCTTGGTCCATCCTCCTCCATCTGTAGTCATATCACAGTATACTTGGAAGGCATCTGAAGCATCTCCTCCATTGGGATCAATCCAATAGATTCCATCTTCCGAGGAGTTATTCCAATCCATGATATTCTTGCAGCTAAAGCCAGGGGAATTTTGGCTCTTGCCAAGCGCTCCTAGAATACAACGAACAGAAAGTCCCGTATTCTTCTCTCGAACACCTCGCCAGACGCCCTGTTGCTCGGTGTTTAGCTGACGTGTCCAAGCATCTGTACCCGACTCGCTTGAGGTCCACATAAGTTCAGCTTGACCTCTAGCACCAAAAGACCCATCAGCGCCTCGTCCACCTGCGCGAGGATTATTAGAGAAACCAGAGTCACCCTCCACCTTCAGCGCAGTTCCAGCCGAACCACAGAGCCAAGCTTCAGCAGCATTTTCACACCCTAAAGAATCTTGGCTCTCTACAAGTATTCTAAATTCTTGGTCTGTTGGAATATGCCATCCATCAGGACAGATGCCTTGTCCTCCTGATTCAGAACGATACCCCATAGCTTCATCCCAATCATACAAAGCTCCTTCATTTGTACAATTGGTATCATTATTTTCATAACACCATTTCTCGATTGAATCATTGTCGGTCGGGAGCGTATCTCCAGAGGCGAGCTTATTGCCCACATTTAGATTCTCTGCCATCCAACACTGGGTTCCAATCTGCACGATGGCATAGGACTTTCCATCTCGACTGTCGGTGATTTGGTCATCAGGAGTGGCTGGGTTGCAATCGTCATCTTTCTGATTACAAATCAGCTCATCTATACCGGGGTTTACATCTGGATCAAGATCATCACAGTCGATATTGGCTCCAAAACCATCATTATCTGCATCAATATCGCAGACATCACCAAGCCCATCTTGGTCTGCATCTGATTGATCAGGGTTTTGATCATCTGGACAGTTATCAAAGAGATCATCTCTACCATCACCATCCCTGTCATTACGCTCACTGAGGCAGTTTATAACAACACGGCCATCACCTGCGATGCTGTCATATTGCTCATAACCTCCAAAGTCGTTATGGATTATTGACCAAGGCATCCCAGTGTTCTCGGTCCAGTCAAGATCTGATATCCCTCCGGGACCTTCATTACTGCCAGGTTCTAAGTAGTCGCCGATCGAAACACCACCCTGACCACCAAGGTTTGCAGTGCCTCTGTCAGCAATATTGATGTCTGGTCGATCCTGGAGAGTGCCTCCATCCTGACCTCTCTTATTGCCTGTGTTGTCACCGTCGAAGTTCCGGCATGAACCACCGCCGCCACCACCACCGCGAACAACCCAATTGCCTGCATTATCCTTGACACCTGAGCCACCACCACCAGCACCACTTGTGCAACGCTTGGTGATACCACCACCACCACCACCATTAGTACCGATCCCACCAGAGCCTCCAACAGAGCCGGCACCGCCACCGCCACATGTTGCTCCTTGTCTATCGTAAGGACGACCTCCACCTCCGATTACAACGCTGAAGGTGCTGCCTTCGACACCTTCGATTATCGAAAGTGCGAAACCACCATATCCTCCAACTGTTGTTTCATCACCACCAATATTTCCTCTCGCTCCTCCTGCTCCCCAAGCCTTTAATTCTAGGAATGGGCAATCAGCAGGAACGATGAACTCTTGCTCTGCACAGCCACCCACAAGCTGGAATCCATCGCTCGCGACGACATTACTGTCCTGGATACAGCGGACAGAGAAGCCCTTCTCCTTAGAGCGTGGATCACGGTAGACTTTTACTTCATTCTCAAGCAGAGAATGCTTCCAGGCATCTAGACCATTCTCTGTAGAGGACCAGAAGTCTGTAACCGCGCCTCGGACGATGAAAGAACCATCAGTATCTCGACGACCAGCTAAGATGGCTTCAAATCCAGAGGTTCCTCCAACTTTAAGCTTGGTTCCTCCATCTGTTCCCCGTAGTCCAGCCGCGTTTGGATCATTAATGCTACTATCAACGGCATTCTCTAGAGAATACCATTCAGCATCTGTTGGAATATGCCACCCATCAGGACAGATTCCCTGTCCACCCTCGGTAGGATCGTAACCCATGGCCTCATTCCAAGCATACAATCCACCATCAAGGTCACAATTTGCATCAGAGCTATCATAACACCACTTTTCTATAGCAGCATTATCAGTTGGATTCGTTCCACCGTTGGCTAGTTTTGTTCCTACATTCAGATTTTGAGCCATCCAACATCTACTACCGACTTTTACAGTAGTGTATGCTTGACCATCTCTTGCATCTGTCAAATAGTCACCACAGAACGCGAAGGGAGGACAGTTGTCGGGAGTATCCAAGTTGCAATCGTCATTCTTCTGATTGCAGGTTACTTCTTCCTGATCTGGATTAACCAAAGGATCTAGATCATCACAATCAACGCCCTTTTCAAACCCATCATTATCAGCATCAGGGTCGCAACCGTCACCGATGCCATCTTCATCAAGATCTCCCTGCTCAGGATCGAAGTTATCTGGACAGATGTCGCCGACATCATCCATACCATCGCCATCTCTATCGACTGTCTTCAACCAAACCCTCATATATTGGTTTGGATAAGCCTGGTCAGAGTTATTCGAATCACATGTCATGTTGTAATGTGGCCCAACAAGGACCCCATTTGGATGTCCACTGGTATGGTCAAACAGCCAGATGTGATGGGGGCTTTCAGGAATAAAAGATCCATAAGCTCGCCTGATCTCACATGTATTTGCTTCACCATAGGAAGATGTCTCTGAGTAATTGGCAGGAGCGCCCTTAGCCTCATTTAGACGATCTTCAAAGATTGTGATCAGCTCATCCCAGTGTTGGTGCTCATTGATGTGCAACCTTGAATAGAGCCCACCATTTCCATATGAGCCGGTGAGCCTAAATCGGGTAGCACCTATTCCAGTCGTTTGGACCCAGCCTTCTTGCTCTAATGTTGGAGCGGTCTCTGGGTGGTTGATTGGATTAGAGCGACCCTTGGTTGCCAATACGAGAGTCCAACCACCACCATCTGTGGTCATATCGCAGTAAACTTCAAAGGCATCGACGTTGTCCCCACCATTGGGATCGATCCAGTAGAAGCCATCATCGACAACTCCGCTCTCTAGGAGCGAGCTGCAAGAACTCACCGGATTGCACTCTTCAACAGTGCCTGGGTTGCAGTCATCATCCTGCTGGTTACAATCGATCTCCTCCTGATTTGGGTTGATCCGAGAGTTCAGATCGTCGCAATCGGCGTCTCTGTCAAAGCCATCGCCGTCGGCGTCATCATCGCAGAAATCACCTATCCCATCCTCATCCAGATCCCCTTGCCCCGGTTCAGAGCGATCAAGAGTAGTTGGATCGCAATCATCATCCTTGAAGTTACAGATTACTTCTTCAAGTCGCGGATTTACTTCTGAATCATTATCATTACAATCGCCATTATCTGAAGTAAATCCGTCTCCATCGACATCATCATCACAGTCATCGCCCAATCCATCTCCATCAAGATCGGCCTGCTCTGGATTTAAGAGGCCAGGACAGTTATCGATGTTATCAGCGACTCCATCACCATCTAGATCTGCTCCTCCCTCAATACAGCGTACAGAGAAGCCATAGTCATTGGAGAAACTGAATGATGTAAGGTCTTGAGCAACTCTGAAGTAATAGAGTTGTTCCTGTGTAGAGGTCCAGAAATAACCATAATCATCTACCCAAGCAAAGGCTCCTCCTGGCTCCCTGCGTCCTGGATAGATATCACTGATGTTAATCTGATCCTTAGTTACAGCTCCTAACTCTCCAACGGTTGGGATATGCCAACCATCTGGACAGAGTTCACGAGCCTCACTCCACTGGTACAAACCTCCATTTTCTGTACAGTTGGCTTCATCATCCTGGTAGCAGTACTTCTCAGTTGTGGCGTCATCGCTCATCTCGATTGAGCCATCAATCCTTGTTCCTACATTTAGGTTTCTTGCCAACCAGCACTTGTCTCCAACCTGCATGGTCTCATAGAGCGGATTATCTGTATCTCCTGCGATAACAAGCGGGTCTCCACAAGCTTCAAAGACAGGACAATCATCCAAAGTAACTGGATTACAATCGTCATCTTTCAAGTTACAGATACGCTCATTCTGATTTGGGTTCACTAGAGCGTCTAGATCATCACAGTCTGAGTCTTTATTGAATCCATCATCATCGGCGTCAAAGTCACAGACATCTCCCAAACCATCTCCGTCAACATCTCCCTGTTCTGGATCGGGCTGATTTGGACAGAGATCGACAGCATCGGCGACACCATCACCATCATCGTCTCGGAGCGCTCGGTAGTAGATCCTATTATATTCTGCAGCACCACCGGCACATCCAGTATTTGCAGCACCTCCCGTATAGTAAAGATCATCGATGAACCAACCCCAAGAGGAAGAGATTGGATAGGCGATGAGAGGGTGATTCCCACGACAACAACAGCTGGTGGTGTTGTTGGTACTCAAACCTGCGTAGTTATGCTCTCCGATAGGTATCAGAGATGAAGAATCTACGCCCCAGTTGTAGCCCTGACTGCAGCCATCACCCAAGCTGTAAGGACGGGAGAACCAGGGATCATCTGTGGTCTTTACATCGATGTAATTCTCCGCATTTGCTCCCTTACAGGAGAAGCGAACCTCAGTGCTGCGACCCGCTATATCTTCAATATCAGCCAGAGGGAAAATATAGCTTTCATTGATGTTGGTTCCCTTAAACAACTTCGCTGCCGGGAGTGCGCCCCGAGAAGAGTTTTGTATGCTGGAACCAGCAGCTACATTCATCACCGCCATCCAACCACCACCATCTGTCTGCTGATCGCAGTAGATCTGGAAAGCATCTGCGGTATCTCCGCCATTAAGATCAACCCAGTAGAAGCCGTTACACACTCCGCCCTGATCCAAGACATCCTGACAGTTCATAGCCGGATTTGCTGGAGTGGGCATGGTGAAGTTTTCAGGTTGGTCTAGGGTCGCTGGGTTACAGTCATCATCCTTCCAGTTACAGCCCACTTCATCGTGGTCTGGGTTTACCTGAGCGTCTAGATCGTCACAGTCAGCATCCTTGTTGAAGCCGTCATTATCAGCGTCATCATCACAGGCATCGCCGATCTCGTCTCCATCCTGGTCAAGCTGTTGTGGATCAAAGTCCTGAGGGCAGATATCGATGGAATCATCAACTGAGTCACCATCGCTGTCCTGAGAACGGTTGGGGTCGAAGGGGAAGGCATCATCTAGATCATTCACCCCATCGTTGTCATCATCGGGATCGACCGAGTCGGCCAAACCATCATTATCAAAGTCTGTAGTGTTTTGAGCGACCAAGGGCAGCTCATCTTGATGATCAGGGATACCATCCCCATCATCATCAGTGTCGGCGTTATTGCCTACACCATCACCATCAGTATCCACCGACTCATCTGGATCATCAGGGAAATGATCAGCTATGTCGGTCACGCCATCACCGTCTCGATCTGGAGGAGTCCAGGCCAAGTCGCATTCAGGGTTCTCTACAATATCCAGCTCATAGATTATGGCTGAAGGATTGGGCTGGCTGCCATGATAGCTATCGATGCTTACATGGATAACCTGAGCAACAATACCGGGCAGAGATATGCTTGAGCGCTGGGTGGGCGGGAAGTTGTACTGCTCAGTACGGCCTCCATCAAACTCGATGGTGACTTGGTCAATCCAAGCAGAGTACTTATTGGGTCGGACCAAGCCCGACATATATCTGTTATGTGGTCCCTGGCTGATGGTCAACCAGTTCAAGGTCTGAGCAGCACCAAAGTCGATCTCAAACCACTGTCCATCCCATGGAGCGCGGTAAGCAGGCGCATAGAAGTTGCGTCCGCTGATGCGGCCTGTTGGACCACTACAACGGCTCCAGCTGCCTCGACCCGGTCCATCAAGACCGTTGATCATGTTCCAGGCAGCACCATCACAGTTATTGCCCCAAGGCTGCAACCACCAGGAGGCCTCAGAGGCGCTCCAGCCCTCCTTCTCCATCACCGGACCGCAGGCGCCCGGATCACAGGGATCTCCAACACCATTGTCGTCAGAGTCGCTCTGCTCCTCGTTAGGAATGTTCGGGCAGTTGTCTAGGTCGTCATCGACACCGTCATTGTCCTTATCATTGTCGCAGACGTTGCCAACACCATCACGGTCTTGGTCATTTTGCTCTTCATTGGCCAGATCGGGGCAGTTGTCGCAAACATCCCCTGCGCCGTCGCCATCTCCATCCGGTAAGCTGAAGTGCTGACAGCCGACGCAGCCTGTTCCGTTACAATAGAGACCATCTGGACAATCAGCCTGCTCGTTACAGGCTTGGATGCTCTCTAGGTTCCCGATGGGATAGATCTCCAGATGAGACATCCCGTCAACCTGACCCCTCAGGCGATAGAGCTGTAGATCTGGACCCACCTCCAGGAAGGCGCGCCCGTTTAAGTTTTGCAGGAAGGATGAGACCTCTCCGGTCACGCCTCCGATGCGCCAGATCTTTCCATCGATGGTCTCCGCGAAAAGCTCTCCAGTGAAGCGCTCTGCAGCGATGCTGAAGATATGTACATCGAGATCAGCGATAACTCTAGGCTCACCGCCCTCGGTAGAGAGGCGATAGATCTTGGTCCCCGCCGCCACATAGATGTTGTTGGGGAGTGACATGCTGATGGAGTAGACCGGATCGGGAAGGAGAGCTACACAGTCGACGACTCCTGCGTCGGTCATGTTGCAAACATCTCCAGACTCGGCGTGGTTACCAAACCACCAGAGACCATCAGGGCCATAGTCCAGGCCCGTGGGGCTGCGCATATTGAAGTTGTTGTGAGCTTCAGGGAGGTTGATCCCGACGCTCTGAGGCATATCTGTACGTTGACCCTCAGCGTTCCAGAAGACAAGGCGATTTCGAGAGGTATCACAAGCCATGATACCGCTCCCATCAGGCTTGACCGCCACCATACCCAAGTCAGAGTTATTGGCGTTGCCCAGTTGGGTAACTGTGCCATCTGGCGCGATGCGCTCTACCCAGTCTGCTCCGCTGATTAAGGTCACCAAATAGGTGTTGCCTATATCATCAAAGTCGATATCCCACATCGAGTGGAGCCGCGCTTCGATATCAGCAGGCTCTGCGACGGGGACCTCATTCAGCTCGCAGGTATGGATCTCTGCGTTGCAGGTGTGGTTTGCAGGGCAGCTGTCTGGAGCGAGGCGACAGCCGGGTAGACAGAGGCCCACATCCTCTCCAACAGGAGGCACACAGTAACTGTCAGCTGCGCAGCCGTTGTCATCAGCACAGCCGGGGCTCCTGCGCAGGAAGATCGCATAGTCGTAGTTGACGCCGTTGGTCTGAGACCACTCCGCCGCGTTGCAATCTCCTGCGCCTTGGCTACAGGTTGGTGGCACAAAGGAGTCCGCTCCAAACATCCCATCGCCTCCATTATGGCAGAGACCACTCTGGGCTTCGGAGGTGGTGCGGAAGGTATGGCCGTTACATGTATGACCTGCGTGCTCATCAGCGTCACAGCAGTAGCCCATGTCAGACCAGTTGCCTAGACCGCCGCTGTTGTCATTGCTTGGAGAAGCTTCGTTAGAGCCGATACGGGCTCCATCGGGATCTCCACCTGCGGCGACAACACAGGAGCCGATACAGTGGTTAGCAAAGAGCTGGTTGGAGAGCCGCACGAGGCGCTCGCCTTCCCAGATCCCATCTGTGTTTGAAGAGAGCACTCGGCTACCGATGAGGGTGTTATCACCCTGCTCGATCGCCTCCAACAGGCTCAAGCCGTCAGCCTTTTGGAAGATCTTCCAACCCACAGTGTGTCCCTGCTCATGGACCAGGACCATCACCTCGGTGGCGTCTCTATATTCACTCCAAGCAGCTGTCTTGAGATCTCCAGCATAGGGGAGATCAGAAGAGCCATACAGCTCTGCATTCTCCCAGAGGGGGTTGGCCCACCACATTACGTGGCCATCAGAGGTATCTAGGTTGAGAGCTAAGGTCCAACCACCACCGGCGAAGCCCATCTCACACCACTCCATGAAGGGCTCTCGCGGTCCTGCGCCGTCGAGATCCAGCTCATACATGCCACTGGCCGCGCCGGGATTCTCCTCTCGAACAGTCGCGCAGGTGATGGGGTTGAACACCACACATTGATGGAGCTGAGAGTGACAAATCTCCCCTTCTGCGCAAGCTCCAGGATCACCTAAGCGACAGCCCTGCTCACACAGACCTGCATGGCACCAAGCCTCAGCAGGGCAATCAACGCTAGCGTTACAGTTCAGACCACAACCCTGACCCAAAAGTGGATAGTGCTCCAGGGTCGCGTTGCTGAAAACTTTGCCGCGTAGGCGGTAGAGGTTGCCATCGGGTCCCACCTCTAAGAATGCTCGCTCCTGTAATCCCTCCTGGAAGGGCGCTGTTAGCCCTGTGGAGGAGAGACAGGTCAAGCGATTATCCAGGGTCTCCACATAGATATCCCCGGTGTGTTCGTTGGCGGCGATGCTGAAGATATGCGCTGGGAAGCTGGCAAAGATCTCTACCTCCACAGCTGGGGGCTCTACATTACCTCCACCATCAGGGATTCGTACCCACAACTCATCAAGCGCTTGATTTGTCGGGCAAGGGTGGTTCCCACCTGGGTTATAGACCACTCCCTGGCGCCATAACATCCATCCATTGGTGTGACCACATACATGACTACCAACGATTCCTGGCTCGCATCCGACCCTATCTACCGCTGGAATCATACTGTTGTTTGCGAAATCACTATAGTCGTTGCTGCATTGCACATTATTTCCACTACTCCACCAGTGGAAATTGTCTTCAACGAAGATATAGTCAGGATCATGGATATAAAGGGGAGCGTTCCCTCGTCCAAAGCGGAACAAGTTATCTGAAGCCTGTAAGATAGCGTTTCTACGTTCGTCGCTCAGTAGAGCATTCTGAGTATTGATATCTACCAGGCCCTCTAGTGTTTCCCACTTATTTCCTTTACCAATCAACATCCAACCGCCCCCATCTGTGCTCATGTCACAGTAGATCTGGAAGGCATCTGTAGTGTCTCCTCCATTGGGATCGACCCAATAGAGACCATCATCGGCAAACCCGCTGTTTTTAAGCGAAAGACAGGAGTGGCCTGGGCTCTCCTGGGCGTTGACCCCTCCTCCACTCTCTCTGGGCAGCTCAGTTACACCACTCAGGCGATAGACCCGATTGCCCGCAGCCGCATAGATGAGGTTTGGCTGGGCTCGGGTGATTGAATAGACCGGATTGGGGAGCTGAGCTACCAAGCTCAGGTTGCCCTCATCATCCATACGGTGAACATTTCCATCCGCCTCGTGGTTACCGATCCACCAGAAGCCGTCAGGGCCATACTCAGCGCCCGTAGGGGTCTCCATACGGAAGTCGTTATGAGCTTCAGGCAGCTCATGGCTGGAGGAGACCAGGACCTGATTCTCTACACCATCTTGGGTATAGAGAGCGTAGCCAGGCTCCCGCCCTCCATCAGCACCATAGCGCGTGAGGAGCAGGGAACCGTCCGGCTTCACCGCCAGATAACCCGCGTCATTGTTATGACCCAGATCGATCTGAGTAAGGGTCCCATCTGGAGTGTACTTCTGGATATACTCATTTCCATCAAGGCTGATGAAGTAGGCGTTTCCGGCAGCATCAAAGTCTAGATCCCAGACTCTTAAGAGCCCTTGATCCATCACTTCAGGATCGGCAACATCGATGAGGCAGTGCAGACAGGGACCACCACAGTCCACTTGCTCCTCACCCTGGTTGCGGAGGCCATCTTCACAGGTCGCGGGCTCAGAGTTGCTGGGAGGCTGACCCTGGAACAGAGCCGCGATTTCAGCATCATCCAAGGCCACGTTCCAGACCTGTATCTCATCAAGAGCGCCCTCCCAAGGGTTGGGCGGTTCCTGCTCATTGCCGATGCTGATCCACCCATGGGAGAGGTTCAACAGTGGACCAGAGAAGGCGGCCTGGCTGATGAAGACTCCATCTCGATAGAAGTTGATGAGGTTGGCGCTCACCACGACAGCGATATGAGTCCACTCTCCCGTCTGAACATTGAGTCCATTGGAGAGGACGCTTTGGGTGTCGCTGGGGTAGTTGGCCAAGAAGTTCAGCTCACCTGAATCTCCCAGATAGAGGCCCCAGTCTTGGGCAGTACCCACAGGGTCTCCAGGCTGAGTGCTGGCGATGATGCAGTGGTTTGTATTGAGCACATCTGGGCGGACCCAAGCACTCAAGGTCAGCTCATCGGTGACCGCGAAGTCAGCATGGTGAGGCACGCGTACGTGGCTCCCACCACTCAGGCTGATCGCTCCACCCTGGGGACCTTCGATGAAGGTGCCGCCCATATTCTCACCGTGGTGATCACGTTGGGAGCTGTCCTGAGTTTGAGAAGCACCGAAGCCATACCAAGCGACGAGGCCACGAGGACAGTTTCCATCCACGCAGCTCGACTCATTAACTACACATTGGCCTGTCTCAGCGTGACAGATTCGTCCTCCAGGACAATCTCCCAGGCGACAGCCATAGGCACAGACTCCTTCTCCTGTACAGAAACGATCGTCGGGGCAATCTTCACTGTTCGCACAGACACTTAAACCATCACGGACGAAGAACTCCAGGCGCTTAAACGCTTGGTCAGCGTTATCCCGGGTTCCTATACGGTGGAATTGATCCGAACCATGGAAGCTATATTCCAGGTGATCGTTGTCATCTGCAGTTCCTTCTGCCCAGAATGAGTTTGTAGAGGATCCATTTCCTCCATTACACATTCCGGATTGGCTGCTATTGCGGGAGATCTGAAGCCAACGTTCGATATTTGCATTTTGCAGGTCGATGGTATTATGGCAGGTAAATCCAGCATCATCTGCAAACATCTCTGCCTGAGCTTCAGTTCTCAGAATAAATGCAGTGTAGTCCTCTCGATATCCCTTGAGCAGGAGATCTTCTCCACCCACCATCGGGCAGTTTTCTCTGAGCCAAGAGATGGGAGGCAGAGGAGCATCTGTTCGAATCTGCGAAACATCCATTCCGATCGTGGTTCGATTGTATGTACCTTCTGGAGTTGTCTGCTGGAAGCAGCGGGTCCAGGCCCCGCCATCTGTGTCCATTTCACAGAAGGTGATCGTGGGCTCCATACCTCCAGGACCATCCCTATCGAGGCGATAGTAACCGCTCCCTGTGCTGAGACCGGCAGCCAAAACATCGCTGCATGTCTGACCACAGATCCCCTCACAAGCCTGAGCCGCAAAACAGAGACCGTCAGCGCCGCTACAGAGAGAGCCCGCTTCGCAATCTTCATCGCTCTGGCAGGCCGCAGGAGTGACGCACTCTCGAGTATCAGGCTTACAGATCTCATCTGCAGCGCAACCACCCATACGACAACCTGAACTACAGAAACCTTCAGGAGCGCAGAATAAGCCGCCAGGACATTCACCATCGACGCTGCAATTGGTCAGCCCCTCACGGATCATCACCATTCCGCTCCACCAAGGAGTCCAGGCTTCGCTCTGGCCGCCATGCTCTCCCCAACCGATACGGAAACGTCGGGTTGGGTTTATAGAGATCGGCTGAGCTGCATAGCCATGCTCGAAATAACAGTCACTACAAGTGATCTCTTCGGATGCTGCGCTTAGGCTCACCGCAGGACCATCTTCATCTCCTGATCCGAATCCGATATCTCCACCTCCGCCGCTGCCTCCCAGCGTCCAGAGGTTCATGCTCCAACCACCCCAGGAGATTTCACAAGCTCCCGTTGAACAGTAGCTCTGGAAGTCTCTCAGGAAGAACTCCTGAAACTCAGATGGGAACTCAATGGTGTAGTGGTAAGTTTGCTGTCCTCCACCATCCGGCCCCGTGACTGGACGACAATGTTCATCAAAAGCCTCACCAGTAGCGTGTACCGCGACCAACTCAGCTCCCAAGACATTTCGAGCCAGACAGAGGCTGATCCCAGTCCAGCCTCCACCATCTGTCCCCATGTCACAGAAGACAGGTAGAGCTGCGTGACCTCCAGGACCATCGATATCTAAGCGGTAATAACCATCACCCTGACTGCGCCCAGAGGCCAACACCTCAGCGCAGGTCTGACCACAAACCCCTCCGCAATCCACGGTGGCTTGACAGAGACCATCCGCGCTACAGAGCGATCCTGCTCCACAATCGATATCAAGTTCACAGGCCTTTGGATTAACACAGGTCCGCTGCTCTACATCGCAGATCTGATCTACGCCACAGCTCCCGATACGACAGCCCAAAGCACAGAAACCTGCGCTACAAAAACTATCAGCAGGACAGTTCGCGTCTCCAATACATTGAGGCTCACCCAGCAGCCCTGCGGCTTCAGCCAATGCTTGAATTTCCACGGCGCTGAGGCCAGCGGGGTAGGTGGCGACATGCTGAATCAATCCGGGGAAGCTGGGTAGGTAGCTCACACCCTGATGTCTACGACCCAGGTTAAACTCTCCCTGATCCATCATGTTACCTGAGGAGCCTACAGAGAACTCTTGACCGTTGAGGTAGCCAAAGAGGCGACCTCCACGCATCACCCAAGCTACATGGACCCATTCTCCTGGCCCTGCTGGGATATGAACTTGGTTCTGTTCGTTATTATTGTAGTAATTCCAGAGATGTAGACCGCCGATCCCTCCTACATTTCCTACGCTCATTCCTTGATACCAGGCCCAAGTAGACCAGATCTGATGGCGTAGATGGGAGGACTTGTCCTCAGTCTGAGTATATACATCTGGCATCTGCACGATGGCGCTCACGGTGCCGTCGATGGCGTCTCCAAACAGCTCACTGAGATTGATCCCAGTCGTTACATAGCCTGTCTCTCCAAAGAGCGGAGCAGCACCCAATAGGCCAGCCTGACCCAGGGCCATGATGTCATGATAGGTTCCGTGACGGCCATTCCCTGAGAGGTCGTTAGCGACATTCCCTTCTCGCTCATCCAGAGGCCAGTAGGCGCTGGGATCACGAGCCAAGATAGCTGCGACCAGGGGCTCATTATCTGTCTGATCAACACACACATGGGTTTCGAGATCGCAGAGCTGGCCTTCAGGACAGTTTCCTAAGTGACAGCCCACGAGGCACTCTGCGCCTTCTCCACAATATTCATCTGAATCGCAGTCATCGTTTCCTGTACAGGGCGATGGCAGCGTACAACGACCCAGGTCACTGTCACAGACACGAGGAGCTTCACAGTCCACATCATTTTGACAGTGCAAGACCTCAGCCTCACGCAGTAAGATAAGACCACTCCACCAAGGGGTCCATCCCTCATTATCCCCGCCTCCCTCATACCAAGAGAGTCGGAAATGAGTTGAAGGAGCAGATAGATCAAATACAGCTTCATTACCGTTAATGTCAAAGCTGCAACAACCACACTGTGCCTCTTCAATATTTTGAGAGAGAGTTGTTATTGGCCCATCATCAGAAGGTGTTCCAAATCCGATATCTCCCCAAGTGTTGCTGTCTCCCCAGGAGTTCATGATGTGAGCACCCACATCTACCGCTCCTGTATCCATTCCATAGGCTTGATAGTTCAGGAAACGGAATTGGCTGTAATCAACAGGGAATCTAAGGGTCCAGTGGTAGTGATGTCCAGCACCACCATCAGGACCTGTAGTGATGCGATCCGAAAGATCGTAGCTCACCGCGGTGGCTTCTAGAACTTCCAGATTGGCGTCTAAAGTGTTACGCAGAAGGCTGGGCGTCAAACCGGTCCAACCTCCATTCTCCATATCACAGTAAACCGCGACCGGCTCATGAGCGGCAGAGAGCTTCAATAGATAGAAGCCGTTCTCTACCCATCCATTCCCAAGAGCTTCCAAACAGGTCACGCCGCAGTTTCCACCACACTCCTCTACAGCAGCGCAGCGCTTGGTTTGGAAATCGCAGATTCCAGAGCGCCCACAGTCATTATCGCTGCGACAGCCCGGCTCACAGTGCCCACTTAGGCCCTGAGTGTGAGAGCAGACCATGCCATCATCGCATTGCTGATCCAGGCAACATCCAGTCTCACAGAGATGATTGATGGGGTGGCAGAAAGCGTTAGCGCCTTGACATTCATCATCGCCACGGCAGCCGACGGAGCAGACTCCCTCAGCCTCTCCCTCGGGGAGAGCACAATAGGAGCCTTCTGCACACCCAGCATCACCCAACAACTCCAACTCTTGAATACAAGAGATCTTGCCTGGACCACCGCCATCATGGCGATCATTACTCACGATGTTGAAGCGGTAGTATCGGTACGTATTTGGAGCGTCGATCAGATAGGAACGAGTATCATTCTCTACCCACGCCGCATCGATCTGTACATCTGATAGTTGTGTCCAATTGATCTCATCATTCGAGCCTTGAAGGTTCCAAGCGTTTGGAGAGGTCGATGGAATATCATCTCGACCACGCATTCGATAGCCCTTGACCAGCTTGGGGTTATCTCCGAAGTCGATCTGTAGCCAACCATCCGGCTCATCCAGGCAGAAGCCTAGAGTCCAACTGCTCCAATCGTTGTTAAAGGCCTTCCAACCGTGCAAGTTACTGTTCCAATGGAAGGTACTTTCAGAGATGAGTACAGCGGGCGCCGCTGAATCGTTGGCTGTGAGGATCGGTACCAACCCATCTCCTAGACCCTCATCTGTACAACCAGGCTGGGGCAGAGCACCCTCAGCGAGTTGAGCAATCTGAGCCCCACTGAGGACCCCTCCCCAGACCATCAACTCATCCATGGAGCCAACATAATCGTTTGGCGCAGCAGCATCCGCACCGATGCTGAGCCAGCTCTCCTCATGTTGGAAGATCGCCGCGCCCAGATCGACGGTCTCGATATGAACACCGTTATGATAGAAGCGCACCACCCCTGCGGTAGAGTCCACTACAGCAGCGACATGTTGCCATTCAGCAAGCTGAATTGGGGCCACCGTAGTCTTCACCCAATAGGCTGCATCAGGCCAGTTGAAGAGGAAGTTCAAGTTGTTGTTTTCGTAATAAAAACCCCAATCTTGCTGTCCCGCACCTCGGGCAGAGCGGCTGATAATGCTCTGGAGCGTGTTGCCCCCGCCTTGAGGCTTGAGCCAGACCGTGATGCTGAAATCTTGTAGACCAAAGTGTCCACGCTCTGGGCTCTCAAGGTACTGCTCGCCCGCCATCACCACCGCCTGACCTACAGGTCCAGCGGCATAGCTCACACCATGGGCTTCAGCGTGATGGTTTAAAGAGGAGTCCAGACCATTGCCCTCAAAACGCCACCAAGCCAAGAGGCCCTCTGGACACTCCTGCCCCTGGCAGAGTTGAGGCTCTTGAGGGGTCAAACTGCCGATCCAAAGATCACCCAGGACGACGTTCTGAGGTGTTAGACCGCCATGTACGAGGAGTTGATTGTTCTCTTCAAGGAAGACGCCGACAGCCAGAGAGCGAGCAGAAGGACCAGAGATATCAAGCTCTGTCCAGGAGCCTGCCTCCAGATCAAAGGCCCAGGTGTCATTGCTGACCACCCCACCCAAGTTGCCTCCAAAGAGGAGCAGGCGATGACCTACAGAGTCATAGACCAACACGCTGTCTGAACGCGCCGCTGGACCTCCGCCTACGGCGAGCTGCTGCCAAGTCAAAGTCTCCAGATCCAAAACCCAGAGATCCGCGAGGAGGTTCTGTACTCCTGGATCTTGGCGCCCACCAAAGACATAGAGTTTCTGATCGACGACCACAGAGGCGTGGGCACCACGGCCTACAGGCGATTCTCCTTGAGCGTTCAGGACCTCCCAGCTTTGATCCTGGGGGTTGTAGCGCATCAGCCCAGCAGCGGGAGGGACGCCAAACTCTGTCAGGCCGCCGTAGAGATAGAGCATCCCATCGTGAGCAGCGTAATCGAGGCTCGCGCCTTGACGTGAACCGATTTGCTCTTGAGCTACCAGTTCTTGAGTCCAATCACCGCTGCCAAAGTCGAAGCTCCAAACGTCTCCAAAGATCGCATCTACCAAGTTGCTTCCACCCAAAATCAATATGCGATCTTGTTCAGGCAGGTAACTCATAGCGTGAAATGCGCGGGGCAGAGGCTGAGGAATGGGATCGTTTAGGTCTCTCCAGCTTAGTTCATCTAGGTTGAGTGCTCGAAGATCGCCGATAAGGTTCAGGTTCTCTGCTACACCACCGAAAATGACGACTTCATTACTTGCCGTTCTGAGCACACCGTTATGACCCGCTCGGAACAGTGGATCAACACCTTCCACTGGGAACCAACCGCCATTATCGATAAATTCGAATCTAATTCCATTGGAGTGTATTCCTCCAACGAGAACGACAATATTACCGCTAGATCCATCTATAGGTATGCGAACTTTTAGTTGATTCTCGCTGATTTCAATAATAGGCAGCTCGACTCCAGCAAGGAGAACGCGAGTTTGAGATGGGTCAAAAGGTCCACCATCGATAACGACATCAACACCTGCTCTTCCAGAATCTGGAGTTATATCAGCCAGATTCGGACGACCTCTTACAACAAAATCAACGGGGCTTGTAGTTGTACTATTACCGCTGATGATAGCGACTGGACCACTCAATCCTACAGCTCCAGCGGGTACTCTGATTCGAACAGCTTCTGGAGACCATTCGAGAATCTCTGCCGGTATACCAGCAACGAATGCCTCTATATTTCCACCTGGAACATGTAGATTCTGGCCATTGATAACCAGCTGGCTACCAACGAAGCCTGTGTTAGAACTCAGCGACTCGATGGTTGGTCCATTAATCTCAGCACCTGTGCCAAATGATAGCTCTCCCTCTAGAACTCCTTGACCACGAGAATCGGTTACTCCATCACCCCAGCTCACAGTATATGCGCTGAACGCTTCCAGATTTTGCTGAGGTATCAAGATCTGATTTTGACCACCAGCTCCTATGGAGCGATCTATAGCGATGGGATGACCCGCGCTCATGCTCAGGCCCCCTTCTGCTACATTGACAGGCTCACTGAAGATCAGCAAAACCCCGGAGTTAAGAGCAACATCTTGCTCTCCATTGGCTGGAAAGCTCTGAACTAGGAAGGGAGGAAGATCTAGAACGCGGCCTTGTCCACCATCAACGACGATGATATTTCCTGTTTCAGGATCAATATCGACTGAAACATCATTACTGACGCTTTCGTTAACGCTTATCAATACGGGATTGCTTGGATCGGTCACGTTATAAACGAGGATGCGACCGTCTCCATCCACGACGACCATCACACCATCATTAACCACGAGTTGCTGGATATTGAGAACATCGACAATCTCATGCACCACCACGGGGTTCGCTGGATCGGAGACATCAGAGATTACGATCCCACGGCCCTGAATGGCGACAAAGATATACTCACCATCGCGGACAATGTCGCCGATCACCTCGCCCTCTTCTAGAACAGGCTCGTTTGGAGCGCCGATCTCAGCTCCTTCAAAGAGCGTTGCGATCTCCAAAGCGTTGAGCGCTCGAGACCAGAGCGAAATTTCATCCTCAGCACCCAACAGATCCCAGAAAGGATTGCCCGAGTTGTTCCAAGCACCCATGCGAAGCGGGAAGCCGTTGTCGTTAATATCCGTATCATTGGCGATGGGAGCCCCCAGAGGAGCACCATCAACATAAAGCTGAACCTCTCCACCACTGCGGGTCGCTGCCACCTGATGCCAAACACCCTCGTCAGGAGTCCAAGGTCGAGCAAGACGGATAACTGAAGTGTTCTGGCCTGTCAGACTGACCATCAGGACTAAGCCATTATTGGGCTCATAAACCAGCATCCAACTGCTGTCACCATCATTGGCTTGACCCCAAGTTCCGACGATGTGTCGCTGATTGGCATTGCTATCAAACCGCACCCAAGCGACAACACTGAAATCACCTGCACCAAAGTTCAGGCTCGGATCGTATGGGACCTCAATCCAGTCATTGTCTCCATCATATACAGCGTGTTGTCCCAAGGGACCATCAGCGCCATTTGAGGTATTACCTACTGCGCTACCGTGATGACCATTTCCTGATCTATCAACGACTTCACCCGGAGTACCATCATATCCACCATCTTCGAAACTCCAGTGGGCAATAAGACCCCCAGCAGGTATGCCACCATTTCCCTCTGCAGTTCCTAAGGGCAAAACGCCCTGGCTTTGAGGATTGCTGGGGTCGCTGGCGTCAAAAATCTCGACACGACCATCGGTATAGACCACCGTGACCACGCCATCATGGACCACGATGTCTACGATCTCAGCTTGGGTAACGATGACTCCCTGTTCTACTAGAACACCGCCAGGGCCAAAACCCATGATGATGATTCGGTCACCATCTACGATAAAGAGGTGCTCGCCATCCCAGTTGAGTTGGCGTACATCCACACCTTCAACCTCTTCTATATGCGTGATTTGCGCTGCACTTGGATTAGAGATATCCACCACAGCCACGCCATGAGGACCAAGAGCCAAGATGGCTTGTCCTGTGAGTGGATCGATGACGATGTCATGTACCGGTCCAGGGGTGGAAATACGCTGTATCTCTACGGGATTGTTTGGATCCAAGAGGTCATAGATGATCACGCCATCAGGAGTAGGTAGATAGCCAAAGTTTCCTTCGATGACCAGATCACCATGATCAAAGGGGATCTCAAATTCAGCCACAGGTTCAGCCTGAGGAGCGCCTGCGATATCGATGATGCTGAAGTTGCTCTGCGCCGCTTCGACGAGGTGTTGGCCGTTGAGATCTTGGATGCCAACCTGAGCGCTGAGGCTGAAGAGAGCCCCATCTTCTAGGAGTTCATTGGGCTGGAAGTTCACCCGGTTGCCTTCAGTAAAGAGGATACCTGCGACAGGGCCTTGAGGACCCAAAAGCTGTAGTTCTCCCGCTTGAACATGAACTGGTTCCGAGAAGAGGACCCAAGGTTGAATATTGGCTGGTAAGTCTTGGCTCCCATGAGGTGGGAAGAATCCCAGGACCTTTGGAGGTAGATCGAGGATACTGATCCCTCCATCCCTACGAATAATCACTACATTACGATTGCCCTCCTCCAGTCTGAAGGCGCGCAATATATCACCGAGGCCATGGCGCTCACCCATCAGCTGGAGGACTCCATTTATGAACATCCAGATCTGGACAGTTCCATCCTCAGTGACAACGATGAGCTGTTCGTCAGAACCTGACAGCATACGAACACCGGCGGGTAACTCCTCGAAGATCACGGGAGCGCCCAAGCTGCCATCCCCTAGGATCTCAATCATCTGTACAGGTTGACCCTCTACAAGCAGATAGATGTGATCACCGATGAGGCGCACAGAGCTGGGCTTATCACCCACATCCACAACCCCCAAAACACGATAGTCGACAGGATCAAGATGGAGCACCCGGCCATCAGCCAGGACAACCACCATCCGTCCTCCCTCCCAGATCACATGAAGGACACTGCTGCCAAGGGCCTCTCCAACACGTAAAACCTCAGGGCTGTTTACATCTCGGAGATCCAGAGTGACGACGAGAACGCCGATGCCCACATGGAGCACTCCGTCTGCATCTAAAGCCAAATCAGAGACACGACCAGGTTGCTCAAGGCTTTGGGTCAGGAGCAGTTGAGGATTAACCGGATCTTGGAGGTCAAAAACCAGAATCTCTCGACCCGCTGCGATGTAGAGCCTCCCTTCACCTGGGTTGATGATCATCGATCCACAAGTACCGCCAATATCCAGGACCTTGAGGAGTTCTGGTTGACCGCTGGAGAGATCGAAGATCTGTAAACCACCCTCCTCATCACAGGCAAAGGCGTGGGCTCCAAAGACCACGACCTGGGCACCTGGGCCGGGAGCCTTGGCTGTTGTGAAGCTGCTCCAAAGGTTCCGATTCGGGCTCAGGGTGCTGCCACCGAGATCCTCCACTGTGGGATAGATCACATAGCTGTGTTCGCTCAATGGGATCAGATCTCCATCGGGGATCAGGGTGACTTGTACTCCCTCGACGTTGAGGCTGAAGCCCAGGGGAACTCCCCCGTTCTCCAGGGCAAAGTCTCCCAACTCTGCGACTACAGGTTCAGAGAAGAGCAGCTGGATCTGCTCTGAGATCTCGATTCCATCGCTGCCATCAGCGGGGGTCATAGAGGTCAGATAGGGGGGCAACTCCAGGAAGGTATAACCCGTGTTGTTAAGAAGCAGGAGGCGTCCGCCCAAGAAGATGACAAAACGCGTTCCCTGAACACCTTGATGGATAACAACCCGTCGCAGTTGAGGCAGGTCACCGATGAGGATCTGGGCATGGACCTCTAAGATGCCTCCCTGATAGAGCACAACGAGGCGACCTTCATGGCCCCAGAAGCGCAGGAGATCTTGACGCCCACCGTCCAGGAGTTGGACAGGTCCAAAATTTCCATCAGCCAAGATGTCGAGCCAATATACAGGCTGGCCTCGGAAGCCAACATAGACGCGTCCATCTGAGGTCCAGAAGCCGACGACATCATCTCCCAGATCCTGGAAAGTCACCAAGCTGAGATCTGAGGAGCTCAAACTCAAGAGCCGACCATCGCTGAGGAGAGCGACCACATAGTTTCCAGCGGTCCCAAGGCGGCTCACGGGGAAGCCAAAGGAATCGGAGAGCAGGAGGCGACCGATCGCTCCCAAATCTGAGAAGTCATAGATGGCGACTCGATCACCGATACCTACATGCAGGCGACCATCGAGGCTGACGTGGATGGCACCAATGCTTCCATCCAGGCCCAGATCGTGGAGCATCAAGAATCCAGGCAGCTGCGGTGAGCTGAGGTCGTAGACTCCGATATGACCACCCAGGCCGATATAGAGTCGCTCCAGAGCTGGATCCAGACCCAAGCCCTGACAGGGTTCATCTAATTCCAACTCAGATGCAACGACAGGATTTTCAGGATCGCTGAGGTCGAGGATCTGTAAGAAGCCCGCTTCAGTGCAGCTGTAGCCCATCTCACCAAAGATGACCATGTCTAAAGGAATATTGCCGAGTCCAGTAGTAAAGATCCCACTGGTCTGAACAGGGGGAACCAAGGTGAGAGCATTATCCAAAGAGCGCACTCCAGGCTCTACGACGAATCGATAGCTGGACTCTCCTCCAAGATCCTCTACAGGAGTAATCAGAGCGGCGCTTCCTTCAGCTTCGAGGCTGAGATCAAAGTCGATGCGCTCACCCATACCATTCAGTAGATAGATTTGCTGATCATCAGCCTGGATCGCCTCAGAGAAGACAACCTGTGGTCTTACGCGGATAGAGATCCCCTCATCGCCCTCACCAGGCAGGAGCGCGGTAATAAAGGGTGGGACATCCTGGCTATCGTAGACGCCGTTTTGTTGAACCAGAATCCGACCATCCCAATAGAGTATGAAGCGCATATTGGGGAGATCTTGGCGTCGAAGAACACGCTGAAGCGTCCAGGCTGCGCCGTTACGAACACGTGTCCAGATCTCAGCCTGACCGCCAGGGTAGATCAGGACAAGATGATCACCCGTGCCCCAGAGTCCAAGCAGCTCAAGGCCACTCTCCTCCAGGATGCCTAAGTTGAGGAGTTGCCCTTCAAAGTCGAGACTAAAGACCCGCACAGGCTGGCCGCGATAGCCAACATAGACGCGATCATTGATAACCCAGAGAGAAATTGGGTCGAGGCTGCCTTCAAAGTTGGAGATCTGCTCTAGGCCCCCTGCACTCAGGCTGACGACGTGGCCATCATCCAAGAGACCCACGAGGACGCCATCAGCGAAGCGCAGGCGGATGAAGGGACGCTCGTAGGGCTCGGCCTGGACCCGTAGGCTGCGGATCCCCATGAGGTTACTGAAGTCCAAGAGATGAACCGTCCCACCTACACTGCTATAAACTCGATGCTCAGGACCAATGGCCAGGGTGTCTACTTGACCAGGCAGTTCATGGACCAGGAGCCGTGTTGGAGCCCTGGGATCGCTCAGCTCAAAGAGGGCGATCCCCTGGCCTCGGCTGATATAGAGGCGACCTCCCTCCAGACCCAGATCGGTACAGGGGGCGTCTAGAGCCAGTTCAGCGAGCTTAGCCGGATCTTCAGGTGCGCTGAGATCCAGGATATGCAGCTCGCCCAGATCGGTGCAGGCGTAACCTGTGTCCTCATAAATCACCATCACCCGAGGGGTATTACCCAAACCTGTCGTAAACTCATTGCTGATCTCTTGAGCTGGGCTCAGGCTTTGGCCGCCTAGATCTTCAACTCCCGGATCAACGCGCAACAGATACTCTGTCTCACCCAGGAGATCATCCTGGGGGATCAGAGTCACCAAAGGACCATCCAGATCCAGGGTAGCGGCCACAGCAGCGCCTCCCTGGCTGAGGGAGATCTGAGCACCAGCCACCTGGACAGGCTCAGAGAAGATCAGCTGAGGTCGAACACGAACAGAGATCCCATCACTGTTGTTTCCAGGCAGGATCGCCAAGAGATAGGGGGGGAGATCTAAGGCTTCAAAGTCCGCTCCACGAGCGGCGATGGCAGAGCCTTCATCCAAAATCACTACGAAAGCGGCGTCATGATCTGCGCTGACAAAGACACGTCGTAAAACAATCTGTCCACCTTGGTTTAGCTCAGCATAGATCTCAGTAGAGCCATCCTCATAGAGGACCACGAGGCGATCATCCTGACCCCAGAAGAGGCGTAGGCCTTCTCGACCATCCTCTAAAACCACCGCTTCGCCCAAGAACCCATCTGGACCCAGGGTGATCACCTGAACGGGTTGACCACGGAAGCCAACATAGGCTCGACCTTCAGAAGCCCAGAGAGAAACTGGATCTTCTCCTAAATCCCGTAGGTTCAGAAGTGCTAAACTTTGAAGATCTAGAACCGCAAGACGACCATCTTCTAAGAGGACCAACAGATAATCATCTGATACAGCCAAGTGACTTACGATGCGATCAAAATCACTGCCCAACTGTCGAACCAATTGCACAGCATTCGGGTCCAAGAAATCCAAGACCATGACTTGACCACCAACGCCAACATAAACCAAATGATCTGGACCAATGACAATAGCTGTCGTAAGACCGGAGAGAGGGTGTAGAACTAGATGTGTTGGGGAACGTGGCGTATCAAGATCGTAGAGATTAACCCCTTCACCTCCCGTCACATAGAGACGGTCTCCATCCAAAGCCAGATCGTGACAGGCAGTATCCAAATCGATAGCGCCGTGGATGGTGGGTGCTTGGGTGTTGCTTAGATTCAGAATTCGTAGAGCACCCGTGCGAGTACAGACATAGCCAGTATCTCCATAGACTACAAAGGCACGGGGAGTATCTCCCAGTCCTGTAGAGAACTCCACACTCATCAGCACATCGGGGCTCAGACGCAGCCCAGCTCGGCTTAAGATCCCAGGGCGAATCAGGAGACTGTAGTTGCTCTCTCCGATCAGAGGGCTCTCAGGTCTCAGGATCGCTTCATTACCATCCACCACAAACTGCGCTGCTACTGGTTGGCCCTCCTGCTCCAAGGCCAGGAGACCCTCAGCGATCTCCACCGGCTCCGAGAAGGTCACGCGGGGGTGAGTATTGACCTGAACACCCTCAAGGGGCAGATGAATCTCTCGTACATAAGGGGGCAGATCCAGATGGCGGTAAGCACCACCGCGAGCGTAGATGAGCGCTCCACCCAGAGAGATGAGATGCTCAACTCCGACCTGATCGCCCACCCAAACTCGGCGCAAGCTGGGAACACCATCGCGATAGAGGATCGCATAAAGCTCAACACCATCCGCATAGATCACAAAGAGCTGCTCTCCCCAACCATAGAAAAAGCGCAGACCGGGGTGACTCTCAACGAGATCAGCTGGGGCAGCAAAACTGCCATCTCCGTTGATCAACACGCTCTGAACTTGACCGTCCAGGTAGCCTACATAGGCGTAGCCTTGGGCTGACCAAAGCGCTACTGGATTGTCTCCTAGATCCTGGCGAACCACCTCAGCGAGATCAGCCCAAGAGAGGCTGATGAGGTTTCCATCAGCCAAAAGCGCGATCACCAAGTCCTGATGGAAGCTCAGGTGTCGAACCACATCCCCCAGCGGCTCACTGAGCCTCAGCTGGTTTGGGTTGTGAGGATCGTTGAAATCGAAGAGGCGGACACGATCTCCAGTCGTAGCGATAAGCAGATGATCGTTCCCGGCTGCCAGAGCCCAAACATCACCGCCCAAGTCCTGCAAGATGATGCGTAGAGGCTGCTCTGGATTGTTCAGGTCATAGATCCCCAAACCTCCAGCTCCCATCGCTACATAGAGCCAAGCTCGATCTGGATCGACTAAGAGATCTTGGCAGTTTTCAATCTCACCAATCTCCGAGAGCACCATAGGAGACTCAGGGATCCCCAGACCAAGGACTTGGAGGTTGCCCGTAGCCGCACAGCTGTAACCGTAGTCACCAAAGCGAGCCATAGCGCGTACTTGACCTGGGCCTGCTCCTGTTCTGAAGCTGCTGTCTACCGCTTCGGCGGGGCTTAGAGGCTGTCCGCTCAGATCTTGAACGCCAGGGTCCAGGTGTAGAGAATATTCACTGTTGAGTGCAAACTCCGCTGTAGGGACAAGGGTCGCCAAGTTTCCTTCAACTTCCAACTCAAACTCTGCTAAGCCTTCAGGACCCGTTAAGCTGATCTCTCCCGCCTCTATCTCCACTGCCTCAGAGAAGAGCAGCTGAGGTTGCTGATTGCTGGGTACTCCCTCAGCACCATGTGCAGGGTTGATGGAGATCAGATAGGGGGGCAAATCGACCAATCCATAGAGTCCAGCGGGCCGTAACAAGAAGACTACATTTGTCATCAAGACAGGCAGGCGCGTGCTGCCGTTTTCATCAAGGGCCAACACCTGTTGGAACTGATAATCATCAGCTCCTCGAACATGCAACCAGATCTCCAGGCGGCCACCTTGATAAAGGATGATCAGGCGATCCCCAAACCCAGCAAAGCTGATCAGTCGGGTCTGTTCTGGGTCTAGATCGGCGGCGGCTCCAAAGAAACCATTCGCCTGAAGAACGAGGACCTGAACTGGTGCTCCTCGGTAACCGACGTAGATTCGATCTTCAATGCGGTGGAGTGAGACCGGATTATCACCAGGCTTGATCGTATTAACGAGGCTCCAATCTTCAAGGCTGATGCTGGTGAGAGTTCCATCTTGAAGGAGAGCCAACAGATAGTGTGGACCTGCCGCTAAGTTTACGATGTTGCCGGGCAATTCAGCAGAGCTTTGGAGCTGAATTACATCATGGGGATTGCTAAAGTCTAGGAGATAAATTCGCTTCCCTACTGCAGCGTAGATGTGATGATTTCCTAGAAGAGATAGAGCGTTTGTGCTACCAAACTCATCAAAAAGATAGCGTACAACAAAGACAGGGTGTATAGGGTCTGAAATATCAAAAACCATTATCCCATTGTAGGACAAAGCTACATAGAGTCGAGCAGCATCTTCATCAACGACTAGGTCAAAACAAGTTCCAGGTAAACTTTGAGTATGAGTTACAGTTGGGTTGTTTGAGTTTGACAAATCCATGATATGGAGTTTATCTGAACGTCCACAAGCATAGCCTTGGTTGTTATAGAGGGCCAGCTTATCAACACCTTCCAGATCATTATTGGAGCCAAGCTCAACAGGGTTGCCTACAAACTCTCCTGTCTGGAAACCCAACTTCATGGGCTCGGCCTGATGCAGGCTCTGCTCTTGACGATCTCGCCAACTTGTCCCCAAAGTCAGGGTGTAGCTGGATTCAGGTTCAAGATTCTCGTTTGGGTTGAGGAACACACAGTTTTCTTGGGTGTTGCTCTCTTCGAGGGTGGCAGCTACAGGCTCAGGTTCAGGCTCTGCGGGAGAACCAAAGCCTAGGCCCATCACCTGCTGTTGAGGCACCTCTTCGGGTGGAGGAGCAGTTACTGGCTCTGAGAAGCAGGTCTTCAGAGGCAGATCTGGAGCCAGCTCATCTCCACCAATGGTGCTGCTTTCAACCACAAAGGGGAGCACATTAAAGATTCGATAACCCGCGATATGGCCATAGAGCAGCACACCCAGGGGGCCTACCGCGACAGCTGTTGCTCGAGGCAGCTCCTTGAAAGAGCTGAGGAAGATCAGCTCCCATTCTGAGCTGAAATGAACACCAAATTGGCGATGTACCCAAGCGTAGAGGGCGACAGTTCCTGTCCCATAGGTGACTACAATCACCGCGCCTCGCATCGCGAAGTGGATGATATCTTCGCCGTAACGTAGAACCCGGCGCCAACCCTCAAAGCCACCATCTGTCAGGAGAGAGAGTCGATAGACCCCTTTCTCTGTATAAGCCACATGTAGTTCGCTTCCCAAGAGCGCTAGGCCCCTGGGTCCATCAAAACCAAGTTGCGTTGTGATGGCTTCTTCAGGTTGATAACGATCCAAACTTATAACTGAACCATTTGTAAGCAATGCATATATATAGTCTTGCCACCATTTGATGTGTAATACAGCACCACTGAGACGCTGGCTGCTGTGGACAATCCGCAGGTTTGTAGGTAGGGTTACATCAATAACCACAATTCGCAAACCGACTGACACATAAACCCATGCATTGGTCGAATCATAAGCCAATGCAGTTGCTTCGCCCAAGTAATCATCACGGAATGAGAAATTGTTGAGGGGGAGAGGAGAAGCTTTAGAAACATCAACTATGATCATCCCAGCTGCTCCAGCAGCAACATAGAGGAGCTGCCGCTGCTCATCAGCATCTAGAGCCAGACAGGGACCATCGAGATCCATATCTTCGCCAACGCCAGGATTTTCAGGATCACTGAGATCAATGCTGCGCAGGCGACCATCATCCATGCAGAAATAACCACGAGAACCAACGGTGATCATATCAAGAGGAGTCCCGTTGAGATCTTCATCGTGTAGGGGGTCTAAATCTGTAGGCTCCTCTTCAATCGGCTCATCAAGAGGATCACCCATACGACAAAAGCCTGCCTGCTCATCGCAGTAGGCTCCGCGTTCTTCGCACTCATCATCGCTCAGGCAGGGATAACGGCAATAACTTCCGTCAGGATTGGCATCATCGACAACCCGACACTCTAAGCCGATGGGACACTCATCATCTCCTCCGCAGCGGTGGTTGACGCATTCACCCGGATAGCTTCGATAACTATTTAGCTCTGGATAAGTAGTCACCAAACAGCGGTTATAAGCCTCGACCATGAAGCAGCGACGGTCTGCATGAACGTAATAATCCAGAGCTTGTCGATCCTGTCGATTCTCTTCGTCTAGAAAATCTAATCCTGTATTCTGAACATCACGGGCTCGTGTGCTGTTAGCATTGTTTGTTCCGCAGGATACTTCAATCCGGATCATTGAAAGTTCAATACGGAACTTAATACCCAGGACTAGGCAACGTTGCCATTGTTGAACCCAAGCTCCTTGCACACCTGCGCTATGAAGCTCGGAGGCAAGCTCTGCTGCCATCAGCTCCATATCTAGAGCCTCTTGATCTGTAATACACTCCTGTCCTTCATCACAGAACACGGAGATATCCAGACGTTGAAGCCGACGGATCTCCTCTAAAGCTGCCAGAGCTTCAAGAACCTCATCTCGGCCTGGTCCAGGATCAACATCACCTCCTGCTGCGACATAGCTGCGAACATCCTCTGAGAGTGCCGTCAGCGCTGAGGTCAGATCATCATTGACCGGCTCAGCTGCGACTGAACGCGCTACAGGATCCGCGATATCAGGAATGGGGAAGCCCTGATACTGATTGCAAGGAGCGTAGATCTCCTCAAACCAGTAATAGGCTTCTATCGCCTCTGTCATTGCATCTACTGCTTGGTTGGCGTCTCCATTGATCGCGCCCTCCAGATCCCCTTCAAAGCGCTCTGTGAAGAGGCTGAACTGGGTTTGGGCCCGCACCAGAGCTATGTTGTCTGGAGCGGGTCCAAACTCCTCTAACACCCGCTCTTCATGGGCCAGCAACTCCAGACGGACCTGCTCTAAAATTCCGGACAGTTGAGGAGCGAAGCCACCCGCAACCCCATGCGCCAAAGCCAGGCGGGTTGTGAGCGCTTGGAGCGCAAGGAGCGTGACCCCTGTTCGCCTGTGGCGTGCTCCCCATCTTGCACGCGCCAACTCCGACCCTGCTGGCTCTAGGGTGTTGCGGAGCATCACTCCCACCGGCCCTTCGTCAGCCCCATCTATCCGAACTTGGATCTCTCCTTCTAACCCCTCCAGGAAGGCGTTAAAGAGCGCCAAGCCCTTGGGTTGAACCAAAGGCGCAGTTCCCAGCTCTGTTTGGGGTTGAGGTTCAGGAGTCGGAGGGCTGAGTTGAGCAACCGGAACTTCAGCTTGGGGTGAGGCTCCAGAAGGCTCAATAGGTATCTGTTTCTCTTCAGAGCCATTACAGCTCCAAAGGAACAGTACAACGCCGAGTAGTAGATGAACTTTCATCTTTCCCCTCAGTGGACAGATTCCATTCCGGCAAGATTAATTTGCTCGCATAGAATGTTCCAGTGGAATTATTTCTCGCTTGGGCTGACTTGCTGATGCTCCCTGAAGAGAATTTTACAGCGTTTTTGCTTCACCATGCTGGCGTTACTGTGTGGAATCAAAGCATTTAAAGTCAGGCTCAGGACAGCCTGGAAAGGAGGAGCAAATGGTTCGAGCGATTTCACTATATTGTTGTAATCATGACTGTTTTTTTGCCACTTTTTTTACCTCAGCTGTTCATGTAATTCGGAGCGGTCTCAGTCAGCCTCCTGCCCAAATACCTCATTTTGTCCAGCCAAGCATGCCGTCCATCTTTCAGCTCGAGCGCTGCAGAGCAGAATAAGGATATCGTCATCTCTCAGAATCTGAGCCCATAACTATAATTTCTATTTTATTGCTCAATACGATCTGCTTTTATGCTGGATTGTAGTTGAAAAATCCTCGCTAAAAATCAGTTCAAACAACCCCTCTTTTCTACCATGTCCGGTCTCAGTCGGTTCTTTAGCCAGGGTTTCACTTATATAAAAAAATCCCATACCAGTCACATTGAACACATTTCTATCTGTTATGCCGGAGATTGCGGAGGGTGAAATGGCTCTATGCATGTCGGAACCAAGCTGTTCTACCTATACCAGCAAATCTCTGAAGGGATATGCCATCATGGAGAATAGAAAGTCCAAAGGCTCTTTCAGGATTTAGAAAGGTTACTGCTGGAAGCTGACGGTGAGGCTTTTTAGAAGAGCAAGCCTGGGCATGGCCCAGAAGAGCTTCAAGGCTTGATCTCAAGCGCCCTTGAGATCACCCTGCTTTAGCGGCTGATGTTTGATTGGAGGGCTCTATGTCCCGACTCTGGCTCTTGATCTTGTTCTCTTTGAACGCCTGCGATGGAGAGGGCAGCGCGGGGGGCTGCGTTCCCGACGCTCCTTGCCCTTGTGCAGATGGCAGCGAGGGTCTCTTGGCCTGTTTGCCTGACGGAACTGAGGAGGGCTGTCGCTGTAACGGCACAGCACCAAACTCTGACGGTGGCGCTCAAGAGCCCGACAACGGCTCCAGCTGTCAGCCCACTTTGGAGACCTGTGACGGTCAGGACAATGACTGTGACGGGAAGATCGACAATCTAGAGCCTCTGGTTTGTGATGCGGGGGGCTTGAGTGGTCGGCAACATTGCATCGCGGGGGGTTGGGGCAGCTGTGAGCCTCTGGGCTCAAGCTCAGAGCAGTGTAATGGGCTTGATGATGATGGGGATGGCCTCATTGATGAAGATATAGAGCGTCCCTGTAACACCGCTTGCGGCAGCGGTCGGGAGCGTTGTCAGGAGGCTCAATGGAGCGGCTGTGATGCCCCTCTCCCTGGGGAGGAGGAGTGCAACGGCCTGGATGACAACTGTAATGGGCTCATTGATGAGGGTTTGGAGCGCCCTTGTGTCGATCCAGACTGTGGGACTGAGGGGCTACAGTCCTGTAGCTTGGGGCAGTGGACCTTCTGTGACGCTTTGGGACCACGCCCTGAGGTTTGCAATAACCAAGATGATGATTGTGATGATGAGGTGGATGAGAATCTCTTTGAACCTTGTGGAGATCCCGCCTGCGGAGAGGGGCAGCGCGCCTGTGTTGAGGGCTCTTTTGAGTTGGGAGAGTGCAGCGGTCGTCAACCCTCAGAGGAGATCTGCGGC
>CAYLJJ010000055.1:0-44403 GCA_964384025.1 uncultured Nannocystaceae bacterium
ATGTGTATGTGTTTTTCATCTATGAAAAAACACCCATAACATCTGCAACGTTAGGGTCGGGCGGAGGGGAGGAGAAAAGATCAATAACCCCGCCCCCACCCCCCCCCAGCCCCCCCGCGCCCCCCCCCCCCCCCCCCCCAGCCCGCGGCCCCCGCCCCCCCGCCCCCCAGGGACAGCGTGTGCGCCTGGGGAGAGCTTTCCTTAAGGAGCGCCCTCGTTTGGTCCTCCTGGATGAACCCTTTCGTGGCCTGGGGGCTGATCAACGCAGGTCGCTGATGCGCAGCGCCCGTCGTCACTGGGCAGGCTCCAGCCTTATCTGCGTCACCCACGATCTAGAAGAGAGCCGCAACTTTGATCGGGTCCTGGTGATCGAGGAGGGGCGATCGACAGAGCAGGGCAGCCCGAAGGATCTCAAAGGTGGGGCCTATGAGCGCCTCCTCAAGGCCAGCGCTGAGGCTCAAAGCAGAGTCTGGGGCGCGTCAACTTGGCGTCGGCTCCATATCGAGAGGGGTCAACTTCGAGAGGAGGGGGAGCCCCCTGAGCTGGAGGATTTGAAACCCTTTTCGCCTCTTGAAGAGCCCGAACCTCTCCACATCCAGGGAGAGAGTTGGCCCTCTGCGAGGCTCCCTGAGGCTCTTAAAGCTCTGGCGCGAGCGGCGGGCCTGCCGATCGTCCAGAGTTCAGCGCTGGGGCAACCAGAGGCCGAGCTTCAAAGCTGGATGGAGCGCGCAGTGCACGCCCTTGGCCTGGAGCCGATCTTTCATGATGTCCCCTACCGAATGCAGCCTCAAGCGCTCTCACAGGGGCCAAGCCTTTGGCCCTTAAAGGGGGGGGAGTGGCTGGCGATCCTGGGTGGACGAGCTGCTCATCTGAGAGTTTTGGGACCGGATGGGCAGCTGCGTTGGCGCCCCAGAGAGGAGATTCGTGCTCAACTGAACCAGGAGATCGAGGCGGAGGTTCGGCCTGAGATTGAAGAGTTCTTGGAGGGGATCTCTCTCAATAAGCCCAAGCTGCTGAGACGGCTCTTAGATGAGTTTTGCCAAGAGAAGCAGATCCGGGGTTGTTTGAGTCTACGGCTCTCCCCAGGCAGCTCACTCCTAAAACAGCTTCAACACTACGGTATCCTACGGCGTCTTTGGGGCTTCTTGGGGGTTCACTTCTTCAGCTACCTCCTCTCGATCCTCGCTTGGTGGCTCCTGGGTCATGGCGCTCTCTCTGGTCGCTTTGAGGCAGGTTGGCTCTGGGCCTGGGGCCTTCTCCTGCTCTCTCAGATCCCTCTGGGCCTCGCCGCTGCTTGGTGGCAGGGGCTCTTTGGTCTGGGTTTTGTGGGGCTCTTACAGCGTCGAGTCCTCCGAGGAGGGCTTCAGATCAGCTCAGACTTCCTGAGGCGGGAGGGAGCGGGACAACTCTTAGGACGGGCGACGGAGGCTCAGCGCCTCTCAGGCTTAGCGCTTTCAGCCAGCTTCTCCGCGCTCAGCGCGCTCCTGGATCTGGGCAGCGCAGCCTTGGTCCTCAGCTTAGGAGTTGTCGGGCTCTGGCACGTCACCGCCTTGGGGATCTGGTCCCTCCTGGCCCTGGGGTTGGGGATCATTTACTACCGCAGCCTACAGACCTGGACTACCACGCGGATGGACCTCAACCAAGATCTGGTCGAGCGGATGATGGGGCATCGAACCCGGCTGGCGCAGCTGCCCTCCTCCGGTTGGCACGAGGGGGAGGATGCCTTGTTGAGTGACTATCTGCGCAGCTCAAAACGGATGGATCATAGCGTCATCGCCTTAACCCTGCTCTTAACGCGGGGCTGGCTGCCTTTGGGGATCGGCCTGATGGCGCCCGCCCTCTTGGGCGCCGCTGATTCTATAGGTCTAGCGGTTAGCCTGGGTGGAGTTCTCCTCGCCTCGGCTGCCTTGGGGCGCCTGGGAGGCAGCTTGGCGCAGATCACAGGGGCCATTGTCACTTGGAAGCAGGCAGGGCCTCTGATCTCAGCGGGTCGAGATCAGCGCTCGCCTCCCGCCGACGCCCCCCGCCCTCAGCGCTCTGCGCTGCTCTTAGAAGCTCGGGAGTTGATCTACCGCTTCCCAGGGCGTCCTAACCCTGCGCTCGAGGGAGCCAGTCTTCAGATCCTTCCTCGGGATCGTCTGCTGCTCCAAGGAGGCTCAGGGGGAGGCAAATCCACCTTCGCTGCCCTGTTGGCGGGTCTACGTCGCCCAGACGCTGGTTTGTTGCTCTTGAGGGGCCTTGATCTGGAGATCTGGGGAACACGCGAGTGGAGCCAGCGAATCGCCCTCGCTCCTCAATTCCATGAGAATCACATCCTGACCAGCAGCCTCGCTTTTAACCTCCTGATGGGGCGACGCTGGCCCCCGAGCCCAGATGATCTTGAGGAGGCTCAGGAGATCTGCGAGGAGCTGGGCCTGGGGCCGCTCTTAGAGCGGATGCCCTCAGGGATTCAGCAGGTGGTTGGAGAGACCGGCTGGCGCCTCTCTCACGGGGAGCAGAGCCGGGTTTTCTTGGCCCGTGCGCTCCTCCAAGACGCGGATCTGCTCCTCCTGGATGAGAGCTTCGCAGCCTTAGATCCAGAGAGCCTTCAGCGCGCCATGAAAGCTCTATTGTGTCGAGAGCAAGCTTTGCTTCTGATCGCTCATCCCTGAGTTGGGGACTAAACCTTTAGTTTATTTGCGATTTTGATCGGCCAAAACTCTTTCTTGGAAAAGAAAATATCTCTCGCTAGGCTGAACTCCAAGTTCTAGACAGCGTGTCTAAAATTCAGGATGAGGTGAACGAGGCTCATAGGGGAGTTGAAAGGAAAAGAGAGTGAATAGGATCAAACGCGAGAAAGAAGCAATTTTGGCTTTTAAGACCAACCTCAAAGCGGGTACTCGGAGAGAAGCTGCACGACCTGGCCCCACACCTCTGTATGGGATCACTCCCATAACCCAACCCCCAATACAGATGCTCTATGGAGTTAAGCCTCCCATAGATATTCTTCAGGAGATAGAAGAGGATTAAACTCTAAACTCTTGAGAAGTTTGGGATCATAGAATCCTTTATAAGGAGATGAGAATGGATAGGATCAAGCGCGAGAAAGAAGCAATTTTGGCCTTTAAAACCAACCTCAAGGCAGGCACAGGCAGGAGGCGCGCTGAGCCTCGTCCTCTGTATGGGATCATGCCGCTGTACGGTGTTCAGCCGCTCTATGGAGTTGCGGTACCTCTCTACAGCATTGCGGTTCGCCCTCTGTATGGCGTAGATATTGAGTAAGCCATAAGTACTCTCCCTCCTCTAATTCTTGCCTTTTTCCTGAAAGAAAAAATCCACCTTCCACAGAAAGAATCAAAGATGATTGAGTATGCAAAACAGTTTGGTTTTGCTCCGAGGACAGCGGTCTGGGAGTTGACTCTTTCCTGCAATATGAACTGCCTTCACTGTGGCTCTAGAGCAGGACTCAAACGGGAGGGCAATGATCTCAGCACTGAGGAGGCTCTTAAGCTCTGTGAAGAGTTGGCGAATTTGGGCTGCAACTTACTTACTCTGAGCGGCGGAGAGCCTTTTTTGCGACCCGACTGGGATCAACTCGCCAAGGCTCTGACTGAGGGTGGGGTTACGGTTAACTTCATCAGCAATGGTCAGGTTTTCAGTGAAGAGATCGCCACCCGCGCCAAGGCGGCGGGGATCACCAACGCCAACTTCAGCTTGGATGGGATGGAGGAGAGCCACACGCGCCTCCGCCGCGTCAAAGGCAACTGGCAAAAGATCATCGACAACATTCGCCTTTGCCATGAAATGAGGATGAGCGTGGGCATCATCACCACGATCACGCGCTGGAACTACCCTGAATTAAGAGAGATGCACGCGCTCTTGGAGCGAGAGGGGGTGCATGTTTGGCAGCTTCAGATCGGGACCCCTACGGGGAATATGTCCGACAACCTAGATGCTCTCTTAGAGCCTGAAGATATCCTTGATCTTGTGCCCCTGCTGGCGAAGCTCAAAGAGGAAAGCCAGAGCCTGCGCTTAGATGTAGGGGACAACATCGGCTACTATGGAGGCTATGAAGAAGATTTCCGAGGCTTTGGAAATCCACCCTTCTGGCTGGGCTGTGGAGCAGGGCTCCATGTCGTTGGGATCGAGAGCGATGGCAACATCAAGGGCTGCCTCTCCCTACCTTCTCAACGCAACTTCGTAGATCGCTTTATCGAGGGCAATGTTCGAACACGCTCCCTGACTGAGATCTGGAACGATCCTGAAGCCTTCGCCTACAACCGCCAGTTTAAGGTGGAGGATCTGATCGGCTTCTGTCGGGGCTGTGAGTATGCAGAGCTGTGTCGGGGAGGCTGCTCCTGGGCGGGTTTTGCCCACGCTGAGGGGCGCAACGGTTCTCATTTCTGCTACCACCGCCTCCAGTTCCAACTTCAGAAGGCGCTCAAGGCTGAAGTGTCCTGATTGAGGAGAAGAGAGCTCTTCCATGCCCCCTTGGGCATCACGACCATTACAGCCAAGAACAGCAGAAGTTAAGCGCTCTCCTGGCTCACTGGAATATTCAACTCCTGGATAATCAAGCGCGACTGTGTTTCGAAGGAGGCTGATAGGCTTCCTGCTCGGCGCGACGCTGTGGGCCTCATCCGCAGGTGCGCAAAAACAAAAACCTCCGATCGTTGAGATTGCATTTGAGCGAACATTGCCACCACCAAAAAAAAGGAAAATTCCCATGTACAAGACAATGACCTCCAAGATCGCCACAACTGCTTTCGTCATCCTCGCGCTCACCGCCTTCACCGCCTGCGAGAAGAAGAAGGGCGGGAGCCAACAAGCGCCGAACACACCGGCTTCGACAGCAGCTCCAAGCAGGGTGCACGCTCAACCAGGAGCTCAACCCGGATCACACGAGGACTGGTGTGGAGAGCATGAGGTCCCTGAGTCACTGTGCACCCGCTGCAATCCGACGCTCACCGCAGCCTTCAAGGCGACGGGGGACTGGTGCCAAGAGCATGGGCTTCCCGAATCTCAGTGTTTGATCTGCAACCCTGAGCTGAAGATCGAGCGCCCACCGCGTGCTGAGAAGGCAAGTCCATGAGCCATTGGCGGCCGTTCATTCTCTTCCTCGTCATCTCAGCGGCTTCTTCGGCCTGCAAGGAGCGTGGTGAGAATCAGCAAGCGTCACGACAAGCTTCGCCGGTGCCATCTGTGTCGGCCGCCGCAAGATGTGAGCATGCTCTTCCCCCGGCGCTGTGCACCAAGTGCAATCCTGCGCTGGCGGCAGTATTCCAAGCGAAAGGCGACTGGTGTGAGGGGCATGGGTTCCCCGAGTCGTTCTGTCCGATCTGCAACCCGGGCGCTACGATCCCGGATGTGGGCGCCGCTCCTCCACCGGTTGCCGATTGGTGCGGGGGCCACGGGTTGCCCGAATCCAAGTGCAGTAAGTGCAACCCATCTCTAATTTCACAGTTCCAAGCGGTCGGTGATTGGTGTGAGGAGCACGGGTTCCCTGAGTCTGTGTGCCCTGTGTGCAATCCCCAGCAGCCGCCTGGACCGGCCGACCAGGCCATTGCCGATTGGTGCGTCGAGCATGCACTCCCAGAGTCGCAGTGTACCAAGTGCAACCGGTCGCTCATCCCGAAGTTTCAGGCAGCTGGCGACTGGTGTGAGGAGCACGGATTCCCTGAGTCGTTTTGCCCTGTGTGCAAGCCCCAGTCACCGCCCACCGGAGCAGAGCAGGCTGCCATCGAGGCTCGCGTGGTCCGCTTTCGCGCGCCCGACATCGAAGAGTCGGCAGGCATTCGTACCGCACAGGCCCAGCGATCCCAGGCACCCACTGCCATCGAGTGCACGGCGCGCATTGCGTTTGATAGCGATCGTGTGGCGGATATTCGTGCCATCGTTCCGGGCATTGTGCGTCGCATTCGCGCCAAGCTTGGTGCGAACGTTGAGCGTGGTGCCCCGCTCTTCGAACTGGAGAGCACACGTGTAGGCGAGATCCAAGGCGCACTGCAGACCGCCACAGAGCGTGTCCGTGCTGCCCAGGCCAATCTGATCCGGCAACGTGAGCTGAGGTCCAGCGACATCGCCTCGGCACGGCAGGTAGAAGTCGCGAAGCAAGAACTCGCGAGCGCACAGGCGCAGGCGCGCACTGCTCAGGCGATGCTGCGCATGGCTGGAGCCGCGCAGTCGGCACCGTCCGGTCGCTACACCCTCTCAGCCCCCATCGCGGGCACCGTGGTCCGCAGACCGGCGGTCGTCGGACTCTTTGCCACCGAGAGCGAATCCCTCGCCACCATCGTCGACATCTCGGTGATGTGGGCGCTGTGTGACGTCCCGGAGACCGATGCTTCTAGGGTAGCTCTTGGCCAGAGTGTTCTCGTGACGACCGAAGATGGGAGCCACGAGGCCATCGCAGGAGAGATTACCTGGGTCGCCGCCGAGGTGGATCCGCGCACGCGCACGGTCACCGCTCGCGCCGAAGTGCAGAATCCACACGGACGCCTGCGCTCTAATCAGTTCGCGCGTGCCCGCATCCAGACCAACGCACCACGGACAGCGGTCTTTGTTCCGCGGGCCGCGATTCAACGCATCGGTGAACTCGAGGTGGTGTTCGTGCGCTCGGCGCAGGGTGTATATGAGCCACGGGTAGTGCAGCGGCGCGGCGGCGGGAACCTCGTTCAGGTCGAAGGACGTGTGCACGATGGCGACGCGGTGGTGACAACGGGCGCCGTCTTGCTGCGCACGGAGATCATGCCAGGCAGTATTGGTGCTGGCTGCTGCGAAGTTGAATCTAAAGGGGGGAATTGATGCTGACACGGCTCATAGACCTTTGCCTTCGCTACCGTCCCATCGTCTTGCTTGCCACGGTGGTGCTAGCGCTCACGGGTCTCGCCAGCCTTTTACGTCTTCCCTTCGACGCGTTTCCTGACACCACGCCGGTGCAAGTGCAGATCAACACCACGGCTCCCGCGCTCTCTCCGCTCGAAGTGGAACGGCAAATCACATTCCCCGTCGAGCAGGCCATCTCTGGGCTGCTCGGCCTCACGGAGGTTCGCTCGATCTCGAAGTTCGGCTTCTCACAAGTAACGGCCATCTTCAACGACAGCACCAGTATCTATCTGGCACGACAAGTGGTCAGCGAGCGCTTAGCTACTGCGGAATTGCCCGAGGGCATCGGCCGCCCAGCCTTGGGCCCGGTCTCTACGGGCCTTGGTGAGGTGTTTCAGTATGTGCTGCATAGTGAGACGCTGTCGTCGCGGGAGCTTCGCACCCTACACCACTGGGTGGTTCGGCCGCAGCTGGTGCAGATCTCGGGCGTCGCCGAGATCAACACATGGGGAGGCCACGAAAAGCAATATCATGTCATCGTTGCTCCACAGCGTCTCATCAAACACGAGCTGACCCTCGACGACGTTGCCCGTGTGTTGCGCGATGGCAACCGCAACGCTGGCGGCGGTGTAGTGGATACCGCGGGCGAGTCGCTGTTGGTCCAGGGTCAGGGGCTGGTGTCTGGCATCGCGGATCTCAACGCGATGGTCCTTGCAACCGTTGATGGGACTCCCATCCACCTCCACGACGTAGCCGATGTGCGCGAAAGACACGAAATTCGGCGCGGCGCCGTAACCTATCAGGGTCAGGGTGAGGCTGTGCTGGGTCTAGGCTTCATGCTCATGGGCGAGAATAGCCGAGAGCTCACGCAGCGGCTTGAGGCACGCCTCGCCGAAGTCCAGCGGAGCCTCCCGGAAGGCGCAAAGCTAACCGAGGTCTACAGCCGCACCGATCTCGTGAGCAAAGTCCTCCGCACCGTACGGAGCAACCTCCTCGAAGGCGCGCTCCTGGTCATCGCGGTGTTGTTCCTATTCCTTGGCAACTTTCGTGCGGGGCTCATCGTCGCCCTTGCGATTCCGCTCTCAATGCTCTTCGCGTTCAACGCCATGCTACGTTTCGGTATCGCGGGTAGCCTCATGAGTCTTGGGGCCATTGACTTCGGGCTCGTCGTCGATAGCTCGGTCATCATGGTGGAGAACGCGGCCAGGCGCCTCAGCGAGGATACCTCTGGTCGAAGCGTGCGTGAGGTGGTTCGCGACGCCGCCATCGAGGTGCGCAAACCCACGCTCTTCGGCGAGCTGATCATCGCCATCGTCTATCTTCCGATTCTCGCGCTCGAGGGGGTCGAGGGAAAGCTGTTCCAGCCGATGGCCCTGACCGTGATTTTTGCGCTGGTCGGCTCGATGGTCCTCTCGATGACGCTCATGCCGGTGCTGGCGAGCTACGCACTGAGGAGGGGGCGCAGCGAGGGTGACAATCACATGGTTCGGTGGCTCAAGAAGCGGTATCGGCCCTTCCTCAGCTGGGCGCTCGGAAACCGCAAGACCGTCCTGGTGCTTGCAGGTCTCATCGTGCTCAACGCAGCGTTTCTTACGACCAAGCTCGGCTCGGAGTTTGTGCCAAGGCTCCGCGAGCAGGCGATCGTCATCAACACTGTGCGCATCGCCGGCGTATCTCTAGATGAGTCCGTCCGCTACGGCACACAAATCGAACGCCGTCTGCTGGAGCGTTTTCCTGAGGAGATCGAGCATATCTGGACCCGCACAGGAACAGCCGAAGTGGCGACAGATCCGATGGGGCTCGAAGTCTCAGACGTTTTCATAACACTCAAGGCCCGTGACGAGTGGCGCAGGGCCAACACCCAAGATGAGCTGGTCGAAGCGATGAGCGGAACGCTCGAGTTGATGCCTGGGATGCGGAGTGTGTTCACCCAGCCGATTGAGATGCGGGTCAACGAGATGATCGCAGGCATCCGTTCCGACGTTGGCATTAAGCTCTTCGGTGACGATTTCGACCAGATCCGCAGGAAGGCAGATGAGATACGGCGTGTCGTCGAGGAACTCCCAGGAGCGGTGGATGTTACGGTCGAGCAGCTCAATGGACAGGCTATGCTGGCGATCGAGATCGACCGCCAAGCAGCAGGCCGCTACGGCGTTCCTGTAGGCGAGATCCTAGAAGTTGTCGAGTTGTTCGGCGCACGCAAGGTCGGCCAAGTGATCGACGGCCAACGCCGCTTTGACCTGGTTCTGCGTCTGGGTGATGATGCGCGCAGTTCGGTCGAACGCATTCGCCAAGTTCTGATCCGCACCGAGGCTGGAGTGCAGGTGCCGCTCTTCTCAGTGGCGAGCATCGATGTAATAGAGGTGCCGTCGACCATCCAGCGAGAGTGGGCGAAGCGACGGGTTGTGATTCAGGCGAATGTCAGAGGGAGAGATGTGGGCTCCTTCGTCGATGATGTACGCCGGGTGCTTCGCAATGATGTCGATCTGCCCGACGGCTACTACACGACGCTCGGCGGCCAATTTGAGAACTTCGAACATGCACAGAAGCGACTGCTCATCGTCGTCCCCATCGCGCTGCTACTCATCTTCTCGCTTCTCTATCTTACCTACGGTCGAGCAGCGGATGCACTGCGCGTATTCACCGGCGTCCCTTTCGGTGCGGTAGGAGGCATCGTGGCACTGTGGATGCGCGACATGCCGTTCTCCATCTCTGCGGGTGTTGGATTCGTTGCTCTTTCGGGTGTCGCGGTGCTCGGAGACATGGTGCTTGTGTCCTACATCATGCAGCTGCTGAAGCGTGGACGGGCTCCGCTCGCGGCGATCCGGGAGGCCGCCGAAACCCGGCTTCGACCGGTGTTGATGACCTCATTGGTCGCCGCCTTCGGCTTCATCCCGATGGCCTTCAACACTGGCGTAGGCGCCGAGGTCCAGCGACCACTCGCGACCGTCGTCGTTGGTGGAATGATCACTTCGACCATCGCGACGCTCCTCGTTTTGCCCGTCCTGTACGCGGTCTTTGGAGCACGCCTGCCCGAGCAGACCGAGCCCCAACCGAATCGGGAGGCGGGCGCATGAAGCGAGCGTTGCGCTTGGTACTCGCCATCATAGGTGTACAAGCAGCGCTCATCGCTGCGTATTGGTTGGTCGAGAGCCGTCGCTCCCAAAATAAAGAAACATCGTTAAAGCTCAGCACTGCTCCGCCACAACGAGCAGGCGGCTTTATGCCAAATCTCTTAGCGCAGAGGCGCGACGGCAGCCCCATAAACCTGAGCACCATTGAGCGACCCACGCTTGTGCACTTCTGGGCCACGTGGTGTCCACCTTGCCGCGCGGAGTTGCCAGGGCTGCTCCGACTCCCCGACAGATATGGCGTCGAGGTGTTGGCTGTCGCGCTGGACCGCGATTGGGTGGATGTAGAACGCTTCTTGGGTAGACGCTCCTCTACAAGGGTCCTGATCGGAGATGCAGCCCAAGTTGAGAGACAGATCGGCGTGCGTTCCCTTCCTGTGACCTACCTCGTCGATCCTGGAGGGCGACTGCTCCTGCGCTTTGATGACGCACATGATTGGACAGACCCTAGTTTTCTCCAAACCTGGCTTGTTCAGCGCGGCGGAGACTGACGGTTTACGAAGATCTCCCGGCCGGTTGTACGCGCCGGTTGCTCCAGGTTTTGCAACAGCCCACAGAGATGTTCTGATAATTCGAGTTGTTGGGTTTCACCCACCCGTTCTGTTTCTGACATTCTCCATCAGAAAAAATTACCGAACAGTACCAGAGGTGTGGGTATTTTAAACAACAAAATGAACCACTCTAAAGTCCAGAGTATGCTTTGGCGACTGAAAGTCGCAGTCGGCTGAAGCCGACACTAAATAGAAGCAAACCGACAATTAGTTAAATACTGGTTTGAGTTACTCTACCGTAAAATTATCATCATTATGGTTCGAATGTTTATCATGATTCTCAAGATATTCTTGAATCATTTCATCAGTCACATAACCAGAGCTAAAGGCAGCATAACCAACAGCCCAGAAATGTTTTCCCCAATATCTTCTACTTAACTGAGGGTATTCTTCTTGTATTTTTCTTGATGAGCGTCCTTTAAGATCCTTAACTATATAGCTTATACTGAGTTTTGGCGGATAGGATATGTACATGTGAACATGATCTCTACTAATTATACCACGGATGATATTAATGTCATTCTTATCGCATACTTGACGAAGTATCTCTTTTATTCTGAATCCAACGTCATCCGTTAGAATTTTATACCTATACTTCGTTATCCATATAAGATGGACTCTCAAATCATATACTGAATGTGAAAACTTTCGATATGATCTCATAGTAAGGGTTATACTAAAGTCTTGCACTAAAGTGCAGGGTTTTCACCCACGGTACGGAGAGTTGAAATTCTTAATTTCTCTTTGCTTTCCCGTTCAATATGCAATATTCCCCTAAAAAATCTCTCTATAGCCTTTAAGATAGAAGAAAGGCGTTGGATGAGGCGTATTCATGAAAGATCATACCATTAGAGCCTGAGAATTTGTTTTTTTGCGCAGATGAGGAATAAGTATATTCTTGAGCCATCCCATTAATCACATAACTAGAGCCAAAAACATCATAACCAACAGTACAGAAATGCTTTCCCTAATACACTCTGGTTGCTGACCCATTAAATCTATCGTAATTATTAGCAAAACAGTAGATTGCCGGGTTGTAATACAAACAATATGCTGAGGTCGATGAACACCGAGCATCAGATGAAGAGACGCTACCGGATCCTGCTCCTGCTCCTCTTTCCTACAGGTCTCCTGTTCTCCCTCTCTCTTCGCTGTGGAGGCGCTCCAGGTGCCCTGGATCGTGGAGACAATGGCCTCTGGCTGACGCGGCACTGGCTGCACGGCACCAGCGTTGAGCGCCCTACAGTTTTGGTGGAGCGTCTAAGGGCTCGGGGCATTCGTCGCGTCTACCCTTTCTTGGGTCCCATCGATCGAGAGGGCTGGCCAGGGTGGCGGGATGGAGAGCAGATCCGTCGCTACCCCCCTGCACAGGCGGAGACCTTTCTCAGGGAGATGCAGCGCTTGGCTCCAGAGATTAAGGTCCTACCCTGGACCGGGGGAGTCCTTCATCGAGATGTGATCTTTGGGCATAAGGGGCGAATGGAGGGTTTTTTAAAACATTTGATGCAGCTTCGGAGCGCAGGAGCTGCGGGAGTCCATCTGAACGTCGAGCCTCTCCCCAGTGGAAGCCCAGATTTCTTGCGCTTCATCGAAGAGATCAAAGATGCTCTCCCTGGAGGGCTCATCAGCTTGGCGGCCTATCCTCCCCAGACCCTTGTTTGGCAAGATGAGGAGATTTATTGGTCGATGGAGTATCTTCAGCAACTCTGCTTTGCCACAGATGAGTTGGTGTTGATGTCCTATGACACTGGGCTGTTTCTGGGTGTAGCATATGAAGCCTTGGTGGCTCATTGGACCCAAACTTTAAGCAGCCTACCTCTTCCCAATCAGGGAGGCTGTCGATGGTCGATGGGGATCCCCAGCTATGAAGAGGAGAAGCCCTGGCATCACCCTTGGGCAGAGAATCTAGAGCGAGCCCTGTATGGGGTCCTGCGAGCGGGCGCCTTGCCTTCAAGCTTTCAGGGGGTCACGATCTATGCTGATTGGACAACCGATGATGAGGAGTGGGGGCTCTACGATAGAATCTGGCGAGGCCAGACAAGCGCTGAGAGGCCAGGGCCAGAAACTCAGCGACTTTGAAGCTGAATAGTGTCTCCATACAAGCACCGCCGGGAGTTTTTAATGTCGATCTATCACCCACATCGGGGTCGTCTTCAGCCTGAGCGCCGCCGTCTCCTCCTTGATCTAGCGATGGGAAGCGCCGCGTTGATGTTCTCGGGGTGCAGCCCTCGCTCCAAGGCCCAAGCGCAGGAGGTTGAGCCCTCAGAGGCCGATATCCAAGCGCTCATCGTCGAGATCCAGATGGAGCGCATAGCCACCGCCGCCTACGCCGCGCTCTCTCCGCTTCTCTCTGAAGAGCTGCGCTCGGTAGGGCTGCTTTTTGGTGAGCATCATCAGGCTCATGTAGAAGAGGGGATCTTTCAGCTCCGAGGCTTGGGCCGTCCAATCCCTGAGCCTCTCCCCCTCCCTGAGTTCCCCGAGCCTCAAGGAGATCAAGAGGTGCTGAACGTCGCTCTGGGGATGGAACGGCAGGCAGTAGAGTCCTATCTGGGCCTCATCTCCCAGTTCAATATCCCCGAGCTGCGACTCTCCGCCGCTGAGATCTTGGGCAGTGAGGTTGCTCATGCCCTCGCATTAGAAGCAGCTCTGGCGGGGGTCGGTCCCCTTGATGAGTTGGCCACCGTGATCGACTTCTCCCTCACCTCAGAGCTGCTTAAGCGCTGAGGGCAGCTTGAATGATCGCGGCTGAGGGAGTCTAAGACCTACCCAAAGTTGAATTTTAAGTTCAGCTTAACCAGGCAGCTCAAGGTTTTCAAGATCCACCATAATCACCGGGAGTGCTTCGGAGCGCAGCTGACCAATCTTCATCCTGAGTCGATCTTGTTCATCTTCAGATAATAATTTGATAAACCCATCTTCATATATACGGTTTATCAAACCCAGGGATGCAGACTGAACCATAATAGTATTGCTCAGTCCACGCATAATAAAACCAAAGAGACCGTCTGGAGGCTGTTTGCCAAATTCAAAGAGGAGATTTACAATCGCCAACCTGTGAAGCGCGGTGAGAAGATTGGTCATCGTCGTTGTATCATCACATTTGAGATGGTTTACAAATTGGAGCACCCACCTACATAGCTCTGGGTTTGGGCTCTGGTTGCTGGCTAGAGAGAGCAGAAAGGAGAGGGCTCTTATGATCGGAGGAGCTTGAAGCTTGGCGTAGCGTTCTACCAAGGGGCCCAGACCCTCTTCAGCGACTATGCGCTCCATCAACTCTAGAGATTTCTGCGTGCGGTAGTGATCGTCCTCAAGAGAGTTGGCTGTGGTGTTGGACAAAACATCCAACGCCTCCCAAGCATAACGCGAAGCTGTCATACGAAGGCCATTCCAGTCCAGATCTCAATATCGACGCGAGCATCACGGTTGTTGCGGGGGAGGTTGCTGTTTTGGAAGGTTCGAGAGAGAGGCGGAGGTGCGGTGTGGAGGGTTGACATAATGAAGTTCTCCGCTCGCACAAAGGCTTGATCTCGTAAGGAAAGCTCACGCCTATTGAGTTGAGCCCGTAAACCCAACAGGCCTGCGCTTGCCTCTGCTTTGGTCATCGGTCCGCTACGCGACCAGGGATAGGACAGCTCCAGTCCTCCACCCTGCACTTGAAGTCGCCCACGATGGTTGGGGCTGCGTCTTCTGGTCCTTGTCCGAGGTCGGCTGCGCACACGTGTCTGCTCATATGTATAGGCCATGGCAGCAAGAGTGCCCACAGCCAGCACTCCCAATACCAACCATCCCGGGGGACCAGCGACAACGAGGGGAGCTGCAGCCACGGCCGCCACCTGTTGCACAGGTGGTTGGCCCTCTGGAGAGACTGCTGTTCTGCTCGAGGAGCTTTTGCCTTCCAGGGCCTCAAGCAACATATGACTGGAGATACGCAAAGTCTCTGGATCACCGTTGCCCTTGAGCGCAGTGAACTGAGAGATGGTCTCTCTTAATTGACCCACTTCAGAAGCTTGTTGTTGGGTGCTCTCTTCAGGGGCTTGGGCAGAGGCTTCTCCAGCGGGCTCTTCTGGGGATTCGATATCGAGGAGAAGCTCTTGTAGCATACTCAGAATTTGATCTGCTTCGTTGTCTAAAACTCTATCTGTTCCATCTCCCTCTGATTTTTGCTGAACATGTCCAGAGCTACCTCCTCCACTAGCTACCTGGTCCAAGAGTGTTTCGCTGCTCTTGCCTTGAACCACTGCGTCAGCTACTGTATCAGCATGTTGCTCATATCGATCGCCAATCTGACCGACGTTTCCTTTTAGAGATACTCCGCTCTGCTGTTGAACCACATGTGCAGCTTCATGAGCTGCCGTGTGCAAACTGGGCTGTTCTTTGAAAGCCACATGGTTCCCAGTAGCATATGCTTCAGCACCCATCGATCGATTAGCCTCTGTTGCAGCACCTCCTACATGAGCTTGAACATTGCTGATATTATGATGCCCAAAGGATCTTTGGATCGCATTAAGGTGAGGTAATGAGGACCCACTGCCCTGGATACCGCGAGCTGCTGCCGCATGAATTGCCTCAGTTTTTTCACCATTTCTCTTCATCTGCAATTGAAGCTCTTGGCTCTGAGCCACAGCCGCTGAAGATGGTGCAAGGGTCATCTGCACTGGCTGTTCTGCCGAATTCTCTTGTTGAACGATAGGTTTTTGGAGTTCTTGAGTAGATCGACTAAAGGAATATGTCTCGGACATCTCTACTCCTAACTGCTCAGCACGGCTTCATAAAACAGTAGCGTTGGATATCAAAATATTGCAGTCGAGGGCCGGAGATTCAAGGGGTTGCCCCAAAAACTGCGCGCTCTGGCGTTCCATTTGGGGGAAAGCTGCACCCACTTTAGAGGGCTTCTGTTATCTTGGCGACCATGAAGATCAGCCTACTCTACCTCCTCCTCAATCTCTCAAGCGGCCCTCCTCTCAAGCTGGAGGCTCAGCCCCCCACGGCGGTTCAGGCAGGGATCGCTGATTCTCCCCAAGTGGCGGCCATCGTCGCGCGCTATAAAGCTCGGTTGGGAGAGAAGCTCTCCACGGTCATCGCTCAGACAGAGCAGGAGATCTCCGCTCAGGGGGAGCCCTCCAGCCCTCTAGGGATCTTGGTCGCAGACCTCCTCCTGGCGCAGCTCAAAGCACAAGAGCCAAAGATTCAGGCTTTCTTTACCAATGATGGGGGCTTGAGAGCCTCGCTCTCGGCGGGGCCTATCCAACTCGGTCAAGTCTATGAGGTGATGCCCTTTGACAACGAGTTGGTGTTGCTGGAATTGGATGGTGTACACCTTCAGGCCATCGCAGATCAGATCGCTCGTAAGCGAGGAGAGCCCATCGCAGGGGCGCAGATGCGCTTAGATCCTGCGTTGGGTCGCGCCTCCGAGGTTAAGATCATGGGTCAAGCCCTTGATCCTCAGGCACGCTATCTCATTGGCACCTCTGATTATCTGGCTGAGGCTGGCTGGATGAGCGAGATCGTCAAAGATCTGCCCTTGAAACGCACGGGGATCTTGATGCGAGACGCGATCGCTGAAGGGCTTAAAGCTTCTACACACACCATCAAAGCCAAACTCGATGACAGGTTGAGCTTCAAATGAGACCGCTCTCTCGTAGAACATTTATCAAGGGGAGTACAGCCAGCCTCGCAAGCTTGGCGCTCCCTCTAGGTGCCCAGGGGGCTGAGGCTGCTCAGACCCTCACCATCCTCCACACCAACGACACACACTCCCGCCTGGAACCCTTTACTCGAGGGAGGTATAAGGGCTTGGGAGGCATCGCTCGTCGAGCAACCCTGATCAACTCCATCCGTCAAGCTCAGCCCGCGACCCTGGTTGTCGATGCAGGGGATGTCTTTCAGGGGACCCCCTATTACAACCAGTTCAAGGGCTGCGCTGAGTATGAGACGATGTCGGCGGCAGGCTATGATCTGGTCACCCTGGGCAACCATGACTTTGATGGCGGTGTAGAGGCTCTGCTCAAGGCGATGCAGCTGGCTCGCTTTGGTTTTGTCAGCACCAACTACATCCTGGAGGATGAGCGCCTCAGAACTCGGATCAAGCCCTGGGAACTGCGCCTCGTGGGCGGGCGACGTGTGGGTCTCTTTGGTTTGGGGGTGATCCTCAAAGGCCTTGTATCTCCTCGATTCCACCAAGGGCTCTATTATACGCCCCCCATCCCCGCTGCGGCTCACGCGGTTGGGGCGCTCAAGGCGCTGGGTGCAGAAGCGATCATCTGCCTCTCCCATCTGGGCCTCGAAGGCTATGGTGGAGAGCCCGGAGATTTGCAAGTAGCCGAGGCGGTCAAGGGGATCGATCTTATCGTGGGCGGTCACAGCCACAGCTTTTTAGAGCAGCCTAAGTGGGTGGGTCAAACCGCTGTCGTCCAGGTAGGACACTCAGGGACCCATCTGGGCCGCGTTGATCTCAGCTTCTCAGGGGGCCTTGAAGCCAGCTCTCTCCCCGTAGAATAACCACATGAGGAAGATGAGGAGGGCATGGTAGATTGCTGCTCATCTCCTACCCGGTGATGATCCTAAGCGCTCTAAAGTTCAAGTCTTGGCAGGGAGACAAGGGATCTCAGGTGATCTCGGGATCTGAGAGCCTGAGGGCAACTTAAGCTTCTCTCCCTCCTGAACGGGCCTCTGCTCCCGAGCGTTGGGCAGCTCAGGGAACTCAGGCTCCCCCTCAAGCGCAATGGAGCTTTGTTGAACCCGGATCTCCAAGATATCTGTTCCGATGACCCGCCTCAGCTCCTCAGGGGTAGTGATGCCTTGGAGAACCAGCTCCAGAGCGCTCTCAGCGAGGCTCTTCATCCCCTTCTCTTGTGCCCGCCTCTCAATAAAATTGGTGTCGCTCCCTTGGCGGATGAGCTGGCGGATCTCATCATCCACGTAAAGAATCTCAAAAATGGGGACACGCCCCTTATAGCCACTACGCATACAGTGGTTACAGCCCAGGCCGATCGAGAACTGCGCTCCCTTGAGCTGTTCAGGCATTAAGCCCTTCAGCTCCCCCGAGGGAGTAGCGGGTTGTTTGCATTGGGGGCAGATCCTCCGCAAGAGGCGCTGAGCCACCACCCCCAACAGGGTCCCCGCCACCAGGAACATCTCTACCCCCATATCAGCGAGGCGTGCCAAGCTCTCCGCAGCACTGTTGGTGTGCAGAGTCGAGAAGACCAAGTGCCCGGTCATCGCCGCCTCCATGCCGATCCGCGCCACCTCTCTGTCACGCATCTCACCGACGAAGATGGTATCTGGGTCCTGACGCAGCACCGCGCGGAGACCCTCTACGAAGGTCATCCCTGATTGACGCTGGATCTGGACATGGTTGATGCCAGGGATCGACATCTCTACCGGGTCCTCCAGGGTGATGATGTTGCGCTCCATATGGTTGATCGCCTCCAGGGAGGCATGAACCGTGGTGGTCTTACCGCTGCCTGTCGGCCCCGTAACGATAAGCAACCCTTGAGGGCAGTTGATGATCTTCTGGTAGGGCTCTAAGAGCACCTTAGGCATACCGATACGATCCAGGCGAGTGATATTCTTGCTGCTCTGGAGCGTACGGATGACACACTTCTCTCCATGCACAGTGGGCACAGTGTTGACCCTAAAGTGCAGCAGCTCCTGGTTATATTCCAGGGCCAAGTGTCCATCTTGGGGAACTCGAGTTTTGCTGATGTCCATCCTCGCCATCACTTTGACGCGGCTGATGAGGGCGCGATGGAGGCTCTTGGGGGGAGCGAGAATGCCGTGCAAGAGACCATCTATGCGCATCCGCACCCGAAAGAAATCTTGGTAGGGCTCCAGATGGATATCACTGGCGCGCCGCCGCACTGCTTCGATGAGTAGGAAGTTGATCAAGAGGATGATGGGTTGGGCCTCAGACTCAGAGCGCAGCTCATAGACATCACTGTTCTCCTCCTCTTCAGGTAGATCTTGGAGGGCGATAGCACGCTCATAGAGGTCTCCTCCCTTGATCACCTCTTCTAAGAGCGCCTGAGTACTGTAGTGCTCCTCGATCACTCGACGGATGGCCACCTCAGAGGCGACAATCACTCGGATCTGATGGCAACCGGTAATAAAGCGCACATCATCAATGGCGGCTAAGTTGTTGGGATTGGCCATGGCGATGGTGAGGATGTGACGATTGCGCCGCACGACCACCACCTCGAAGCGTTTTACGAAGTCGCTGGGGAGGAGCTTGACCAGTTCAGGATCGATCTCTAAGTCTGCCTCTGTAGCAGCCTCATAGCCCAGCTGTCCTGAGAGGAATTCGGCCAACTCGCTTTCGCGGATCGCGCCGCTGTGTATCAGCGCGCTCCCCAGACGCTCCCCTGTTGTACGTTGTCGCCGACAACCCTCCTGAAGCTGTTCAGCGCTGATGCGGCCTGCACGAAGAAGAAGCTCCCCGATGCGAATTTTAGGCTTGTCTTGATAGTTAGGTTTGTTTATGTAGTTAGATTTGCTTCCATAGGTGCTCTCTGTCATCGATGATCCTCCTTATCTCCTGTTTCGGTGATTTTCTTAGGGAGCTGAAGAGGAGGCCTGAACCAAGGGCAGCCATCAACATTTCAAGCTGACCCGGCCAAGTGCTCACCTGATTGGGTGCTATCCATCTTCTACAGAAATCATATACTGAGATAATAGGATTTGGTTGAACCCGTAAGGTCGTAGTCAGAACCCTTGATGAAGGTTGTGATTTCGGGTTCTAAATGCATAATGAATAAAGGTGAGATGTACCAATCCATTGAAGATAATCATCTGTCTCACTCGTTCCGTATCCGATATTCATATTTGGTGTTATATCTTTAGCCTATTGGACTGTTCATTCACTCAACATCTTCAGCGGTTAAACAAGTATAGCTTCACACCGCCATCGTGTTACTTGAACTCCGAATGAAAGATGAGTCCCACTCATCCCGTTTACGCCGATCCTTAACAACACTAAGCGCCTAAAGCATCTGTAGCCCCCTACTCACAGCATATTTGGCTATCAAGATGCTCTTTTGGAAGGCTCCTCGCGGGCCGGTCATCTGCCTCGATTTTAAGATCGATCAAAGCCCCTTCAGGCAGAGCATAGCGCTCCTGGTTCTGCTTCCAAGTTTTGTGCATTCGTTGTCGGTCTGCAACATCCTCAGTGAGAAGACGGAGGCGTTGAGGCTTGGGAAGGAGCGTGAAGACGATGTGGAAGATGGCCTTGCAAATCAGCTCGTGGAAGAGCTAGCATATTTTGGTAGGAAGAAAGAGTGAGGGGCGCACTTAATAACGCCCTGATGCGAACCTGTAGGGCATCAACAAAGATGGGTTCTTTGAATATTCACGAATACGATGCAAGCACTCACGGAGTTGGGCAGCGATTTTGAGGAGTTTAAAGGCGCGGTTTTGAGCGGAATGAAAAGAGTGAGGGGCCTCACAATCCTCACAGCCGCCTTGTTGGCGGTGAAAGAGGAGCCTTTGGCGACCATCGAGAGTCCCCAACTCTCGCACTTCCAGACTGGAGGGACTTGACCGCTGAAGATCTCAGGCAGATGAGCTAAGCCTTTAATGTAGGATGGGAATATCAGAAATGGAACGAATGGATGTTACAATCCACAAAATTCTACTGTCGTGGGATCGCTTGAAGATCTCAAGTTGAGGAAAAATCACCACACAACAGATGGGGAGAAAATCACCACACAACAGAGGGGAGCCTGAGAATCTCGTTTTCGGTGCTTATGGTGCGCTCTTTACGCTTGGATTTCGGCTTAAAAGATCGTCCACTCCTGTTTCTCCAATCCCTCAAAAATACTTCATCTTTGCATAGGAGAGTGTTTGAAATTGCCTTGGCTTTCGACATGCCTCGCTCATCTTTGGTTTGGCAAGAATGTAAATTGTGATACTTTTGTTTGGTGTCGGCTCCCTCCGTTATCATTCCTGCATGGGTCGCAATCGTGGAGTGTTGGCGTAATCCGGTACTACAATCGGTTTGGTGAAAAGCTGGATCGGACTTGTCTCTTAGATTCTTGCTCATCGAGGGATTTAGCACCCGCTCACTCCCCATGGGGTATTTGAGTGCTTCCAAACACGGTACCAACTGATATGCAATCAAAAACAGAGCCCAGTAGTTCTCGCCTTCAGAGGATGGTCGTACATCGACAAGGGCAAGGAGAACCAGTGCTTCTGGTACACGGAATCACGACCTACTCATTCATCTGGCGCCAAATCATACCGAAACTCAGCCTCGAATATAAGACATTGGCGGTTGATCTTGCAGGTTGTGGTGAGGCTGATATGTCGCCGGGAGTGGACTACTCACTCCCAGCACATGCTGAACGCCTGCGGGCCCTGTTGGATGAGCTGGGTCTGCAACGGGTTCACCTTTTAAGCCACGATGTGGGCGGTGGTATCGCGCAAATTTTCGCTGTCCGTTACCCTGAACGTCTGCTTAGCCTCACGCTCATAAACCCAGTAGGTTATAATTACTGGCCAGTGCAACCCATTTCCGCCATGCGTGCGCCGCTCCTACGCCACCTCGCCATCGCAGCGCTCGATCTGGGCATATATACACTCCTTATTAAACGGGGAGTGTTCCATACTGAGCGCGTTACCCCTGGGCTGATGGAGATGTTCTGGGCGCCCTTGCGAGCACGCAAGGGACGCAAAGCCTTTCTCAGCTTCGCCAAGAGCCTCAACAATCTCCACCTCATGGAGATCATCGATCAACTCCGAGGGTTGAAAACTCCAACGTTGATCGTGCGTGGTGATGAGGACCTTTACCTACCCGCATCTATCTGTGAGCGTTTGGCAGGAGACCTGCCAAACGCACGTCTTCTTCGCTTTTCTGAAGCAGGTCATTTTATCCAAGAAGATATTCCCATTCTCCTCACACAATCTATCATCGAATTTTTTAAGGAAACCTGCCATGTTTGATGAGCTGTTGGCGAGGATCGTAGAGCTTGAATCCTGTATTCATATACTACATCAAGAAAACAACATCCTCATAGAATCTGCGCAAACCATTGAATTATTTCGCAAAATAGCCGAAGTGGCTCAAAATGCAAAGAATGAAACAGAATTAGCTGAAATTTTACTAGAACATGTGAGTATTTTGATGGATTTTCCATGGTGTGCTTATTTTGTTTCACGAGGGAAAGAAACGCAGTGTATAGCCAGCTATGCTGCAGTATCGGATGAGTCTATACTGCTCAAGAGAGTAGAGCTTTCTAGTGGGTGGATAGATCTACAAGAAGATAATTTATTTTTTTTTGATGAAGAGGATGCCTGTGCTGTTGGAATTTCTTTGAACTTTGCTACAGATATAATCCCGTCGCGAATCTTTTGCTACCGTTTTAACACAACAGAGAAAGCAGCGGGTATGTTGCTCTTCGTCAGTGAAGATACGGATCTACGACGCCTTGATGATCTTACCCCACTCCTATATGATGTAAGTTTAATGGTGGCACTTCGTCTGGAGCGCCAGGGTTTTAACAACGAATTACATCGCCTTAATGGAGAACTTAACCGCCTTAACGCCGAACTTTCGCAGAAAATTGTTGGTCGTACGGCTGCTCTACGAGAAAGCGAGAGAAACTATAGAGCCATCTTTGAACAAACTACAGCAGGTATCGTTAATATCAATAAAGAGGGATATATCCTCCATTGCAATCAACGTTTTTTGAGTATACTAGGTTATACTGCTATTGAAGAGGTGATCGGTCGTCTATACATGGATTTCATCCACCCAGATAGCCATTTCGGAAGCAAAGAGAGGGTGTTAAATCTTTGGCTGGGCAATCTCAGCCATGATGTACAGGAAATTCGTTTCCTTAAGAAGAACAATGATGTAATCTGGACACAGGTAAGCACCTCAGCACTACGAGACGAGCAAGGTCGGACACGACAAATTAATGCGGTGGTTTTGGATGTTAATAAACATAAAGAAACTGAAGCTACCCTGATACAGGTCCAAAAAATGCATTCTATTGGAGAACTTGCAGGAGGAATAGCTCATGATTTTAATAACCTACTGACACCTATTCTTATTGCATGTGATTTTCAACTTGAAAATAAACATGATGCTTTGGTTCGTGAAGATCTCCTCACTATTCAGCTTGCTGCAAAACGTGCCAGCGCATTAACTCAGAAAATTCTTGCTTTTAGCCGAAAACAGTTATTTAAACTGGAAAGTATCTCATTGCATCGGCAACTTAAGCAAATTACACCACTACTTCGACGTACAATCCCTGCAAACATCAAAATAGAAATAGATGCTCCAGAGTCATTACAGTTAATTGAAGGCGATGTTGTGCAGCTTGAACAGGTTGTCATGAATCTGGTTGTTAATGCAAAAGACGCGATGCCAGAGGGGGGGATTCTCTCTATTACCGCTGATGATGTCTTCATAGAAGATTATACGGAAAAAGGACCGAGCAATTTTACGCCTGGAGATTACGTGCGCCTCCGCGTACATGATACCGGTGGAGGTATACCGCCTGAGATAGTCAATAAAATATTTGAGCCTTTCTTCAGCACTAAGCCTGCAGGGTATGGTACAGGACTCGGGCTCGCTACCGTGCATGGTATCGTACACCAACACCACGGATACATCTGGGCCGAAAGTTGGCTTGGCAAAGGTAGCCTCTTCACCTTACTCTTCCCAGCCTCACAGAAGCCTGTACGTGAACTAAGCCAACAGAACCCTAAATCTGTTGAACTTAAGAAACAGACCCGGATCGTTGTAGCTGATGATGATGAATGGGTGCGCAAGCTCGCCTATCGTATCCTCCATGAACAGGGTTATGAAGTACTGGAGTATCCTGATGGCCTCAGTTGTCTACAAGCTTGTGGTGAAGGCAAGCCCTCTATCCATCTCCTGCTCACCGACCTAGTAATGCCGCAGATGAGCGGCTATGAACTCTACCGGGCTCTGAAGACTCACCACAGCGATCTGCGAGTACTCTTTACTTCAGGTTATGCCCCTGAAGCATTCCAAGACAAAATGAACATCTGCTCGGAGTTTAACTTTCTGCCTAAGCCATTCTCTGTGCTCCCCCTGCTCAACGCAGTACATACCGTACTTCATGAATGAGTCTTCTCAAATAATGAAGACCTAATAGTACAGTCGATATGGGGATACTCTGTTCATATGCTACAATAATCCAGACATTGTTTTTGAGAGAGATAACAGATTAGCTTCACATCGTTCATATCAGAGTATTCAGAGGGCGGTTTCGACTATATTATGTTTTTTTAAAAAATTGGGCGTTGCTAGCTAAATAAGCATTCATTTGGATGAAACAAGTTCTCAATGAAATCAATCGAAAAGATTAAAGGTTGCGGTCATAAATAAGCGATATAATATTGATTTATTCCAAAGGATACTCATCCATTGTAGCAGATCATCATCCATAACGATGCGAACCTTGTTGATATGCTCTACCGCGAAAAAGTCTAACACCCGCTCGATGGGTCGCCCCAACTCATTTTCGAACGAGCCATTGATAATCATCATCTGTCCTTATGCTTGGGATTCATTGAGGTGCCCCTGCCGCGAGCCAGTCGATGAGGGGCTGCATCTCTTCGGTTGATAGAGGCTTTCCGTTAAGAGGCATCTGTGCCCCATGAGGAGGAGGCGTCAACAATTTTAAGAGCATCTCATTCTCACAGGGCTCAGTTATATGGAGCTGTTCAGATTTGAGAAATTTACCCCCAGTATTGAAGCTCTCATAGCTTGAGAGATTCAAACCTCCTAAGAGCTGACCAACCCCTCCAGCTTGAACATGACAGCCGCAATAGGGCTCAAAGAGTTGCTGCTTGATGCTCTGAAAATCTGGAGTAGGAGCAGAGGATGCAGAGAGGCTGCAAGGAGCAAGCATCCCCTCCTGTTCAGCTCCCAGCTCAGGATCTAGAGAGCCACAACCCAAGAACAACAACAGAGGCAGAAGGGAAGATGGGCTACTCATCGAGGCTCCAAACGCAGACGTAATCCTACTTTGATGTTTCCGGTGTCTGGACGTCGCCTGAGACGCTTCCCCCGCAGCGCTTTTCGGCCACAGCGAGCCAAGGCTGGATCCCCTATAGTGCTCAGCTCGCCAAAAAAACCCTCCTCATCGATGACAAAGTGAAACTGAGCGTTGCTGCCTACCAAGCCCACACCTTTGATACAGCTGTTGAGGCGTTCAGGGAATCCCCGTAAAGCTCTGCGTAGCTCCCGCTTACTGAGAGCACCTTCAAGTTGAGGTTCACTCAGAACAATACGCACCGCCTGAGGTTGAGGAGGTATCGGTTTGGAAGCCTCGACTTTAAGAGGCGGAGCCGCAGGGATCTGCTTAGGGGGCTCTGGCTCTAGAGGCTTAGGCTCTGGAGGCTTAGGCTCTGGAGGCTTGGGTTTAGGGAGCTTGGGCTTAGAAGATCTGTGCTTCTTAGAACGGCGGATCTTGGATTTAAGAGAAGCAGATTTGAGAAGTTTTGGTTTGGGCGAAGGTAAGAAGTCGGGCTTGAGCACAGCATCTGGTCTAAATATGGTGTCTGTTTTGAACCCAAGATCTACGAGAAGCTGAGTTTTGGTCCCAACATCTACAGAGGGCTGAGCTTTGCTCCTCAGGAGAAGCTCTTGGCTGCCCTGAGCTTGGCTCTGCTCTAGCCTGTTTGGATTCACCGATACTCCAAGATCTCGTGTTGGGGCTGAGGACTTAAAGAAGCCCCCCAGAGAGCCGCCCAGGCCCAGAGCTAAGGCCAGCAATACAGCGACAGAGAAGAGCCTGAGTGGAGCTGAGCTTCGGAGGGGTTTATCCTCCTTGGTGGGCATCTCCTCAAAGCTCGCCTTGAGCGCTTGGATAAAGCTCTGAACATCGGGGTGGCGCTCTTCAGGGCGACGACTCATTCCCTTTGCGATCTCTCGTCCCAGGTTTACAGGCAGCCTCTGGCTTCCAGGCTGCTCCTCAAAAGCCTCAGGGGGCTGGGTGATCTGTGAAGTGATCAGCTGAAGGGCGTTGAGTCGAGGATAGGGCCTAGCCCCTGAGAACAGCTCGTAGGCGATCACCGCCAGGGCATAGAGATCGGTACGACCATCTAAGGGCTGTGCTAGGGCCTGCTCCGGGGCCATATAGCCAGGGGTCCCGATGATCTGCCCATCAATAGTCAAGCGACTCTCTGTATCTTGGAGGCTTTGAGCGATCCCAAAATCCAGGACGGTGAGGTGTTCTCCTGAGCGTCGCTCCTCTACCATCACATTCTCGGGTTTGAGATCTCGATGAACGATCCCTTGGCCATGAGCTGCCTGGAGAGCGTCTGCGATCTGCTCTAAGAAGTTGAGGACCCGTTTGGGCTCCAGAGCTTCTCCCATAAGGGTGCTGAGATCACACCCCTGGATGAGACGCATCACCACATAGGGGCGACCATCCTCGCTGACGCCCAGATCATAGGTGTCGATGATATGAGGATTGCCCACTCTCGCAGCGGCCCGCGCCTCTCGCTTAAGCCGCTTCATCGCGGCTTCATCTTGAGCCAGTTGAGGGGCCAACAGCTTGATGGCTACCTCTCGTCCAAGCTCGATATGGATCGCTCTAAAGACCTGCCCCATTCCTCCACCGCCCAGCTTCTCAGCGAGACGATATGGGGTTCCAGAGAGCCGCTCACCTTCTCGGGCCAGGATCATCGGTGCTGTTTCCCTCAGATCTTGTACATTCATTTTAAAACCTCAACCCCGCAGAGCATGACTCTCATTTCGGGACCCCCAAACAGAGAATAGCAAATATCTACCGTGGTTTTATAACCCGATAGATGCCGCAAAGGGCTCTTTGATGTTCTCTTCATCTTATTCTAAGAATTGGATTTTTCCGGGTTTCCTTGTCATCCCAAAAGAGCTGCATCCAATTGCAACCCACCCCGAAAAAAAAGGATCACCCGTAAGATCTCCACACCGCTCCGTCTTGAAGAGCAAGGAGAACAATGATGTTCAAGATCCAAACTGTGTTGCTGTCGCTCCTCTATTGTGCTCTCAACTTGGGCTGTAATTTGGAGGAGAGAGATGAGGCTCCTGAGTCTTCAAAGAGACTTAGGGTAGATGCAGGGCCAACTGGAGAGGGAAGTGATGGAGAGAGGCATGGAGTAGATGCAGGCTCTGCTGGCGAAGGTGCTGGAGGAAGCGCCGGTGTCGGCGGTGGCTCCTGGGGTGGTGAGGGAGGCAGCGGAGGTGAAGCCTGGGGAGCCGCAGATGCAGGCGCTTGGAATGCTGAGGGGGGCAGCGGGGGTGGAGCCTGGGGAGTCGCAGATGCAGGCGCTTGGAATGGTGCGGGGGGTATTCTTGGCGAAGACAACGGAGATGGAGAGAGCTCTGGAACTGGTGGTGAAGCGGGTGGAACTGAAGAGGGATCTGCCCAACCCTGGCAGCGCAGAGATGGCGATCAGCGTTTCGCCAGCGTTGAGCTGGGTGGAGGAGAGCAGCTTCTGCTCAACAGTATGCGGATCACCGCTCAAATCGAGAGCCTGAGGGCGCGCACTTTAGTAGATCATATTTTCTACAACCCTCATCCTCAGAACCTAGAGGGTACCTTCCGCTATCCCCTACCTCCAGGAGCTTCGATCTCTTACTACGCCATGTTCACAGGTGCTGATGAGCGTGAACCTGAGTTTTTTGGAGATGGGGAGGCGCTGAGCGCGCTGTCCGCTGAAGAGCAAGCCGCTTTGGAGGCTAAGGATTGGGTGGAGGGGGCAGATCCTCAACAATGGGGTGAGCTTCGCGTAGGTCGCATTGTCCCCGCTGTGCGAGCGCGGCAAGTCTATGAGGAGGTGACTCGTCGTCGCGTTGATCCTGCGCTGCTGGAGTCGGTGGCCCCCAACACCTTCGAGGCCCGTGTCTTTCCCATCCCCGCGCATGGGTATAATCGGATCCTCGTCGCCTATGAGGAGACCCTACCTCGCCTTGAAGATCGACGGCACTACAGCTTCGCGATCCCCGCCGGTGAGGCTGCTGCTCTGGAGTTTAAGCTGCTGGTCTCTGGCGAGCATGAGTCCCTGGGAGATCTGGAGGTACAGGAGATCAGCCCTGGCCTCTACGGCAATCAGTTTGCGGGACACTGGGAGGAGGGACGCTTCGCTTTTGGCTTCCCTGTCGAGGATGAGCTTGAGGTCATCATAGGCGCAGATCCTGATAGAGGGCGCTATTTTTATGGGCGTCTCCAAGCCCCCCTGGAGCTTGATTCCTCCAGCCAAGCTCGACCTCGGGCGATCTTTATGTTGGACACCTCTCTCTCATCAGAACCGGATCGCTTTAATATCGATTTGGCGCTTTTGATATCGATCCTCAGCCTTAACGAGGGGATCGAAGAGTTCGCAGTGTTGAGCTTCGATGTAGGCGCACGTTGGCTTACGGAGGGTTATGTCTCCAACAACCCTGAGCAGCGTGAAGCTCTTATGGAGCGCTTGTCTGGGGTCCTCTTAGAGGGAGCAACTGATATGGGCGCCGCCTTGGACGCGCTCCAGGATCCCCGACTTCAGGGGGGACTCGTGGATCTCTTCCTGCTCACTGATGGGGGCCTCAGTTGGGGAGAGCTGTCGGTAGGTGAGTTGGCCGCGCGCTTGGAGAGCAGCACCCTGAACGCGCGCTTCTTCGCTTATCGTACTGGTCTGGGTGCTGAGAATCTGGCCCTCTTTGCTGCTCTGACCCAGAATGGAGCAACATTCAACTGTCTCTCAGAGGAGAGCGTACCTACTTGTGCTCAAGCACACACTCGACCTGGGATCTACCTCCAAAGTGTCGAGATCCTCGGCGTTGGTGAGCAGCCCGCCCAAGTTGAGGAGTTGGTGATTGCAGGAGGTCAATCCACTCTCTTTCCCGGCGCTGAGCTGATCTTGGCGGGCCGCCTCCTTCAATCTGGAGAGGCGGAGATCCGTATCCGTGGACTGCGAGGCCTGGAGCAGCTTGAGTATCGCTGGCCTGTCCTCCTAGAGGGTGAGGGAGAGTTGGCGCCCCGCGCCTGGGCCGAAATTCTGGTCGCTCAACTCCTGGAGAGCCGAGATGAGAGCCTAGAGGGGCTGGCGGTGGCCCTGGCGCAGCGTTATCAAATCATCGGTCGCTCCACCTCCCTGCTGGTCCTAGAGAGTGATGAAGAGTACGAGATCTATGATCTAGAGCAACGCCACGCAGAGCTTGAAAACTTACCTCTCACTCAGCTGCTTCGAGAGGCTCTGGAGCTGATGGGGGAGCGCCTCAGCGGCTGGGCTGCGGTGCTGGATCTCTTAGAGCGCTATGCCGATCTCAATCAGCTCAGTGAGACCCTCATTGATGGCTTCATTGCTCAAGCCGGGGAGGGGGCGCTCTCCCTGCCTGAGTCTCAACTGACGATCCCCCTCCTCTCTCGAGATGAGGTTCCACATCAGTATTTAGAGGCGATGAGCCATGAACCTGGAGTCTTAGGGCTCTATCAAGAGGAGGCTGATCGCCGCGCCGCTGAGGGGGAGATTGGCGCTGCGCTGCGGGCGCTTTCCAGCTTGGTTGAGAACGATCCCGCTGATCCTGAGGCTCTGCGTATGGTGGGCTACCGTCTGAGAAGTTGGGGCGCGTCAGAGGCCGCCGCTGCGCTCTTTATGGAGGTTTTACGTCGTCGCCCCTACGAGCCTCAATCCTATCGGGATCTGGCTCAATCTCTCAGCGCGACGCGGCCTGCTCTAGCAGCCCTGCTCTATGAAGCGATCCTGGCTGGGCGCTGGGATGCTCGCTTTCATCAGCTCAAAGTGGTTGCTCGAGAGGAGTATAGCCTCCTCATCCGTGAGTGGGTTCGCCGCGCCCCTGAGGAGTCTCTTACGCTCTGGCTCCTCAGCCGCGAAGAAGCCCTCGGTCTTTTGGAGTCAGAGGCTGAGCTGCGGGTAACCATGACCTGGAACACCGACAACACAGATATCGATCTCTGGGTCACAGATCCCAGCGGAGAGAAGTGCTTCTATGCTCACCCGGAGAATATCCAAGGGGGTCAGCTCCTGGATGATCTGACCCAGGGTTTTGGACCGGAGCGCTTTGAGGATCAGGAAGCTGATCCTGGGGAGTATCTGGTACAGGCCCACTACTACGGCAACAATGGCAATCGCCTGAGCGCTGAGACTCAGGTGCATGTGATGATCATCCGTTATGCAGGGACAGAGCGTGAGGAGGTGACGCTCCATGATGTTACCCTGGAGCGTCCTGGAGATGTCGCCAATATCGCTCGGGTTCGTTTCCCCTGAAGCTCAGTACTTAAAGCGCCCGATCATCTGATTGAGTTGATGAGAGACCACATTGAGGGAGGCTGAAGCGAGATTGGATTGCTCAGCCATCTGAGAGGTGCTCTTAGCGCCCTCCGCGAGAGAGAAGATGTTGGTGGCGATCTCCTGACTGGTTTGAGCGGTCTGGCTGACAGAGCTGGCGATCTGCATGGTCGTCGCGCTCTGCTCCTCTACTGAGGCCCCCACCGCTACCTGAAGCTCCTTGATCTCATCAAAGAAGGTAGTCAGCTCTTCAATGGCGACCACAGAGCGCCTGCTCTGCAGCTTTACCTGTTCTAGACGATCGGCGATACGTAGAGTGGCTGTTGAGGTCTCGTTGGCCAACTGCTTTACCTCACTGGCAACGACGGCGAAGCCCTGCCCCGCTTCTCCCGCTCGAGCAGCCTCGATGGTGGCGTTAAGCGCCAAGAGATTGGTCTGCGCTGCGACTTTGTCGATCACCTCAACGACCGCGCTGATCTCACTCGCTTGTTGGTCCATAGTAGAGACGATCTCCACAGCATTCTTCATCGCCGTGTTGGCCTGCTCAGCCAGCTCACTGGCTCGTGAAGCGTTGGAGGCGATCTCTGTGATGCTGGCGTTTAGCTCCTCTGCGGCGCCAGAAAGGGCCTGAGTTGTATGAGCGATCTCCTCTCCAGCGGTCGCTATGATAGAGGCCTCTTCTGCTGAAATTTCGGCGCGCTCGGTCAGCTCCGTTGATCCGGCTGAGATCTCCTGAGCTGCTCCTGAGACAACCCCGCCGGTCTCAGCCACCTCCTGGATAAGCTCTTGGATCTTCTCTGCGAAGGTGTTGAACGCCTCGGCCAACTCACCCAACTCATCCTGGTTCAGGATCTCTAGACGCTGGGTTAGATCCCCCTCCCCCTCTGCGATGTCCTGGAGCAGCACGGTGGTCCCCTCGATGGGTCGAACCAAGGCCCGAGCGATGCCCAGAGAGAGCAGGCCGATCAGAAAGGCGGTTGAGAGGATAAGCGCCAAGGAGATGAAGAGAAGCTGGCTCTGCTGCTTCTCTGCATTTTTCTCAAGGGTTTTGACAGAGGCCATAGCCTCCGCCTCATCGATCTCCACCAACAACACCCAATCGCGCTCAGCGATCTTGAGAGGAGTCCAGGCACTATAAACTGGGTTGCCGTTATAATCCTGGACGACACGCAGGCCTGAACGACCCGCCAAACCCTCTTTGACCGCTTCGGTATCAACCCGGCCTGTCTCTGGCTTACGAAAGGAACTCAAGACGCTGTGATCCTGAGGATCGAGGTAGGAGTCGGAGCGCATAAGGTGATCTGCACCCACCAGATAGCTCTCTCCTGTCTCCCCTAAGCCGCTCCTCTCACCCATCACTCCGTTGACCTGATCGAGAGGGAGCTGAATGATCAGCGCCGCGATCGCTTGCTTTGATTCTCCTCGAATAGGAGCACCTACGAAAGCTGCTGGAGCTTCATAGGAGGGTGTGTAGAGTTTGTAGTCCGAGAAAAACAGCTTCTTTCCCGTCTTGAGTGCCCTCCAGGTCTCCCCCAAGCCGCTCTGGGCGTAGGGTCCGCTCTTAAGAGAGGTCGCAAAGTCCAACTCCTTATACACACTGTAGATGACCTCTCCGCTCTCCCAATCAACCACAAAGATATCATAGTAACCCAGGTGCCCTGCCGTCTCACTAAAGAGAGCATGGAGCTCTTGATGAACCTCATCGTAGGGCTGTTCTCCTGCTTTCATCAGTCTCTGTTTCTGGCCGAGAGGGTGTGGGTTGGAGCTGATATAGGCATGCTGTAAACCCGCCGCCCTGGGGCTGATGGTGAGGAGTCGATCGACAGGCGCAGATCTCCCCGTCTCTTTTTGAAATTTGGCTCCAAACGCAGCTTCGTAGAAACCACGCAGCTCCTGAGCTTTGCCCTCGGGGTAGCCCTCATAGCCTGCTCTTAAGCGGGGCAGAAGCTTCTTCACGCTTGACATCTCTGAGAACAGGTGCAGCGTCTGGAAGCTTTCTTCGAAGTAGTCTTGAAGCGCCTTTTGCTTGTTGGCCCTGATCGCCTCTAGCTTGGCCTCTACTTCCAGCTCCAAGTGCTCACGGGCCTGCTGATCAGTTTCCTTCAAGGTGGTCCCGCTGAGGTAAAAACTGACCCCTCCATAGAGCAGGAGCGGCAGCAATCCAAACCCTAGGCAGGCCACCAAAAGTTTCCCCTTTATTGTCCAATTGCGCATATTCGTCTCCATGCTTTCATATCCTCTCGACCCGAAGAACTTTGAGCTGAATCAGAAAACGAAGAAAAGGCAAAAAACTATCATAATGCTCTGCTTTTAACCTGCAGCTGGAAAGAGGATGCTTGTGCTGTGTCTTATATGACCCACCGCTCTGAAGAAACGGAAGAGAGCACTCCTGCGCGACCGAGCCGTGATCTTTATGGATCTGTATCCCGTGGGTTCAGAGCAGCTACCGCCTCCAAAGCATGCTGTCTGCGGGCTTCCCAGCTCCCGCTGAGAATCAGATAGGGCAGTTGATATCGCTCCAATAAGGCGCGGCTGCGTTCAAAGAAGCTGCGTCGCTCATCTGGAAGATAGCGCACAGGATCAGCGATCCAGGGTACGTCTATATCGAGGAGTAGGTAGAGGTGATGAGCGCGGTTGAGAGCCTCATCCAAGATCCAGGCTGGACAACTTCCATAGAGCTGCTCGCTCCAGGTCACCGTGCTGAGGAGATCAGTATCGCAGAAGAGGAGCGGACCAGCTTGAGGCCAAAGTGCCTCCTCCAAGGCACGTTGACCCTGGGCGATCAGCAGGATATCCGCCTCAGAGAGCGCTCCTCCCTGAGCTTCTAGATGGATCCGCGCATACTCTGGTACCCAGATCGTCTTCCATTCTCTTGCGAGCTGCGCGGTGAGGCTGCTTTTGCCGGTTGACTCTGGCCCAAAGATACAGACGCTGCGACGGTAGTGGCTCTGAACAGGCTCTGGCAGCTGTGCCCAATGAGCCCAGGGATCGGCCCGTATAGCGGTCCCGCTTAGATCAAAGAGTGTTCTCTCTAAAGGGACAAACTTTGCACCCAGAACTTCAGCGAGGCGCTGCCCATACTCTTCAGAGGCGAAGAGCAAATCAGGAACCCAAGGGAGAAGCTCTAAGAGGCTCTCCTGCCAGATCCGCCAAAAATCGGGGTGCTCTTCCGGTTTTTGAGGAAGGCTTTTGTGGAGATGTAACACCTGAAGCTGCGGTCTCAGTTCTTGAACCCAACGGTGCCGTAAAGCTCCTGGGATCGGCTCACCCTCCATCGTACCCACCACCACCGCCAACTCATCCGCCCAGGCACGAGCAAAGTCGATGAGGTAGAGGTGCCCCGCGTGTAGAGGCATAAACTTGCCCAAAACCATCCCTCGCTTCATCAAGGCTCCTCCAGAGCGCGGCGGGCATAGAGACTCAACAGCTCAAAGTCTGGTGTTGGACAATGCAGCTTCAGATCTGCACAGGCGCGCTGCTCAAATTGAAAATGGCTGGCCTGGAAGAGATCACGAACGCGGTGGCGAGGTTGACGCCCCAGGGCACGGCTCAGGCCCAGTAGAGCTGCGGCTTCCTCAAGGCTCCTGGGCTCTTCAAGTTGAGCAGCCCAGGCTTCAGGCTCCAGGAGCTTCAGGGGGACCCCAGCAGCGCGGAGCGCCTGGATAAGCTCTGCCAAACCCACAGATCGTGCTCCAGCGATATGTACACAGCGCAGAGGAGCTTCAGGACGCTCCAGAGAGAGGCGTAGGGTTGCTTTAGCAGCGAAGTCCACAGGGGTGATATCAACCGCCCAGGCTGCATCTGGCTTGGGTGCAGATCCCAGGGCAGCCAGACCCCTCAGAAAGAGCCTCAGCCAGTCCCGCGCCGGAGTTTGTCCCTCTTGAGTGTCCCCCGTAAGCAGGCCATAGCGGTAGATGATCCGGGGAGCACAGGTGGAGCGACGGATCAGGCGCTCAGCGGCCCATTTTGACTGAGCGTAGCCCCCATAAACCCTGCGCTCTTCGCTGAGATCATCCTCCTCGCGACAGAGCCCCCCTGGATGATCTGTAGAGACAAAGACCGAGAGGGTTGAGGCATAGTGCAGGATCTTGGGTTGTCCCTGAGCACAGAGCCTCAAGATACGATGACAACCCCGTAGATTGCTCTCCAACAAGCTTTCCAGGGGTTCCAGGAGGTGGACTCGCGCGGCAAAATGGTAGATCGCATCCAGTTCTTTAGCCAACCGTTCCCAGCGCTGGGAGCTGAGCCCCAAGCTGGGGCGCTCTAGATCGCCACAGAGGAGCTGTACGCGCTCAACTCGACATGCGACGGGCAGGCGTAGACGCGCTGCTTCTATGCTCGGAGCGCGGATCAGACAGATGATCTCCGCGTTACTCCTCTCTAACAAGCCCTTGAGGAGCTGCCCTCCGAGGAAGCCAGTAGCCCCTGTAAGCAGGATCTTTTGAGGCGGCCAGCGGGGCGCTCTCAGAGGAGCCTTGAGCCCTGGATCGGGGATAGAGAGGGTTTCAAGGCGCCCAGAGGAGATCCCCTCCTCCTCCACTCCCAGTTGAGGGGCCAGATCCATCGGGCGAGGGTAGGCGCGGAGCAGCTCTGGGCGCAGCGCTAAGCCCTGACCCTCGGCGCGGGCGGTCAGCTCTAGGAGAGAGAGAGAGTCACCACCGAGGTTAAAGAAGTGGGCTCTACGCCCCAACCCTTGCAGAGATAGAATCTGCTCGTAGAGGGTGATGAGTTGCGCCTCTCTGGAGCTCTGAGGGGGCTCAGCGATCTCTCCAGGGCCCAAAAGCTCTGCCCGAGCGAGGGCTTGAACGTCGATCTTCCCGCTGGAGGTTTCAGGGAGCTGCTCAAGCTGCAACCAGCGTTGAGGGATCATCCACTCAGGCAGGCGCTCGGAGAGGAGGAGCCTCAGATCCTCTTCAGGGATGGGGGCTCTGGCGCTCAGAGCTGCTAAGAGCACCCCGCTCCTATGTTTAAGGAGAGCGACCCGCTCTATCTGAGGATGTTGGCTGAGCTGCGCCTCGATCTCCTCAGGAGCGATGAGTCGCCCTCTGATTTTAAGTTGGCGATCGATCCGCCCCAGGAAGAGATATTCTCCATCTGGACATAGGCGTACACGATCCCCACTGCGAAAGGCGCGCCCCCCCTCGATCAGGGGGAAGCGCTCTTGACTGAGTTGGGGTTGGGCTTGATAACCCAGCGCGAGGCCCACCCCCTGGATATATAGCTCTCCCTCTTGAGCAGCTTGCCCCTCTGGATCGAGGATCTGGTAGCAGGTGCCGGGGAGGGGCTGCCCCAAGAGAGGGGCAGACCAATCGGGCGCACAGCGCATTAAGCTGCTACAGACCGTAGCCTCTGTTGGGCCATAAACGTTCACTAGGTTTAGCTGACGAGCCCAAGGACGCAGGAGCGCTGGAGGGCTGGGCTCTCCTCCGATGATGATCGTCTTTAAGCAGCTGGGTGCCTGTCGGGGATCAAGGTGTCGCAGGAGAGAGGGGGGCAGATCAGCATGACTGATGCCTCGCGCTTCCATCAACGCAAAGAGCTGTCGAGGATTTTGGAGGAGATCAGGAGCCTCCATATGTAGACTGGCTCCAGAGAGCAGGGCACTCCCGATATCGGAGATGGAGGCGTCAAAGCAGGGGCTGAGGCTCCAGAGGCAGCGGCTCTCAGGCCCCAACTCAAAGGCGCGGATCTGCGCCTCCAGCATCGGCAAGAGGCCCCGCTGAGGTAGACGAACCCCTTTGGGGCGACCGCTGGAACCCGAGGTATAGATCAGGTAGGCCAGGGTCTCTGGCTCCAGATGGGGAGCTTGATCTGGATAGGGCTGGGGCTGGGGCTGGGGCTTTGGAGAGAGCATGGGGAGCCCAAGCAGAGGATCAGAGAGCTTAGGGGAGTTTAAGAGCAGCTTGGCTTGGGACTCTTGAAGAATCTCCTCTAAGCGAGCGCGGGGCCAACAGGGATCCAAAGGTAGGAAGGCCGCGCCTGCCCACCAGCTCCCCAAAATCCCCAGGACAAACTCAGGAGAACGAGAGAGATAGAGCGCTAAGAGCGTTCCTGGTTTGAGGCCACGTTCTTGGAGCTGTCTGCCCAGAGCTGCGGCTTGTTTGATCATCTCTCCATAGCGCAGCACGCAACGCCCCTCCTGACAAAGCGCGGGGGCCTCCGGTCGCCGCTGTGCCTGCGCAAAGATGTGCGCCAGCAGGCTCAAGAGCCGGGTGTGTGGATATAATCTCTAAGCGCAGAGCCCCGAGAGCGGTTGTCCACCGAGGGCGCTGCCAGACCAGCGGTATGATCTCTCAGGTGCAGGACTCGAAAATCCAAGCTAAAGCGTGTCTGTCCTGTGGCCTGTTTGCGCGTGCTGTGGAAGTGGGCTCCAGCGAAGAGCAGGTTCTCCGCCTGTTTTGCAGAGAAGCCCAGCTCTGCTCCCAGCTCAGGGTTATCCAAGAGTTGGGGATAGCCTGCGGTGCGCCCTGACGCTTGCTCCTGCCAGCCGATCTTCAGCTTCCAGTCCCGACTGACCCAGGCATCATAGTCAAAGATCTCCGAATCATTGGGCAGGGGGCGGGAGAGACACTCGGGATAGATCGCAAAGGTCTCCTCCTCCTGCACATCATGGAGAGGGATCCACCAAGTGATGATGCCAGGGGGGTGAGCATACCAAGTGTCTCGATGGGGGTGATAGACAGGCTGCGCCTTAGGGTTTTTATGGCCCTCATGGTTGATCACCCGTAGACGCACTGGATCAAAAGCGCACTCTTGGGGATCAAAGCCCGCCGCTTGCAGCACCCCTCGCGTCATCTCATGAGCCTCAGGGCTGAGAAAGAGTGCACGGCGAATTCCTCCAATCGCCTGAAAAAACTCATCGGGGCTCATCCGAAACTGGGCCTCTCTGGGCTCTGCTCCTAAAGCCCCATGCAGCAGGCCCCAGGCTCGCGCTACCAGAGCCTCTGAGGCTGGATTGGCAGGAAGACGAAAAAGATCTCCTCGGTAAAGGGCTTCACGAAGGAGAAAGGACTCAAGTTGATCGGTTCGAAAGGGATCGCTCATGAGGAGACTCCAGATGACTCGACGATAGCTCTAGCAGATTTTGGCTGGAGTTTCGCGAGATCTTTAGATCTCCTGACTAGCCGCTCCAGGCCAAACGAGGACGTAGACTGTCAGGAGCGATATCGCGCTCACAAGCTCGCTTAAAGCGCCCAGAAGTGGAGACCAAGCTTCTCTGGAACTGATTGCAACCCAACTTGACACGACGTTTGGAGCGGATCCCTGTACCGGTCCCCAAGAACCTGTTTTCAGCGATGAAGCCCTGAGCATCCAAATCGACGATCACATGCCCCTCCTCTTTGGAGATCAGCTCAAAGTGGTTCCCATAAAACTGAACCTCTCCCCCACGTACATAGAGGGCGGCTTTGGTGGAGATCTCGGAAGCGACTCGGAAGCGGCACTCTCTCAGTTCAACTTCTCGGACATTCTGAGCCATCAAGAGGAGTTGAGGAGCTTCCATCTGGCTCTCCAATAGGCTCAGAGAGCTGCTCTCCTCGATCCAGATTCCATTGCCTGGGGTTAGGAAGAGGCCACGACGAACCAGGATCGGCCCTGAGTCTCTGATATGAAGGCCATCCTGAGCCTGAAGGACCACAGCATCTAAGGTCAGGGCGCTGGCTCGGGTAGCGATGATCGCCACCGTTTCACTCTCGATGCGCAGGTTACGCAAACTCAAGGCCCCAGCATCGTTAAGCACCAGGGGACCCTTAATCACCGTCCCTGGACTTCCAACGATAGCCAGAGATTTGTCACGTTTGATCTGAACCGGACCTTCATAGCTGCAACCTGGCGCGAGACGAAGGAGGGCAGGACCAGGGAGGCGCTGGATGATTCGGCTGAGGTCTCTTCCACAGTCGATTTCAAGAGTGGGGCTCGCCATCAATAACATCAAAAGACCTGAAAACATCATTCACTCCACTCTCTCATCTGCACTAGAGAGGACGACCATCTGGAGGTTGAAGTTCAGGGGGGGGTCTGAGCTGACACAAGAGCCCTAAAAATCTGCGAAAGGATCTTAGAGTAAAGAACTCAATGCTCAGGAGAGTTCACATCGATAACAATTGGCTTGTTTAGGACCCTACTGCCTGAATTCAAACATGCATTAATAAATGTAGTATGTTTGCTTTTGCTGAGCCCATATCCAGAATGATTGTGACCAAAAACATGATATTTAGGACGAATTATCTTCACAACATCAAGCAGATCCTCACAGCCTATCAGCTCCCCCCGCCTGTTTAAATCACCCTCTCCCTGCGGTGGACCGTGTGTCACTAATATATCGATCCCTGGCGGGATCATCAACCATCTCTCTCTGATCTCATCCCCTCTCCTCAGATTAAACGCCCAATCATAGAACCAAGGCTGCCATGGACTTCCATAGATGCGGAGGCCCTCTATCACGACCTCTTCATCTTGGAGATAGATACAATTTGTCATGATCGTCCTAGATTCCTCTGGGAATTTCTGAAAATAGAAATCATGGTTCCCCGCGATGATCACTTTATGTTTGTGAGGCAAGTCGGCCATAAATTGATTGAAATCTCTGAGGATATCCTCCTCTCCAAATTGTGTAATATCTCCAGCATGAATAAGGATATCTCCTTCAGGGATCAAGGCATCACGATGTCGGTTGTGGGTATCACTGAGACAAACGATCCTGAGCATTCTCTCATACTCCGGGGTTGATGATGCGATAAGCCAACCTTCTACCATATGCCACGTTAAGAGCTGCTCAGAGATCCCAGAGTGGACATTCTCAGTTGAGAGATCTTGGATTTGAATCCAGCGCTCCTCTTCGTTAGGATGCACACGGACACATAAAAGCGATGTATCGAGGAGTTTTGAGATGAAAAAGAGCGATCTTCAGGATGTGTTGGCCCTGGTCAAGGAGAAGCTGAGCCGAGATCCCGAAGCTGCCTGTGGTGTTTTCTGGACCGATGAAGCTGCTCCTGGTCCCGATCCAACCTCTCGTTATGCTGTTGGAGAAGAGGACGCTACCACCCGCTATGCTGTAGGTGAAGAGGATGGCTCCTTCCAATAAGGGGCTGTAATATCAAAGCTCACCGCTCCTCTTCCAACGATGAAGACAGCTTGGATTGTCTCCGCGATCTCCGCTGCTGCACCAAGCGTGAGAGACGCAACCCGCTCGACAAAGTCCCCCATACTCGCAGCTCGCACACTCTCCCTTGAGCATCTCCAAGTTAAACTCCCGATTGTAGCTGAAGGCTCCAGGATGAGCCCAGATCTCAGCGAGGCTCTGTTGGCGGATATTGCCCTCAATAAATTCCGGGACTGAGGGCAAAGAGAGGCAACCCTTGATATCTCCGTTGGCATCTACCCCCATCACTTGGCAACCAGCCTGACAGCCATTCCAGAAGCTCATCCTGCCCCACTGAGAGGAGCGGAAGGGCTGATCCAACTCCCAGGAGTCGTAGTAGCCCAGATTGTCAGCAGGATCGATGCGGATCTTTCCTTCTCGCTTCTTCTCGATGATGAAGTCAGCAACCTCACGGACATCCTGAGGGGTGGGCAGGATGGGATCATCCAGCTGCATGCGCCCTTGTGGGGTACAGAGCTGAATCTGCCAGAGCCCGACACCGTGCTCTAAGAGCATCTGATAGATGCGCTCTAGATCTCCCATCACCAAGCGCGTCACCGTAGTCACGGCCCCCAACTTGAGCCCCTCCGCCTGCGCTAATCGGAAGCTCTTGAGGATACGTTCGAAGCCTCCTGCCCGTTTGCGCAGCTCGTCATGGCGAGGTCCGTAGCCATCTACGCTGATCGCCAGGGTGGTCAACCCTGCTGCCTTGATGCGCTGGATCAGCTGGGGATCTGCGGTGAGCCAGCCGTTGGAGATCACGTTTACCCGCACTCCATTCTTTTGTAGTCGTGCAGTGATTGCCTCCCAGTCTTCACGGATAAAGGGCTCTCCGCCCAGGAGGGTGAGACGCTCACAGCCCAAGGCCCCCAAGTCATCGCAGAGCTTCAGAGCCTCCTCAGTTGACAGCTCATCTCCTCGCCTAGAACCTGCTGTTGAGCCGCAGTGGGCGCAGCGCATATTGCAACGTAGGGTCAGCTCCCAAACCACAAAGCGAGGACGATATTGATCTTTGGGGTAGAGCTTCATCGGATCACGGCGACACTCCCCTTTGAGGCGCTCCACCTCCTCACGTACGCTCTCCACCTCCTGTTCATCTAGGAGGCTGCGAGCGTCCTCTAGAATCTGGCTAAAGAAGCTCTCATTCATGTGCCTCTCCCTGTGCTGCTTTTGAGAGGAGAGCATCCACCAAAGGCTCAGTCAGATCAAAGCTCAAGAGGCGCTCAAAGCCTAAGAACTGAGTCGCCGGGTTGACATCGATGATCCAGGGACCGCGATCATCCTGCTCTAGATCTACCGAAGCAAAGAGTAGGCCCAGGCTCTGTGTCGCCTTGACGCAGATCTCAGCGGTCTCAGCGGAGAGGCGAGCGGGGATAAAGCGTGCTTCTCCCGCTCGCCAGTCTACCTGCTCATGGAGGATCTCGGCGGCGACCAGGAGCTGTTCCTCCAACACATAGGCCCGAAAGCTGCGCCCCCGAATGCGGCGCTGAAGGAGGGTGGGGCGCTCGTCAAAGCGGGTCGCGTTTTGGCAGAGCCATTCAAAGCCTATAGCGTAGACCTCACCTCCAGAGAGAGGTTTGAGCAGAACTTCCTGATCATAGGCAGCGCAGAAGTGAGCCGCAGCGGCCAGATCTGAGCCCACCTGGAACTCTGGTACAGGGATCCCCAGTCTCTGTAACTCCGCATACATCAGGGGTTTAAGACGGTGGAACCTGGCCCCTTCGGGGGGATTAATCATCGGAACCTGTCGCGCCATCTCCACGATCAAGGCGTTAAGCAGCGCTCCTCGCTCCGCCTCTATCTGATCCTCCCCCAGAGGCAAAGGGAAATAGAGAGAACGGGCATAGATGGCCCCCAACTCTCCTAAGGATTCCTCTCCAAAGCGCAGAGAATCTCCCTGCCAGGAGAAGCGCTCATGGGCAGGGATATCGCGTAGGTCGAGGCAGAGGCTCTCAACCCCTCGTGCACTCAGGGCACGCTGTAGGTGGAGGAGATGGGGCTCACCCCTCGGTCCCAAAAGTCCAATCTTCTTCATAAAGGGATTCTGAAGGCCCCTTTCAAAAAAGACCACGATAAGAGCTGATGCACTGAGCCTCCCTTTGAGATACACAGCCCTCTATGAATCTCTGGACCCGTATTAAAGAGACCCGTAAAAACCGCAGACGCTCTCCTCCGCTCGTAGAGGTGAGCATTGGTGAAGAGGCTGAGTTGGCCGTCGCTCGAGGGCTTCGACGCAGCTTGAGAGGCACCGGCGATACTTTTTACGCGGGCTTGCGCATCCCTGACGCTGAAGCAGGCCATAAGCGCGAGCTGGACTTTGTGATCACCCGCCCCGATGAGGTCATCATCATCGAGCTGAAATATTGGATCGGGACTTTGGAGCTGAGCCCTAAGGGACACCTGATCCAGCGACGTCCCCAGAAAGCCAGCTTGGATCATGGTCCTCTCTTCAAGGAGATGAAGGCCCGAGAACAGGCCCTACGAGCCTTGATAAAATCTCATAAGCTGCGACCTCTTCCGATTCGTTCTCTCCTGATCTTTTATAAGCCAGGCCTCAAAATCGCTGAAGGCTTTGGCAAGCTGCGCTCACAGATGATGGAGTGGAGGACGCTGCGCAAACAGCTCTCCTGTGCTCGCCCTCGCTTGGCAGTTCAGCTCCTGAGGCTCCTCCGTCGTTGGCTTGGAGGAGCCTCCTCTGAAGCCCCCTCCAAAGGGATCTTGGCGCTTAGAGAGGCTCTGGACCTTTTGGGGAGTTGGGATGAGATTGAGCTGTATGGAGGGCGACGTTTTATGGGAGATCTGCGTCCCCAGCGAGGCTGTAACCCTCTGGTGGCTCAGATCCGCTTGGTGGATCGTGAGCAGCTGGCAGGCTTTGAGGTGGAGGCGGATCGCTGCTATCTCAAAGCCCTCCTCTTCACTCCCCAGCTTCGGGTGCGTCTTGATTTTAGGGGGGGGGAGGAGTTGGAGGGGGATCTGCCTCTGGAGCGCCAGTGTCTGATTCACTCTGTGGGCGCGCGTAGACCTCATCGCCAAGCCCTACGGGAGATCAAACATATCCGCTATGGTTATCGCCAACTGGAGAGCGGGCGTCTGAGCTGGGATAAGTTGGAGGAGGGAGCTCGCTTTCAGGGGCGCATCAAAGCGGTTAAAGAGTTTGGTCTCTTTGTAGACTTTGGTGCTCCTGTGGATGGCCTGATCCATATCAGTCAGATCGATCCTGAGCGTTATATAGAGAAGGAGGAAGTGTTAGAGCGCTTCTCCTCTGGGCAGCTTGTGGAGGTGGAGTTGATCAGCCGGGACCCAGCGGCTCAACGCTTGGGTCTACGGTTGCTCGCCAAGTCAGGGCGGTGAATGATGAGCTGTTTCAGATTCCGAGAATATTGCAGGGCGCTGTAGTGAGTATGAACGGGAGCAAACTCTCCACACCGCAGCCATGCTTCAACACCCTCCAACCCACACTCATAGAAACTCAATCTGTTGGAGTTGAAAAGGCACCAAACACTAATTTTAAAAAATCCCAGAGATAACCCTGAGCTTTTCAAAACTCTTTTCTGAGAGTTTTACTTGTTCTTCTTGCCTGGATTACCAGGAACACCGCCATTCTCATCATTGGAGTTGTCAGGGTTGCCCTGGTTAGAGTTGCCTGGATCGCAGCCTTCAGCGTTATTGCCCACGCCCTGGTTACAATCTTCACCACCGCTTCCGGGGTTGACTACGAGGAGCTCACACTCTGCCGTCGTCGCGTTGCCGCTGCTGTCAGTGGCTACCACGCTCCAGGTGATGTGATCATCTACACCACCAGAATCGATGATTCTAAAGCCACCATCTTCGCTGAACTCAACAATACAACTGCCCGTCTTATCAATCCGCTTGCCTTTCTTGTTGAACTTGAAGCAGTCGTAGCCAGTAAACTCATACTCAACAGCGCAATTGTCTTCTACTGCAGGATAGAAGGTGACAGGAGCGTCTGGCGGGGTGATGGTCTCAGGAGCTTCACAGCTCACGGTGGGTGGAGTATCATCTACTACACTTACGGTGCCCTCACAGCTATCGCAGAGCTCAGCATCACAAGCAGTTACGGTGACCACAGTCTCCCCCAAACCATAAGGACCCTGAGGCTCGACGCTGATATTCAGCTCATCTCCATCTGGATCATAGGAGCCAGCTTCCACACTACCATTCGCTGCGCATGTAGCATCAGCGCTCAGATCTAGATCCTGACACTGCGCCACAGGGGCGTTATTGGTGTTCACGACTTCGCCGTTGAGGATCACAAAGGCCTCACGCAGGTAGTTGTGGTAACAACAATCATCCACTTGGGTGATCACGACGCGGTTGACTTCACCTTGTGCAACAAAGGGTGCCAAGTTGCTGGTTCCAGAACCGCCGAGGTAAACATAGCTGCCTGGGATGACCAAACCTCCAGGGTAGAGAGAGTTAAAGATCGTAATCCTGGATCCATCATCCATGCCACGGAAGCCGATGGTAAACTGGGTTACTTCGACGTTCTCCGGGATGTCTACAAAGGTTTGGAAGTAGGAGAAGTCTCCGTACCGCCAACACCTGACCGGTGCTTGGCAGACATATGAGGGTACGCGGACGAGGTTGATGACATCGGGGTCGGGAGCGGGGAACCAGGCCGTATGATCCTCTGCAGGGATGGTAGCGACATCGTACAAGCAGATATCACCGTGGCGGCTGGCGTTGCAGTTGAACTGAACCAAGCCCAGAGGGTTGCTGCTGGTCACTTCCAGACCATCATGCATCTGCCAGGGAGTGCGGCTCTGAGCCCAGGCTCCGGGTAGGAAGATCAAGAAACAAAGGGCGGAAAGGGTTGACGCGATCCACGAGCTCATGTAGCTCCTCCGTAGTGTTTTTTGGAACATATCTGTTGCAGAGAATAGCGAACTTCCTCCGAGAGTACAGATGAATTTTAGTATAGATGCCTAACTCTGCGTTTATTGGTACTTATTTTACGGTAGGTATTTTTGCAAATGCCTGTTTTGGGCGCAAAATGCTAAACCCTTAAAGGATCAAACTTCACTAAACATGGACTGAAATTATATCTATTTGCGTATAGATGCCAACCATGAATCCAGATCTCAGAGCACAAAGGGAATGCTAAAGCTCATGAAATCGCCTGTAGAACGAGGAAATTTAAGAGTATATGTTTTCTCCTCAATACAATTTCCGATCTGGGTACCAGAGAACTTACCCTCCACCTTGGCGCTCTGAACACTCCCATCCTTGCTGATTTTTATCTTGACAACCACGATCCCTCCTTTCCCTTGATGACAGCTCTGGATAGAAGCTTTGTTCTGCTCAGCAACTTTAATGAGTTGTGATCTGCTCAACTTCTCGGGAAATGTAGGGAGTTCCTTGATGATTTTTCGGACCTCCTGCTCTGTTGAAATGGTCTGGAAGTCTCCAGGGTATGTAGCCCAGAACCTACCATCTTTGAACTCCAGTATCCAAATCCCAATACTCCGGCCAGGGTTGAGATGCAAAACAAGGCAAGCGAAGTTTAAGGGGG
>CAYLJJ010000056.1:0-44281 GCA_964384025.1 uncultured Nannocystaceae bacterium
GCTCACGTACGGTTCTGCGAGCGCCTGGAGCTGAAATCCCTTCAGGCGACTCTCCAAACAGAACTCTACTCAAGGAAAACAGGTTCAGTCCCGCCCTCTCAAGCTTCAGTATGCTGTCGAGCTCAAACTACAGTCAAACTCTCAGCGATCCGAAAGAGTAACCCTCCTCCAAAAGCTTTGCGTTGAGGCTGCAAGGAGAGTTCGCTTGGGAGTTGTATGAGCGTCCAGAGAATCCAAGTCGCCAACAAGCCTTCAGAGCTCATGCTGTTCTCTCAACTCTCAGGAGAGATTCTGCTTTGGCGAGAGGATGAGCAGCTTCTGGGTGGGGTGGGTGTAAAGGATGCCGAAATTCGAGCGGTATTGACAAGCACGAAAGCACCCTTGGGAGGACTCTCAGCGCTCTTCCGAACAGCTCTTCAGATCGCAGGGGGTGGAAAGACCCAAAAGATCAGGGTAAAGAGTTCCATCTTTCAAGGACTCTTGAGGTCCCTGGATCTTCCCTCCTCATTCTCCTTTGACGAGATCCCAGAGAGCTTTCAAAGGTCTGAAGTCCCCCTCAGTTTGCTTTTGAGGGGGGAACGCCTGATCCTCCCCGAGACCTCCAGTATCTTCCAACTTGGTGCTCCCGCAGAGGGACTCTTTGTGGTGCTCAGAGGCAGCGTCCGTCTAGTGGGCCTCAAGCGAAACGGAGAACCTGGAGAGATCGCTCTGTTGGGACCAGGGAGCTTCTTTGGAGAGGAGAGCCTTCAACCTCAACAGCGCTACAGGGTCCACGCATTGGCCCTGGCGCGTGAGGTCGATCTGCTTCAACTCAAGCCCCAGACGCTCTCTTCCCAAGAGGATCAGTGTTGGTTGCAAGATCAGCTCTTGGCTCGCTTACGGAATGCCATCGGTCGAGTCTTGGATGGAGAGGAGGAGGAGGCGCGAGATCGCCTCGTTCAGATCCTCCTCGATCTGGGAGAACGAGCGCTCAGAAGAGGAGAGCGTGCAGAGTGTGATCTGCGGTGGTTGGCTACTCAAGCAGGTCTCCTGCCTTCCCGGCTTAACTCTCTCTTGAGCCCCTACTGGATGGCTCTACACTTTCAACATGGGCAGCTCTATATCGATGATCTGAGCGTCCTAAAGGAGAGTTTAGGGGGAGCATCTGGTGGTTCCAGATAAACTAAAATACCCTGCCATAGCGAGGCTGATGAAGACTGAGGAGGTCCATTGACAGAGAGAGCTTGCCCCTCCTGCGAGAGTACTCAGACTGAGCGTTTCTGTAGGATCTGCGGTTATGATCATGACTATATCCCCTCAAACCCCTGGCCAGGAGTAGGTGATCATCTCTCAGGCGCGAGCTTGGAGCTGACTCTCAGACTCCGCCTCAATGCCCCTGAACACTCCAGGCGCTTCTTCGCTGACGCTGAGGGGGCTCGCTATGAGGTCCTTGTCACCCCGATCAGAGATCCAGATGGAGCACGCCAAGCCAGGAAGCAGCTGCGAGCACATTTGGGAGAGGCGATCCCCGAGCTTGAGTTCTCCAGCGAAGGGAGAGGGCTGATCTTTGATCTCTGTCCCCTCCCTTCAGGGCCCTCACTGGCAGATCTCCTCTCTCAGAGAACGGTCGATCCTCTTGAGTTTCTGAAAACTCAGCTGCCTCATCTGCTCAAAGTTTTATCTGATCTTCACGAACAGGGGCTCAGCCTCTCCGCCTTAGATCCAAACGAGATCTTCTTGAATGAGGAGCGTTGTCTGCTCTTCCCCTTCTCGTTAGCACCCCCTTCGGGGCTGCGTTGGGTGCTCCCAGGGTACAGCGCTCCAGAGTTCTTTGGTCGCTGTCGGGAGGGGCGCCTTGATCCCAGCACAGATCTCTTCTTTGTGGGGGTGTTCCTTTACTATCTCTTTACAGGGATCTCTCCTCTTGTAGAAGCGGGAGAGTCGGAGGAGCGTCTTCCGCTCCCCTTGGTCTATGCATCGATCCCCCCCGATCTGGTGGCGATCATCCGCCGCGCAGTCTCTCCTATCCCAGAGCGGCGCTATCAAGATGCTCAGGAGCTGCTCTTTGATCTGCGCTCGGCGCTCCAGAGCCTCCGTGCTCGTCGCAGAGCGCGCATCCAAGCCCCCAAGCTGGATATTGGACATGAGATCCATATCGGCGTCCTCAAAGGACAATACAGTCCACAAAATCAGGATGACCTCTTTCTGGCTTGGCATGGAGCCACCGGGGTGGGGCTCTTTGTTATCTCCGATGGCGTGAGCATCTCTCAATATGGAAGTGGAAACTTGGCCAGTGATTGCGTCCGAGAGGCCAGCGCCTCTCTCTGGAGACGCATCATCGAGGGGCAGATCCACGCAGACAGCGAAACAGGCTTAAAGCCGCTCCTCCCAGAAGAGGAGTCGGAGCGCCTGGGTCTCTTGCGGGCTGTACTGGAGGAGGCTAACGTCGCCATCGCTGAACTCATCCATGATGAGATGCCTCAATTTCCAGGTCCTCCAGAGGGGATCATGGCGGCGACAGCGGTGATGGCCTTAGTGGATGGAGAGCAGATCTCCCTAGCCTCTATTGGTGATAGCCGCATCTACCTTTTGCGGGATGGTCGCATGGTCTCTCTGATGGTAGATCACAACCTCACCACCCAGCTCATCTGCTTGGGACGCTCTCCAAAGTCAGCGCGGGCGGTCCCCAACTCTCATGCCCTGGTGCGCTGCGTGGGCGAGTTTGATAAAGAGGGCGATCAGTTGATCCCAGTTCCTCTTGAACCTGAACTCAAGAGCGTCCGCATACTGCCCGGAGATACGCTGATCCTCTGCTCTGATGGGATCCCGGATTATGCTGGCTGGGATGAGGAAGATGCTGAGCACTGTATGGCTCAAGCGGTCACTCAAGCTCCAGACGCCACCACCGCTGCTTTTGAGCTGATGGTGCTGGCGAACCGCGGCGGAGGAGGAGACAATATCTCCTGTATCGTCCTTCGCTTTCTAGAGGAGGAGGTCTTGCTATGAGCAGCCTACGTATGGAGTGGCTCCTAAACCCTCCTCACCTACCTGCCGAGACCAAAGATCTCCCTTTGAGCCTCAAGCTGCGGCTCTATCGAGAGGGTGAGCCCTCCAGGGTGCCTCTCCATCTGGGTTTGACCGTGATCGGTAGCCTGGGGGGTGCTGAACGATCACGAGGGAGCGTAGTGGAGGCGATCCATGATCTACTGGGGCCAGAAGATCGCCTTATCTCCCTGGAGAGCTTTCCAAACATGGGTGCCCTCTTCCAGAAGGCTGCGCAGCGTTTCCCTGAGGCTGAATCAGGTCTGAACAGACGACTGTTGGTGATCCTGCACGGCCAGGAGGAGCAGAAGCATGATCTGACCCCTCTGCTTGAAGCAGGGATCGGTCTAGACATCATCTCAGTGCATCCTGCCGTAGATTGGGGACCCTTGGAGCGCCTTTGCGCTCTCTTGGGAGGAGAGTTCTTCAGCGTGGGGCCTTGCTCTGTAGCGGAGTTGGCTCGCAGGCGGTTGCGGGGGTTGCTTCAGGGCAGCCTCGTCCAGCCCCACGTCAGCCTGCGTCTGAGTCAGAATCTCAACCCTCTGCGGTTCTACTGCCTGAGCCCCAAGCCTCTCTTCTTGGGGGATCTCGCAGGCGAGCAGAACCTCAGCTTCGATCCAGGAGTGCTGCAAGATCAAAAAGAGTGGATCCTGAGCCTCAGGCCAGCTCCTCGTCGAGAAGGGCGTTATCGTCTCTTGGAGATCGAACTTTCCTGGTGGGAACAGGGAGCAAAACAGTGGCGGGGAGAGGTCCTCCAGGAGGTGATCTCAGACCCCTTCGCTCAGGGCTGGATCCGTTCAGATCTGAACGCTGAGTTGCTGCGCGTGGAGGCCTGCGCCTGGGTGGAGGAGTTGGCGGTGTCTCGGGATGAGGGAGATGGGCGTCATATCGTGCTCAGCTTAGATCGCCTGATCCGCTATCTGGTAACGGAGGAGCGTGCGGAGACTCAGGAGCTGGTAGAGCTGCGCCTGCACTTTTTGCGGACAGGGTTCTTCGATAACCGCAGCTTAAATCGCCTGAGGCAGATTGTACGAGGGCTTGACTTTAGGAGCTGCTCCTAAGTGGAGGCTGAGTATCTGCTGAGAGGGCGAGCGCTGATCACTCTGGATGAGCAGGCCCCTGAAGATCTGGACTGTGTGGGTATCGCCGAGGGCTGTATCTCTTGGCGAGGGCGTTTTGTGGAGATCGAAAAGAGCCTTCCTCCCTCCTTGAAGGTGATCCATCAACCCAAAGCCTTGATTCTCCCTGGGCTGGTGGACACCCATGGACACCTTATGGGCTTTGGCCAAGCGCTCTTGGGGCTCGATTTGCGGGGGATGTGTAGCTTGGAGGAGATCTCAGCGGTGGTGGCCGCTGCAAATCCAGAGGGAGAGTGGATCCTGGGTTCAGGTTGGGATCAACATCTCTGGCCAGTTCCTAAGCTTCCTGATCACCACGCCCTCACCGCAGCGCAGCCCAAGCGCCCAGTTTTGCTTTGGCGCATCGATGAGCATGCTCTCTGGCTCAACGCTGAGGCTCTACGCAGGTTGAATCTGGGTCAGCATCCTGATCCTCCTGGAGGGATGATTCTACGAGATGTTCAGGGCAGCCCCAGCGGAGTTCTTCTGGATCGGGCGATGAGCCTAGCGACAGCCCAACTCCCTCGCAGCACAGCGCGGCAACGTCGAGCCTGGATTACTCAAGCCGCTGAACGCCTGCGGAGCCTGGGGCTCACAGGCATCCACGCGATGGGGATGGGGGCCGCTGAGCTGGAGAGCTGTCGAGATCTGGAACAATCAGGAAGCTTGGGGTTGAGGGTTCATAGCTATCTGCACTCCCAAGATCCTCAAAACAGCGCCGATATCGCGGCGGGACCTATAGAGGGGAAGCTGCTCTCTATAGCGGGCCTCAAGCTGTTTATGGATGGCGCCTTGGGCAGTCGGGGGGCTTGGCTCAAGGCGCCCTATAGCGACGCCCCCGAACAGCGAGGGCTCAGGCTCTTAGAGGAAGCTGAGTTCAGAGCCTGGGTGATACGAGGTTTGGAGTTGGGGCACCAACTGGCGGTGCATGTGATCGGTGACGCCGCCGCTGAGGCCACTCTAGACCTCTTTGAGCAGCTCCTCAGCGGGCGAGAGCCACGACCTCCTCGTCTAGAGCATCTGAGCTTGATCTCGGAAGCTGACATTCAGAGGATGGCAGCGCTGAAGATCTGGGCGGCAGTGCAACCTGCCTTCCTATCCAGCGACTGGTCTTGGTTGGAGCGCCGCCTGGGCCCTCTGCGCGCACGCCGCACCTACCCTTGGCGAAGCCTGATCGACGCTGGAGTACCTATTGCTCTGGGCAGCGATCTGCCCATCGAGTCTCCTGAGCCGATGGCGACGCTCAGAGCGGCCATCAGCCGTCGAGACCATCAGGGCAAGCCGGAGGGGGGCTTTGTTGAGGAGCAAGCCCTAAACATCGATGAGGCGCTGAGGGGCTACACCTCTGAAGCCGCTGCGCTCAGCGGTCTTGAGGGTCGACGGGGTCAGCTCAAGCCCGGCTTTGACGCTGATCTCAGCTTGCTTTCAGCCGATCCTCGAGATCTCCCGGCTGAGCGCCTGGGCGAAATTCGCCCCCTGGGCAGCGTGGTCGCTGGAGATTGGAGAGCTTGCTCTGGGACAGAGCTTGAAATATAGGAGAGGCTTAAAGTTGGAGGTGGAGATGAGCCCAAATCTCAAAGCACCCTTGGCCTTGGCACTGCTCCTGAGCGCCTGTGCCAGTGAAGAGGCATATGAGGCTCCTCTTCAATGGGATATCGCTCTCTCCCAACCCACTTTGGATATACGTCTTGGAGATCAACGCCTGGAGAGCGGAGCAGATGCAGCGCTGCTTGACTCTGGAGAGGATATATCCGTTTCTCCGAATCTGGACTTGGGCGTTGAAGATCGCCTCTCTCCAACGCAGGACTCCAGGCCAGATCTGGAGGATCCAAGGAGAGACACTGCTCAAGATCTCCAGGTGGAGGATCAGGCTTTGGATCTCCAAATGGAGGATCAGGCTTTGGATCTCCAAGCCGCAGATCAAAATCTGGATACCCAGACAGAGGATCGAGCTCTAGATCTCCGAGCAGAAGATCATGCTCTCCCCCAAGATCAACCCCCTCTTGATCCAGACGATGGCGCTCAGGATTTGGCGCTGGCTGATCAAGCCCCTCCAGTCGATCTAGCTTCTCCTGTTGATCAAGCTGCTTCTGTTGATCAGGGCCTCCCACTGAGGCTGATCATCAATGAGCTTGACTATGATCAGAATGGTGTAGATGAGGGAGAATTTATCGAACTCTACAATATAGGTGGAGCAGGAAGCACATCTGGGTGGTCATTAGACTTCTACAGCGGATCTGACGATACGCACTATGGTCACTATGAGCTTCGAGATGTTCACCTGGAATCAAATGATCTCATCTTGATTGCGGCTCCAGCCATTGCAGATCTATCGATTCCAGCAGAAGGTCTTGTGATCTTTCGTCTTGATCCAAACGATCCAGAGTTTCGATATATTGATGGATTTATCCAAAACAGAGCTGAATATATCCAGCTCTTCAACCAAGAAGAGTTGGTTGATAGCCTTGGCTATGAAGATCTAGGCCCAGGGCAAGGCGCTGAGGGGCAACCCGCGCCCAGCGACCCGTCCAACGCAGACCAGAGCCTCAATCGCTGCCCTGACGGCGCTGACAGCGATAACAACCAAGAGGATTTTAGCCTCTCCTCCCCCTCTCCTGGTGCCCTTAACCTCTGCCCTTGAGAGCCAGCCCTGGAGAGCGCAGAGGCGGACTCAACTTACTCAATGCCAGAGCCAGTAGGAGCGCAGAGAGGGCACTGAGGAGCAGAAACAGCAAGCTAGAGTCTAACCAAACACCCTGACCAAGCATCCCAGGCAGGGCGCCTAACAGCAGTGCGAGGCAGGGGGCACCAAAGGCCAATCCTGGGCGCTCAGGTAGGAGCTGATGTGTCGCCTTAAGGGTGATCGGCATCGTCATCTGAAAGAGAATCATCCCCAATACAGCTGCGCTGGCGTGCTCACCCCAGAAGCTCAGGAGGGGCGCGGAGATCAGCAAGGCGCCCAGGCTTAAGGCCAGCCAACCCAGACGATCCCCTAAGAGACCACCGCAGCTCTTACCCAGGCTGGCGCCCGCCGCCAGCATAAAAGGCACTGTGGTAGATTGAGCGCGCCAGGAGCCCGCCACCGCGCTCCCCAGCATCGCGCGGATCATCACTGAGCCCAGCAGGCTGAGGATCAAGAGCCCCAACCAGACCGGCAGCGCGGCTGCGCCTTGGCGCGTCTGCTTTAAGATCGGGGTAGCTTGGAGGAAGAGCAGAGGAGCCAGGAGCAATCCCAGCAAGAGCCAGGGTCGCGCGGGCAGCGCCTGCCCACCCATCCAGAGCCCTGCGGCTAAGCCCAGCGCGCCAGGGCCAACAAAGATCCCCGACTCGCTGGCTCCTCGTGAGGCCTCCAACACACGCGCCCCTGCGCCTACATGAAACAGGGCATTGCCCAAGCCTGCCATCAGTACAGCTGCCAGGAGCGAGCTGGGAGCGAGCAGCAGGGCGAGGGCGACAGCGAAGAGCCCCGCGCTGGCCAGAGCAGCGAAGCGCCGTAGATGATCAGCCAGCAGGCCTACGGGGAGTTGCCCCCCAAAGGCGAGGGCGTTATAGAGCAGCACCAAGGCGATGATCTCAGCGGTGTTACGACCCGCTGAGCCCAGATCATAGAAGATCAGGAAACCACAACTACAGTCAACCAAGGCGTGAACCAAGCCGTAGAGCGCAGCTCTCTTCAAAACAACCATCCTGTACGCTGTAGAAGGAGTCCAAAACCCAAAGAAGCCCCGTTGGCCAGTAGAGAGAGCAATGCGGCTCTTCTAAAGCCCAATTTGGACCAGAGGAGCCGGTAGAGGAGCGCTTCTGATAGGAAGGCCCAACTTTCAGCGATGGCCAAAAATAGAACATACTCCAGCTCGAGATGAGGCAGGAGAAACCAAACCACAGGGTGACTGACGGCGTTGACCAGAAGGACCCGCCGAATAATCACGCCACCAGTAGAGGGGCGTAGCCATCTCCATAAGAGAGGCACCGCAACTAACAACTCCAACCCCAAAGTGAGAGAGAAGGCGATCAACCACATCATCAGGTAGCGCTCATCCACCCAGCCTATATAGCCTGTCCTCAGCCCTCAGCTCGGAGAAAATCTATCTCCGTTTGCACTCTTTCCCGAGCGAGGAGCATGATGGCAGCGCTCCAAAGCTCTCATCTCAAAGGAGGAAAGATGTCATCGCCAAAGCAGCTTAGCCCTCAAAGCTTGATAAAGCAGATCCTCCTCCTCAGTCTACTGCTGGGCGGGCTGAACCCTGCCTTCGCAGATCTGGCACCCTTCCCTCGTGTGGTGCAGAGGATCAAAAAGAAGCCCTCGGTCCCTGCTCAGGCTAAAGCTCTGGCTAAAGCAGTAAAGGTGCAAGTCGAAGCCCACGACTGGGAGGGATTTCTTGAGAACTGTGATCCTGCTCATAAGCAGATCCAGATGATAGAAACACGCATAGCTCAAGCTCAATATATCGCAGAACAGATGGGAGTTCACTCAGTCGGCAACGACATCGCCACCGGAAATAAGGTCAGTTTAAAACAGCTCAATCTCATCCAGAAAATGAGTATAGACAGCTATTCCAATGATAAGGATTGGATTGAAGTCAAAGGTAAGATCCATCTCAAAGATGGACGTAGATTGAACTTGCTCTTGCTCCTAAAAAAAATCAAAGATCGCTACTATCTCAGCGGTGGGGTGGGTTGAATCTTAGAAGCTGAAATTACGGTCGGAGCTTTAGTTGCCCTGGAATTGGGGTGGGCGCTTCTCAACAAAGGCGTTGACCCCCTCTGTTGCATCCTTGGAGTCAAAGAGGACCCCAAAGGCCTCCGCCTCAAAGGCGTTGGCTGTGGCGAGAGGGGCCTCCATCCCCAGTTTCAGGAGCTGCTTCGCTTTTCGAACCGCCAGAGGCGCTTGAGCGACGATCATCTGGACGCGAGCCTCAACCTTCGCGAGGAAATCTGCGGCGGGGAATACCTCTAGGCAGAGACCCCGACGGAGGGCTTCATCAGCCTTGATGATACGACCGCTGAAGAGAAGATCTGCGGCCGCCATCGGGCCGATCTTGCGGGCCAAGCGCTGGGTGCCACCAAAGCCAGGGATCAAACCCAGGCCCACCTCAGGTTGCCCAAAACGAGCAAACTCAGAGGCGTAGATCAGGTCACAGGCCAGGGCCAACTCACAGCCCCCACCCAGACAGAAGCCATTGACCGCCGCGATCACCGGGACAGGTAGATCTGAGAGCGCCTGAAAGATCCGATGGCCCTTGGCGGCGAAAGCCGCCGCTCCCGAGGGGCTCAGCACTGACATCGCCTTGATGTCAGCCCCCGCTACAAAAGCTCGCCCCGCTCCGCTGAGGATCACCGCGCGCAGCTCTGGCGTGCTGGCCAAGCTCTGCACATGCTCCTCTAGGGCATCCAACACCGCCGCGTTGAGGGCGTTGAGGGCCTTGGGCCGGTTGATCTGGAGGTGAGCGATGCTTCCCCTGATCTCCAAAAGGACCGCGCTCTCCTGAGCTTCAGACATCGATCAACCCCTCTGATAATTGTAGAAGCCACGTCCGGATTTACGCCCCAGCCAGCCTGCGTCCACATATTGCTGCAGCAGAGGACAGGGGCGATATTTGCTGTCCCCGTTGCCATTGTGGAGCACCTCCATGATCGCGAGGCAGGTGTCCAGGCCGATAAAGTCCGCCAGGGTGAGGGGTCCCATCGGCTGGTTCGTGCCCAGCTTCATCCCCTTGTCGATATCCTCTACGCTGCCGATCCCCTCATAGAGCGCTACCACCGCCTCATTGATCATCGGCATCAGGATGCGGTTAACGATAAAGCCCGGCATATCTCGGGCGACCACGGTGGTCTTACCCATCTTCTCCGCCAGGGCGTTCACCTCGGCGTAGGTCTCATCGCTGGTCGCCAGACCTCTGATCAATTCCACCAGCTTCATCACCGGCACCGGGTTCATAAAGTGCATCCCGATGACCTGCTCTGGGCGCTTAGTAACTCCAGCGATGCGGGTGATGGGGATCGAGGAGGTGTTGCTGGCCAAGATCACACCATCTCGGCAGATCTCATCCAGTTGGCGGAAGAGATCCAGCTTAAGCGCCTCATTCTCACTCACCGCCTCGATGACCAGATCAACTTCGCCAAACAGCTGGATGCTCTCCACGGGCTGAATGCGCTCTAAAGCTGCGTCACGCTCCGCCTCGCTCATCCGCCCTTTCTGAACACCGCGCTCCATGCGCTTGGCGATGCCATCCTTAGCCCTCTCAGCCAGCTCTAAGCGAGCATCAGCCAGGGAGACCCTGAGCCCTACACTGGCGGCGACATGCGCGATGCCTGCGCCCATCTGACCCACACCGATGATCCCAATATGTTCGATTGCCACGATTTCTCCTAACGCTCCAAGACCAAAGCGACAGCTTCACCACCGCCGATACAGAGGCTCGCTAGACCCCGTTGAGCCTCCCGCGCCTTCATCGCTTGAACTAGGGTGACCAAGATACGGGCGCCGCTGCCGCCGATGGGGTGTCCCAGAGCCACCGCGCCGCCGTTGACGTTGACTCGATCTGCAGGCAGCTCAGCCAGCTCATTGACCGCTAGAGAGACCACAGAGAAAGCCTCGTTGACCTCATAGAGATCGATCTCCTCAGGGCTCATCTCTAGGTCCTTCAGCACCTTCTTGATTGCGTAGGCGGGAGCGGTCGTAAACCACTCTGGAGCTTGAGCATGCTGGCTATAACCCAGGATCTGCGCCAGGATGGGCAGCTCATTGGCCTCCGCATACTCTCGACTGGTCAAGATCAGGGCGGCGGCACCATCGTTGAGGCTGCTGGCGTTGGCCGCCGTGATCGTCCCCTCTCGATCAAAAGCGGGGCGCAGCTTGGCGAACTTATCCAAGCGTCCACGACCGGGCTCTTCATCCTCCTTGACGATGATCGCAGGCTGGCGACGCTGAGGGACCTCCACCGGGACAACCTCCGCTTCAAAGGCCCCCATCTCCTGAGCAGCCAAAGCCTTCTCATAGCTGGCGCGGGCGAAGCTGTCTTGAGCCTCTCGACCGATCTTCATCTCTCGAGCGCAGATCTCAGCGGCGTTGCCCATATGGAAGTCGTTATAGACATCCCAGAGGCCATCCGCCACCATGCCATCCACCACCTTCTTATGGCCCATACGCATCCCATCTCGAGCCTCAGGCAGGTAATAGGGCACCTTGGACATATTCTCCATGCCCCCCGCGACCACCACCTCAGCGTCCCCCAGGCGGATCGCTTGGATCGCCAACATCACCGACTTAAGCCCAGAGCCGCAGACCTTGTTGATGGTGAGGCAGGGGACGCGCTGCGGTAGACCCGCGAAGAGAGCAGCTTGGCGCGCGGGAGCTTGACCGACGCCTGCGCTGAGCACGTTGCCCATGATCACCTCATCTACAGCCTCAGGAGAGAGCCCCACCTGTGCGAGAGCGCCTTTAATGGCGGCGGCTCCTAAGCGGGGAGCAGAGATGGTGGAGAGGGCTCCTCCAAAGCTCCCGATGGCGGTCCTCGCAGCAGCGACAATGACAGCTTCCTTTAACCCCATTTAAAACCCTCGCTTGAATCTCTATGAGCGTGACCATCGCTCTACCAGACTCTGGAGCCTGTCGTCGAGTCATGTGCGATATGCTTCTTGAGGCCTGAGCATGGCTGTCTCAGGATGGAAATAATAAGATGTTTTTTTTATTGCTCTTTCCTGAGGGAAGCGAGGCCCTCTTCTCCCACGGTGGGGCGTTTTTTGGAGTGACCTTAAAGTCCGCTGTAGTTGTCAGAATCTGTTTTTCTCTGCTCTCTTCGCCGACGATACTGCTCTCGGATGATCTCCTGGGCGATCTCTCGACCCCCCAGACCAAAAGCCAGAGCCAGCGCCAGACAGAGGGCACCGAAGATCAACCCAAAGCTGAGCAGGATAAAACTGGGAGCCAACTGAAGTTGTTGAAGTGCCATAGTAAAAGCGAAGATCAGGACTCCCAGGCGTGCTGCTTGAGCTACCCAACGGCGTGCAGCCTCGCTGCCCTCTGTCGAACTGAGCAGTAGATCGCGCACAAAGTTGGCCAAGAGCAGACCCAGACCGACAATGATGAGCGCGGTCAGGGCGTGTAGGAGGAGATAGCGTAAAAAAGAGCCCAGGAGCCCAGCCCAAAGCTCCAAGCCCAGGAGAGCAAAGACCTGCCCGAGGGCCAAGAGCATGAGCAAGAGCCTCGCGATCTTCCCTAGAATTTGGCTGGGTTTAAAGGGGGGAGGCTTAAGGCCCTCTCGCATATCGACCTGTTCCTCAACTCGCTTAGATAAGCGCTCTAAGCGAAGCCCCACCCCTGAAAAGAGTTCATCAAGGCCCAGCCCCTCCAAGATCCCCGAGATGATGTTCCCCAAGAAGCGACCCCCCAAAAACGCCATGATGATGATGAGCAGGGAGAGCGCCAAAGAGGGCAACAGGGTCCAGAGCTGCTGGATGACTCCCTGGAGAGGCTCACTGAGGGCGTGTAGCCCCAGATGCTCAAAAGCGGCGATGAGGGCGTGGAGCATGATCAGGGCCTTGGAGAGCCAGGCCACGACGCTGCTGGGGGCCATCTTCTCAAAGAGCCGCTCCTGGCGAAGCTGAGTGACGAGGCGATCAAAGCCCAGAGAGTGAAGGAGGTTTCGCAGCAGGTTCTGAGTGAGGTTCCCTAAGAGCCAGCCTCCCAGGAGGAGGAGGAGAGCGACCGCCAAGGCGGGCAGGAGTTGTAAGCTTTTGGAGAGCAAGTTGCGCATGGGAGCGGCGATAATTTCGATCTCCAGGGCCTCAAAGGCTCCTGCCAGACCTACCATCATGATCAACCAGAAGAGGAGTTGGGCGGCGGTCTGACTGAAGGGCTGTGTCTCGCCCTCTGTAACTTCAGCTAAAGCTATATCTAGACTCAGGCCTCCCAGAATAAGAGCCAACAGTTGGCTGAGGATCTTGGCGGCAGCGAAGGCCATCACTAGGATCAGGAGCGCCTTAGCGATCAGCGGTAGAGATTGGATCAGGGTGTCCACGAAGTTGCTGATGGGCAGCGCTGCTTCTGTCATTCCTGCTGAGTCCAGAGCAGCGATCACCACCAAGAGCATCAACAGGTAGAAGATCAGTCGGGCGCCGAAGCGCTCTACGGCGTCCTCTCGACCCTCTTTATTTTCTAGGAGGAGGTCAAGGCGTAGAGCCGCAGCCAGACGGTTATCCCACTCTGTTTTGCAGAGCAATTTATAGCTCAGCCAGCTCAGGAGCCGAGCCAAGAGCCAACCCAGGAAGAGAACCGCGATCCCCAGGCCAAGCCCACGAAGGCTCGCTAGAGTCTCATCACTCTGGAGGTTCTCAAGGAGAATGTCCAGGTGGGTTGGCTCGGCGGCCAGCGCCAAGCCAGGGAGCATCAAGAGAGAGATCCAGAGGTGTTTGGGGGCTCGCATGGGGGCTCCTTCTTCATCAACCCCAGATGTGTCCCATATCGCTCGGCGTCTGGGAAGAGTCGCAAGTAAGAAGGGTCAGAGAGAACCCACATCACGGGTTATAAGTATCCAGTCCCTCAACCCCCCAACGCTTTGATGAGCTGATCAGCGATCCTACAGGCATCTCTGTGAAGGGATCAGGAACGGGACCTAAACTGCTCTTCGACCTTCTGAGAACGAACTTCAGCCCGCACCTATTGATCTACAAATCAAGCTCATCCAAATGCTATACAAGAGTGCCTCCGGCAGCTCTACACCAGAGAGACTCTCCTTTCAACACAACTCAGCTGGGTCGCATCGACGCCAGGATCTCACCTTGCCGACGGGCCAGCTCATCGATCTCTGTCTCGGTGTTAAAGAAGTGGGTGCAGACTCGAATACCGCCGATGCCCCCCAATGAGCGCATAGAGACCTTGATGGGGCGCTTCCCGATCGGAGGTGCGTTAAACCTCTGGAATGAGAGCAGGTCGCTCTCATAGCTCCCGGTGCTATAGGTCAGGAGACCATGCATCTTATCTGGTGCTGTGGGAGAGGTGATGGTCAAGCCCGCATCTTGAAGCGCCGCCACCGCGTACTGGCCCAGGTGCCTCACGCGGCGGTCGATGTTGCCCATGCCAAGCTTCTTGTAGAACCGAAGCGTCGCCAACCAACCAAAGACAGATGGGCCGGTCACGGTGCCCTGAGAGAACTTCTCTGCGGTCTCCAGCTCTGGGTTTCTCCAATCTAAAATGTTGTCATGTTTTGGAGAGCTGAACGGGATCCCCTCAGGCATCTGCATGGTGAGGTAGTTGCGGAATCGCGGGGTGAAGCGCGGGATGAGGTCTTTGCGGATGTAAAATAACCCCGCCCCCTCTGGACCGCACTGCCATTTGTAGGAGCCCGTAGCCAGGAAGTCTACATCATCATCGTGGACATCGATTTGAATGGCACCCACCGCTTGAAAGGCGTCATCAAGCACATAGGCACCATGGGCGTGCGCTATCCTGCACACCTCTTTGACATCAAAGGTGAATCCACAAAACGCGGTGCTGCGATTGATCGACACCAGCTTGGTGCGCTCGTCTACGGCGCGCTCAAGATCCTCCATCATGATCTCACCGCCCACGTTCTTCACGCAGCGCAGCTCTACGCCATATCGCTCACGTAGCCCCAGGAAGACGTAAGGATATGAGGGGTACTGAAGATCGGTGAAGACCACATTATCGCCCGGCTTCCACTCCAAGAGTTCATTGACCACGAGGTTGCACACCTGCATCGGGCGATAGGCGAGGGTAACCTCTTCTGGATCAGCGCCGATGAGTCGCGCGCTCATCTCCGTAGCCTCGTAGTAGGCGGTGGTGAGGAAGGGGTGTGTGGCGATATCCTGTATGGGGATATCCTCCATGCGACCGCGCTCCTGGAAATCAAAGAAGTCTCGCACCGCCTTGAGCCAGTAAGCTCCAGGGATCATCTGATCACCAGCGTTCAAATACAGCCAGTAATTTGTAAGGTCAAACTGCTCTCGAACCTCATCAAAGCGTGTCTCTAGCATTCTATTCTCCTCTTGATGCCTTGAGCGCGGCCAAGATCTTTTCTGCAGTGATGGGTAGATCGTGAAAGCGAACGCCGATGGCATCGTAGATGGCGTTTCCGATGGCGGGCGCGACGCCCACCATGCCCGCCTCACCCACTCCCTTCGCACCATGTGGCCCTTTGGGATCAGGCTTATCGATGATGATGACCTTCATCTCGGGCATGTCCAAGAAGCCAGGCATCTTGTAGCGGTCGTAGTTGTCGGTCTCCACGGCGCCGGTCTTGGGGTTTACAATGTAATCTTCGGTGAGACAGTAACCGATGCCCTGTTGGACCGCCCCCTCGATCTGACCCTCTACAGCCATCGGGTTGATCGCCTTACCACAGTCGATCGCCGCGACAAATCGAGTCACCTTGACAACCCCAGTGCGGGTGTCCACTTCAACCTCGGCAAAGTAGGCAGCGGTGGGGGGAGAGTTGTAGGTGCTCTCCCAAGAACATTGACCGGAGAAGTGGTGTGCCTGGCCCTGAAAATTGTAGATGCCGTCGTGGCACACCTCAGCTACAGAGATCCGCTTCCTCTCGTCAGTGTGTGAAAAGATCCAGCGGTTATGAACGTCAAGATCCTCCTCTTGGAGATCCAGCATCCTCGCCGCGTGCTTAAGCATCAGGGACTTGGCTCGGCGCGCGGCGCGTACAGCCGCGTTGCCGATGGCGTAGGTAGAGCGGCTCGCGTCGGTGCCATACTCAAAGAGCGTCACATCAGTATCACCGGTTACGATCTTGATATCCTCAGGTGCGAGCCCAAGCTCCTCTGCGGTGATCTGAGCCAAAGCCCCCCAGATATGTTGGCCCACCTGAGCAGGATGCACTACCAAATCAGCTGATCCATCCTCATTGAGCTTGACCACTGCGTTGGAGTGATCGATGTAGAGTGGCGCCGCGCCGCTGCAGTGGCTCATGGTCGCCATACCCACGCCCCGCTTGATCGCTCCATCCCCAGAGCGCCCGAGTTTCTCGTTCCAATCGATCGCTTTGGAGCCCTCCTCAATGCACTCCCGCAAGAAGATCGACTCGATCGGCAACCCCATGTTGGCGATCTCTCCGGGCTCTTTGAGGTTCTTCATCCGAATCGCCACAGGATCAAGCCCGAGTGATTCTGCGGCCTCATCCATAAGCTGCTCAATGCCCCACATGATCGCGGGATTGCCAAACCCGCGCATCGCTCCCGCTACAGGTGTATTGCTCATCACCATGTCAGCCTCACCGGCTCGGTTGGGCACTCGGTAGTGCCCAAGTCCCATGATCATGGCGATGCCGGATGACATAGGACCACAGCCCATGTAACCCCCCAGCCTGCCCCGCATCTTCGTCCTCATCGCGGTGAGCGTGCCATCTTGGCCAAAGCCAAGGCTCAGGTGGTAGTCAAACGCGGTTCGGCTCTCAAGACCGACGAAGTTCTCTTCTCGGGTGAAGACCATCTTCACAGGTTTGCCGGTGGCGAGCGTCAAGGCTACTGCGTAGGTCTCGGCACAGAGCGCGCCACGCTGACCAAAGCTGCCGCCGACCACGGGAGAGATCAGGCGGATCTTGCGCACTGGCAGTTTAAAAATGTGCGCCAGCTCTCTCCGCGCCATATGAGCCAATTGGCATTGTGACCACACAGTCAGCTTGCCATTGACCTCCATCGACGCCAAGCAAGCCGCTGTCTCCTCGGTGCAGGGATCTTGCTTGCTCGTGGAAAACTCTCCCTCCACCACGCAGGCTGCCTCAGCCAGCGCTGTGTCTACATCCCCTTCAGGGTAGAGGTAGTCTAGGTGCTTGCCGAGGTTGCCCTCAGCAAACTCGCTGATGATCGGCGCCCCCTCTTTTCGAGCCTCGTCAGGATCGATCACAAAGGGCAGCTCTTCATACTCGACCTTGATAAGGGCGATGGCCTCCTCCGCAATACGCGCGCTCACCGCCGCTACAGCTGCTACTACATCGCCTACATGACGTGCGCGTGCGTTGAGCACATGTTCATCAGGAGGGATCGTATAGCCACCTGCGATCATGGGGAGATCCTTAAGCCCACGATCAAAGCCCTCCCATTGGAGGATATCCTCTGGCCCCAACACCACCTCCACACCAGGCAGCGCCTCTGCCTCCTGTTTATGGACTCGTAGGACGCGAGCGTGAGGATAAGGACTCCGTAGAAGCTTGGCGTATAGCATCCCAGGTAGATTGAGATCAGAGACATAGCGTGCTGAGCCGGTGGCCTTGGCGACCCCCTCTGGCTGAGTGATGCGACGTCCAACTACATCGTCGGGGATCGCCTCTGAGCCGCTTTCGCGTGCGTCCACACAGGGCAGGCCTTCGCGTATCTTCTCGGCTGCGTCTACTACAGCATCGACAATCTTGACATAGCCAGTACAGCGGCAGAGGTTCCCCGCCATATAGCTCTGCACCTCTTGACGAGAGGGGTTGGGCTCCTCCTTGAGGAGCGCCTTAGCGGTCATGATCATACCCGGAGTGCAGTAACCGCACTGGATTGCGCCATGTTCGATAAAGGATTGCTGTAGATGGTGTAGCTTGTGTTCCTGAACGAGGCCTTCGATGGTCTCTACCTGCTTACCCGCGATGGTCATAGCAAGGGTGCTGCAGCCGAGGATCAGTAGACCGTCAACGAGAACTGTGCATGCACCGCATTCACCTACACCACAAACAAACTTAGTGCCGGTGAGATCGAGCTGATCACGCAGCACCTCAATGAGCGTAGCGCTGCTCTCTACCCACAGCTCTTGGGCCAGACCATTGAGTGTGAACTTGAGCCTTTCCTTCTTCATGATGCCTCTCTAACAGCGCGCGCCGCTGCGATCTCCAAGACTCGAGCGACGAGCACCTCGGTCGCATCGCGTCGATAGGCCGCGGTGGATCGAATATCGGTGATGGGTGTGATCTCCTCTGCAGCCTGTACCCCTGCGCGAGCAAAGAGCCCTGGCTCAAGGAGCGCTCCGCTCAAGAGAGCCTCTGCGCCAAACGCCCTCACCGAGGTCGCCGCTACTGAACCAAGGACGATACGCACCTCTTGGCAGGTTCTGTCTTCGATCTGTATGCTGGCCGCTACATTGAGCTTGGCGATATCTGCAGCGGTCCGCGTTAGCTTGGCGAAGGCGCCACCGCAGCTCTCTCTGGGCTTCTCTACATAGATCTCTGTGACCACCTCGCCTGGGGACAGGGCGGAGATCTTCGCGCCTCGGAGCAGATCCCTAATGGGTACCACACGGTGCCCATTAGGGTGGTCGATGCGCGCCTGCGCCTGCATCACCATGAGGGGGGGCATGATATCTGAGGCGGGCGTAGCGACGCAGAGGTTACCCACCAGCGTGCCGGTGCTCTTTACCTGCACCGATGCGATGCTGCCGATCCCCTCCAGCAGCGCGGGGAAGTACTTCAACACTGCCGGAAATCGCTCCACCGTGCGCAGCGAGGCTCGCGCGCCGATGGTGAGTCGATCTTCATGGAAAGTCACGAAGTCCAGATCAGGGATATGCATGATGCTCACCACCGAAGAGGGGGCGGCCTGACGACGACGTAGCTCTGGGAGTAGATCACAGCCACCCGCGAGGATCCGCGCCTCTGAACCAAGCTCAGCGAGCAGCTCTGTGGCTTCTTGAATGGATCGTGGTTGGTGGTATTGGAAGGACCTCAGCAGTCCAAACATTAGGGCGCTCCTGATGGTTTATGAGCACAGGTAAGTGCTGTAAATATCAAGCGTTATCGCTGAGAAGTAGGCTCACCGTAGAGCAGTGAATCCTCAATATCGAGGAGATTTTCATCGAATTAGACTCATCGCACTACTGAGCGATTGGGTAGCTTTCTTAAAACCTCGTTGAGTTGGAGTCGCGCGATAGATAGAGCATAAGATCTGCTCTATGCCAGTCCGGCGCGAGGAGAGTGGGGTTTACTCTCCCTTTACAAAGGCATAGCCCTCCTGGAAAGCGCGGATATTGATCTCCACCAAGTGCTTCTTGGTGATGATCTGGCGCAGGGTGCTCTCTATAAACTCCTTGGGAAAAGCATCAATGGCTGCCACTAAGGCACCCAAGATAACGACATTGGCGACCTTGGGGGTCCCCGCTTTATCGGCGATCTCTGAGGCGGGAATATGGACGCTGCGGAGATCCTCACGATTGACCTGGGCCTCAACGATAGAGCCATCAACCAAGACCAGCCCACCCGGTACGACATCAGCTTCAAAGCTGTCTAGAGAAGGCTTGTTCATCGCTACAAGTATATTGGGCTTCTCCACCAGAGGGGTGCCGATCCGCTCCTTGGAGACCTGCACTTGACAGTTGGCGGTGCCTCCCCTCATCTCAGGACCGTAAGAGGGGATCCAAGAGACCTGAGCGCCTGCGCGCATACCTATCTGAGCCAGGAAGAGCCCCAAGGTGAGGATCCCCTGACCTCCAAAGCCTGCAAACTTACAGTTTAGATTGGGGATCTCCATCTGCTGTGATGGCAGCTCAGCGCCTCCGGCCCAGTTGTGGAGATATGCTCCTACCTTCTGAGGATCAAAATCTTCATAGTGACGATGCCACTCGCCCTCACGATCAGCGCTCTCATCCTTGAAGACCCCCAATGGGAAGACCTTGGTCATCTCCTCAAGCATCCAATCTCGAGACTGGGGGGGGCTCATCTTCCAACCTGTGGGGCAGGTGGCGAGGATCTCGATAAAGCTGTAGCCGCGCCCCTCTGCTTGATTCTTGAGGGCCTTGCGGATCGCCTTGCGTGCCTTCATCAAGTGCTTGGGCTTACCCACCGCGACCCGCTCTACATAGGTCACTGCGGGTAGAGTAGAGATCAGCTCACACATACGGATGGGGTTGCCGTGAACGACCTCCTCACGGCCTCGGGGGGTAGTCGCGGTCCTCTGCTTGATGAGGGTGGTGGGCGCCATCTGCCCTCCCGTCATGCCATAGATGGCGTTGTTGACGAAGATGACAGTGATGTTCTCCCCTCGGTTGGCGGCATGGAGGGTCTCTGAGGTGCCGATCGCCGCCAAGTCTCCATCCCCCTGGTAGGAGATGACGATGGAGTCTGGGTTGGCTCGCTTAAAGCCGGTGGCGACCGCAGGGGCTCGCCCGTGAGGAGCCTGGGAGTTGCCCGTGTTGAAGTAGTAAAAGCCAAAGACCGAGCAACCCACTGGAGAGACGAAGATCGTTCGCTCAGCGAGATCCATATCGCTGAGCGCTTCGGCGATCCATTTATGGATGTTGCCATGTCCACAGCCTGGACAGTAGTGAGTCGCCTCCTTGGCGGGACCGCTCTTGCGCTCGAAGATGTCGTAGAAAGAGTCTGCCTTCTCCCAAACCTTCACCGTGCACCTCCTTCGAGGATCTTCTCAAACTGCTCCAGGAGTTCATCTCCAGCGGGGACTACACCTCCACAACGACCATAAAAATGGACCGGTCGACGACCCGCTACAGCCAGGCGAACATCCTCCACCATCTGCCCTGTGCTCAGCTCTATACTGAGGAAGAGCTTGGCGGTCTCGCTCAGCTTCTCCAGGATCTTCTTGGGGAAGGGCCAGAGGGTAATTGGGCGCAAGAGGCCCACTTTCAAGCCCTTAGCACGGGCTTGGTCGATGGCAGAGAAGACCACCCGAGAGACGATGCCATAGGCGATCACGACAAGATCAGCATCCTCGACTTGATATGCTTCGTAGCGAACTTCCTCTGCTTCACAGCGATCATATTTGGCTTGTAGCTTAAGGTTATGAAGCTCCAGGCCCTGGGGTTCCAAGACGATGGAATTGATCAGATTGCGGGTCTCAGGGGTCCCACGCACGGCCCAATCGCTGTGATCAAAATCTGGAACTTTGGATTCAGGGATCGTCACCGACTCCATCATCTGGCCAACAAAGCCATCGCTGAGCAGGCAGGCGGGGTTGCGATATTTGTCCGCTAAGTCAAGAGCGAGCCCCGTGAGATCGCACATCTCCTGAGCGCTGTTTGGAGCCAGGGTGATCAAACGATAGTTTCCATGTCCGCCTCCTTTGGTAGCCTGAAAATAGTCTCCTTGCTCAGGGGCGATGTTTCCCAAGCCTGGACCTCCTCGCTGGATGTTGACCACCAAGCAGGGCAGCTCAGAGGCTGCGCAATAGGAGATCCCCTCCTGTTTAAGGCTAAAACCAGGGCTGGAGGAGGCGGTCATACAGCGGATCCCCATCCCCGCTGTTCCATAGACCATATTGATGGCTGCTACCTCGCTAGAGGCTTGGATAAAGACACCCCCTAAGGCGGGAAAGTGGAGCGAGGCGGCGTGGGCGATCTCGCTGGCTGGGGTGATGGGGTATCCATAATAGGCGCGGCAGCCCGCCGCCAAAGCGCCTACGATGATGGCGTCATTGCCCTTCATTAACTGTGTAGCCATATTCAGACTCCTTTTAACCCTCAGGGCTTAACGACTCGGATGGCGCCAGGCTCGGGACAGGCGTAGAAGCAGAGGCTGCAGCCAGTGCATCCCGAGCCTGAGTAGTACACAGGATGGTAGCTCGCGCTGTTGAGCACGTCGCCTACGAGGATGACCCTCTTAGGACAAAGATCGATGCAGAGTTGGCAACCCTTACAAAGCTCGCCGTTGATCTCGACGGTGGGCACTCCCGCCATTCTTACCCCCTCACATCCTGAGATGTGGTCTTGGATAAATTCAGCTCCACGAGAAACCCTGGATAAAGGGTCCAGGAACAGCTCTGGAGAGTGCCGCTTCCATAACAGGAATCTCCAGTGGTGGTCCACGCCTGTAAACATGGTCGCCCTAATTTTAGGAGGCAAAGCCTCGCGAATTTTCCACTCCCCAAAAGGGTTTTCGTACTTATAGATTTTTTTATTTAGACAGTAATTGCCACCCAGTTGAAAAATTGTTAGAGTTCCCTGGAACTAAAAGAGATGTTTTTTTCGCGCCAACTTCTTGAGCGTTTTTTCGCAAAAAGGGGTTATGAGCGTGATGAGGAAGAGATCGGAGAGGTCATGAAGCGGACTCACAAAAAGGGCGGTTTTACGCTGATTGAGTTGATGATTGTAGTTGCGATTTTAGGGCTCCTTGCGGCCATCGCGATTCCAGCCTTTGTAAAGTATATCCGCAGGGCTAAAACAACGGAGGCGATGATGAACCTCCGCAAACTATTTGACTCCAGTGTAACATACTACGAGAAGGGGCATACGACTCGTTTGGGGCAGCCCCTCATTCCACGTTTCCCAGGCGTTGAGATGGACTTTGGTGCTGTCCCTGGTACCAACGAGTGCTGTGGCCTCGTCGGCGACAAGTGTCCTCCTCCCGGATCTCCTCAGGCCCCAGGGTACTTCCAGGAGCGCTGGGATCATCCTGTTTGGCACGCCCTCAACTTTGGTGTGGATGATCCTCACTACTATTGGTACGAATATGACGCTGTGGGTGTTGGCGCGGATGCTCTTAACGGAGGCTCTGCCTTCACCGCGAGGGCCTCTGCTGACCTCAACTGCAACTTGGTTTTCTCCACCTTTGAGCGTGTAGGTGGTGTTGATCCAGAGAACAATGTGGTGGGTGGTGCAGGTATCTTTAAACTCAACCCCCTTGAGTAGTTGATGACGTTTGTGCGTCATCTTTTATGGTCAACATGACGCCTCAAATTTGGATCTTCCTGCGTTCTATCAAAGCTGAACCGCTCCAAAGCTGGCTTCAGCGCTATCCCTGTAAACTTAAGATCTTCAACGAGCAGGAATTTGAAGCTTGGTTTGCTCTCCCCGACGAACTTCGGCAACTCCCCTCTCTGCTCATCATCGACTCTGAGTTGGCTTGGCAGGCTGAAACACAGCTCCTCTCTTTTTTAAAAACAACACCACCTTGGTCCTCTTTGCCCGTCGTGCTGCTCACTCAGCGAGAGGATCCCGACGCCTGCCTTAGAGCTTATGAGCAGGGAGCTGCCGCTTGGGCTTGTCTCGAGAGCCAAGCGGCCCTTGATGAGTTCGCCCGCTACTGGCTCAAGACTACCCTGCTTCCTCAACTCAAGGGTTTATAAAAATCGCTCCACCTTCTGTAGTGGGATTATATAAGCTGCTGAGACTGCGCCCCTTGGAGGAGAACGATGCGCATCTGGATCGCCCTGTTCTGTTTGAGCTGCGGTGCCGGTAGCCCTGTCTGTAAGAAGGAGTCAGAGCGCTGTGAAACTCAGTGCAGACGCCTAGAGGATCCGACCAGTTGCCGAGATGACTGCGATCACAAACGGGCTGAATGTCAGTCCCGAGAGGGACGACGGCGGCCGGGAGGACCTCTTGAACGGGGCGCTCAGGAGCGCGCCATCTTGGTGGACTTCAGCCAGGAGAAGATCAGCCACTCTGACGAGGTGAAGCTGACCCTGGGCTCCACCGTTCGGGCAGTTCAAGGCGCTTATGAGCTGCCTCCAGGAGCCACACTCAAGCTGGAGTATCAGCTCCCCCAAAACATGCACGAGGCGGAGCTGTATATCAACCACGCCCCCGGAGAGAAGGAGAAGCCGCTCTTTATCACCATCACCCTGGGCAAGAAGACCATCGTGGGTCGCTATATGCCGCCTCGACGCCCTGATGGTCGGCTGCGGATTGAGCAGTGGCCGGTAGAGCTGCCTGGAGGAGACGTGAGCCTCTTTATCTATAATAATCAGAGCGCAGGCAGTGAGAGCAGCTACCATATCGGGGGGATTCAGCTTATCTACCGCCACAGCCTCTAGTGTCTACTTCAAGATCTTTCAGAGAACCCTGGATCTACTCTCTGCTGCTCCCCCTCCTGGCCTGTGGTCCCTCCCTGCTCCCCTCTAAACGGCCTGATCAGCTCATCAACCGTGCCCGTTTGGCTCTCAGCCAAGGCGCGAAGGAGGAGGGGCTTCAGCTCTTGAGCTTGGCCAGCGCTCGCGCCCCTCAAGATCTCTCGTTGCGTGCTGAGTTGGCCCAAGAGCTGCTGCTCCAGAGACGCAGCGGGGAGGCTCTGCCCCTGCTTCAAAGTTTGATGGAGACCGCTCAGCCAGAGCGCTCCTGGGGTCTCCTCCTGGTAGAGGCCTTGATCTTTGAGGGAGCCCCAGCACGAGCCCTGGCTTGGAGCGAAACGCTCTCCAGAGGCTCAGATGATCGAGAGTTCAAGCTGCTCAAGCTTTACGCCCTTATCGTCCTCCAACGCTCCAAAGAGGCTCAAATCCTGGAAGAGCAACTCTCAGACAGCCTCTCTCCAATAGAGCGCTCTCGTTTAACCCTCGCCTATCAGCGCAGGGGGGAGCCGGAAGAGGTTGAGCGTCGCTATCTGGAGCTGAGACGCCGCCACCCTGAGTTTCTCCCTGGCTGGCTAAACCACTCTAGATGGTTGCTTCAGCGGGGGGATTCAGGAGGAGCATTGCGGCTCTTGGAGGCGGCCTCTCGTCGTTTGCCTCAGGAAGCATCCCTCTACAGCGCTCAAGCCGCGCTCCTCAAGGAACGTCACCCCCGGGCTGCTCAGGCTGCGCTCCTCAAGGCGATCCGCTGCGCTCCTGAGCAGCCTGAGCTTCAAGCTCAGCTCGCTGAGCTGCTTTGGAAAGGAGGCGCTCATGGAGCGGCCATCGTCCACTGGAAATTTCTCCTGAAACTACATCCTCAGCTGCACGAGGTTCGCCTCAGCTTGGCGCGGGCCTTAGAGTCTCGCGGTCTACTCCCTGAAGCTTTCCAAGAGTTTGAGATCCTCGCGAAGCTTCAACCTCAACATCCAGAGCTGCTCCTCTCTCTGGGAGCCATCGCCCTAAAGCAAGGTCAACCTGCGCAGGCTCTCCGACTGCTCAGAAGGGCTGAATCCGCGCAACTCAAGCTTCCTGAGCTTCAGAGCCTCCTGGCGATGAGCCTCGCTTCTCAGGGGAAGGGCGATGAGGCGATCCCCTACTTTCAGCGTGCTCTTAAGGCGCAGCCCAGCCATCGAGGTCTGCGTCTGAGCTTTGCCCGTTTCCTGGAGCTGCGTCAGCGTCCTGAGGAAGCGACATCCCTCTACCGTCAGCAGCTTGCTCGTGATCCAAGAGATAAGTTGGCCCAGGAGGGGCTGCTCAGGAGCGCGGGGGCTCTAGATCCAGAGCCCTGGCGAGCGGCGCGGGATGATCCAGAGCTGCGAAGACTCTGTGCAGGGCTGAAGTCCGACCAAGCTCCTGGTGTGATCTTACGCGATCATCGTCATGTAAAGGTGGGCAAGGCTGGGGTGGAGCGGATCCAGCTCCTGCGCTCCATCCTGATCCAGCGCCCAGAGGGGATCCCTCGCTATTCCGTGGCCTCTCTTGGCTTTCGAGACGGCTATCCACCCCGCCTGATTCGCGCCTATACCCTCAGCCCCGAAGGAGAGTCTCTGCCTCTAAAAGCTCAGAAGGTTGTGGATCCTCACGCAGATCAACCCCACTACGGAGATACTCGGCTACTTCAACTTCATTTTCAGGGAGTAGAGCCTGGGGCGATCCTGGAGTATGAGCTAGAGATGCCCCATCCTCAGCCTCTCTTGGAGGGACTCTGGTGGGATCGCTATCCCCTCTCTAACCCCGATCCTACGCTGGAAGCGCGTTATGAACTGGAGATCCCCAAAGGGCAGCCTCTGCATCTCCTGGCCCACAAACTTGCTCCTCCCCAGGAGCAGGATGAGGGGGCACATCGTCGCCTGATCTGGAGCGCTCAGGATCTGGCTTCAGAGTCCCCCAGCAAGCAGCTCCCGGTGGGAGTCTATCTCAGCAATGTCAAGAGTTGGGCCCAGATCGACCACTGGTATCATGGGCTCTTTGCTCCTAGGGCTCAGGCAAGCCCAGTCCTCCGACGCTTAGTCTCAGATTTAAGACCTCCAGGGGCTTCACGGCGAGCGCGGATCGCCGCCATCTATGCCTTTGTGGAGAGGATGGAGTATCTGGCTCTGGAGTTTGGAGAGGGTGCCTACCGCCCCCGACCTCTAGAGACCACCCTGGCTCGTCGCAGCGGGGATTGCAAAGATATGACCGCTCTTATGGTGGCTCTCCTGGCCGCTGAGGAGATCCCCGCTTGGCCTGCCCTCCTGAGCCCTCCCCCCCACGCGGATCTTCAATCTGATGATCCCTCTCCTGGGCAGTTCAGCCATGTGATCCTCTATCTCCCTGATCCTCAGGGGGATCTCTGGCTGGACGCGACTGCCAAGTTGGGCACCTTAGAGGCGATTCCCCAAAGCCTTCAGGGTCGCTGGGCCTTTGTCGTTGATGGTGAGGGAGGGCGGCTTCTCAAGATCCCTGAAAGGAGCGACTCCAACCGCCTCCATCTGGAGCTGAGCTATCGACTCAACCGTACCGGAGGAGGGCGGCTCAAGAGTCTGCTTCGTCTAGAGGGAGATCTGGCTGGGCGGGCTCGTAGGGAGCTGGCTCAAGGACGACCCCTCTATACTCCAGGGCTCCTCCTGCCCCTGGATCACAGCCCAGACGAGGTCAAGCTCAGCGCACGCACACAGCCTCAAGAGCCGCTCTCTATCGAGGCGCAGCTCTCTCATTCAGATCTGGTCGCCCTGAGGCGTGATGGGGCCTTGATGATCCCCTCGCCGATCCTCCTCTTCCAGGAGGAGCTGACGCAGCGTCACCTCTTCGATGAAGCGCCTCGGGAGCTAAACCGCAACCTTAAAATCTATCCCCCACCTGGCTATCGCCGCGAAGGACCCCTCATCCGTTTTAAGCGCCATATCGAGGGAGCTTCTCTCTCTGTCCTGGAGCGGCGTGAGGGTGAGAGCGTGGAGGTGCACACCCAACTCCAGGTGAAGCGTTGGAGGCTAAACATCCGGGAGCTGTTTAGGGGCTCAGAGAGGGCGCTGAGGCCCCTACTTTTTCTGCCCCCTCAGGGTTTTGATCCCAAGGTTCTGCTCAAGGAGATCTCTGAGCGAGCCAAGTGAGCGTCAGGAGCAGCAGGAGCGCAGGTGCCCAAGCTGCCCAGAGAGGAGAGCTGAAGCCCGCGCGGGCGTTCAGCTCCCCGATCCTTAGGATCCAGTAAGCCAGAGCCAAGGCGGCGCTGCCCAGGAGCAGGGCCTGAAGTGGCTTCAAGCGCCCCCCCAGCCAAGCTCCAAACAGGGCCCAAAGAGGCGCCATCAGGGGTAAGGACCAGCGGCGATGCCAAGTAAAGCGACCGTGGGCATCCTGAGGCAGATCCTCGCTCCAGGTGCTGTTGGGAGGCCCCAAACTGCCCAGGCGCTTAAAAAGCTTCTCTGCGGAGAGGTGCAGGCGACAGGAGCCGACACGGAGGCGCAGCTGAGGACCCCAAAGCTGGGCGGCGCTGCTCTCCAAGAGCCAAGCCCCCTCTTTGAGGCTCAGGCGAGGTTTGGCCAAGTGTAGAATCCGGGGAGGGCCTTGAGGAGAGGGGCTCTTGAGCCAGATCTCCTGTTCGCTGCTGATCATCTGAGGCCAAGCGCCCGCTCTTAATAGAGCAGGACCCGCGCTGCGCTCCAGCTCCCCCCTCAGGGCCTGCACCAGCGCAGGGCTGAGGGTCTGGGTCATCAGCAGAGCTAAGCCCCCCAGGAGCAGACCCAGGAGCAGCGCAGGAGCCCGATATTGAGCAGGTCGAAGCCCCAAGGAGTTTAGGGCAGTGAGAGCCCGATCTTGGCGTAGACGACTATAGAGGATCCCGGTAGAGAGCAGGGCCGAGAGAGGCAGAGCGACCTCTAAGAGCAGGGCCATCCCTAAGAACAGAACGGGCAGAAGATCCCCACCTTGAAGCAGGTCGCGAAGCTTAAAGATCTGCCCCCCGCTTAAAAGGAGCAGCAAGATCAGGAGAGAGAGGAGGGTCCAGCGAAGGAGGGGGCGAAAGATCAAAGGTTCAGCCTAAAAAGAGAGCAGGAAGAGACCCCGTGAACTGCTGTAACTCAGCATCCCTCGACGAGGAGAGAGGAGGAGGCGTTCAAGACCCTCAGCCCAAAGCAGACGTACTCCAGCGTTGAGATCCAGAGAGAAAAGCTGCCCCTCTGCCTGCCCCATCAGGCGTTGAGAATTGACGGGCCAGATCTCCTCAAGATCGGCTCCAAAGGGAACTGAAGCTGCTCCTGTTGGGAGAGGCTGACGCTGCCAGCCCTCCGCTCCTTGGAAGTAGAGCGCGCCACCTCCAGGCTCCAGCACCCTCTGTACCCCTGCCAGAGGCAATGGCGCTCCCTCCTTGGGGAGAAAGATAAGCTCTGGAGCCAGGACGCTGATGCCTAAGGGAGGATGCACGAGCAAGTCATCAACTCCATCCAACAGGCGCTCCGCCGCTGCCCCCTCCTGACTGCGGAAGAGGACCCCATCAACGACAAAAAAGAGGGTCTCACCCAAGCTCAGCGAGAGCTGTGAATCACAGGGATGGAGGAGCCGCTCAGCGCCATCCAGGCGCCCCCACTCTAGGCCTGCTTCTGGACGAAAAGCCGCAAAATAGGGACCGTAGAGTCGTAGGCTGCTGGGTTGAGCCCCTTCTAAGATCAAGCGCTCAGCGCCCTCCTCCAGGGCATAGAGATCGCCTCCTTCTCTCCAGAAGAGGAGGAGACCCTGATAATCGCGGGGGGGAGGACTCTCCAAGATCTCCTCAGCCAAGATCGTTGAGCGTTGCCCGTCCCAGGAGAGAAGATCACCCCCCGCGCTCCAGAGGAGCCCTGTACGTCCCGCGTAGCTCATCAGGAAGGCGGAGGAGGCCCCCTCAGCCAAACGAAGCTGTTCGCCAGGGCCCTCAGGGCTGATCCAGATGGAGTGCCCCTCTACCTCTGCCTCCATCCAGGCGACACGCCCCCCCTGAAGATCCGTAACCATCAGCCAGGGTACCCCCTCGCCTAAAACCTGAGGAGGAGCGCCTGGCTGAACTCGTTCTAAACGAGAGAGCGCCTCACGGGTATGAGTCAGAGCTAGGGCTTCACCCTCAATCCAGCGAATCCAGGGCTGTGCCTCTTCAAAGAGGAGCTGGGGAGGGCCTCCCTCTAAGGGCAGACGGTAGAGATCGCCTGCCAAACCTGGACGACCGTGAAAGCGCAGCGTGATCGCCTCTTCACCAGGGATATGCCCAATAAAGACCTCATACTCAGCTCCCAGGCTATGCAGCTCTTGAGTCGCCGTCGTGGACAGAAAGTTGAACCCTCCCTCCTCCTCCCAGAAGAACCAAGCCTCGTCATAACGCCAGAACATCCGCGAAGGGGCAGCTCGGCTGATACGCTGGCCTCGGAAGAGGAGCAGGGGCTCAAGCCTCAACAGCTCACCCGCGTGGATCTCCACCCTGATCTCTTCACTCTGGTGCCCCTCAGCGCTAAAGCGCACCACCCAGGAGCCTGGAGGCAAGCTGATCTCAAAGGGTCCTTCCAGTTCATACTGCTGACCAACCACCTCAAGAGAGATCTGCGCTCCCGCTGCTCGTACCTCTCCTTGAAGCCTCCCTGGGAGTAGACCTAGATCTACCGCGCTGTCCTGAGAGATATTGCTGTCTTGGGGAGCAGCCTGATCTGGAAGCCGCTCCTGATCTCGTCGAACATCTCGCGGCTGAAGATCTAGAGACTCCCGATCCAACTGAATATCTTGCAGTTGAAGATCCAGGGGTTTTTGATCCTGTGGATTTTGATCAAATCGAAGATCTGGGAGCGGTTCCTGATCCAACCGAACATCTGGGGGTTCTTGATCTGGTTGAAAATCTTGGGCCTTGCTGTCTTGGGGAGGCGCTTGATCTTGAGGAGGATTAAGTTCCAAGAAGCTCTGCTCTGCTCGATCAAGGAAAGAGAGATCTGAGTTTGAGGCTTGATCTTTCAACCCCTGATCCAACTCGTCGGGATCCAGGCGAGCTTGTCGGGGAGGGGTGCAGGCGAAACAGAGAAGAAGAAGGCTATATTTCATATTCAGAGGATAGCTACAATCCTGTAATGATCCGAGAAGAGAGTTTACATATGATCTATAAATTATAAAAGAACTAGAAATCGCATCCAATATTCATAGATAGCGCAGGTGGAACAATCATTAACCCTACTCCAACTTCTGAATGCTCGACTGTTGACCAAGATATTGCTGCAAAATCCCAGTTAAGTCTTGTATCGATGTAAAAAAGCTCTTTCATTGTCCAACGCCAGCCAAAATTAACAAAAGGAGCAATATGAAAATAGTGTTCTTCCGTAAGATCGTTGTAATTTTCTATTAGCCTCAAGTTGATTCCAGTAAAAAGTTTTTTCTTATATAAATAATAATGATAGCCTGTATATATTTGGGTAAAATGGGAATGCTTTGCTGCTGTTCCATATGATACTCTAACTTCAACCGATTGGTTTTCCTTAAAGAAATAACCGGCGTGAACGCTCAGTCCATTTTCATAATTTGCAAAGAAGGGAAGGATCAGCTTTGTATACACATTTTCAATGTAAGTTCCAGGCGACAATGGATTAAGGCCAATATAATATTTTTTTATGGTTTCTTTGTCATTTGCAAACGCACTGGACACGATCCATATCGTAACCATTAATATTTTTTTAATCATTTGTATATTCCCAGATTATAGAAGATATATCCGCCGTCTTTATATTCTTTTTTCTTAGCAATATCTCCAGTTGGTTTTATAATTCCAACCAACCCAGCATAATCTAGAGTATCATTTTCCATCCAGAAATCACCCTCAGTGCCAGCTTTGTTCGCATAGATAGTCCATGTATTCCAAAGTCTAGCATAACCCCTATCTAAATTGATAAGAGATGCTCCTTTCTCATCAGCAAGAGCTTGAATAACAACTTTTGCATTTCCATTAACGATGTCTCTAGCAAAGCTCTTGCTATCTGAATCATGACAAATCGATAGTGCGACTTTCACCCCATCAATTTCAACAAATGTGACTCCATCACCAGCAGAAAAGCCGACATCTTTATCTCCATCAAGCAGAAATGTTTTCCTATGAACAGCTTCAACCTCTCCATTAGGATTCATCATCACCAAAGAATTGTAGATTTTTTCATCTTCTTTCTCAACCATCCCAAAAGCAACGTAGATATTTAGTTCCTTTGTTATATTTCCGATGAAATTGGTGGAAATTCCCGGAATGATTTCTGCTATCTGTTTATTGTTTTCTTTTGTCTTCTTCCCATCTTTATCGCCTTTTTCCCAATAAAACGATGTGGCCGTTTCAGGAAAAACAATAACTCTTGTATTTGGTTTTTCCTTGACAACTTCAAGGATCACGTCTGACATTTTATTCCGACTGATTTCGGGCTCATGATCACTTACGAAAGCAACAACAGCCATCCCAATATGTATATCCGCATTTTTGTCATCATAGGGTATATCACTTCCATAAAAATCGAGGGGCCCCCAATAAACATCTTCTGAGTCATCACATCCTAATAATGTTAGGAATGAAGAGAAGAGAAGGAATTGAATTTTTACCTTTGCTTTCACGGATAATCCTTCCTGGAAAATATAATTTCCTATTTCGATGGTGAGAAACCATCACTTTTGTGAATGGATGGATCTCCACAGTAGGGTCTCAAAATCGATGACCCACGGCTACAAAGATCTCTGAGGGAATTTTTGTTCTATGGAAAACAAAAACTTTCGAAGCTCAAGAGCGGAGAGAGCAGCCAAATAAGACTAAACAGGTTCATCAGGACCATGACCCAGCCCAGGTGCCTGATCGCTTTGACAGAGAGAAACCAGGGGAGCACGAGAGCGCTTAGGGCGGCGGGAAGCAGCGCCAGCAGAGGCAGCGCTCCAAGCGCTCCTTTAAAGAGCGCTGGGAAGGGAAGGCTGAAGATCAAAATGAGGCTGAGCCCCCCTGACAGAGCTGAGATCGAGCGCTCCTTCTGAGTTATGCTTCTGACAGTGAAGGTGTGAAGGGCCGCGATCCAGGCCCAGATCAGGGCCAACTTCAAAGCCCCCTCATAGCCCCCAGCTAAGCCCACCGGCCAAGCCCAACAGGAGAAGCTGAAGCCCATCCACAGCTCCGCTAAGGGATGCCGCTCCCAGCGCAGGAGAAGTATGGCCCCCAAGATTGCCATCATCGCGAGCTGAATCAGTAGGGCTCGGCGCGCTGGAGCAGCGCTGTGGAGGTAGACCCAGGCGCAGATCCCCACTGCCGAGAGTCCCAAGAAAAGGAGGCGAACTCTCGCCGCCTGTCCCCACTCCTTCTGAAGCTTAAGCCCACGGAAACCCAGGCTGACGCGGAGAGGCTCTGAGATAAAGAAGAGGAGCCAGGGGGGGATCATCAGCAACAGGCCGGGAAGCTGGAGATCCAAGAAGAGAAGGTTGAACAGGGGAAAGCTCAACTCCGCATAGGCACCATGTTCACGAGGGAGCAGCTTGGGCATCATCTCCAGAGCCTTTGGTTGGCATATCGGGCATCACCCAGTTATAGAGCACCGGGATAAGCAGAAGCGTCAGGGCGGTAGAAAAAATCAGGCCCCCGATGAGGGTCAGGGCGATGGGTTGCCGCAGCTCCGCCCCCTCTCCCAAACCCAGGGCCAACGGTAAGAGCCCCAAGACGGTGGTGATGGTGGTCATTAAGATAGGACGCAGACGAGTGAGCCCCGCCTGAACCAACGTCTCCAAAGCTCGTCCCCCGCGCGCCCTCAGCCGCCCAGCATAGTCAACCAAGACAATGGCGTTGTTGACTACAATCCCCGCCAGGGTGATCAAGCCCACGAAGACCAGGACTGAGAGGGGGGTCTCGCTCAGGATCAGGGCAATGAGGACCCCGATTCCCGCCAGTGGTAAGCTGCCCATGATCACAAGAGGTGCCCGCAAGCTCTCAAACTGGCTGGCCATCACCACATAGACTAGGAAGATCGCCAGAAGCAGGGCGAAGCGCAGGCTCTCTAGGCTATGCTGCATCTCTTCATCCTGACCCTGAAACCTCAGCTCCAAGTCGGGAGGCAGGCGCAGCGTTGAGAGTCTCGCCTTAAGAGCCTCTACCGCTCGCCCCAAATCCAGGGTCTCACTCCTCGCCGTAAAGAGTGCCACCCGCTGTCCATCCAGGCGCCGGATCTCAGCGGGGCCTTCCGCCTCTTTAAAATCAGCGACCGCCCCCAAGCTGACCGGCTCTCTGGGATCGGAACCGATCCGTAGACTCTCCAGATCTTGGCGGCTCTCCAGCAGCTCAGGGGCCAGACGAACGCGCAGATCCAGAGAGCGCCCCTCGCCACGGAGGCGAGTCGCCACCCGCCCAGCGAGCTGATCTCTTACTCTCTCCGCTAGGGCGCGGGCGTCCAGCTCAGAGGCGCTTAAGATCTCAAGATCGGGCAGGATCAGCAGCTCAGGGTGTCCTGTACGGAGGCTGCTCTGTACATCAGAGAGCCCCGATGTTTGCTCCATCAGGGTTCGTAGATGTCGCCCCTCCCGCGCTAAGAGCCCCAGGTGATGTCCCATCAGGACCACGCGGATGGGAGGACGCATGCTGAAGAGGGCAGGGCGGCTCAGCTTAAGAGAGAGGCCCGGCGCCAGGGCGCAGATCTCACGGATCTGTCTCAACACCAACTCTTCGGCCACTCCTGAGGCCAGACTCAGAGTGAGGGTGCTGGAGTGGCTGCCCCGATCTTCGTTCTCATCCAGCTCCTCATCGCTGCCCAAGAGAGCTTCAACCTGTTTGATCTCTGGGAGAGAACCCAAGGCACTCTCCAAAGCCGCGCTGCGCCTCGCACTCTCCTCTAGGGGAGTGCCCACCGGGAAGCTTAGCTCCGCTTGAAGGAGCCCCTGTCGCAGCTCAGGCAGCAGCTCAGCGCCCAGGTCCTGGGCCAGATAGAGCGCAGCTCCGCCCAAAGAGAGCAAAGCGATCAGCAACAGGCTGGGCCGTCGAAGGCTCCCCTGGAGGCTCCAACGGTAAAAACCTTCAGTCCAGCGCATCCCTCGGCGGCTGAGCAGGCTGAGAGGTTGAAGGAGTCCCAAGAGCAGCGCCTTGAGGAGCCGCAGCAGCCACAGCAGCGGCCAGAGGAGCAGAAGCAGAGCGAGGATCAAGTTGCCCAGTAGCTCTAGGAGGCCAGCAAAGAGGCAGAGAGGGAGAGTCAGGAGCAGACGAAGAGGCGCCCAGGAGCGATGGCGGCCAGCCCACCATTCAGGCAGGGAGCGAAAGGAGAGCCAAAAGCGGCCCTCAGAAGCGAGCCTTGGTTGCTCTGTGCGTGCTGCCAAGCTGGGGACCAGAAAGAGCGCCACCATCAGGCTGCTGAGGAGGGAGAAGACCACGCTGAGAGCCAGATCTTGAAAAACCTGCCCAGCGACCCCTTCGATAAAGAGGATGGGGAAAAAGACCGCCACTGTAGTCAGCGTGGAGGCGGTGACCGCTGCCCCCACTTCACGCACTCCTCGCTCAGCCCCCTCCTTGATCCCATCCCCCTCCTCTCGACAGCGATGGATGCTCTCTAAAACCACCACTGAGTTGTCTACCAACATCCCCACTCCCAGCGCCAGCCCTCCCAGAGACATCACGTTCAGGGAGATCTCAAAGAGCATCATGGGGATAAAGCTGAGGCAGATGCTCAAGGGGATGGAGAGGGCGATGATCATCGTTGCGCGAGGGCTGCCCAGGAAGAGATAGATGATCAACACCGCCAGAAGTCCACCCAGGAGCGCGGCCTGCTTTACCTCATCCAGAGCGGCGCGGATAAAGAGGGATTGGTCCCCCAACTCCAACAGCTCCGCTCCTCTCGGCAGCCCTAGATCCTCCTTGAGAGCAGTCTTGATCTGATCACAGACTGCGACAATAGAGGCGTCGGCGCGGCGGAGAATATCGATCCGCACTGTCTCTTGGCCATCCACGCGCACAAAGCCCTGTCGCTCCTGGCCGCTGAGCTGCACCTGCGCTAGATCTCCTAAGAGCAGAGGGGGACCTTTGGGGCGATGGATAGGGAGAGCGCGGATCGCCTCAGCGCTCTGAAGCTCCGCCAAGCTGCGTACTCGATACTCAACCCGCCCCTCCTTGAGTCGCCCTCCCGCGATATTGACGTGCGCTGCGCGTAAACGCTCAGCCACCTCAGCGACGCTCAGCCCTCGGGCGGCGATGGCGGAGAGGCTCAGGTTGACCTGCATCTCCGGCTCGATTCCCCCCAAGACCCGCACCGCCGCCACTCCTGGTCGCTTGCTCAGCTCTGGAGCGAGACTCTCTTGAGCCCAGCGCCGCAGACGGATCAGAGAGAGCTTTCCCCGTAGCCCCAAGCGCATCACCGGGGTGACGCTGGGATCATGGCGTAGGAGGCGCGGAGGCTCGGCGCCTGGGGGACGTTGCATTCGCCCTAAGCGCTCGCGGACCCGCTGTGCAGCCTGATCCATATCTGTGTCCCAATTGAACTCTAAGATGATCTCGCTCTGACCCGCTTGGCTGCTGCTGTGCATGCTCATCAGGCCCTCAACTGTGCCTACGCGGCTCTCCAGCGGGGCGGTGATCTCGCTCTCTACCTCTTCTGGAGCCGCACCCGGGTGGCTGCTGCGCAGGGTCAAGCTGGGGTAGTTGAGGTCGGGCATCAGCTCTAGGCCCAAGCGACCATAGGAGAGCAGCCCAAAGAGGGCCGCAGCGGTGCTGATCATCAGGACGCCGATGGGGCGCTCGATGGGGAGACGGTACACGCCCTATCCAGGCTGGAGTCGCAGGGGAGCTTCAACGCGACGGTGAGCTGCCTCCGTGAGCGCTCGACTCAGGCTCTTAAAGGCCTGCTGCAGCCAGGGGAAGCCTTCGGCGCGCTCCTTGCGCAGGGCCATCGCTGCGTTGGCTTCAAAGAATAAGAGAGATCCATCCGGCATAAGGCTGAAGTCTACACCAAAGAGATCCAAGCCTACAGGCTCAGCTAAGGCCTCGACTTGGGCCAGCCGCTCCGCTCCCAGCACCGCCCCTGGATCTTGAATCCAAGCTTCCTCTTCACGTTGAAGTTCAGGAGCTTGGGCCATCAGCCGCTGACGATCCTCGCCATGCACGTTCCAGCGATCGCTGAGGGTCAGGAGCGAGGGGGTGGCCTGACCATCAATGACAAAGAGGCGATATTTGGCATAGAGGCCGTCAGCCCTTCGATACTCATAAAAGGGGCTCATCAGGGCTGGTCCAGGGTGGCGTTTAAACCAGCGCGCAGCCTCAGCTTCACAAGAGATCCGCTCTAGGCCAGCCCCTCGATGGCTTCCTCGTGGTCGCAGGAGCAGAGGGAAGTGCATCGGGCTATTGGGTTTCGCTGCCTGAACTTTGGGGATGATCCAGTTTGGGATGCCTTGAAGTCGCTGAGCCAGCGCAACGCGGCTGGAGGCCTTGACTGCCTGAGGCCTGTTGATCACCGGACGCTCCAACAACCCCAGCAGATCCTCGACTCGCTCTAGAGCTTGGGGATGGGGAGCACGCTCAGGCGCCCCGACAGCGTTAAAGACCAAGGCACAGCGCTTCATAGCCCCCAACAGCTCAGGTCGCCAGGCTTCTACAAAGAGATCCAGACGGCTGATGCTCAAAGGATCAAAGAAGTGTGCGAGGTTGGAGTCGCTCTCCACCCGCACCTCAGCACCTTCAGCTCGCTGAAAGCAGCGACCTTCAAAGCTGTGCAGCACCAGCACCCGTATCATCTCATTTGGAGCTTGATAGAGCTGTAGAGGCCGAGCCCGAAGCGCCTCTAAGCCTGCCGCTTCAGCCTCTCTAAGCCGCCCCGCAGCGTGTAGCGCCGCTGAGCGGTTGAGTAGAGCTTCAAAGAGTTGGGGATCAAGCTGAAGAGCGCGCTCATAGCAGCCTAAGGCCTCGCTGAGCTCTCCTTGACGTTCCAAACTCAGCCCCAGATGATTGTGAGCGCTGGCCAGATGAGGATCACGACCGATCGCCTGACGCTGAGCCTCAGCGGCATCTGCCCAGGCCCCACGTGCTTGAAAGAGCAGACCTAGATTACTCAGGGGGGCCGCCATTTGAGGCGCTCGCTGAAGGGCAGCACGATAGGCGACCTCTGCCTCTTCTCCACGCCCTTCAAGGCGCAGCAGCTCTCCCAAGCTGTTAAAGAAGGTAGGCTCTGAGCGACGCTCAATCGCTTCACGGATAAGCTGAAGGCCCTCTCGCCGTGCTCCTTGATCCCCTCGTAGGACTCCCAACAGATGCAGGCTGTCAGCGTGGGTGGGCTCCTGTTTTAAGACGCGGCGGTAGAGACGCTCCGCGATCTCAAGGCGCCCTGCGCGTTGATGCCCAAGGGCCAGATGACAGGCCTCAGTGGGGGTCAAGAGGGACATTCAGATCTCAAAGTTTTTGAGAAGGAGGGAAATGATCCAGCTTGAGAGGCTCCTTTAGGCGAAAGATCTGCCCCTGCTCGTTTGTAAAGATGATCGCCTCCCCATCCCAGGCGATCGCCTCCGCCTGCTGAGTGATGAGTTGGTTGAAGTCGATGCGCTTGAGAGGCTTGGAGAGATAGTTGTCATCTTCAGCACGCTCAAAGAGGAAGAGAGCGTGATAAGTCAAGACGGCGAGGCGCTCTCCATCGGGGCTGGCATCGGCGGCGGTGACCATACCTCCAAAGCGTAGAGGATCGCCCCCCAACTCAAACTCTCCCAGGCGGCTCAGAAGCACCTCCCCCTCCATCCCTTCAAAGCGATAGAGCACCGTCTTCATATCCCCACGGCGCTTGCTGAGCAGAAAGAGCTTGCCCTCTCCCGCTCCTGGAACCCAGAAGAGGGCTTCTGTATCAAAGCGCTTCTTCTTATCAGGAAACTCCTGTTGTTCAGGGAAACGAAAGCGAATCTCTCGATCGACTTTAAGGCGGCGAGCGCTCTCCTCTCGGGGGTTGGGCTCCTTGACCCGATAGACCTTCAAGTCTCGGCGTTTGCTTTTGTTATTGCCGATATCTGCGATATAGAGCCAGCCAGAGTTATCGGTGGCGATATCCTCCCAGTCTACCGCCTCAGCACCCTCGATCTGATATTCAACCAAGAAGCTTCCGTCAGCGCTGACCGCGAAGATCCGACTGCTGTCTCCTGAGTCATTATGAGTCCAGAAGAGCCCCGGCCATTGTCGGCTCTTGACCAAGCCTGAGGGCTCAGAGATGCGCTCATCCTGATAGCGAGAGAGCCCCTCAACCTTTAAGTCAGGGCGGGCTCCACAGCTGAGCATCAGGATGAACACTCCAAAGAGACCGAGACCAAGCCTTGGCATATTCCTTCGCACTCTCTTGATGCTTAAGGGTTTGTTAAGAAAAGCGATCCTGGCACCCTGTGTTGAGGGATTGCTTCCCTCGACAGATGTTTAGTCGATACCAAGAAAGTCTGCAGGGTAGATCTGTTCGACAGATTGGCGATATTTTGAGTCTAATTTGACAACCATTCCATATTGAGAAATCAACCCGTTCTCGAATATATCCATAATAAAGCGTCCATTATCCAGAGGACGATATTTGTTCTCAACTTCAAATTCTTTAACTAAAGCCATATCTGCGCAAGTTCCTTTCTGTATAGGCAAGAAAACAGCATTGTCATAAGAGGCTTCCATCGTCCATATAAGATTATCAGCTTGTAATTCAGCGGGTACCTTATTCTCATTCATCTCTGAAGCTTCTAGAGAGGAAAGTTCAGGTATTGTATCATTTAGATCAACATAGCAATGTGAACGAATACGGGTCGAACGACCAATAATGACAGGTCTTAGAGATTTCAGGGAAGCATCAAAGTCAAGATCATCCTTCAAATCTCTCAGCTTCTTGAACGGAGCCTTTCCAGAATCTTTGGCCTTATCTTCAAGCCACTCTTCAAGAGCATCCAGCTCTTTGCCCAGCTTCAAATCTGCATCAGAGTCATTAATCTTATTAACTACTGAATCAAAGATCTCATCTAGGAGGTCTATAAGCTTAATTTTGTCGTTTTTATATTTGACTTTGTAATCAATCACATCTTCATGATCGATCTCAACCTCCATCCTCACGTCGCCTGGGTTAAGCATCTCACTCTTGAGCTGAATTCCCCAATTAATCGAACCATCGTCGTAAGTTCTTCTTCTGATCCTGAAGCTGAGATTATTTTTGTAGAGATCAAACTCTCGGTTATCGATATAGATATCCATATAACTATAAGTGGAGTGTTGCTTGATATTAATCCCTGCAACCTCTCCACCCTGCGTGAGCAGAGCCTCTAGGTTCTCATCAAAGTTAGAAAAAAGGTACTTTCTCTGCTCTTCCACCTTGTCTGAGGCTGAGTCGCACTTTCCGATGCACTCTGCGGACTCACCCGGAATCTCTTGTCCTCCTTCCTCTTTTTCCTCACTCTCGCAAGAGATAAAAAAAGGCAGGAACAACAGTAAAATCAGTGAGTTGGTTGATGTATTTCTCAAGTTACTTTTTTTCCCTTCGCTCATCATAGCTATCCCATAGCATATTGGAGCGATTTTTGATGGTTGGACGCTTGAATAAGTAACTCTTACTCGATTAAAAATCCAGGTATTTTTTTCCTTTTTAAAGACTGTCCATAAGGTCATCTAGGTTCTTATCCGTGCGGTTTAAGGGCTTACGGGGTTTACGCGGTTTACGCGCACGGCGTTGGCGTGAGCGACGCTTACCACTGCGCTTGGATCGATGACGCTTAGATCTGGCTTTTCCTTTGCTTTTTGGTTGCTTCTCCTCTCGGCTGAGCTTCAGGTTGGCTTGCTCCAGCTCCTCCTTGAGCTCCTGAAGCTCCGCCTCCTGCCGTCGGCGATCAGACAAAAGAGAACTCAGTTGGGCTCTTCGCTCCTCAGCAGACTCAAGCATAGCTTGGAGGCGAAGGCGCAGATTGAGCTGCTGTGCTTGCTGCTGAGTCGATTGAAAAGCAAGCATCAGAGGGGTCGTTGAGCTGGGGTTAAAGTGCTGGGCGGCAAAGGCTCCACCCAAAGCCCCCAGAGAGAGCACCAAGGGAAGGAAAAGGAGCCTCAAAATCCCTTTCCAGGAACGCTTGAGCTTGATGGGGGCGATATGAGTCCCTTCCGCAGTCCAACGCTCTTTCCGGCCCGCGCTGATCTCCGCTGCCGAGGGGACAAAGATAGAGTTCTGTTCCCTGGAGGGGCTCTCCTTGGGTAGCCTGCGCTCTACTCGAGTTCGTGCCTCTGCTGGCAGCTCTTCCTTGAGAAGATCGCGCACCTCATCGATGGAGACCATTACAGAGTTTTCGGAGAAGCGGCGACGCACCATCCATTCCTCTCTTTATTCTCTAGATGCTTCTATTAGAACGCTTTCTTGCTCAATTCACCAGCCGGAGCTTAACGATGATCCCTGGGGCGACGAGAGAAGATCAGCTCAACACGGCGGTTCTTACGTCGAGCAGCGCTGCTCAGGTTGGGGAGTAGAGGGCGACTCGCGCCCAGAGCAGCGGCTTCAAAGCGCGCAGGGGGTAGATCAGGAGCGATGCCCTGTAGATAGAGGATTACCGCTGCCGCTCGCTCCGCTGAGAGCAGCTCATTGTTGGGAAAGCGGGGGGTCTGGATGGGGCGATTGTCGGTGTGAGCCCCCGCCTGAATCTGAGCGTTGTGGTCTAGGGCCACTTGAAACACATCATCCAGAAAAGGCCAAACCGTAGGGCGAAGATCGGCGCGCCCCCTCTGAAACATCGCCTCCTCTTGGAGGCTGACAATCACCCCCCGATAATCCTCAAAGACCTCAATATCAACCCGCCCAGAGGGGCTCCTCTCACTGTGACGCTCTACTGCCCGTTTCATCCCGTTCAAGATTCTTTGGGTATCGAACTTCATGGCGAACTCCGTGGCGATCAGCTCTCGTCCCTGAGGACGGGCGAAGGCCGGGGTTATCTCTTGTACCCCAAAGGCCTTCATCACCGAGCCAGAGAAGAGCTGATACTTGACCGCCTCCATATTGGAGAAGGAGAGCAGAAGGATAAAGAAGGTTAAGAGTAGAGACATTAGATCACCAAAAGTGACCATCCATTCAGGTGCCCCTTCAGGGCATTTCTGCTCCTCCTCGATAGCCCCTCCAGCACCCTCATCATCTTCATCAGCCATAGATCACTCGGGAGTCAACTCCCCTGAAAGGAAAAGAAACTCGACACTGGCTCCCTTCAAGCTGCTTCCTCCCGGTCGCACATCCGAGGGAGCGTCACCTCGTCCCAAAGGCAGCAGATTTCTGGGATCAAGCTGTGCTTCATTCTCAAAGAAAAGCCCTAGGGTGGCTGCCTGAGCGCTGCTCAGAGACCAGACCTCTCTAAAGTTTGGGTGCATCGGGGCCTTGGGATCCGCTCTCACCTCCAAAAGCAGCTCAAATGGTCGACGTTGATCTCCTCGGGTGGCGATGATCTGTCGTGCCTCCTCAGCCACAAAATGAAGTAGAGGCTTGATTTCAGCGCGAAGGTTAAGGGTTCCAGGGCGAAAAACCTCATTGGCTGGGAAGAGCAGGACCACACCTCGGTAGGTTTCGAAGATCTCCACGTTGATCTGCCCGCTTCGACGAGGTCGGGTTCTGGGATCTAAACGGCGCTTAAGTTCCTTGAGGATCCGCCGAGCGTTGTACTCTACCTGCGACTTCTCTTTGCGGATCATATCCTCAGCCTTCTGCAAGATCGAACTCTCCTCGCGGGGAAGTTGGACTCCAAAGCCCTCCTTAATCGTCCCTGACATCTCCTTAAAACGAGCGACATCCATAGAGGAGAAGGAGAGGAGGAGGATAAAGAAGGTTAAGAGCAGAGACATCAGATCGCCAAAAGTGACCATCCACTCGGGAGCCCCCTCGGCGCACTTTGTTTCCTCACTGAACTCTTCAGTTTCCTCTCCCTGTTCTTCCTCCTCTTCAGCCATCCCCGCTTAAGCTCCTTGACCTCTCAGGGCCTCACGCTCTTTAGGAGCAAGGTAGGTGTAGAGAGTCTCCTCCAACATTCTGGGATTCTCTCCCCGCTTCAGGCCCAAGATCCCCTCAACCATCAAGAGCCGTAGGTCGATCTCTAAACCGCTGTAGTATTCCAACTTGTCCGCCAGGGGGGTGGCAAAGAGGTTGGAGATGATCGCACCGTAGAGAGTCGTCAAGAGGGCGACGGCCATCGCGGGGCCGATCGATTTGGGATCATCCATCGCCGCGAGCATATTCACCAAACCCACCAGAGTTCCAATCATCCCAAAAGCAGGAGCGGTGGTATTCACTGCGCGGAGGATCGCCTGACCGGCTTGATGTCTCGCCTTGGTAAACTGGATCTCCTTAAGGAGGATCGCTTCGATCTGTCGAGTCTCAGCGCCATCCACGCAATAGTTGATCCCCTTAGCCATAAAGGGATCATCAAATTCAATCCGTTCCAGCGCCAGCAACCCCTCTTTTCGAGAGATCTGAGAGAGCTCGATGAATTGGCTGATCACCTCAGATTGGCTCTTCAAGCTGTGGAAGAAGGAGTTTTTGATCACAGAACCGGTCTGAAAGACGATTGGGATGGGGTAACGAATAAAGAGCGTTGAGACAGTGCCTCCAAGCACGATCAATAGAGAGGTGACATCAATGAAGAGGCTCAGGGAGCCTCCCAAGAGGATGGCGGTGAGGATGAGGACGACACCCGCGACGAGGCCGATGAGGGTTGCGATATCCATAGCGCCTAGTAGGAGACTCCTCTCACTTAAAGCATTTGAGGAGTCTACACTCCCAAAGGCTCCTCAACCATCTCGGCTCTCACAAGGAAAAATAAAGCTCAGGATTTTTTTGGAGGGATCTCGGGGCAGCTTGGAAAGCTCAGGGCAGCTTGGAAAGCTCAGGGCTTCTTGGGGAGCGCGGGCTTCTTAGGAGGAGCGATGAGCTTCTTTGGGTTCATCTTATGCTTCAGCATGCCTGTACCTTTGTTATGGGGGACCTTGAGGGTCTTGATCTTCTTGCTGGGTTTATCCAGACCAGGGATCAGGCGCTCAATCTTGGCCTCTGCCTTGAGCTTCTTGAGGAGGTCTGACTTCGCCTTACGGCTCTTTTTGTTGCTGAGGAGCTTCTTGATGTTCTCTTTGACCTCATCAAAGCCGCGTTGCTTCCCCTCTTTGCGATCTGTGACCTTGATGATGTGATAGCCAAACTTGGTCTTCACCGGCTTGGAGATCTCAGCCACCTTCATGTTGAAGGCGACCTCCTCAAAGGCTTTCACCATACGGCCGCGGGTGAAGTAGCTGAGATCGCCGCCTCGAGGACCTGTTGGTCCCTGAGAATGCTTCTTAGCCAGGGCCGCGAAATCAGCGCCATCTGCCGTGGCCTTCTTGTAAAGTTCATCAGCCTTCTTCTTGATGTTAACATCCTCTTCCCCCTTCTTGACCTTCAGCAAGATATGGCTGGCTCGGACCTGCTCCTTGATCTGATAGCGCTTGCTGTTCTCTTGGTAATATTTCTGAATCTCCTCTTTGGGGAGGTTGAGATCGCTTATTTTCTGGAGGAGCTTGGTGACTGAGAGGTTGTGGCGGATGTTCTCTTTGATCTGCTCCATGCTCACGCCAGAACTCTTGAGATAGCGTTGGAAGTTCTTCTCAGTGCGGAACATCTTCTTATAATCGGCGAACTCCTTCTCCATCTCTTCAGGAGTGACCGCGATCTGCTCCGATTTGATCTTCTGTTGGAGCAGCTCCTTGTCGATGAGCTGCTTGAGGATGGAGCGCTTGTAGCGCTGAGCGAGGCCCTCAGGGATCTGCTTTTTCCGAGCGGTGAAGGTCTTGGTCATCTTTTGGAATTTAGCGTTAAAGCTCTCACGGGAGATCTCAACGCCGTTCACTCGAGCGACTGGCCCGGTCTCTTCTTTGGCTGGCTTACTGACCACATCTCCAGCTTTTGCTCCTGGGGCTTTAACGGCGGCAGGAGCTTGGTTCCCTTCAGCCTCCTTGACGGCCTCTCCAGCGGGCTTGGGGGGGTTACACCCGCCCACCGAGAAGCTTAGGGTCAGCAAAGCAGCAGCGCTCAACAAAACACGCATTATGATCTCCTAGATTTTTGGACGCCTTGTTCTTCTGGACGTCTTGGCCACTTAAGACGCCCTCCGATAGCATTCAGAGGAGCCAGAATCAACAGGGGCTCTTGGAAATTCCCCCGCTTTTATTTTTGAAGGCTCCAGGCTCTCACGCGAGGATCTTGGGCAAATTTTGGAGCAGCTTTGCCTAAATTTTGAAAAGCTGCTCTAAAGCCTCCAGGAAGAAGATAAAGTAATATCGCTTTAAAATTGGACATTTACATTCAAAAAATAGAAAAAAAATAGGGAAAGGAAAAAAGGACTTGTGGCCAGGAGGTTAGATCCGTATAACCCGCCTCCACCGGCGTTGACCGGTCAGTTCTTTGAAAAGCGGATTGAGCGAATCGCAA
>CAYLJJ010000057.1:0-43719 GCA_964384025.1 uncultured Nannocystaceae bacterium
AAGCCTCTCCCCCCTCCAGCTTTAGCAGAGGCAGTTGAGGAGATCAGCGCCCTAGCGAGGGCAGGGCTCTATGACTTTGGACGTCGTGCTCTAAGCATCCTGATGCCTCGCCTAGAGCGTCAGGGAGATGAGGCGCTGATCCTCTATCTGAGCGGCCTCACTCAAGCGCCTCATCAAGGGATGCTGTCGGCCCTCAGGCGGCACCCTCAGCTTTGGCGGCAGGTCCCTCAGCCTGAGGAGGCGCTGAGCTGGTATGGCGCCTATCCTTTAGCCTTCGCTCAAAAGATCGCTAAGCTCCAGGTGAGCGCGCCTCTGCTGATCCACAGCTATATTCGTAAAGAGAGCGCCTATCGTGTGGAGGCAGTGAGCCCCGCCCATGCCTTGGGGCTGATGCAGCTGATGCCCAGCACCGCCGCGAAGATCAAACCCGAGGGAGGCTATGACCTCTTTAGGCCCCTGGATAATATCAAGATGGGGAGCAACTACCTAAAAGCCCTGAGCTTGCGCTTCCAGGGGCAGCAACCCCTCATCGCGGCGGCCTACAATGCTGGCCCAAAGGCGGTGATCTCTTGGATTAAGGGGCGCGGGGAGGAGAGGATTGATCGCTTTGTCGATTTGATCTCCTATCGAGAAACTCGGGGTTATGTAAAGCGCCTGATGACGACCTGGGTTCGTTACCGTATGATCTACGGAGGTAAGAGCTTGCGGGAGGCCAGCGCCGTTCTTCCTCTTAAGTTGGATCTTAAAGTGAAGCCAGGTGTGAGCTACTGAGGACCTGAATTCTTGCTGAAAAGTGCTGCTGTGTTAGCATCACCCGCGCTCTAGAGCTTTCCCACAAGGCGACGCAGAGCGATTTTGCGGGAAGGCTCTCTAAATCGAATGAGAGTTTTTTATGGACCAGTATCTCCTTCGACGAGACGGGCGGGACTACCCCGCTTCAGACCTAGCCACCCTACAGAGGTGGGCCAAGGCGGGCCGTGTGCTGCCCGATGATATGGTCTACTCCCCCAAGTACCAAACTTGGTATCGAGCAAAAGACCTAAGAGAGCTGAAGAGCGCCTTGGGGATCTCCGAACCTGTGTCCAGCTCCCAGAGGAGAAAGAAGCAGCAGTTCTGGCTCCGAAGAGGAGAGCAAAACTACCCCGCAGATGATCTTGAGCTGATCTTGAGTTGGGCAGAGCAGGGCAACATCAACCCTGACGATCATATCTACCACCCTGCATATAAGAAATGGTTCCGCGCAGGAGACTCTCCCCAACTCTCCAGTCGCTTCCCTGCGCATATCCTCCGCTCCACTCCACGCTACTCGGCGAGCCAAGATCCTATGCGCAGCCAAGAACGGATGGTCTCTCCCTTGAGCGTCATCGGGAGAGGAGAACGTCGGGATTCACAAGAGCGGACATCTATAGATTCCAGAGCTGACGAGCTGCAACGCTCCATTCAAAGGCAGACTCAGAAGCAAGATCTCAATAAACGCAGGCAGACCGCTCCTTTGCATGGCCAGAGCAGCGCTCTTGAGAGCATCACAGGGATACGTAACTCCCGACGACGCGGGCCTCGCTTACAGCCCGTGAGTGATGATCTCCTAGAACAGAATCTTGAGAGAGGGCGGCGACAATCGACAGAGCCTCTTGTGCGCAGCCAAGAGGCTTTAGAGGGGCTCAAGAAGCGAGAGCGCAGCCAGGAAAAAGCTTCTCTCTCTCCGATCACGCCAGGGAAATATTTTGACCGCTTGGAGTTGATGTCTCTCTTTTATGATATCGCTCGCACCTTCATGGTCTCACGAGAGCTGCGCCCCACAGAGCGTCTTGAGAGCGAGTGCCAACTTCCCAGCACAGGGGATGACTTCAAAGGCTCCGAGAAGGCGGAGATCTTTAAGATCCTCAGGCAGCGTATGGAAGAACACCTGGAGAACAAGATCCTCGGCGCGAGAGTTCGACTTCAACTCGCAGAGCAGCCCGGCTTTGATCTCTTCTTGGAGCGGGTTCGGAATCTTGTCGAAGTTTTTAAAGAGATTCAGGGCGTTCTGGGTAAGGTTCCTCCCACGCGAGTCGTCGTGGGCAACACCGGAGGTCCCAAGATGACCCCAGACGAAGAGGAGGCGATGATCCGTGTAGACGCTGCCTTAAAATCTCTCATCTCCATCCGGCAGCGTTGAGCCCATGACTTCAAGGTCAACGCAGGCGGTTTAAACTCCAGTCATAGGGCATAAAACCCAGACGCTCCGCTGAGAGCACCTGTTCCTTGAGATCTCCCTTGAGGAAGCGAGAGAGATAGGCCCTCACCCCCCCTGCGGCTTGGAAATCCTTGGCATACCAATCAAAGAGAGGCGAGAGGAGCAAAGCCTCTTGGCCCAAGCGGTTGCGTTTGGGATCCAGGATAAAGGCTTTCATGCGCTCTGAGAGCTGTCGACTGAGTTTGCTGGCTTGAAAGGCCCAAGGAGCCAACGGCGGAGAGGAGACACTGGCGCTGTTGAGGGCCGCGTGGATTCTGGGATCTCGGAAACGAGGCCTGAGGATCTGGTCCTCAATCTGCTCCAAAGAATAGCGTTTTCCCCCAATCTCAAGATCCATCTGTCTGAAGAAGCCAAACTCTGGATAGGGATCCTTGACGCTCTTGATCTTGGGCCAGTGCCTGAGCACCCCACGGATAGTGAAGGCATTATAGGCATTGATCCAGAAGGCCATCTTCTCATTTCGATTGGGTAGAGTCTCAGGGTGACAGGCTTCTAACTCAGCCAGATAATGCGGAAAGCGAGGATCTTTCTTGATCGCAGCATAATCAACCCGTTCTTTGTGGAGATGAGCCTTGAGCAGCGCGTCAAAGAGGCTGTGATCGGGGATCGCTAAGAGCAAAAGGAGAGAGAACATGGACATTCTTAGAGCTGCTCTTTTAGGAGCCTGAGAGCTCGATGGATCGAGGGCATCATCTGAGTGGAAGAGAAGCCCTGTCCCAGAGATAGGACCAGCTGATATTCCTCAGCGAGGAGGTAGGAGAGGAAGCTTCCCTTGCTGCCACGCAGCTCCAGATACTCCAGCTCTTTTAAACCGCTCAGCCCCCCTGCTGTGCCGAGGCGCCTCAGCCCAATCCCACCATAGGCTGCGCAGAGTTTGAGGGCCTCTTTGGCTGAAGGGGGTTGAACCGCGATATCCTCTCCGTCCAGATCCGCGAGCATCACTGCAAGGATGCCTGGTTGAGTCTCTACAAGCTGAGAGAGTGTTTCTGCGAAAGGATCCATTTTTTGCTCCCCTGAGATTGGCGCTTACCCCGATTCAATAGAACGATGGGTCTAGCATGAGGCCATCTTCGGGGCAACACTCAGGGCGCACCCTGAAGGAGGGCGCTGACCTTGAGGCGGAGCATACGCGCGGTCGCCATCACCTCAGCGATGCGGCCGTAGGGGGCGTTCTGATCTCCTCGAATCAGGACGATGATGTTGGGGTTCTTATCCGCCAAGAGGCCCAGGCGCATCAACAGCTCCTCTGTGGAGTTGAGCGGCTCTCCATCCAGAGAGATCATCCCCTCTCGATCTACAACGACGCTGACATCATCAAACTGAGGGCTCTCCACCTCAAGTTGAGATTCGGGCAGCTCTACCGGTACCCTCGCTGCTTCCTGAGATCTCTGATTGACATAGCTGGAGGTGAGGACGAAGAAGATCAGGAGTTGAAAGATCACATCCACCAGAGCGGTCATATCTACAACCGCAGCACGGCGCCCCCGTCGAGCGCCTTGGGAGCGGAAGTTCATTCAGAGTCTCCAGCCAAGAGATCCAGCACCCTGAGGGTCGCCTCCTCCATCTCCATCGAGAGACGATCGACTCGAGAATAGAGGAACTTATAGGCGAGGAAGCAGGGGATCGCGACTGAGAGCCCCGCCGCCGTGGTCAATAAGGCTGCCCAGATTCCATTGGCGAGGCTGGCGGGCTCCACCGCGCCTGAGCTGGCGGCCTCGCTCACCACCGCACGAAAGACTTCGATCATCCCCACCACAGTGCCCAATAGTCCCAGGAGCGGAGTGACAGATGCGATGGTGCCCAGCAGCTCCACGAAGCGCTCAAGCTGAGCGATCTCTAAGCGCCCCACCTCCTCAAAGGCCTCCTTGATCTGCTCCCTGGGTCGGCCCGCGTAGCGCAGCCCCGATGCCAGCACTCGGGAGAGCGTAGAGCGGTTGCCCTCACAGAGGGTGAGGGCCTCTTCCGCCTTCTGCTCTTTGAGCTTATCTTGGATCAACTCCAAGAAATCTCTGGGCATCACAGAGCCGCGACGCAGGGTCCAGAGCCGCGCGATGAACACCGTGAGGGCGATCACAGAGAAGGCCAGGATGGGAAACATCAAAGCCCCCCCTCGCTCTAAAAATGCCTGGAACTCCTCCATCGTGATCACTCCGCAATCTTGAGCGTCTTGAGCCGCCGCCTCAGGTGCTGAACAGGTATAGAGCCATGAAAAACCTCAAGGAGCGCACCCCGGCTATCCAGGAGGAAGCTGGTTGGGAGCGCCTCTATCGATCCAAAGGGGCTCTCTCCTTTGAGATTCTCCTCATCTGGGAGGAGGATCTTTGAGGGCCTCCACGCTTGATGAATAGAGGCCATCGCCTCTTGAGGTTTAGGATCAAGGGTGATCCCTAACACCTGTAAGCCCTCTTCTCTCTCCAAGTTGTGCAGCTTGGGCAGCTCACGTATACACTCCTCGCACCAGGTTGCAAAATAAAGGAGGAGCGTGGGCTGTGATCTCAGCCTCAAAGCACCTCCCTCTAAGAGCCTGAGCTTGAGAAGCTTGGAGAGGGCCTGGGCTGGATCTACTTTCGCTTGAACAGCTTGAGGATTCTGCTCTTTGGGGAGAGGACCACAAGCAGAGAGCAGCGGAAGCAGGTAGGAGAGAGATGTCAGCGTGGGTCTCTTGAGTAGGTTGGGCAGCGGCAACAGCTTGAGCACCCTCCTTATTCCTTTTTCCAACGAGCAATCCAACGCTGATGTCGTTGGGTATAGCGCTGATCATTGCGATAAAACTCCAGGCGCTTATCCAGGGCCGCCTTAAGCTCAAGCGCAGGGGCCTTAAGAGTCCCAGAGAGGTCTCGCAGACAGCTTGGATCTTCCTGGAGATTAAAAAGCTCAGAGAGGCCATCTCGCTCTGCAAAATGAAGGAGCCAATCCCCCTGAATGAGAGCGATGTTGGGATCACGGGGTAGAGAGCTGCGTGCCTCTAAGAGCAGGGGCTCCTTTGGTCTGGGTTTAAGCAGACTATAGCCCGCCCGTCTGGGGACCCCCTGAATATGGCAAAGCTCTATGATGGTGGGGAAGAGATCCAGGAGACTGACAGGCTGCTGAACTTCGGCAGGCTTGAGCCCTGGAGCCCGCAGGATCAGGGGCACATGCACTACAGGGTTATAGAGGCTGTGATCGTGACCCTTACGTCCTCGTTCTCCCAGATACTCTCCATGATCAGAGAAGATCAGCGTGGCGGTGTGAGCGCTCACCTCCGGGCGCGCCAACCACCTCAACAAGGGCGCCATACTCTGATCTACAAAAGCCACCTCCTGCTCATAGCGTCCACGACGATCGTCCCCCAAGTGCTCAAAGCCGGGGTGGCTCAGATAGTGGCGATGGGGCTCAATATAATGGATCCATACCAAACGAGGCTGGGCGCTGGGTTGTTTGAGGAGAGAGAGCGCACGAGCGGTGATCTGAGGGGCGCTGCTGCCTCGACGATCCAGATGCAAAACCTTAAAGCGATCATCCATCAATTGAAAACCCAGGGTGACCAGCTTCCCTAGATCCCCCAGAGGCTGCAAAGCATAACTCCTCCAGCCCAAGCCGCCGAGAATCTCCGCGAGGCTGGAGTCCATCCCCAGCAGCTCTCCACGATGATCGAAGTCTGAGGGAGGCCAACCCGTGAAGAGGGCACGGAAGCTAAGATCAGTAAAGGAGGCTGCCGAATAAGCCCTCAGAAAGCGCCGCCCGCCCTGCGCGAAGATGTCGAGATTGGGGCTGATCTCTTCGTTGAAGCAGTCTCCTCGCCAAGTGTCGATGCTGATGAGGACCACATCTAAGGGAGAACCCTGCAAGCTGGGCGTTGAGCGGGGTAGGCGGGGCAGCTCTTTTAAATCCCCTCCTCGACAGTTGTTGTCTAAGCCATCTTTGAGGATCTCGATCGCCAGAGGATGTATCTGAGGGTTTTGATCATCACAGTCCCCCCCCTCAAGGGCCGCTGAGAAGCCATCTCCATCCCCATCAAGGAGGAGACGCAGACTGCGCAGAGCGATACGACCCGCTGGATGTTTGGCAGCGGGGCCTGGGCGTAGGATCAAGAGACCCCCCATCGAGATTAAACTCAAAAGCAGCCCAGCGCCCAGCGCCCAGCGCTGAATCCTTGGAGATAGATGGCTCCCCCAGAGCAGCAGGCTCGCGGCTATCCCCAAGCAGAGGAGAGGCAGGCTGAAGAGACGCCACTCTGGAAAGAGGAGTGTCAAAGGTCCAAACCAGACCATAAGCAGAGAGAGCGTAAGCAGGCTCGCGCTGGGAGCTGGGCCGAGGCGAGGCAGCGGGAGACGCTGAAGTAGATAGAAGAGCCCTGCCCCAGCCAAAAGACCTACAAATCGTCCCGCGTCTGCCACCAGATCCAGGCGATTGCTCAAAAAGCGACGAGCCCCCCAGTCGAGCGCCAGGATCAAAGCAGGGAGGAGCAGCAGCCAGAGCCAACGCCTTCTACCCCCTCGCCTCGCTCCTAGGAGCAGCAGAAAGATCTGGTTTGGCTGCTCAAGGAGGGCGAAGAGCAGAGAGGGAAGCGAGAGCAGCGCTAAGCTATAGAGGCTGAGGATCGGCAGGCTGTTGAGCAGGCCCTCCCCAGGAGCACAGAGGGCCAAGAGCAGGGCGCAGGGGCCAGCGAGGGCCAAACCAGCGCTTAGGCGAAGCGCTTTTCTCTTCATAGGGCCTTTCTTTCTCTGCAGATCCCAAGGGCAAAAAACGACACTTTTTGTCTGGGACAAAATTTGTCACTGCCAAATTGCCAATTTTTGTCGGGGCTCTCTCTGAGGGCCCTGAGTTCTGTTTGAAAATCTTTGGCACAGCCTATGCTCAATGCTCGAGCACCTTGAAACAAGGGATTCCCAAGTCTTCTTGGTTTTCCCCTACAACTGGAGAGAGAAATGCGTAAGCTCAAGGCCTTTACCCTCATCGAGCTGATGATTGTTGTCGCCATTATCGGTATTCTTGCTGCTGTGGCCATCCCTGCTTTTATGAAGTACATCCGTCGCTCCAAGACCACTGAGGCGACCATGAACCTGCGGAAGCTCTTTGACAGCTCCGTCTCCTACTATGAGGATGAGCACGCCACTCGCGCTGGTGCCATCATCGAGCGCCAGTTCCCAGATGACGCCATTCGTAACCCCGCTATCTTCGCTTGTGCTGGTGGCTCCCAGAAGAAGCATGACCCCGCTAACGACGCTGACGCCGCCGGCGGAAACTTCGATTGGTCCTCCTCCAGCTGGCAGGCGCTGAACTTCGCCATCGATGATCCTCACTTCTTCTCCTACACCTATAGCTCCAGCGGCACCGGCGCCGGCGCTGCCTTCACCGCTCGCGCTGAGGCTGACCTCGACTGTGACGGAACCTCCTCCCTCTTCGAGCGCATCGGCCTCGTCGGCAGCGACAACAACGTTTCCGGTGGTGCTGGTATCTACAAGGCTGACGAGCTTGAGTAGCAGTTCCTAGCGCTCTGCGCTGATAAAGAGGCCCTTTGGGCCTTTTTTTTTGTCTAGCGCCCTGCGCTGTAAGGAGGCCCTCTGGGGCCTTTTTTTTTATCCAAAGCTCAAGGCAACGATAGGGTTCAGAGAGCCCTGTACCTTCCCTCCTCCCTGTGTCATTTTCTCTCCATGAACAGCACAGCTCCTCCTCGATTGAGAACTGATCTATGGATGCTCCTGATCCTCTTTGGGCTGATCAGCTATCTCTACCTCCCCTTCCTGCTCGGGGACTCCGCCTTCTGCTTTGATGACTTCTCCATCTGGTATGCTCCCTATCGCCTGATGTTAGACAGGAGCCTGAGTGCAGGCATATTGCCCCTCTGGGAGCCCTATGTAGGCGTCGGCTACCCGCTGATCAGTAACCCTGCGGTCTCCGCTCTCAACCCCCTCAACCTCCTGGCGCTGTTGATGGGAGGGGGATTGTTGGGGCTTCACCGTCTGCTGATCTTTCACCTCATGTTGGGAGGAGGCTTTACCTACCTCCTGGCACGCCACCTCAAGCTGCGCCCTGAGGCGGCCCTGATGGGGGCGCTGGCTTTTGCTCTCTCAGGACCCCTCAACGCCTACATACAAGAGAACGCCTACCACGTTATGGCGATGGCCTGGCTGCCCGCCAGCCTCTGGCTCTTCCTGCGCGGCCTAGAGGCTAAGGCGCGGGGCTGGGTCTGGGCCGCTTGGTCAGGAGCGGCGATGGGGATGATGATGTATGGAGGAGAGCCGCAGGTCTGGTACTTCAACGCCTTCACCTTGGGCGCGGTAGCCCTGACCCATCAGAGGAGAGGGCGCGCTTTCCTCTATCTGGGGCTGATCATCGGGGTGGCCCTGCTGATCGCCTGGGCGCAGATCTCCGCCACCCTCAGCAACTTGGAGAACTCAGCGCGAGGGGTCAGCGCTCCAGTGCACTTTCGGATGGCCTTCTCTACTCACCCCATCCACCTGCTCAGCCTGCTCTTTCCTCACCCTGGAGGTGCCCTCTTCCCCGAGAACTCTCTCTGGGCACACGGCTGGTTGGACTCCTATCGCTACTGGGTTCATAGCCTCTATCTCGGCCTCGGAACCCTGCTCTTTGCCCTCCTGGCTCAGCGAAATCGCCTCAGCTTGGCGCTCTGGGGGGCGATCCTCTTCTTCGCTTGGATGGCCCTGGGTCGCTTTGGGGGGCTCTATGCCCTAGCTGATGGGATCATCCCCGGTATGACCCTCTTTCGCTACCCAGAAAAGTGGGCAGGGGCGATGATGTTGCCCCTGGCGCTCTTGGGAGCAGATGGCTTTGATCGACTCCTCTTTAAAGGAGAAGCTTGGCGTGGTCTCTCGCTGCTTATGGGAGCCCTTGGGCTCCTCTCTTTGGCTCTGCTCTTGGGCGCTGAACAGCTCGGCCCCTTGATCGCTGAGGTGCCCCGACATCACATCTATAAAGGGGTTGAGCGCGGGATCATGCGCCTGGAAGCGGATGCTCTTCATGCTCTGATCATCTTAGGAGCCTTGGCTCTGGCCCTCTCACTCCATAGAATAAAGCCCAAGCTTTCCCTCTTAGTGCTCGCAGTCTGCGCCTTTGATCTCATCCGCGTGGCTCAGATTACCCTGCTCCAAGCTCCCTATGAGATCTATGATGAGCCCGGCCCCATTGTAGAGCATATGCTCAAAGACGCCCCCCACGCGCGGGTGCGCCGTATCCCTCGACAGCCCTTTGTCCCCCTGCCCCGAGACTCGGGCGCTTATGTGATGCACCAAGCCCGCACACGGATGACCGGGGGGATGTACTCCTACGCTGGGCGCTATCGCAGCATCTCCATCATCGGCCCCCCTCTGAATCTCCTGGAGGGGCAGATTTTAGAGAGTGCTCTAAAGGGGGATGATCCCATCAACGGCGGCGGGCTCTTTGGAGTGCGTTACTACATCATCACCGATAAACCTCCCCCTCTCTGGCTCAAGGAGCATATCGCCAGCGGTCGCGTAAAGCTGCGTTTCAAGCTAAAAGGCTTTGGAGTGATCCTCCTGGAGGATACTCAGGCGCTCCCCCGCGTTTGGAGAGCAGGGAGTTGGATCGAGGAGAACCCGGAGAAGCCGCTCAAGGCTTTTAAGGCTCGCCTCAAGGCGGGGCATAACTTCCTCAAGGAGCCCATCTTGGAGAGCGCCCCCAACTTTAAACCTGGGGGTCCTGGTGGAAGCGCTCGCTTCCTCAAAGATGAACCGGAGAAGATCATCATCGAGACTGAAGGAGATCAGCCTGGGATCTTGGTGTTGAGCGACAGCTTTAGTCCCGGTTGGCGAGCCTATATAAACGATGAAGAGCGCCCCATCCTGCGCAGTAATTATATCACCCGCGCGGTTGAGGTCCCCGCTGGACGAGTTCAACTCCGCTTTGAGTATCAACATCCAGGCTTGATGCAGGCGATCTTCACCAGTTTGGCGGCGCTGCTGCTCCTGATCCTCTTGACGATCTTTTCGAGGAGGCGACTCGGATGAGCCGCTCCAGCCCCCTTCAACTCTCCAGGCTTGACCTCTGGATGCTCCTGCTCCTCTTTGGGTTGATCAGCTTCCTCTACCTCCCCTTCTTGGTGGGAGAGGCTGCCTTCTGCTTTGACGACTTTGCGATCTGGTATGCCCCCTACCGTCTGATGATCGACGCCAGCTGGGCTCAGGGACAGCTGGCTCAGTGGGAGCCCTTTGTCGGCCTGGGCTACCCCCTGATCAGCAACCCTGCGGCCTCAGCGCTCAACCCCCTCAACCTCCTGGCCTTGCTGATGGGGGGAGGGCTCACTGGGCTGCACCGTCTCCTGATCTTTCACCTCATGTTGGGGGGGGGCTTTGCCTACCTCCTGGCTCGCTCCCTTCATCTCCGCCCTGAAGCAGCCCTTCTGGGTGCTCTGGCCTTCGCTCTCTCTGGCCCCCTTAACGCCTATATTCAGGAGAACGCCTATCATGTCATGGCGATGGCCTGGCTGCCCGCTAGCCTCTGGCTCTTCCTGCGCAGCTTGAGCGTGGAGCGTCGGGGCTGGATTTGGGCGGCTTGGTCAGGGGCGGCGATGGGGATGATGATGTATGGAGGTGAACCGCAGGTTTGGTATTTCAACGCCTTCAGCCTCGGCGCTGTAGCCCTGACCCATCAAAGGAGAGGGCGCGCCTTCCTCTATCTGGGGCTGATCATCGGAGTGGCCCTGTTGATCGCCTGGGCGCAGATCTCAGCCACCCTGTCCAACTTGAGCAGCTCAGCGCGGGGGGTCTCCAGTCCGATCACCGAGAGGATGGCCTTCTCCACCCACCCGATCCATCTGCTCAGCCTCCTCTTCCCCTATCCAGGGGGGGTGATGTTCCCCGAAAACTCCCTCTGGGCCAATGGTTGGTTGGACTCTTATCGTTACTGGATCCACAGCTTCTATCTGGGGCTTGGGACTTTGCTTTTTGCTTTCTTAAACCGCTGGAGCCGCCTGAGCTTAGCGCTCTGGGGAGCGCTCATCTTCTTCGCCTGGATGGCTTTGGGCCGCTTTGGGGGACTCTACGCCTTAGCCGATGGAGTCATCCCTGGTATGGGCCTCTTTCGCTACCCAGAGAAGTGGGCGGCGGGGATGAGCCTGCCGCTCTCTCTTCTGGGGGCGATGGGCGCTGAGCGCCTCTTCCAAGGAGAGGTGCGACAGCGGATCGCGCTGCTCATCAGCTTCACCGGGCTCCTGGCCTTGGCCCTGATCATAGGCGCGGGCAGCTTGGAGAGCTTGATCGCCGAGGTGCCTCAGCGCTACGGCGATGGGATCGCAGCTCGCGGAGTCGCCCGCCTCCAAGCGGATGGTCTCCATGCTCTCACCATCCTGGGAGGGCTCTCCCTAGCCCTCTATTTCTATCCACGCAACCGACGCTTTGGCTTCCTGATACTGGGCATCGGTGCCTTTGATCTCATCAGGGTGGCTTCTATCCCTCTGGTCTCAGCACCTCCAGAACTCTATACAGAGCCTGGCCCCTTGCTGAGCCATCTACAGAAGGTGGCGCCATATGAGCGGGTTCGGCGCCTACCTAAGCGCCCCTTTGTGCGCCTCCCTCCCAACAGCGAGGCGTTTGTCGAACATCAAGCCCGCACTCGTATCACAGGGGGGCTCTACTCCTTCTCAGGTCAGTATCGCTCTATTTCCATCATCGGCCCTCCTCTCGATATCGAGGAGGGCGCGCTTCTAGACGCAGCCTTGGAGGGCCCCAGGCCGATAGAGGGCGGCGCGCTCTTTGGGGTGCGGCACTATATCATCGCTGATAAGACCCCCCCAGGCTGGTTAAAACCGCATCTTCAGAGCGGGCGTCTGAAGATTCGCCTTCAACTGAAGGGCCTTCGAGCCGCACTCCTAGAGGATACTCAAGCCCTCCCGAGGCTCTGGCGAACAAGCTCCTGGATTCAGGAAAAGCCAGAGGATCGTCCAGCGGCTCTCAAGCACCGCCTCCAAACTGGACATAACTTCTTCGCGCAGCCTGTGCTGGAGCAGGAGCTGGGGATCTCTCCCCACGAGGGAGCGACAGGGAACGCTCATTTTCTCAAAGACGATCCTGAGGAGATCCTCATCGAGACCGAGGGCGATCATCCTGGGCTCCTGATCCTCAGTGACAGCTTCAGTCCAGGTTGGCGAGCCCAGCTCAACGGCGAGGAGGTCCCCATCCTGCGAGCCAACTATATCGCCCGAGCGGTTCAGCTCCCCGCTGGACGCGCTGAGCTGCGCTTTGAGTACCGACACCCAGGGCTCAATCAGGGGATCCTCATCAGCCTCATTGCTCTCCTGCTCTTGTTGCTTCTTTCTCTCTCTCCTCGCCTTCGGCGGAGCTAAACCCAAGCGAGCGCGGTTCCTTTCGGGATCATAGCTTCAAAGAACGGCGCAGATATCAACAGCTCGTTCAAAGCCTCCTTATCCCCCCAGTGAATGATTTCTCGACAACTCTCTCTGGCTCAGCTTTCAAGAATCTCAGATAGAGCTTCCTTTTCTCTTGCAAATCCCTGAGCCCCGATTAGTATTGCGTGGAATGATCGATTAACGATAAGAAATTAGCGAACAAGGGGAACTTCTAAGCGAAAAACGATAAAAAAAGAAATTCTGTGAATTTCAAATCTAGATAATTAATCACCGAACAGAGCTAAAGATTTAAGGAATGTTCAAACATCGAACAGATTGGAGAAAAAAATCGTGAGTGAAACAAAAAATGAACTAAAAATCCGAGATATGAGCAGAAAACTAGGTTTTCTTTTCCATATTTCTATTTTTTTGGCCCCAATCGTATCTATCGGATTTTGGTTGATCTTTAATCACCTGCCCACGGTGATACAGAGTGGAGTGTTTGGCGATCATGCTCCATCTTTTCTGTCAATGAGTAGTAGGATGATTGGCATATTTGGAACAATTCCATCAGCTACGATTCTTATACTCGCATTGATCAGCTTAAAAAGGCTTTTCAGACTCTATGAAAAAGCTTCGTATTTTGAACTAGCCAATGTTGCCCAGTTTAAATTCATTGGAAAGCTAGTCTTTTTAAATGTATTCGCAAATATGTTTGAAAATACAATGTTTGTTCTTGCCAAAACATTCGATAACCCTGTGGGAGAGAGGACTTTAAGGCTCAGTTTTGGAAGCAGCCATGTTAAAGAGATTATTATCGCGATAATAATCATAATTATAAGTCGAATCATGGAAGAAGGTCGCAAAATAAACAATGATAATCGGCTTACGGTATAAAACATCATGTCAATAATTGTAAATCTCGATGTTATGTTGGCAAAACGGAAATGCAAATCCAAACAACTTGCGGAGATGATCGGTATCACAGAGCAAAACCTTTCAGTATTGAAAACAGGCCGGGCAAGAGCGATTAGGTTCACAACACTTGATGCAATCTGTAGAACGCTTGATTGCCAACCCGGAGATATATTGGAATATGTAGAAGAGTCTTAAAAAATAAGGTTTTCAGCATAGATTTCAGCTTAAATTCGCTCTTCGCCTGGAGCTGTTCTGGGAGTCCAGATGGTTTCTAGAGAGCCCGCCATGATCGCAGACCAGCGACTCCAGACAAAGAAGGCATCACTCAAGCGGTTGAGGAAGGCCAGGAGGCTCGGAGAACAGTCTCCGATACTGACACAGAGCCGCTCTGCTCGACGGCAAACCGTACGAGCGATGTGTAGCTCTACGCTGGAGCGGCAGCCTCCCGGAAGAATAAAATTTTTTAAGGGAGGCAGAAGCAGGCTGAAGTCGTCGATGCTCTCTTCCAAACGCTCAACATCACAGGTACAGATTCGGTCCTGTTTTGGACTCATCTCTTCTGGAAGGGTGGCCAACTCAGAGCCAAGGCTAAAGAGGCTACGCTGCACCCAGAGCAGAGTATCGGCGAGGCTGCTCTGTCCCATAGAGGTACAGGTCAGGCGGGCCGCTGCGGTGTGGGCGTTCAGCTCATCGATACAGCCATAGCAGGAGACCCGCAGGCTGTCCTTAGAAACACGCTGGCCGCTCACCAGAGAGGTCATCCCTGTGTCTCCTTTGCGTGTGTAGATTTTGGCTCGTCTCTTGGGGGCACTCATACAGAGAATCTGAGCGTTTTCTCTTTTGATTGCCAGCCCCAAGTGCGAGGGTCCAGAGCATGAAACCTGATTACACAGAGATGGACCGTACAGAGCGACGGCAGGCTCGACGAGAGCGCGCTGATCGTCTCTATAAACTGGGAGAGCAGATCCTGGCCCTGCCTCAGGAGGAGCGCATCCTGCTTCCTCTAGAGACTCAACTCCAGGATGCCATGCAGAAGGTCGTGGGGATGAGGCTCGACAGCGGGCGTCGTCGTCAACTTCGCTATATCGCTAAGCTGCTGCGGGAGACAGACACTGAGGCTCTAGAGCAGCTCATGGAGGAAAGAGCACAGAGGGTCAAGGCGGGACGAACAGCTTTTCAGGCTCTAGAAGCTTGGCGAGATCGTCTCATCCAGGAGGGGGATGAAGCGGTAGAGCAGTTTATCGAAGCTCACGGAGGGGATAGAAAGAAACTTCGGCAACTCTGGCGCCGTGCACGTAAAGAGCAGGAACAGGAGCTGCCCCCTAAATCCAGCCGTGCTCTTTTTCGTGCCCTTCGAGAGAGTCTTCAAGGCTAAGTATTCTCTCTACAAACATCACCAATCACTTTTTAGTTTGTTGATGTTTTCCTTTCAGAAGCTCGAGAAAACTTGTTTTGCTTCCCATCTCTTTATTCAAAGCTCCCTGTGGATTATCCAGTACATATTCAAAAAAGCGATACTTCAGCCTCCTCTATCCATGTATTCTTTCATGACAATTTAAATTTACCTGAGGTCAACCATGCGATGGCTCGTCCTGTTTTTACTTCTGCCCGGTGTTGCCTTGGCGATACCGGTGACGATACACCAAGAGGGCTTTATCACCAACGCACAGGGCGTTCCATATGAGGGGGCAGCCCAGCTTCGCTTTGATCTCTACGAGCAGGAACAGGGCGGGGCTGTGCTGTGGTTTGAGGAGCACAACCTCAACCTCAGCGGTGGCTACTACAGTCTACTTCTGGGTACGCAGACCGCCTTTGGCGAAGCCTTTGCTGCCGATCCGCGCTTCTTGGGAGTCTCTATCGATGGCGTTGAGTTGCTGCCTCGAGCACAGTTGGCCAGCGCTCCTTATGCATTGACGGCTCAGGACGCGGTGGGTGACATCAGCCCTCAGAGCGTCCATGTGGGTGGTCAGCAAGTCATCAATGAGACCGGCAATTGGGTGGGACCTCCGGTACCCGGTGCCAACGACGGTGTGGGCTATGATACTCCTCAAGCTGTTCTAACGGCCATCAAGAGTGTGGATGGAGCCGACTCGGGCCTTGACGCAGACACCCTCGATGGCATCGACAGCGCGGCCTTCTTACACAATGATGATCAGGTCATGGTCCTGGTTTTAGCTGCTGACGGGGTTGGCTCGGGCTTAGATGTCGATCACTTGGATGGCCACGACAGCAGCGCCTTTATCCGCACCGCTGCTCAGCTGATCGAGTTGCTTCTCAGCACCGATGGAACTCACTCTGGTCTGGATGCTGATCGCCTTGATGGTCATGACAGCGCTGAGCTTCTTAAAGCCGTAGATCCAGCCTCAGCAGTTCAGCTTCTCAACCTGCTGTTGACCGTCGATGGGCAGGGTTCCGGTCTAGATCTTGATCGACTCGATGGCCATGACAGCTCTGAGCTGCTCAACACGATCGATCCAGCTACGGCTGCAGTGCTTCTCGATCTACTGTTGACCGTCGATGGAGCCAACTCAGATCTGGATGTTGATTTGGTGGATGGACATCAGGCGACCACGTTTATGCGTGTGGATCAAGATACAGGCACCAGCGGGAATCTTTCAGTAGGCGGAGTTTTATCGGGAGTAAATGGAGAATTTACAGGAACAGTCACAGTTGACCGTGTAGAAACAAACACGATAGGTGCAAATATCGCACAAATGGTGCCTTTAAATGCTCCTCCAGAAAACCCCCAGAGAGGGTTGTTCTATTTTAGTAACTTAAACAATGACATTCGTATCTATAACGGTGATGGATGGGAACCTATGGGGGGATTTAAGTCTGACGATATAAGCAGATTGGGTCAGGGACTTCTGGTAAATTGGGATTTAGACCAGGGTGCTCAAGATAAATCTGGAAATAACAATCACGGTACAGTAACAGGAGCAACACATTCACCAAATGGTGGACTTAATAGCACAGGCGCATACCAGTTTGATGGAAGCGATGATTTTGTAACACTTTCTAATATCAACGGTTATAGTGCAGGGAACACTCCAGTTACGATCGCAGCATGGTTTAATATGAATAACACATCTGGGAATGGAATTATCGGGATTGGAAGTACAGGTAACCGCCAACATTTCTACATTCGCAATAAATGTTGGGGTGAGCATGTTCAGATTGGAGTCGATGATGGTGGAGCTGATCAATGGTGGGAAAGCACGACTATAGCTCAAACGAATAGATGGTATCATGTCGCCGCAAGCTATAACCCCAATGGTCGAGTTGTTAAACTTTATATAGATGGCATATTGCAGAAAGAAGTTACTCTTTCTAATGACTTGGCACTCACAGATCAGATGAGGATCGGTGGTGATTGGTATAACGACAATGATTTCAATGGCATGATTGACGAAGTTTATGTTTATAATCGCGTGTTATCAGATTCAGATGTTCAAAATCTCTATGGAATGAGGACTCAAAATATAGATCCGAACATAGGAGAACCTAACGTACAAGACCTATTAGTTCAGTGGAATCTAAATCAGAATACAAATGACCAATCAGGAAATGGTAATGATGGTGTAGTAAGTGGAGCAATACATTCTGACAATGCAGGCCTGGATGGTTCTGGTGCATATCAATTTGATGGAAACGACGATTTCATAACGCTCTCTAGCATAAATGGATATAATGCTGGAAATACTCCAGTTACAATTTCGGCTTGGTTTAATATGAATAATAGTAATGGAAATGGGATTATTGGCGTTGGAAGCACAGGAAATCGTCAACATTTCTATATTCGAAACAAGTGTTGGGGTAACCATGTTCAGATTGGCGTTGATGATGGTGGAGCTGATCAATGGTGGGAAAGTACGACTGAGGCTCAAATAAATAGATGGTATCATGTCGTCGCAAGCTATAATCCTAATGGGCGAATCGTAAAGCTTTATATGAATGGTAATCTACAAAGGGAGGTAGTCTTATCTGATGTTCTGGCGCTTACGAACCAGATGAGGATAGGTGGAGACTGGTATAATGACAATGATTTCAATGGTATGATTGATGAGGTTAGAATATATGGACGAACATTGTCTGATGAAGAAGTATATCAGCTCTATACTCTGAGATGATCAGCTCATCACATCTTCACCAGAGGCAGAGGTTCACCATAGAGTCGCGCCCAGGTTTGAGCGGCCTGTGCGCGTAAGGCCTCAGGGCTCAGGGCCGCCAGTTCCTGAAAAGCTCTTAGTGCTGCCTTTGGATCAGCTTGAGTCCCTGCACCATAACAGTCCGCTCTAACCAGACTCTCCAAGGTGATCAACGCTGTATGGTGAAGAGGTCCCTGAGCTGAGTTAAGAGCAAAATCCAAGAGCTGCACCAGTCCCAGATGAGGATCGACCTCCTCGACGCTCAGCTCAGCTATATAGGCGGAGAGTTCTCGATTGACCCGCTTCTTAAACTCAGAAGGGTAGCCTGAGAGCCTCCTCAGGACTGCGGCAGAGAGCGGTAGATGGGGACCATCGATCTGATGTTGTAACTCATGACGACGGACGATGGCGATGAGGAGTGATGCTGATTCTCCCAACCAGGAGCCCAGGTTCTCACCACAGACACGCATCCCAGAAATCGCCTCAGGCCACCGAGCTTCACCGCAGCTGCCCTCCTCTGCGGCCTCTTTCAGACGACGATAGAAGCGCTCGCTCTCCTCCAATTGGATGATCGCAAAGGGTTGACGATCCCGTGAGAAGCCCAGCAGGGGGCTGTCTCCTCCTTGAGTATCTAAGCGTTTTACCTCTAGAGTGCTGAGCTGTACTCCTTGCACCTGAAAACGCTGCAGTGCTTCCACTCGGTAGCTGCGCATCTGGAAGTGCCGCCTCATATCGCCATCAAGACGGTAAAGAAAGACCGTAGGGTCCAGATAATAGGGTAAGCCCTGCGCACGAATGGCGGCGTTGACCTCAGCCAATAAACGGTACCAGCGACGACCTGCCAGTTGGAGATTTTCTGTCTCCTTGCTGAGCCGTTTCAGCACAGATCCAAGCCCCAGCTCCTGCCCCAGCTTCACCATCTCATTCGCTTGCCGCCTGAGCTGAATCTGAGCTTGAGCGCTGCTCTTGAAACGGGCACTTTGATCCCAAATCAGACGGGCTCGATTCCATTGAGGGATCAACTCAGAGAAGAGCAGCTCCGCCTGTGGGTTGGGAGGCTTGAGGGTCCAGTTGATCTCCTTTTGAGGAGGTTGAATGAGAAGGAGCAGGTTTAAGAGAAGCGCCAAAGCCAAGCCCCCAGGGAGGATGAGGGGGGGGAGGCTTAAAGGATGACTCAGGCTTGTCTCTAGGGCTGAGGTCAGCAGGGCGGTGCAAGCCGCGAGGCTAAAGATCAGACCCAGGGCACGAAAAAACTCCCAGCCATCTATGTTGGGTAGGCTCCGTAGGAGCATCATGCCGAGGATCAGAGGCAGGCCATAGAGAGCGATGATGCTCAGGATGGGTTGGGAATCTTGGGCAGGATTGAAGAGGAAACGTAACCCCAAGAGCGCCAACAATGCAGGCCAGAGCAGGAGCGTGATCATCACTCCAAAGCCCAACTTGATGGGCCAGGGGTGAGGCTCTCCAAGAGCATCGAGGAGTTGGAGGAGAGCCTCTAACTGAGCTTCTCCCTGGTGAGGCCAAAGATAGAAACCCAGGGTCATCAGAGCAGCCATCAATAGGAGAACCTGCCCTCGCTTGCGTAGGTTGTCTGAGGCGCTGAGGCTGGCGCCGGCGCTGACCATCCCCAGGATCAAGAGGCTCCCAAAGGGGTGCTCGACGTTGGGGAGAGGCATCAACTCCCAGGCGTTGGCCTCAGCGCCCAACCAGAGACCCAGAGCCCCAGCTCCCAAAAGCAGCAGGAGACCGCGCTCTAGAGAGCGAGGGGCCAGGAGACCCATCAACAGAATGCTGAGCCCTAAGAGCGCTGGGCTCAGCGCAGCCAGGAGCCCCGCTGGCGCCAGCTCTCCCCAAAGTTGCCAGAGAAATTGAGGCTGAGCGTCGATCACCTCATAGGGAAGGAGGCTCATCAGCGCCAGCCCCAGGCTACCCCAGCGGCTTCGATGGATGAGACGATCTCGAGCAGGATCAAAGCTCATATCGTTTCAATCGCTGTTGGTTGAGGGCAGAGGGAGAGAGGCGATCAGGCTGGTCTGCCGCCTGGGAAAATCAGGATCCATACCCAGAGACTCAAAGTAAATACGATCCCCCACTCGCTGGGGATAGCGATCTCGTTGATCATTCTGAGTGAGGCGATGTAGCTCTCCATCGAGGTCGAGGAGCGCGATCTCCTCATCTGCCTCTCCAGGAGGGATCCAGCTCAGGATAAGGCGGCCATCCTCCATTAAAAGAGGCGCTGAGGCCCTACCCTCCAGCGGGTGTTGTTGCAATCTCCCTGTCGAGATATCCAAGATCCCCAGCGCCTGCTCTGCTCCGCTGAGGAGCATGACAGCTCGCTCTCCTTTAGGACCCGACGCCAACCAACTACAGCGAGCCGATAACGCTCTAAGCAGCGAGGGCTTCGCCTCCTTCCCCTCTAAGTTCATAAGCCAGAGGGCACACTCAGGGGTCTCCTTGGGTTCAATCTCTTTCTTTCCCTCCTCCTTCTCCTCTGGTTCAGGAGGTGCGGGGGTATAGGCGAAGAGGAAGCGCTGATCACCCAGCCAAGCGAAGCCTCCAAAGCGCCCTTTCGCGGCGGGCTTATGAAAGCGCTCCTGCCCCTCCTTGGTCTCTAAGATGAGGAGGCTCTGGGGGCAGCGGGGACAGCTTCGACGATAAAGGGCCAGATAACGAGCCCTCCAGGAGGGGCGCAGCTCTGAGAAGCGGGACTCAGGATCGATCTGTAGGCGCCTTAACTCATCTCCCAGGAGGGTGACAGTCTTAGCCCAACCAAAGAGATCCTCTGAGAAGGCCAGTACTCGACCATCCTTAGAGACCCCGGGATAGCCGTAGAGGTTATAGCCACTCCAGAGGGATTCTCGCGTACCTTTGGGTGTATAGCGCTCTAGAGTTTCCAGCTCCTCGCGATAGCTCATCTTCATCTGTTTGGAAGAGATATGAGCGGAGATCGCCTCAGTCTTAACAAGATAGCCCCAGGGACCACCTCCACAGAGGCCATCCTCCTCGTCTCCTTGACCATGAAACTTCAGAGGAGCAGGACCACGCTGGTTCCTCTCGCGGCGCTTCATCAGCGCTTTAAGCGCCAGCCTCCGATTGCGCAAACCTTGGTTATGAGCAGCGACATGGTTCTGAGCAGGTTGGAGGGCGGCGATAGTCTCTGCGTCCTCTTTTAAGAGCTGCTGGATATTCGGATGCATGATCAGCGGAGGCAGGCTCAATCCCAGCGCCCGATCAGCGGCGCTGCGGCCCAGGAGGTTGCGTAGAGATTCCAGCTCCCGCGCACCACCCCAACCCTTAAAAGAGAGCGTCATTCCCTCTTTCTCATCCAGGTGTTGGAGTTGGAGTTCAGCTTGATAGCGCCCCTCATGATAGCCCCCCTCGATAGGCAGCTCCTTGAGGTCGAGGAGCACCTCGCCGCTGAGCAGGAAAGCTGCTTTAAAACGCCTCGCCACCTCCAGCAGCTCTTCCCCCTCCTCCAAAGCGGCTGAGAGTTGAGGATCGCCCCCCCGCAGAGGAAGAAAACCTTGCTCTTCTAGCTGATCGTTGAGGCGATCGGTGAAGGCTGCTGCGGCGCTGGAGCCCTCAGCCCAGAGACCCTCGATAGAGACCGCGACGAGCACTCGTCGAGGCTCTAAAGCGTTGAGGCTCGCCTCTAACAGGTAGGCGAGGCCGCCAAGGAGCCCAAGGAGCAGCAGAAAGAGGGGCCAGCTGGGGCGACGCTGGATAGCGCGAGCATCTTCCATCTCTTCAAAGCGGCTCATCTGACCTCCAGTCTCATCAAGATCTTTTTCGCATGTGAGGGTCTCTGAATACAGGGCCTTGAGGTTGAGATAGCAAATCTCAAGATTGAAGTGAGCATGGCAAAGAGTGCCATTTCGCCCTCTGGCCAACACGATAGAGCTGCTCTTTTTAGAGCATGTGAAGAGATCAGCGCTCTTCGATGGTCAAGCCAAGAAGGACCTGAAGCAGAACTTCATGGATAGAGAAGGATCGAGGCGCGTCGCTCAGCGAAGCCCTTGAGATCCGCCGCCCAGCTCGCCTCAATGGTGGCTACATCCTCACCCGCCTTCACTCGCTTCATCACCTCAAGGTTACCCCATACGCGAGCATATGAGCGCGCCTCGCGAAACTTCATCTGCTTGGGATAAAGGCGCTCAAGCGTCACCAAGATCGTCAAGGCGGTGCGCAGTGGGCGGAGAAGATGATTGTTCGTGGGCATCAGCTGTACGCCGTGAAGAAGCTGTCCCCTAAAGCGGCTGTAGTAGGGCCGATAGCTGATGGGGCGAAAGCGGATCCCCGGTAGCTCTGCCGCTGTGAGCGCTGCGCTGAAGCGCACAGGATCAATAAACTTGGCGGCGATCGTCTCAAAGGGCATGGTCGTGCCCACCCCCTCGTTCACATTCTTGGAGATGCCACCCACCATACCCGTGGCGATATAGAGGTGGGCGTGGAGCGCATGGGGGATACCTGGTGAGGTGGGCACCCAGGGTAAGCCGGTGTCCGCCCAGACCATATTACGGCGCCAGCCCTCCATCTTCACTACCCGAAGATCACAGCCTATCCCGAGCACCTTATTGTAGTAGCGAGCCAGCTCACCGGCGGTCAAACCGTGGGAGACGGGGATCGGTCCCCATCCGATAAAGCTTTTATGTTTGCGTGCGCGGATGGGACCCTCAAACAGCTCACCACCCAGCGGGTTGGGTCGGTCCAAAACCACAAAGGGGATCTTGGCACGAGCAGCGGCTTGCATTGAGGCGCCCATGGTAGAGGTATAGGTATAGGTGCGCGAACCCACATCCTGGATATCAAAGATGAGCGGATCGATCTTCTTTAGAGAAGCGATGGTGGGGGCCCGCTGCTTTCCAAAGAGGCTCTGGACAGGCAACCCCGTTATCCTATCGCGGCTGTCGGAGAGCTTACGACCTGCCTTCTCCGCGCCGCGGATCCCATGCTCTGGAGCATAGAGTTGAACGAGCTTGACCCGCTTATCTTGTGCCAAGCGATCTGCGGTGAGGTTGAGTTGGCCATCCACCCCCGAGGCGTTGGTGATCAGCCCCAGCCGTTTGCCTTTGATGAGGTCTATCTGCTTCGTCAGCAAAAGATCTACGCCCAACTTCACAGGCTCAGCCCAGGCATTAGATGTCCAAAAGAGCAGCCACAGTAGCCACCTCATCCATGATCTGCTCACCGTTAGGCTCCATCGAAGTTTGTAAAGTGCCTTTTCGCTTCTGCGCTGCTTTGCTTTCGCCGAGGGGGACAGAAGATCAGAGAGTATGTCAAAGAACCCAAAACCTCTGCATCGACGGACGCTCAGGATAAAACTCTCTCCTCCCTGTGTCGAAGAAAATTCCCAGCGCTTGAATCTTCACGAGGGAGCCAGAGCTGAAATGACAAGCCCCCTCCTACGCGCAGATCTGCTCTGATCTCACCTCCGTGCGCCTCGACGATACGCTTACATAGGGTCATCCCCATGCCCACGCCTCCGGTCACGCGCGCTCGGCTGCTCTCAGCGCGGAAGAAGGGCTCAAAGAGATGCATCAACTCCTCCTTGGAGAGGCCAGGACCTCGATCCAGCACCCTGAAGAGATATCGCTCATCTTGAAGCTCAGCTTCCAGACGGATCGATCCATCGGTGTATCGCTCCGCGTTTGAGAGTAAGTTGTTCAGGACCCGACGCAGCAGATGTGGATCGACGCAGCATTCCGCTTCAACAACCTCAAGCTCTACCGAACGGTTTGGATGATGTCGTCTAAACTGAGCAACCTCTAAGCGCGCGAGTTCAGCTAAGTTACAGATCCTCATCTTAAGAGGAAAGGTGCTCTCGGTCTGCAGTCGGACAGAGGCCAGTACATCCTTCACCAGGCTTTCCAGCTCGGCCAGGTCAGCCTCAGCCCCCTCAAGCTGAGCGGGCAAAGTGCCCTCCTCCGCTGCCCATTCCAGGGCGATCCGGATCCGAGCCATAGGGGTGCGCAGCTCGTGGCTGACTGCAGCGAGCAAGGAGCGCTCATGTTGACGGAGATGGTTGATGCGATCAGCCATCTGATCGATCGCCTCGGCGAGGCGAGCCATATCTTTGGGCGCTCGTGGGAGGGGACCAACGCGCGCGTTGAGCGCACCTTCACCCAGACGATCTGTGATCTTCATGATCGCCTCAAGGGGGCGAGCAACGGCGCGAGCGCGTGGCCAGGAGATCAGCCCCAGCAGCAGCAGCACTCCCCCCACTCCCCACAGCAAGATGGCGGGATCGCCCCCCCTCCAACGCAGCAGCAGATATCGCTGTGCGTCAAGCTCCACGGCAACCCGATGTCCTCCGACAAATTCCCCTTTGTTGGGCTCAAGAGCGTCAAGCTCCTCTGGTTCAAGGGCAAACAGCGGCTGTTCGCCCGCCATTGAGAGCTGCTGACCGTCATCTTGATAGACCGCCAGATCTACCGCGAGGACCCGAGCCAGAGAGCGTGTACGGGTCTGAAGATCTTGAGGAGATTGGGCGCGCAGCTCCTCAGCTACAGCCAGCGGCGTTCGATGCCAAGGTGACTTCTTCTTAAAGTGTCCTACAAAGATGATCAGGAAGAGACCAACCGTGAGAAGGATGGCGAGGTTATAGCGATACATACGCCAAAACAGGAGGCGGTGCACTGGGAGCTGAGTCGAGCCGCTCATCGCTGTTTGAGGAAGAGATAGCCAAGTCCACGTACAGTGCGGATGAACCGTGGTTGACGTGGATCGTCACCCAGCTTGCTGCGCAGCCGACTGATGTGAACATCTACCGAACGATCAAAGCTTTCAGCAGCATCCTTGCCTGCGAGTTCGATGAGCTGCTCTCGAGCCAGGACACGCCCAGCGCGTTCGGCGAGGGCATATAGCAGGGCGAACTCATAGCTGGTCAAGGTTAAGGTCAAGCCATTCAGATCGGCAGTCCGACTGCCCGGATCAAGCCGCAGCGACCCTCGGCGAAGGCTGGGTCTATGCGGAAGCAGGTGACCCTGAGCGCGTCTAACAACCGCTCGGATGCGCGCGAGCAGCTCTCGCGGTGAGAAGGGTTTGGGCAGGTAATCATCCGCTCCCAGCTCAAGGCCCATCACCCTATCCACCTCTTCACCCCGCGCGCTGAGCATGATCACAGGCACATCTGAGCGCTCTCGGAGGGATCGACACAGCTCGATCCCATCGAGGCCAGGGAGCATCAGGTCGAGCAGGACCACATCGAAGGCGCGTTGCAGCGCGAGGGTGAGGCCAGTCTCCCCATCAGAGGCGACGGTGACTTCGATTTGATGACGCGCCAGATAGGCTCGCAGCAGATCGGCGAGCCGTGCATCATCTTCAACAAGCAGTGCGTTGAGCGTGGGGGCGTTCATAAGGGTTTGTCCAGAGTTCGCTGATTCTCCTCGAACAGACCCTGACGATATCAGCGTGTGTGATGAGACTCGATGATCTTAAGCAGCTCAACTCGCTGTTCAGCCTCAAGGGTTTCATGAACCTGGAAGGCTGCATCAGCTGCTGCGTAGGCCACCCGCCGTGCAGCCTCAATGCGAGCATCGATCAGGGTGCGCACCGCCTCTTTATCGGGGCTCTCGGTACGAAAGGCGTTGATGAAGGCCTGGCGGCTCGCCTCGCGATCACCAAACTCGGCGCTGACCTTTTCAAAGAGAGCATCAGCGAGCGACTGAACGCGCTCCTTCTGAGCATCGCTGGCCTTGACCTCATCAAGTGCATCGTCGATCCGCCACTCGATGAACTTCTTCATATGGTTCATCTTCCTGCCGGAGTGGAAGCCTGACCAGCCTGCGAAGGCGATGCCTGCTCCGCCGAGGCTAAACAGCGTGATCAGCGCAATGATGATGTAAGTGCGACTCTTCATCTCGGGCTCCTTTGGGAGAGGTCTCCTTTGGCGTGTTACCAATATGATGCGTTCAGTTGAAGCAGGTATGTACTGAGTGTGAAGAAACGTTGCGCTGCAAAATCTTGGACCGATTGGAAGATCTTAGAGCTTTGCTTTGGAAGAGAGCTGCTGTTTTTTTTGAGGCTATCCCTTTCTGAACCACCAGACTATACAACCGTGGAGCGCTTTAAGCGCCTGCTGATGGAGGGCTCCCTGTTGAGTTTTAAAAAGCATCTGCTCCTCTATGTTCTGGGTGCTTTGCTCCTTTTTCTCCTTAACGCCGTCCCCATACGCTTTGATTTGGATCGCGCCAGCGCGGTGATCTGGTTCCCCTATCCCCTGATCGTTTGGGGGTTTGCCTTGGTTTGGTATGGCCTCTCCTCTTACGGGCGACCGAAACAGCTTAAACAGAGGAGGCTCCCAACCCTCTCTCCCGAGGCTCAGCTTCAGATGGACCGCTGTACGCAGGATCTGAGAGCCCTTCGCCAGGATCCCCCCAAGACAGAGGGTCTACAGTGGAACTTTGAGTTGAGTTTGGAGCGCAGCCTGGAGCAGATTGAGGCCTTGCTGCTTCGACTGGATCGTGTGAACGAAACTTTAGAGAGGGGACCCTCTCCAAGCGCGACTCCCGGCGAGCAGGCCCTGTTTTTGAAACTGCTTCAAAGTCGAACACGACTGGAGAAACGCCTTGAACAGATTCAGGCAGCGCTTCGAAGTCTTCGTTTGAAGGCGCTTTTGCTCTCCAGTAGAGAGGGAGCTGAAGAGGAGCCAGAGTTAGAGAGCGCCTTGGAGCTTGTGGAGGGGGAGCTGAGCGCAGCCCTGGAGCTGGAGGCGCTCCTCAGAGAGCAAAATTGATCTACAACCAAGACGCAGAAATGAGAGAGATGAGCCGCTTTCAGATCACGATGAGCCTGGGACCCGCCAGCGCTGAGCCGAACGTGATTGGCAGACTCCTTCAGAGCGCGGATCGCTTCCGCCTGAACGGCTCACACCTCAGCCTGGGGGCGCTTCAAAGTTGGTTGGAGCGCCTCAGGCAGATCTTTCAGGAGGAGGGGCGCACAATCCCCCTCTTACTGGACCTACAGGGCGCCAAGATGCGCATCGGGGAGTACCCCCAAGTTGAACAAACCCCCTTAGAACTCGAGCTGTGCCTCTCCGCGATCTCTAAAGAGCCTGGAGTGGTCCCGGTTCCTCATCCAGAGCTGTTTGAAGCCCTAAAACCGGGAGAGCTGCTCTACCTCAATGATGCTCGAGTTCAAGCACGAGTCCTGGAGATCTCCAAAGAGCGAGCGCTCCTTAAAGTTGAGCGACAGGGGCCGCTCAGCAGTCGTAAGGGGATCAACCGTCCCAGACACCCGATTGGGCGCAGGCAGCTTTTGGAGCGAGATCGACAACAGATCGCGATCTGTGCGACCTCCTCTCTAGAGTTTCAGTTTGCCTACTCCTTTGTTCACGGTGGAGATGAGGCTGCCCTTCTTCGGACCTACACAGATCAACCTCTCATCGCCAAAATCGAGCGCCCTGAGGCGATCTCCTCTCTGGCTGAGATCGACGCCGCCTTCGATGAGCTTTGGCTCTGCCGAGGAGATATGGGGGCTCAAGCGGGGATCTTCGCTCTACCTGCCATTCAGGCTCAGCTCCAGACCCTGATCCCCCAACTTCAACACCCTGTGCATTTGGCTGGGCAGGTTTTAGAGCATATGATTTCAGCCCCTGAACCCACTCGCTCTGAGGTTGTGCATCTCTATAATCTGTTGAAGGGAGGTTGGGGAGGGATCGTGCTCTCAGATGAGACCGCGGTAGGCTCACAGCTTGAACCCCTTTGCCTGTTTTTAGACCAATTCAGAGACTTCCTTGAGGAGTAGAGAGGGGATCTAAGCCATTTTCTTGCTGGATCTCAAAACCTGACCTAGATGTAGGTGAGCATCAAGAGAGAGGAGAAGGATGGCTTATACTGGACCCAACCGGAGGCGCAACACCCTCTATATCACCCACAACACGGAGTACCATGTTCATGATCAGCGCTGCGTCGGCGTACGGGATCTTTGGAGCGGTACATGGCAAGAGGAGCATCCCGCCCTAGGGCGACAGCTCTTCGGCGCCGTTCGGCCCTCTCTGCGGGGCCTTGAACCCCTGGGAGAGCCCTCAGTAGATAACCTCCTCTGGTTTGAGAATGGAGAGAGTGACATCCTCACCAGCCGCTTGACCGCCGTAGAGCGCCCTCCCAAGGCGCTCCTTGATCGTTATGCTCCTTCAAGAGATCTACAGTGCTCTGGCTCTTTGCTCCCCTCCTCCTAAGCGCAGATCTCGATGGGGATGGTCGAGAAGAGCGCCTAGAGTGGCACCACCACCCAGGAGAGAGACGGGGCGCAGATCGAAGCTTCCTCAGGCTTCCACGCCCTCAAGGTGATCTGATCAGCCCTGTTTATCGCGCTTTCCAAGCAGGGCTGGCTGATCTGGATGAAGATGGTCGAGTGGAGATCATTTTGGGGGTCTGGAGTCAGGTCCCTCGCCATGCGGAGCCTGAGCCTCATCGGGCGGTCTGGGTGTTGGGGCTGAGGGCCGAGGGCTTTAGAGAGCTATGGCGAGGCAGCGCGCTGGCGAACTCTTTAGAGGCTTTTCAGCTCTGGAGAAACCCCCAGGCTGTTTGGCTCTTGAGCTTAGAGCGGAGCGCTGGCCTCTGTATCAGCCGGATCTATCGCTGGACCGGCTTTGGCTTCGCTGCAAAGGCGCGGCGGCGAGGGTGTCGAAGCTTTGCTCCCTGTCCCCCTGGGTTTGAGGCCCCCTGTCTCAGAGAGGAGGGGCTTCTAAAGCAGCCCCTCTTTGAGGGAGGTCGCTTGGAGTTTCAGCCCCTCGGGACAGATTGATGGATTGCGCTGAAAATCCAGCTGCCCTATGGTCCCCAACACATCTTTCCACAGGAGATCTTTCAGATGCCTCGCTTCTTTACCCCTGCTCCCATCAATGTTCCTGGAGAGGGCGACCTCTATGTCGAGATCAAGACCCGCCTGGGCCAGATCCGTGGTCGTCTCTTCGAGCATCAGGCCCCAAAGACCGTAGCCAACTTTGTTAACTTGGCGATGGGCGTGACTACGGGGAAGCCTTTTTATAATGGCCTTATCTTCCACCGTGTGATCCCTCAATTTATGGTCCAAGCGGGTTGCCCCCAAGGGGTTGGGACTGGGGGACCTGGCTATAAGATCCAGGATGAGTTTCACCCTGAGCTGCGCCATAACCGCCCTGGCATCTTCAGCATGGCCAACGCAGGCCCCAATACCGGCGGCAGCCAGTTCTTTATCACCGAGGTGCCCACCCACTGGCTGGACAATAAGCACGCCGTCTTCGGTGAGGTGGTTGAGGGCATCGAGGTGTTGCAGATGATCACTCAGGAGCCTCGGGATCGTCGGGACCGTCCCCACACCCCCGTGACCATGGAGATGCGCATCTATCGCGCCTAAGGCCCCATTGAGGATCACCAGCTTCTGAGTCAGCCTCCCAGGCCCAAGACCTCCCGACACCATCTCAGCTCTAAGATCCGGCTTCGAAAGCAGATCGCCTCAGGATCAGCCTCTTGGAGTGCTCGCCACTCCTTCTCCTCAAGCTGCTCGGTCTCGATCAGCGCTGAGACCGGTGTTCCCAGAGCCTCCAGATTTTGAAGCGCCTCTGTGCTGGACATCCGGCGAAAGATCGGCAGCTCGTAGGAGAGCAGCTCCAGCTCGTCGGGGCCAAAGCTGTTTCGCCTTGGGAGAATCAGGCAGAGGCGCCGCGCTGCGTCCTCTCCCCGATGATTCAAGCGGCGACTGTTGTAGTGCTGAGGAGCTGCTTTAAAGATCCCTCGGATGAGGTCAAGGAGATCCAGAGGGAAGGGCTGCTGGGGGGCCAGGACCACATCTAAGCTGCAGTAAGGGTCGATGCTGAGGCGGGCCTCTAGAGCGGCCCGGAGGCGTCGTCGCTGGCTGAAGAGTTCCTCTGCTTCTAACCAGAGAGTGCAGTGCGCCGCGCCCGGTTGAGGGGCCAGGAGGGGCTCATCAAGGTTGAGATGGAAGCTGTCTAAGCGTTGAGGATCTGAGGCGACCAAATGGGGCCTAAGAGACTCATCCAGGCGCTGATCTAGGATCTGTTCACCCTCCAGGAGCAACCCTGCGATCTCCTCCTCATCAAGCAGCGCTGTTCCTTGAATCTGATAGGGAGGGCGTCTCTGATAGCGCAGCTTGGAGCGGGCTCTAAGGGCGGTCCCAGGCAAGACAGAGAGGGGAAAGATCTGTGCCTCCTCTGCCAAATCATGCCTCAGGAGAGCCTCAAAGCCTCTTCGAATATCATCAGCGCTGTCTCCAGGCAGGCCGATGATCAGATCCACCAGGAGATTGAGCCCCAGAGCCTTGAGCCGTTGGGCGCTCCGCAGGACCTTGTGAGGATCTCCCCCCCGCTTAATCCCCGCCAGGGTGCGAGGGTTGATCGACTGAAGACCCAGCTCTAGGCGATCAAAGCCCGCCTCTTTTAGAGCCAGGGCCTGTTGCGGGCTGAGGCTCTCTCCACGAACCTCAGCGAAACCGGAGCGCATCCACCCCTTGAGGTGCTGAAGCAGGAGATCAAACTCTGGGCGATGATTGAAACTGGGATCCAGAAAGACCAGCTCCTCAGCGCCCTGCTCTTGGAGGTGAACGAGCAAGAGTTCTAGATCTTCCATCGGGAGCGTACGCAGCCCTGGGCTGCTCCGAGGATAGAAGCAGTATTCGCAGCGGGAGCGACAGCCTCGTACCGTCTCGATATAGGCGGTGCTTTCTACGGAGAGCTGTCCGCTGAGATAGGGAGAGGGAGGTAGATCCCCCTTGGGTTGGACAGGAGGGAACGGTAGAGAGCCTGGGAGGATCAAACCTGGAACGGGTTCAGGCTCTAAGCCCTTCAGGAGCCGCGCCATCAGCTGAGGCAGGCTCCCCTCTGCTTCTCCCTGAAGGGCCAGATCCCAGCCCCGCTTCTTCAGGAGCCAAGAGCCTGGGGCCAACTCTGGGCCACCCAGGATGATCTGAGTATGAGGGGAGCGGCGCTGAACTTCTTGGGCCAGATGGAGACTGCGCTCTGCGTTCCAAAGATAGAGGGAGAGGCCCAGAAAGTCTGGCTCAGAGCGGGCCAGACGCTCAGCGAGTTGCCGATCTCCCTCCTGATCAACATAGGAGCCACAGAGGATCTCTGTTTGGAGATGATCTTGGAGAGGGCTGAGGGCTTCTGCTAGGTAGCCTGCTGCGAGAGGCAGGTTGCCTGTTGCTGCCAAGGCCGCCGGAGGTGGAACGGGGAGTTGGAGAAGCTTAAGGCTCTTCACGCCAACCTGCGACTAGATGAGCCCGCAGTTGGCCTTCTCGGTGACCTCTCGGATCAGCGCGTGGAGCCGCACGGCGTTGGGCAAACCGATCGCCCCAGCACAAAGGACCACGAGCTGATCAAACTCCTCCTCAGTTACCCCCGCCGCCAGAGCCTTGCGGATCACGGAGCAGAGCGTCTCCTCCTGCTGAGCACCCATAGCGAAGGCCAGCTGGATCAAGCGGCGACTCTTGAGTTCTAAAGGACCCTCAACCCCCGCCTCCTGAAGCTGTAACCAAGTCTCTCCCAGTTGAGGGAAGCGTCGAATAAAACTGGTGTAGGGCATATGATTTCAACTCAGGCTGGTTGAACCGTGATGGCCGAAGCCTCTCTGCGCCGGATGGAGATCCGACTGTGCCGCAGCTCAAACTCCAGAGGATCTCGAAATAGGGCCACCTTCTTGAGGGTTACGGCGGTGCCTGGGAGAAAACCCAACTCCAGAAGGCGCCGTCTCAGGCTGCGCTCTCCTCCAACTTGGAGAAGGACAGCTCGCTCAGAGGGTCGAAGATCCGCCAGGGTCATCTGCTCTCCTTATGAAGCGTTTAAGCTATTGAGACTGAGAACTATTGTCAATAGAGTCTACAAGGAGAAGAGAAGTTACACAAAATGAGCTGACGTTCAGGAGCCACCTGAGATATCCTCTCCAAATGCGATTTTTCTCTCTTGTCTTGCTCTCCCTCTCTTTGTTGGCCTGTGAATCTGAACTTGAGCCGGTCCTCTTTGAAGAGGGCGACGGTTCTGCTCATGGAGGCGAAGGGGGTACATCAGCTGGGGATGGAGGTGGAGGTACTGCGGGCAGCGGCGCAGGTGGAGCTGTCGAGCCCGGGTCAGATGGAGGCGCCGCTCATCCCTCTGAAGCAGCCTGGATAGGCGTTCAAGATATGACCGAGGGTTTGGCTTTGGATGCCTTTGGGGGCTGTGAGATCGACGCCGTTGAGTGGAGCTGCTCCGATGAGCGGGGGAGCGGCTTTGCTTTAGAGGCGCAGGGTATCCAACGCAATGGTGCTGAGGAGCACCCTGTTGAACCCAGCTTAGGCGCCCCTGATGGCCCCTGTGATGACCACTTAGAAGAGTGTACGGTTCCCTTGGGCCTCTCTGGGTGGTTGGCCTTTCGTACCGCAGCGAAAGATCTCTCAGGTTGCGAGATCACCATCCATGAACATGAAGACCAAGCGGTCAATAAGTACAGCGTCTATCGCTGCTCTGGCCCTAACCTCGATCCAGACTGCCGCCCTGTTTACCAGAGCAACGACGGCCCCTCCAACGGCAGTTTCTAAAAGCAACCGCTTCTGCGATAGACTCTCAGCCTCGGTTTTCAGGCGGAGGAGCTGAATGCGCCATAAGCGGGGGATGACCCTCATCGAGATTTTGGTCGTAGTAGCGATCCTGGGCCTGATGATGGCGGCCCTTCTCTTCTATCTCTTAGGAAACGATGATCGTCGCTGTCGTCTGGAGGCGGAGCGTTTGGCCGCCTTTCTTCAAGGAACTGCTAATGAAGCGGTGATGCGAGATGGCGCGACACGAGCAGCGCTCTCCTTTTCAGAACAGAAAGGGGTCCAAGAGTTGGCCCAGATGGGAGCCGCTGTCACAGGCTCTCTCTGGAGGCTCGATGAGCATGTTGGACCTCATAAAATCAGACAGCCGGTACGAATGACCCTACTGACGATCCCCTCGGGAGAGGTCAGCACAGAGATCGGCTGGCTACTCTTTGACGCGGGCCGGACCCAGGGAGGGGTGGTGATCCTGGAGCTGAATGAGGCGGTTTGGTCTGTCATCGTTCCTGGAGGAGAGGCGGCGATCTATACGGAGCGAGGTCGCGCTCGCCTACCCCAAGGTACACAATCCCCCAAGCGAAATCAGTTTAGGCCCCAAGGTTGGTCGGAGACCTTAGCAACAGGAGATCCTCCCCGCTTTCCTCCTGCACCTTCAGCTCGCCCCAAGCCACAAGAGCCTTCCTCTTCTCCCCCTCCGCCAGATCCTCCTTCTCCGACTGAGGAGCCAGATCCTCCCCCCGAGTTTCCTGATTTGGGGCTACCCCAACCTGACGCGGCTTTGCCTCTCCCTGACGCCCTGCTTCCCGAGGAGAAGCTCGACGAGGCGATCTTAGATGAGGGGGTCCCTGATGAGGGGACCCCACCAGAGTGTCAACGAGATGAGGATTGCATAGAACCCTATGAGCGCTGCCACCCTGAAGAGCAGGTCTGCCTCCTTGACTTCACTGGAGAGGGTTTTCGAATCAGCCAAGTACGGGTCACCGCCCCTGCGGAACTTTCTGAGTTTATCCAAGCGATCTTCAACCGCTATATCTACGACTTTGATTACAACTTTCTGGTCTATCTGGATCGCAACCAGTCAGGAATGCCGGGTGTTGAGGAGCCTCGTCATGCTTGGATCATTCAGGGACAGCCCAGCGGAGGGGGGGGGCTGACCATGTCCTTCTCTCCCAACCCCGATCTGCCTGTCGTTCAGGGCATCGCTCAGCCGATGGCAGCTTGCTCTGAATTTGATGTCTGTTATGAGATCCAGCCTATGGAGGAGTATATCCACCTCTTCCTGCCCAAGCCCAAATCGAGCGATGGAGAGTCTCCGGTAGGAGAGTGCAACTATCAATCGCTCTCGGTGGTGGCCTCGGTTCAAGTGCGGATACGCCTTGAAGAGGGGCGGCCTTCAGCGGCCCTCAGCCTGACAGGCATCATCACTCCAGACGCAGCACACCGTTTGGAGATCGTTCATCGAGAGACCAATATGCGCTTTGAGGATCTCCTGGATATCTACAATGTAGACGCCGAAGAGGACAGCAACGGGGATGGTCAGCCAGATGCTTGGCAGTTTGTCTTTGAGGGAGACTCTCTCTCTGCTCATGTGGTGGGTAACCTCGCCGCAGGGGTGGGGCGTACCCCACCCTACTGCTCAATCCCCCGAAGTCGGCGCTAAACCCTCTAAGCCTGATGGTATGCTTTCTGCTGAGCCCCGCCCTGAATCATGATGATGAGGTCCGAGATGTATAGACTCCTCCTATTGATCCCAACCTTAGCCCTGCTCCTCTCTGCCTGTGATGATGGAGAGGGCTCAACGAGTCTGACCACAGATGACGCCGCTGTCACCGCCGATCAGAATGCGGGGGGCGGAGGGGTGCAGGACAGCGGCGCCGCAGGAGCTCCGGTAGACAGCGCTCTAGAACAAGATCAAATTCTCCTGGATCAGGGTGGTGACGTTGTCCTGATCTCTGACATGAATGTCAGCCAAGATACCGAACCTCAGCCTGACCTCCAAGCTGACATCTCTGTCATAGACGCTGCCCTAGATGTCGCCCCTGATCTACTCGCCTTGGATTCAGCCTTCCCTCCTCAATTGGACACGGGCCTTGCCTGCGAGCCTGGCGGGGATCAGTGCGGCGCCAGCCACTCCTGTATGGGAGGAATTTGCCGTGTTGATCCACGCCCCAACTATTTTCGTTTGGTTCAGGTGGGCACAGATGAGGAGCCGGGTGTCCTCGCTCCTGTTACAGCAGCGGCTATCTTAGAAGGCATGTTAAATTCCACTGTCGCCATGGGTGAGCTGAATCTCCTCTTTGAACCTGGAGGTTATGATGAGAGCGACCGTTACCTCTTTAGCGTCGGGAACGGAATTGAAGAGACCGGGACCTATGCTTTCAACCATAATCTACCCATCCAGGGCTACCCAGGGTTCTGGTACCAAGATAACCAGTGGTTCTCTGAAGGGCCAGTGGAGTTTATGCTCAATGTCCCCTCCAGCCGAGTTAACGTAGAGCTGGAAGATGGCACCACCGAATCACGCATTTGTTGGGTACGCTTCCCCGCCACCGTTGAGATCTCTATCCAGGTACATGAAAATGATGGTGCCTTAACTCTGGAGATCACTTTGAACGGTTATCTGCGGCAGTCAGATGTAGAACAGGTCGCTTTTAACTTAAATGGCAGCGAAATTAGGCTCGCTGATTTCCTCATCAACGAGCCTCTGAGCCACGATGCTGATGAGGATGGTGAACTCGACAGCTACAGTTTCGCCATCGAGAAGATCAGAGCTGAGCCGATCCTCTTTAGCGATCCCAACGAAGAGCGTAACCCCAGCCCAGAAGATCTGAGTCCTCCAGAGTGTTTCGGGGGGGGGTGACAACGCCCTTGGCTCCCGATATCTTGATCCCTATCAATCAAGAGGGGAGTCAACCATGGAGATTTCAGATGGCTTGGTGGTCACGATTGAATACAGCCTGAGAAGCGCAGAGGGCTTACTCCTAGAGTCCTCTGAAGAGCAGGGTCCCCTCACATTTAAGATGGGTTCAGAGCGCATCCTCCCTGGTCTAGCTAAGGCGATGAAGGGGATGCGGGTGGGTGAGCAACGCGAGGGCTTGATCCCCCCTGGCGAGTTGGTCCCTCGCGAGTTTACCAGCAGCCGCGTCGTTCCGCTGGAGGAGTTCCCCGATGGGATGTCTCCCGCCCTGGGAGATCGTTTCCAGGCCAAGGGTCAGGATAGCAAACCAGTGCTCTTTGAGGTGATTCAATGTGATGAGGGCAGCGTCACTGTCCAGCTCCTCCACGTCTATCACGAGAAGGAGCTGCACTATTCGATTAAGGTCCTCGCCGCCCGGCGCTCTAACCTGCCCCCTCCTCCTCCCATCGATCTACCCGATATGAGCCCCCTGTTAGAGTAAACTATCGATCTGCCTGATATGAGCCCCCTGTTAGAGCAAACTTTAGAGATCGATGAATTGAACGCTGGTTCCAGCGAGGATAAGGCGCTCCTCTCGGTTATTCTCCTCTTCACCAAGATCTAGATAGCGGACCTGGACACTGACACCCTCAAGCTCTGCGATGGGCAGACTGATGGGACCAAAGGTAGGAGGCAAGCTGACCCGATCAAAGGGAGGGCCGCCTTCAAGCTCCAGATAGAGCTGGGCTCCAATGGCATCTCCCGCCCCAGAGCTCGGATCATCGCTGCGGCGTACGCTCACGAAGATATAGCGAAGCTCAGGCCGCAGCAAGCTTAGGTTGGAGCGAAAGTAGCGTAGCCCTTGCTCTGTCGCTAAGAGCAGATCCACATCGCCATCAAGGTCCAGATCTCGCGCCAAGAGAGCTGAGACACCAGAAAGTTCAGGGAGCCCTGGCCAATCTCGGGCTTGATAGCCCGCCTCGGTCCAGGTCCAAATTTGAAGCCCTCCAGTTCCAAAGATCAGGATCTCGTCTCGGTTGTCTCCATCTAAATCGGCCAGTCTAAGCCCCCCATCCATTCCAGCCCCTAGGGTTTGGGGAGCCTCATCTAAGAGCTCAAGCTGAGCACCCAAGGTCAACACCTCTAGGCTGGCGTCTCCATCTGGATCTCCTAAGGCGAGGTGGTGACCTGGCATCTGCTGAGTTTGCACTGAGAGGAAGCTTTGATCACGCTGTCCGTGCCAGATCTGAAGCCCCGCTTCGCCGATGGCCAAAGCATCAAGGACTCCATCATCATTGAGAGGCAGAAGCTCAACCTGAGCTGCCTCACTGAGACGCGCACAGGGGTTCTCATCAGGGCATTCATCTAGAGTGCTGATCGCCCCATTTTGAAAACTGCCATCGTTGAGCCCCAAGAAGAGCCCCTGTAGCTCTCCCTGAAGCAGGAGATCCAGGCGGCCATCTCGATTGACATCTCCTACAGAAGCGGCGCGGCTTCGCGGAGGTAAGCCTGTGTTCTCCACCTGGAGTAAGGCACCGCCCTGCTCCTGAAGCCAGACGCTGCTCTGCTCGCCTAAGAAGATCAGATCAGCGTCTCCATCGCTGTCAAAGTCCCCTTGAACTACATCGCTGAAGCCCTTTGGGAGCTCCAACGGCTGTTGTTCATAGCCAGCTGCTCCTAAGATAAGACGCAGTGAGACGCTCTCAGGGCGATCACTGAGGGCCAGGAGGTCTAACCTTCCATCGAAATTGCTGTCCTCTACGCCAAGCCAGCTGATCCCTGTTATGCCCTCTAAGCCCAACTCAGAGGGGGCCACCTCACCAAATTCCAGGATTGAGACCTCAATATCCTGGGGCTCGGTCTGATTCTCTAAGGTATCACTGGCCTCTATATGGAGAAGGCGGTCTGGACCTACAGGAACCTGAGAGGCAAACCAGGTCCCCTGAGCATGATTGATCACAGCGGCTTGACCATTGACACTGATCTGCTCTACCCCACCACCGCCCGGATCATTGACTCGACCAGTCACCGAGAGGGGGGGAGAGATCGCTGCGCCTGGAGCAGGGTGCTCTATCTCGACCACAGGAGGCATCCGATCCAAAGTAACCTCAACCTGAGCGTTGGCTTGATTTCCCACCAAGTCCTCAATTTCAATCTCCAAGATGACTCGGGGAGGATCCCCCTCAACCCGATCAAGGATGTTGACTCGTCTACGGATCTCAGACCATCCAGGCCGCGATGAAGGGCTGGGGTTGACCACGCTTCCATCGATGCGAGCGCTGCGCAGCCCAGAGGCCAGATCGCTGACCTCAGCGACGATCTCCACCTCATCTTCAGCGGTGATCAGGAAGGCCGCGCTGTTCATCGTGATCAGAGGGTCTACCGTGTCCACATAGAAGCTGTACTCCAACTCTCGCATATTGCCCGCCTGATCCATAAGTTGGACTCGGACCGTCTGCTCACCATCAGCAAAATCCTCTCTCATTTCAAAGCGAAGATCCTCTTGGATGGGGACAGCTCTCAGACCGATGAACCTCATAGAGTTGACTGAGCAGACCCCATCTCTGATCTGACCGGAAAGGAGAGTCCCCTCTGCCCCTCCGCCCAACCAGGACTGATCTGGATGATCCCAATCCAGGGTTGGGGCTTGGCGATCAACATCAATCAACTGCTGTGCTGAGCTGCTCAGGCCCACGCGGTTGGTGGCCTGAGCCTCCAGTAGAAAGTCTGCTTGTTCCAAACCGGAGATCTCCAAAGGGACCTCCAAACAGAAATTTCCATTGTCTTGGACAAACACTTCCAGGCCGTTGAGGGTAACAGCCTCACCGAGCCCACTCTCTGGATCCCGAGCCAGCCCACAGACCGAGAGATGCTCAGCGCGGGTACACTGGAGGAGCAGACCAGCCTCCTGAAGCTCCTGAACCTCCACCTCGGGAGGGGTTGCGTCATAGAGGATCTGAAAATCGAACTCAAAATGAGAGCCCAGAGTGTCCGCCTCCAGCGTGGCTGTATACTCCCCTGGCTCAGGGAGGTTGAGATCGATTTGGAAGTGTTCTCCCTGAAGGCTGGCTTCTACCGGCTGCTCACCCAGGCGCAGAGTCACTGAGTTTACACCGGGGCAGATACTGCCTTGGATTTGAGAATTCGCTGAGGAGAGATAGACAATCCCCTCTTCCAGTTGGCCTGGAGCAGCTCCTGTCAAGGCCGCGCAAGCCTCCTCCACCTGCATCTCTACCCGCACCGTCTCACAGCGGTTATTGCCCACTTGATCTGTGACACAAACCCGGAGTTGGTTCTCTCCCTCACGGAGTTCTACGTTCTGAGAGAAATCTCCAGCCCGATCGGTATAGATGGCGGGATCCTCTCCGTAGGTCAGGGTTCCCTCAGCGGAGATCACCTGGATGATCACTGGCGCGTGGTTGAGCGCAGCCTCCTCGCTGACATGACCCCGCAGTAAGATCTGATCTGTCCCAACCCGATCACCATCTTGAGGAGCTAGGATCTGAAGATCAGGAGGTTGGCTATCCATCTCCAAGCGCAGCGAGACCTCTTGAGAGCTGTTGCCCAGTTCATCCTCAACCTTGAGCCGAAAGAGGTTCTCCCCCTCTTGAAGCTCAAGGCGCAGCTCAGCGCTCTGATCCTCAAACCAGCGAAGCCCCTCATCCCACAGCTCATCATTAAGGAATAGCTTGGGGAGGAAGTGCTCATCATTGACCTGGAATCGTACAAGATAGGAGCTGTTGGCGGTGAGATCTTCTCCTGTCTGGGGGCGGCTCAACTCCAACACCGGCGCGGTGCTGTCTCGGCTGATCTCCAGCTCAAGTTCACAGCGCTCTCCATCTGGATCTTCAACCTGGAGTTGGATCGGGTTAAGACCCTCATCCAGCTCAAGATCTCCGCTGTAGCCTCCCTCCTCGTCCAGCTCAAGCACCTCTCCATTGAGGCGCACATCCAGGGCCTCTAGAGGAGTATCAGGATCTGAGACTCTCAGTTGAACCTCTACATGATCCTCTCGAGTCAGAGACTCCTCAGGGAGAGGGCTGAAGATCTCACATTGGGGAGCGACAGGAATGGGTACAAGATCAGGCCTGATTTCGAGGCCTCCTTGATCTTGGATACCCTCATCCTCAATAAACAGATCTCCAGCCTCTGGAGAGCTGAGATCCTCCTCAATGACATCGGGAACAGAGAGATCGTTGAGCCTCTCATCGGGGAGATCTTCATCTTCTGAACTCTCTCCATCCGCTTCACCTTCTGCGTCGCTGCCTCCCTGAGGGAGGAGACAGATACCATCCTGGCAGATCCCCCCTTCACAGTCGCTGTCGCTGCTGCAGTTCTCTGGATCCAGCATCAGGCTACAGGCCGAGAGGCTCAGAATCAGAGAGAGTCCTGTAAAGAAACGAAAAAGGATTGAAATCATGAAAGTCCTCATAAAAAACCTCAGAATTCGATCCGGCCTACGGCGAGCCCACCCTCTTTTAGGGGCTGCCAAGTGACAGAGGGGCTGTCCTTTCCTAAGAGAAAGGTGAGGACAGCGCCGGTCGCAGCGATAGCGACACCGCTGCCCAAGAGGAGATCTGTGGTCAAGCTCTGACTGCGAACATCATCAGCCAACTCCAACTCACGATCCCTCTGCACACAGTAGGGGTCTTGGCGGCAGTCGTTCAGCTCTGAGTCTGTTCCTGTTGCCATAAAACCGGTCACACCGCCCCCCAAGATAACCGCCCCACCGAGGCCCATCAGGACCCAGCCCAAGGTCTCTCGCTTAAAGCCTCCTCCAGTGCTCTTCCCTGCTCCAGTCTCTTTTCCTCCTCCCTGTACGGGAGGGATCTTTGTGCCCTTCTCCTCCAACTCAATCTCCAAGCGATTGAGCTGCTCCTCTTGGATGTTGATCAGCTCTCGGTGGAGGATTCGCTCTCCAAGGCGCAGCTCAAGTTGGTGGCTCCCAGCAGAGAGAGAAAGTCGAGGGAGAGGGCTGCGGCCCTTGGGAGAGCCATCGATAAAGACCTCCACCTCTCGATTGATGTTCAGCAGCAACTCGCCGGGGGGGCTGCCCTTCTTGAGCTTGAGATGGATGATCAAAGGGGAGTTGGCGCTGTGGCTGGACTTAAGCGTAAAACTTTGGCTCATCGATTGATAGCCCGCCTTCTCCAGGCGAACAGTGTGAGGTCCTGCTCTGAGACCCTGGTTTATCGGAGCCAATCCCAACTGCTCACCCTCATCAAAATAGACGCGAGCCCCTGGAGGATCGCTCTTGATCATCACTAAAGGGAGGATGGCGATCATCGGCACGATCACCTTCATATTGGACTTGGCTTTTAGATTGACCACCCGCTTCTGGGTACGATGCCCCTTCATCTTCAGATACAGGGTGTGTCGTCCAGAGGCGACAGGGAGCTTGATGGGGGTCTCTCCCCGAGGAGGGTTATTCAGCTTATCGAGATAGACCGTCGCTCCTGGGGGCTCGCTCAGGAGTTCTACTACGGCCCAGCTTCTGAGCTTAGCCTCCAATGCCTTAATACGCGCTCTGCTGCCCTCTGCATCATCAGGCCCAGTTGCGATGTATCGATTGTAGTAGATGATCGCTTGGGGGAGATCATCCATCGCTTCGTACACCTTGGCGATGTTAAAGAGCATTAAGGGGTGGTTGCTCAGCTCATGAGCTTCGCGAAAGGCAGCCAGCGCTTGAGGGTAACGCTTGGCTGAATAATTCTGGCTGCCCTCCATAAAGAGCCGCCGAGCCCGCTCGTTGGGAGCTTGTGCCTGGGCAAAGCTCATCAACAGCGCGAAGAGGAGCACTCCGAGTCGAATCATGCGTCGCCGCCTCCGAGGCCTTGGAGCTGCCTCAGCCGAAAGGGTTCTTTAACCCACTCTTCTCAAAGGGGTTCTTGAGATCATTATTGGGTGGCTTCTTTCCAGGCTGTCCTTTGCCTGGAGTTTTTCCTCCCTTGCGTTTCTTTCTCTTTAACTTGAGCTTGACTTTGGGAAGGGCACCGCTCCCTTTTTCTAAAGCTTCTGGATCCACCTCATGCTCAAGATCATGATAGTTTTTGGCTTTGAGGGTATAGGTCACCTTCTCGTTGATTTGAAGCCCAACAGGGGTCTTTCCCAGATCCTTCTCTCCCATGAAGACCCGAGCCCTGGGCCTACTCTCCAGGAGGAAGGCTACCATCTTTCGAGGAGGGGGGGCGGGCTGAGCATCAGGAGCGAGAGCAGCATCAGGAGAGGCCTTAGCGATAGGCTTAAGCCCCATGTCGGGTTTGGGGGGCTTCAATGCCTGATCTTTAGGTGCTACCGCTTTGGACTTGCTTCGGCGAGTTCGGGAGATCTTGCTGTTACCGGGTGACTCTTTAAGGAAAAAGAACCAATAGCCTCCCCCTCCCAAAACCAAAACCAGGAGGGCCAAGAGACCATAAAGCGTCCTTCGGCTGGGGGCTGGTTGTATCTGAGGGTGGCTGCGGCTGACTCGAACCTCTGCGCTGCTCTCTGTAGAAGGGCGAACGGGAGAGAGGGCCGCAAAGTCCGCAGCTGTAGCCAGAGCCGCAGGAGGCAGCCTGGGTTTGTTGATGCTTTCATCCAACTCCTCGTCGATCGCGCTCATGATCTCATCGGGGTGAAGCGGCACTGGAGGCTTAGAGCTAAAGCGAGGAGGCTGAGGATCCTGCGGATCCTGCGGGAAGAGCAGAGGCTCGGGGGCGAGAGGGTCCAACTCAGGAGCAAGAGAATCCTGTTCAGCTGAGAGTGGATCTGGGTAGGAGTCTTGGAAATTGGAGCGTTCCGGCTCCTCATTGACACCCGCCACGGCGTTCATCATAGCTGCAGCGAGATCATCTGCGGGTGCTGGGTTGGGAGTGGGTACAAAAGGAGCCGGAGGAGCTGGAGGAGCCGGAGGAGCTGGAGGAGCTGGAGGAGCTGGAGGAGCTGGAGGAGCTGGAGGAGCTGGAGGAGCTGGGAAAGGGTTCTCCATGGAGCTGGCAGCGTCTCTTAAGGCTACCGCCAGATCACGAGAGTCCAAGGCCCCTGTAAACATCAGGGGCTCAGGGACTCGATCCATATCATCTTCTTCCTCAAAGCTCTCTGTGAAGCTGGCCAAGATGTCCTGAGGCATCTCCCGCATCACCGTGCGATCTTCATCATCCTCCTCCTCCTCCATATCCACATCCATGAAGTTGGCCAGGATATTGGGGTTGGCGATGACAGTGGAGATTTGGCGACCTCCGCCGAAGGGCTTTTTCTTGGGCGCAGGCTCCTGGGGCTTTGTGCTCTTGATCACTGAGGCCAAGGCGGTCGCCAACGCTCTTAGATCTGAGTAGCGTTGGAGGACCTCCTTGCTGAGACAGCGGTGGATCACCTCGCTCAGTGCCTGGGGCGTGTTTTGAGTCCTCTGAGTGACCGGGGTTGGGCTGCCGTTGGCGATAGCCGCCAAAAGCTGATCAGGAGTAGCTCCAAAGAAGGGCAGCGCTCCTGTAAGGAGCTGATAGCCGATGATCCCCAGGGTGAATTGATCAGAGGCCTGTCCTACTGGTCGGCCCAGAGCCTGCTCTGGGCTGAAATATTTTGGAGTCCCGATGATGATCGTGCCATTGAGGGTGTCTTGCACCCCAAACAGGTCTGGCGCACCCGCGTCTACAATCTTGACAAAGTCCCCCCCTCCCTGCTTCTCCACCAAAAAGACATTCTCTGGTTTGAGGTTGGCGTGAGGACGGCCAGCGCGATGCAGGGGCGCCAAGGCGCTACAGAGTTGGAAGAGGATATCCGCTGTTCGTCGAGGTCCCAAGGGTCCCGAGCGCTCTAGGAGGTTCTTGAGCGTCTCTCCCTTGAGGTACTCAGTGACGATAAAGGTTGTACCGTCCGCGTCCCTGGAGGCTCCAAAGACGATAGCGATCTTGGCATGCCGCAGCTTAGCGATGCTCTTGGCGGACTTGAGCAGCTCATCTCCATGCGTAGAAGCTACATCGGGATGCACGATCTTGATCGCGACAGCTTGGTTAGAGCGCTGATCTAATCCCTGGTAGACCATGCCGATCTCACCAGAGCCGGTGATAGATTTGAGGAGAAAGCGTCCCCCTAAAGTTCGCCCCAAGAACGGATCGGTGCCCATGACCGGATCAGGTGAGAGCGGGGCCCCGCAGGTTGTACAAGCGACATTCTCTTGATGATTTACAGTCTTACAGTGTGGGCAGATGTTCAATGGGCATCCCTCGGGGCTGGGCTTTCAGATATAACATCGACTTCATCCTGTCACAATACGAGGGCGTTGGAGAATGAAGAAGAATCCATAAAAAAAGCTTTGACTTTCTCAGAACTCTATGTGAAAAAGCGCTCCGCCATCGAGCGAAGGTGGTGAAATTGGTAGACACGCTAGGTTGAGGGCCTAGTGGCAGCAATGTCGTGGGGGTTCGAGTCCCCCCCTTCGCACATAACCCCATCGAAACTCAAGTTTCGATGGGGTTTTTTTTTACCCCATTGTTGCTGCACTCAGTCTAGCAACAAAAGCTCACGCTTCCTGAACACAGTCTATGAAGTATAGTTGTCCAGTTTAGAAATTGTGGGGGGGTCTCTGCTTTAGGGCTGGACTGGAGCAAGAGGCTCTACAGACATCGGAATAGGGGCAGGCTTAACCGGAGCAGGTACCACAGGGGCAGGCTTAACCGGAGCAGGTACCACAGGAGCAGGCAGAACAGGAGCTTGATTAACAGGAGCAGGGAGA
>CAYLJJ010000058.1:0-43590 GCA_964384025.1 uncultured Nannocystaceae bacterium
AGGTTGATGAAGAGGCTGAGGTTGATGAAGAGGCTGAGGTTGATGAAGAGGCTGATGAAGATGAAGAGACTGAGGACCCCGCTATTTAATTCCTCTATCAACAGGGAGGAGCGAGGTCGCTATACTTGGCCACTGCTCTACTGGCGGTGGGGAAATACCACCCATGATACTGGCGAGCCTCTTCGAACCTCGACATAGAGTGACCGATAAGGGCCTCAATCTAGAGCACCTCTATCGACATCATGCAGGTTTGGTGCTGCGTCGAGCACGACGATTTTTCTCGGGATTTGAAGCTGAGGAGATTGTACATGAGGTCTTCCTACGCGCCCTTGAACATGCTCATACCTACCGAGGAGAGGCCTCGCCTACGACCTGGCTTTACCAACTCACAACAAGACACTGTCTCAACCGCATGCGCTCACAGCGACGCAGAGAAGCAGCCCTGCAGGTGCTTGAGAAAGAGGGTTGGCAAAGCCCCGCCCCATCTAACCCTGAAGCAGGACTTTTTTTAGAGAATGCTTGGCGTGAACTCAGCCCAGAGTTGGCGACCATCGGGATTTATTACTTCGTCGATGGCCTGAATCATGCCCAAATCGCCGCGCTCTTAAAGATCTCTCGACGTACAGTTGGCAATCGAATCGAAGCGCTACGCGCACAGGTGCGCGTCGCTGCTGGAGAGCACAAATCATGAAGATAGATGCTCAGAAATATCTGCGTTGTGACGGACAGCTGAGCGATCTGAGTTTGGAGATGCTCGTTGCTGAAGAGCTTGAGCCCGCTGAGGCTTCGGCGTTGGAAGCGCTGCTCTCCTCTGCTGATCGTAAGCGCCTTGAAGCCGCTCGACAGCACCAAGCTCAGCTCCATATGAAGCCACGCTCGGCGCGTATCTTCACTTTCCCGCGCACCCTAGCTACTGCGATCACGACCTTGGCCGCTGCTGCCGCCTTGATGCTGTGGATACAGCCCCAGAACGACGAGCCTGGACTTCGACCTGAGCCAGCCTTCGAAGATGGGTTTCGGCTTAAATCCCGAGGTTTGGACTTTGAGCTCTTTGTGCACAATGGCCAAGTTGGTCGTAAAGTTTTGGATGGGGCCAAGGTGTATCCTGGAGATCGGGTAGGCTTTCGAGTCAAAGCACGCTCTCAGGGTTTTTTTCTTTTAGCGGGCATAGATGAACACAGCGCTCCCTATCCCTGCTGGCCCCCAGGAGAGAAGCCAGAGGCTGTAGCCTGGTCGGTCGAGGCACCCGTCAAGATAGATCGTGCCATGGAGTTGGACACCACACCTGGGACAGAGCGCTTTATCGCTGCTTACTGTGAGCAGCCTCTGAGCTTTTCAATGTTGGAGGCTGTCCTACTCGAAGCCCGTCTTCAACGCTGGACAGAGCCATTTGAGCTTCGCTCAGATTGTGTATTGCGGATGATGCGACTGGAGAAGCAACCATGATCTTGTGGGTGCTGATGTTGCTGCTCTGCTCAGGCTCAGCCTGGGCAGGTGGGCAGATGCGCTACGCAATCGTGGTGGGTGCCGATCGAGGAGCTGCCGATGAGGTCATACTCCGCTATGCTGAGCGTGACGCGGCACGTGTGGCTGAAGTTCTCTCTCGCTTTGGCGAAGTCCCAGAGGAACACCTCATTTTGCTCCGGGGTCGCTCTGCTGAAGATCTAGAGCGTGTTCTGAGCAACTTAAAGCAACGCATTGCCCAAGATGAAGCAGCTGGTCTAGAGACCTTGCTGTTCTTCTTCTATAGCGGACATGCCGACGCCGATGCGCTGCATCTGGGCTCCTCTGAGTTGCCTCTACGTCGGCTCAAAGCCCTCGTGGATGACAGCCAAGCGAGGTTGCGGGTGATGGTGGTGGATGCCTGCCGCAGCGGCGAGTTGACTCGGGTTAAGGGGGCACGGCCTGTAGCAGCTTTTGAGATCGACGCTGATGATCAGCTGGCCAGCGAGGGCAGCGCCATCATCACCAGCAGCGCCGCTGGAGAAGATGCCCAGGAGTCTGATCGGATCAAGGGCGGCATTTTCAGCCACCACTTTGTCTTAGGTCTGTTGGGCGCAGCGGATAGCTCCGGAGATCAGAGAATCACTCTGAACGAGGCCTATCGTTACGCTTATGAGCAGACATTGCGCAGCACCAGTCGGGCGCGTGTCGTTCAGCATCCCAGTTATAGCTTTCGTATGCGAGGACGCGACGACCTGATCCTGACCCGGCTGACCGAGACTCGTGGTTTGGGTCGTCTGGCTTTAGAGGCTCCGGGTCGTTACTTATTGCTCCCTCGTTCGGGCAAGGGTCGTGTGGTCGATCTCAGCGCTCAGGCCACCACTGAGGTCTTACTTGAACCGGGAGACTGGCTGGTGCGAAGGCGCAGTAAAGAGGCTGTTTATGAGGGCCAGGCGCGAATCAATGCAGGGGAACGCACACGATTGGCCAAAGAAACACTGCAGCGTATGCCCTATGGTCGTACGGTACGCCGCGGAGATGCTCTCAGCCAACGCTCGGCTTGGCGACTCAGCGCCGGCGCAGGCTTAACTGGTCCACATCAGGTGGGCTTTGGCCCCAGCTATCTTGGTCAGATCGGGGCTCAGATCGATCTGGTCCCGCTCAGCCTAGCGTTTCGACTTCGCTGGAGCTGGGCCAGCAGCATGAATGAAGATCTTCTGATCAATCAACACAGCCTGGGATTCGATGCAGGGGCACTCAAGCTCTACGATCTGAACTCTCAACTGGCTCTGGGTTTTGGCTTGCACTTGGGAGCTGATGGTCTTTTCCAAAACTTTGAGACCCAGGGCCAAAGCCCCGATCGTGAGGCTTTGATGGGTCGCATGAGCCCCGCATTGCGCGTTGAATATGCTCCTCTGGCCTGGTTGACCTTGAGCCTTGAAGCGGGCATCGACGCGCTCCTGATGCGTGTCCAAGATGAGCCTGGGATCCAACTTAAGGCAGTGCCCATCTCCTGCCTCAATCTTGAAGGGTATATGCCATGAAGGCTCTCAGCCCCACTCAGTTGCGTCGCAGTACTCTATTCGGTCTAGGCCTGTTGATCTTATGTTGTGGCGATCCCGTTGTTGATGGCCTCTATCATGGTGAGGTGCTATTTCAAGCACATGGTCGTGTTGAAGCCAACTTTGACGAAGAGGCTCTCGAAGCCTGCTACAAAGAGCAGAGCAGATGTGAGAAATTATATAGCGAAGCAGGGGTGAGTTGCAACGAAGCCTTTGAAAACTGCAACCGTAAGGCCATGGGCGAGGACCGACCTTGGGAACAGCATCCAGAGCGCCTGCGACTGGCTGTTTTTTGGAGCCAAGATGGCATCGATGGTGCATTAGACGCACAATTATTCGAACAGGGTGGGCAGACTGTAGGTCGCTTCCCCGGTCTCTTTCAGCTCAACCTCTATCGTCCTCCACCCTCCCATGTCCTTCGCGCAGGCAGTCAGGGCGGACAATATGCCTTGGCGATGATCGTGCTCTATCTTGATGATAATGGCGATGGTCGTTGGCAGCAGAATGAAGATCGCCTTGTAGGAGGTGCTCGCAATGAGGTCATCGTCTATAGCCCAGGTGGCTTTCAAGATGATCGCCTCGGTGTCCTAGATCCAGGCTGGCATCATTTTGGTTTTCACCTGGACTGCCAAGCAACTTCCCTTCAACTGAGCCCACTCTCAGAGACACGCTTTCGCCTGAGTTTGACCGTCGCTCAATCTGCGCTTCAAGAAGTGCTCATTGACTTTGACTGTGATGGTGATTTTGAGGATGCCTGCTCACATGATCCAGATTTCGAGATATATTGCCAAGAATATCCTCATGAAGCTCTCTGTTTGATCTGCCTGGAAGAGGAGGAAGAGGGGGAAGAGGAAGAAGAGGAGGAAGAGGAGGAAGAGGAGGAAGAGGAGGAAGAAAAAGGGGCTAAGAACCCAGTCAAAACAGGGGAAGAACCTGATGGCAAAGGAGAAGAAAGAAGAGGATAATTGATTGGGATAAAATAAAAATCACTCTCAATTTATCACGTCGACAGGAGTAGAGGAAAAGGGCTAAAACGGGCTTATCAGAAAAAATTACAACTTGCCCAGTTTTTGAAGATAATAGTATTTACCCACCAAAAAAACGGCTGTCTTCAAATATAAATAAGTATGGCCAGTATCAAATCTTATCTGGTAGGTATTTATGGTTGGAACAATAATGCTTCCTCCAAGGGCTGACTCAATCTGGAATGTCTAAGCAAAGGTGAAAGAGAGTGCAGAATGTTGTTTTTATTGAAAGAATAATCTCTTGGTCTCAAACAAATAAAGATTTTTTGCTATAATACTTAAACAAATAGCGAAATATTTCGCAGAATTTGTTAAATTTGGCTTCATAGTGATTTGAGCAAACCGGCTAATTTTGGGGACAAGATTACCATTTCAGCATGATAGGCTCCCATGCTTCTAGATCCTTGGCCGCTGCCAAGAAAATGCAACCAATCACGGCATGCACATCCAGAGGAGTTTAAGAAACTCCTTGGAAAAGCTGGGTAAGCCCCCCATCATGGTCGTCTTCCCTCTCGCTGGAGTTACTTATGTCCAAGTCCCTGCTTGATCAGATGCTGGAAGATGGCCAAGAGCAGCCTCAACAGCCAGAGCAGCCCCAACATGAGCATCCCCCTCAAGCTGAGCCTCAGAGCCCCCTTAAACCTGAGATTCAGAGGCAGCCTCAGCGCTGGAGCGCCGATCCTGATCTGCGCTTTGATATCGCGGGCCTGAGCGAGGGGAGTCGTTTTCAGATGGAGTGTGGAGATCCCGCCCTGGATGGAGTTTGGCATGTTGTTCAACTCAACATCTCTCATCCTCAACCCGAAAAACGCAGTCTCTTCGCTTCTAGGGATCCTGAGGGTTCTCCTCCCTATTTTAAGATCAGTGAGTTTGATCTCTTAGATGAACTGCATCTGGGACGGGTGCAGGTCTTAAGCGCTGAGCAAGCTGGGCCCCTCTCAGTCTCCTCAGAAGAGCCTCTGTTCACGCGCCTCTGTGATCTGATGCGGAGCATCAAGCTTCACCCCAGCTACGATAGTCGAGAGTCCCTCATCAATCATGTCCAGGCGCGGCTGAGCGCGGCCTTAGAGGAGCCTGTTAAGCCAGGGCCTTTGCTTGATCTTCTGGGTGGATTGCGGCCTGATCTTCTAGTGGAGTCCCCCCAGGGATCCATCGCTCTGACTATCCAGTGGCATCGAGAGGGAGAGTGCTGGGCTTTTATAAAGGCCGCCATCGCCCGAGCGCTCTTTTATGAGAGTGTTTTTTCTCCCACCATCGCCTTTGTCTACTCAGGAGGGATGGCTCAGCCTCCCAAGCTGGGTCCCGCTGAAAATCGCCTGCTCTCAAAGCATCCAAGCATCCGGCTGATTCTTAGAGATCCAGGCTATCGTTAAGCTCCGTTGAGGAGCGAAGATCGTAAATACAGAGCGTCGAGCCTGCTAAGGGATCTCAGCGCTCACCACCAGTATAGTTCGCTGGAGGTTGAGTATTTGCCATCCACGAGGAAGTTGATAGAGACAGAAATCGCCTGAGTTGCGTCCACTGAGATCTCGCTGAGATAACTGACATCTCCCGCCTGAAGTTGGCCCAGATCCTCCAAGCTATAGGCGCTGAGACTGAAACCATATTTGTCGTAGAAGACCAACTTGGCATCCGTAAGAGTGCCATCGAAGTCGGGATCGATATAGATGCCCACTTTGTCATCCCAGAGCCAACAATGGGGGCAGGGGTTGTCACCGGGCTGAGGAGAACTCCAGGGCATAGCGCGGTTGTATTGGTAGGCTGGGCAAGGCACCTCAGGATAGCTCTCCAAGCTTTCACTGCTGCGGAGATGTTTGGCGCCTGAGGCGGGCTCACAGAGGGACAACAGTTCAAGGCCCTCAGCCATATCAGCCGCAGAGATCTCATCTGGAGCCCTTTGGGCCTCCATCTCAGGCAACAGGCTCTGAAACTCCGGGCCTTCGCCTGAGTAGGCAGCTCGTTCTTCACAGCTCAGAGCACCCAAGTTACAGCGCCCTGGAGCGCCCGAGCAGGCCCACTCAAGAGCCCCACAGAGGGAGATCCGTCGAACCTCTCCACAGGGAGGATGTAGGCAGTAGTCCGCCTCAACAGGCTCCCCCTCTGGATCGGGGCTCAGGGAAACTCCAGAGTCATAGAGCAGCTTCATCACCTCTCCCGGGCGCAGTTGAGGGCGATAGCTCCAGAGGAGCGCAGCAGCGGCGCTGGTTACAGCAGCGGCTACAGAGCTGCCGCTGAGGATCTCTGTGGAGAGCAAAACTCCGTCGCTGTTCAGATAGCCCCCCGCCGCCAGGAAGGCGGGAGCCGCCAGCCGAGATCGTCCCCCCTCACGACCGTTGGCGAGGGGGCGATCATCGAAGCGAACCCCCGCTGCTGAGTAGAGGAGCGGACGCTGCTCTGTACCAAAGCTGGGACGCTGAGGGCCGTTGTACATATTGCCCTCAAAGGAGTAGCACTCCGATTCGCTGGGAGCGGGGTGGACCTCCCAGGCGGCTGGATACATCGGACCTTTATCCAACTCCCCTCGACCACCGCGATTCCCCGCAGCTGCAATGACTAGAGCGCCATGGCAGTCGGCGTGAATGATCGCAGCCAGGACCGCGCGGATCGCGGGAGTTAAGTTCCCCACTTGGCCAGGGAGGAACTCTCCACCAAAGAGGGGCTCCCAACCCAGGCTTAGGTTGATCACCAAGCGCAGGTGCTCAAACTCTTCTGGGGGCGGGTTCAAGTTATGGCGCCGCCAATCTTTGACAGCCTGGAAGATCGCTTGGGCCACCTCACTCTGGAAACCAAAGTAGCCCCCGTTGGCGCGAGAAACATGTCCAGGATCGAGGCGAGGCAAAGCCAGATGGTTGGCGATATGAGCGGCGCAAGGGCCATCCCCCCCCGCAGAAGGAGGGCAAGCCAGCTGGCGGATGAGGCGCCCAACGGTCAAACCATGCAGAGAGTTACCCTCTGCGGCCTCCCCGTCATAGCCATGCGGGGAGGTATCAGCTACCGCCACCCGTATCGCTCTAAGGCCACTCCCAGGCAGGCGACGGCTCCCATTATAATATCCGTTGGATTGGTACAGGAAGGAGCGCGCCAGCTCTCGCCAAAGGAGAGGGTTGAACTCTGTGCCGAGACTGCCCACCGCCATACAGTCGCGACCGAAGCTCTCATAGCGCTGATCCAGAGTCTCTCTAAGTCGTCTGAGTGCCTCTGAGCTGGGCGGCTGCGCTTGATCCCACTCCAGGAGACAGTAGCCCTGAAGGCCTTGGGGGCGCTCCTCTCCAGGAGGGAAGAGAGGCTTGATCTGAAAAAAACCTCCCGGAAGCTGTAGCTCCCCTTCACAAGCTCCCTGAGGATCCAGCGCTATCCAGCGGGTTCCAGGACAAGCTTCTCTCATGCTTGGGTTGCTCTGAAACTCAAAGCAGTATTCTCCGCTGGAGTCGCAGCCAGACTCAGCGCTCAAAGCTTGGCTGCTTCGGCTTAGTTTGGTCTTGGGGCCCTGGCTCTTCACCCCGCCTCCACAGGAGAGGAGGAGAACCAGGAGGAGGGAGAACTGTATTTTCTGATGCATGGTGCCTCCTTCTCTTTAAAATCATCGTGTGCTCAGACGAAACGCCGCCCAATCAGATTCAGGTAGAGTACTCAGAACCTTCAGCTGAGTCTGACGCAGGGCTTCGGCAGGGGAGAGCTTGATCCGCTCCAGCAAGCCCTGAGAGATATGCGCGGCCAGAGCATCGTCTACGGGCCGCAGGGCGGCGATAACGCTACAGCTCCCCGTGACCAAGAAGGCGTGGGAGAGCCCCATACTCTCTGTGGCTGCTTCTCGTCCTGAACGAGCAGTATCACAGCCAGAGAGCAGCACCTGAGCGGGAGCTTTAGGCAGCGCCAGGATATCTCCTACCGTCAAGCTGCCCTTGCCCGCGAGCGGCAAGGCGCTCTCCCAGCCTCCACGCCCTGCGAAAACTCCATGTCCTGCATAATGAAAGATCCCTGCACGGCCCAAAGCGGGCAGCACCGCCTCATGCTGAGCCTCTTCACCTGCCAGATGCTTCAAAATACCCAAGCTCTCCCAGATCTTTGCTGCTCGACGCCCCTCTCGTCGGGCAGAGGGCAGATCTCCTCGAGGATCTGAGACCAAGAGAATCTCTCTCTTGGCTTCACAGCGAACAGGCCCCAGATCGAGACCATAGCTCACAGGGAGCTGCGCGATGAGCGGGAGCCCCTCCCAAGGGAGAGCATGAAAGTCCAGATCTCTCAAACGCCCATAGGGGAGGATCTTAAGGTGTTGAGCTGCCTGAAGCTCCGCCTCAAAAGGAGCCAACAGGGCTTGAGAGAGGAGCTGAGCCCCAGCTCCCGGCCTAAAGGGTTCAAGCTCAAGGGCGCGTACTCCGGTTTGGGTGGCAGCAAAGCCCAACCAGGTCGAACCCAGAGGAAAATAGGCCAGGATCAGCTCTCCAGGCTGCGGCGGGGCTGGAGGCCCAAGAGTTCGCTCTCCCAAGAGGGCAAAACCTCGGTCTAGATCGCTCCTCAGCGCCCGAGCGCGGCTGGATCGAGCAGCTTGAACTCGGGCGAGTTGATCTGCAGGGAGACGCCAATCCTCGGCAGCCTCAGCATCCAGGGCGGCGCGAGCGCGACGATAGCTCCCCATCGCCTTCTCCCAGCGTCCCCGCTGCTCTGAGTTCAAACGAGCGAGCTGATCGATACGACGGAGGCTGGCTAGAAAACGAGCCCGTGCACGACGTACATGTCCGAGGGCCTCGGCGTCACGTCCTAGAGTGATGAGCAGGCTCACATAGCCCTGGGTGCCCTGCTCACGCTCTCCCAAAAAAGTGTCGCGGCCCTCTCCCAGAGGCAGCAAGCTCTGGCGCTCCGAGAGGATCCCTTCGGCAGCTTCATAGGCTTGAAGCGCGGCCTCGAAAGCTCCTAGAGCTTCATGAGCGCGGGCGAGGCCCAAGGCAGCGCGCCAACGAGCCTCCTGAAGGGTAGCAGCCTCAGCGAGCTGGGCCTCCCGCTTAAAGAGGCTGAGGGCCAGCGCCTTATCTCCCCGCCTCAAGGCGATGCGTCCCTCCAGATCAAGCCACCAGACCGCAGCGCGAGCCTCCGGTTTGGGCTGAGCGCGTCGTGCCTCCCGAAGCAGACGGCTGGCCTCCTCCTGATCTCCCTGGCGCAGCGCCACCAAAGCAAGATCAACCCGCACATTGGCCTCTTTGGCGGGATCAGGACAGCCGTCTTGTCGCAGCTTTAGAGCAGCCTTGAGGAGCGCGACTGCCGCCTCCAAACGATCAGCTTCTCCATGAGCATATTCCCAGCCCAGGTTGGTGAGCAGGGGAGCACGAGTACAGGCGTGAGCCTGAGGCTTGAGGCTGGCACGGCAACGCTCTAAGAGCGCCGCAGCTTCAGCGCCCCGCCCCAGCTCTCTTAAGATCAGAGCGCGTACCTGCCAAACGCTGCGCAACAGATCCCTCAACCCCAGGCGCCTCATCCGCTCCTCAGCGAGGGCCAATAGACTGAGCCCTCGACGATGATCCCCACTCTCCACCGCGACAAGGGCTTGATAGTAGGGCAGAAAGGCGGCGCCCTCCGGGAAGATCCCCCTCGGCAGACCCTCCAGGACCTTACGAGCTTCATCCAGTCGCCTGAGCTGATCGCTGAGGAGATAGGAGAGGACCACCGCAGACTCCAGTTCGCCTGAGAGCTGTCCCTCGGCCCTATAAGCTGCCTGTGCGGCCCTCAACTGGACCTCGGCGCTCTCCAACTCCCCCAAACTGCGCAGGGTCCGCCCCAACATCCCCAGAGCCCGTGCGCGCCTTAAGCCCTCAAGCTTGGGCAGCGAGCGCTTGAGCGCCTCAGCAACCTCTGGGAGAGCCCCCTCTCGGCGACGATGCTCTAGAGCCTCCAACTCAGGATCAGGTTGGAGATCTTTAAGCCTCAAACTCCAGGCACCTTGGCGCTCCTTTGAGCGAAGGCTTAACTCCAAACGCTCCATCTTCTTGGACAGCTTGACCTCAAAGAGGCGACCCTCTGGGACAGGCAGCGCGCTGACCTCTAAGCCCTCTCCCCAGTGAAGCTCCCCCTTCTCCTTTAGCCAGATCTGAAGAGGCCCTGCACCGGGCTGACAGACAGGTCCCTTAAAGACCGCCTCACAGCCCGCGAAGCGCACCTGAAGCTCAAGCTCTGTTGGAGAGGAGCAGGCCAGAAGGAATAGGCTGAGGCGCCACATTAATGAGGCAGGAGCTGGACTGAGATGGAGAAGCGACGCCAGCCAGCGCCCTCTCCCTTCTCAGGGAGAGGCTCAGGCATCGCCCCTGGATGAGCCAAGAGGAGGATGATCTCCGCAGGACCTGGGGGACTCTGGTCCAAGGTTAGAGACTCAAAGCTGCCCAGCAAACGAACCACCCCCTGAGGGCTCATCTCAGGAGGGCTGAGGGGCCTGATCTCTTTTCCCTTCGCCTGGATAAAAGCTTGGGCTTCTAGGCCCTCGCAGCTCTGCTCCGGTCTCAAGAGCAGCTCTAGGCGATCCCCAGGCCCCAGACGCCGAGGTCCCAGCGTGTGTATCGCGCTGCGCTGTGATTGAGCGCCCCCCTCCACGCTCAACTCATAGGAGGGCAGGGGTTCAAAGCCTCTAGGCAAAACTAAGAAGATCAAAACCGCAGCCGCAGCCAAAGAGAGCAGAGGCGATCTCCAAGATCTAAAGGGCAGGATAGAGGCGCTCTTTGAGGGCTTAAACTCCTCCAGAAGTTGAGCTGTGATACGCGTCCGAGCCGCCTCATCCAGGGGGGGGAGGCTCTCTTGAGATGGCTCTTGTTCCTCCCGAGCCAGGGCAGCGAGCTGCTCCAATAGATCTCGAGTTTGCATCTGATGACCTCCTTACACAGGTCTTCGCGTTGAGAGCCCGGGTTCTGACAGCAGCTCCTCTGCTAGAGCCCTCGCTCGCTTGCTCAGACGACTGCGCCAAGCATAGAGCGCTTCGGGGCTCATCTCTGTCTCCTCAGCGATCTCCTTGATTGGGCGGCGCTCCACTAAGAGAAGCTGAAAGAGATACAAGCCTCTGGGCTTTAGACTGAGACGGAGACGATCTAGAAGCAGGAGAAGCAGCTCGCGATCCTCTATTTGAGGTTCAGGATCGTCGGCGCCCAGCTTGAGATTCAGTTCAGCCTGCGCGGTGGGCTCTTCGGTCCAGGGATTGCGTCGCCCGCTGCGCAGCATAGAGATTGTTTGGCGTTCAGCTATCAAACCCGCGAAGTTCTCCAGAGAGAGACCCCTCTCTGGAACCCAACGCTTGAGGATCTTGCCCTCATCGTTAAAGAGAGAGAGAAACACCTCCTGACAGAAATCTTCAAGCTCCTGCCGTAGGTCTCGGCTGCTGCCCCGACGGAGGAGGATCCGCGTCACCCGTGCTTGGATCACAGGGGTCAAACGATCGACCAACTTTCGTACTGAAGAGGGCCTCCCTTTCAGGGCTCTTTGGACCAATCGACGATCTGCGCTGCTCTTCATCGTTTTATTAGAGCCTCTCATACGCCCAGAATCCAGATCCCCCGCGCTCCTCCCTGAGCCTCCTCGATATAGTGGCAGAGATCATCGATAGAGTGGCTCAGCTTGGTGCGCAGTTGCCCCCACTCTCCTTCAGTCCGAAGATCAAACATCAGGCTGGAGCAATGACCGAGCCTCTTCTGAGCCTGCTTTAGGCTCTTTAATGTGAAGAGCTGCTCCTTAAAGTGGGTGAGTTTGGCCTTGAGCTTCTGGAGATGATGAAGTTCAAAGAGTCGAGGCATATAGAGATCAAAGCTGGGGAGAGTTTGAGAGAGGGGCTCGTAGAGCAGGCTCATTCCGTGTAAGGCCATATAGTAAGAACCCTCCCGCTCCTGCTGAAATTTGGAGATGGAGCGCGGCCCTCTCGCCTTCAGCTCTGCCAACTGAAACTCAGCGTAGAGGCCAGGACCCAGCCTTTGGCTGAACTCCAGTTTAGAGAGATCTAACGGCGAGGGGACCCAAAGTGCGCTCTCTCTTTGGAGAGGCACAGTCTGCTTCTTGGGAGGCACCGGGAGACTTGCTCCTCCTCTTTGAGGAACCAAAGGAAGAGAAGCTGCTTGAGAATTGGGGATTCTTAGGACACCCACCTCGCTCCCTTTAATGGTGGAGGGCTTGGAGTTACAGGCGAAGAGAGAGAGCCCCAACAGGGCCAATTTGGGAAGGCTGTGCACGCTTACCCCAGATCTTAACTTTTGCAAAACGGTAGAGGGTCCAGCTTAAGTAGAGAAGAGCAAGACGAAGCTCTAAACTTTTAAACCTCGATCCTGCTCTGGCGGATCCTCTCAATAAGGCTAGAATGCCTCTCTCTCTTAAGGAGGAGCTTTGCCCCAGGAGCTGGTCATCGGAATTGATCTTGGGACCACAAACACTTGTGCTGCGGTCGTCATTGAAGGAGAGATCCACGTTATCCCCGACGAGAACGAACGCCGCACTCAAGCTTCAGTGGTCTCTTTTTTGGAAGATGGTTCTCTGATCGCAGGCAGCGAGGCGAGGCGCGGTTTGGTGGGCTCTCCAGAGTCTACCCTCTTTTCGCTTAAGCGGCTCATCGGTCGTGACCTCAGAGAGGAGTTTGTACAGCAGACTCTCAAACATCTGCCCTATCAAGTAGAACCAGGGCCCACAGGGGCTCCCATGGTGAGGATTCAGGGGCAGCTCCTCGCTCTCCCTGAGATCTCCGCTATGCTCTTACGCCGTATGCGAGATCTGGCAGAGGGGCATCTAAAACGGCCCATCAAGAAGGCGGTGATCACTGTCCCTGCTAACTTTGATGATCGACAGCGCCAGATGACCCGCTTGGCGGGACGCCTAGCGGGCTTTGAAGTGCTGCGTATCCTCAATGAGCCCACCGCTGCGGCTCTAGCTTATGGCTTTGGTCAGGGCTACCAAGCGCGAATCGCGATCTATGATTTTGGGGGGGGGACCTTTGATATCACTCTGTTGGAGATTCAAGAATCCATCTTTGAAGTCCTCTCCACCGCCGGAGATCCCTTCTTGGGAGGGGATGACTTTGATCACCGCCTCGCTCACTTTATGCAGATCGCCTTCAAGCAGCAACATGGCCAAGATCTACAGGATCTCCCTTTAGCCCGAGCCCGGCTTAAGCAGGTGGCGGAGCGAGTCAAGATCGAACTGAGTCGAAAGGAACGCGCCATTGTCAACATCCACGAGCTGGGCTTGGCTGAGGATGGCAGCGCCTTGGGGCTGCGCTTTCGCTTGGATCGCCGGAGCATTGAGCAGCGCTTTGAAGAGATCATAGAGCGCAGCTTCCATATCTGCGATCAAGCTTTAGAGTCGGCAAAGCTTAAACCTCAGGATATAGACGGGGTGGTTCTGGTGGGAGGCAGTACCCGTATGCCGCTCATCCAGCGTATGGTCTCCTCCTACTTTGGGAGCCCAGCTCTAAGCAATATCAACCCTGATGAGGTGGTGGCTGTGGGTGCGGCGATCGAAGGAGCCAGCCTGGAGGCCAACCCCTTCCAAGATGGAGAACAACCCCTCCTGATTGATGTCACTCCCCACTCTTTAGGGATTCAAACCGTCGGCGGTCTCTATGAGATCCTGATCCCTCGTAACGCCATCGTCCCCTGTGAACAGAGCCGTGTCTTCAGCACCACCAGCGATCGGCAGAGCGTAGTTCGCATCCAGATTTTTCAAGGAGAACACAGCCACGCCGCCCATAACACCAAGCTGGGTGAGTTGGAGTTCTACGATCTAAGGCTTGGCCCCCGAGGGAGTGTGGAGATCGAGGTGATCTTTGAGATCAACACAGATGGTATCGTTGAAGTCACCGCCCGAGATCGAGAAACCTCTATGGCCCAAAATCTTCGAATCCAGATAGCCGCAGATCACAGCCCTCAAGAGATTGAGGAGATGATGAAGCGGGCCTGAGAAGGAGCAGATGGAACAGAGACAGAGTCGGGAAGCTGGGCTCCTAAACCAAGGCTACACGCTGGTCTTAGCTGAGCCTGATCCCCGTATGCGTCAAAGACTCCTCAAACTGTTGGGGCGAAGCTTCTCGGTCCAGAAGTTTGCTGAGGGAGAGTCTACCTGGGAGGAGCTTCAACGCGAGACCCCAGATCTCTTCCTCTGTAACAAGCGCCTCCCTGGGATCCCAGGGACTGTGCTCGTGGATCTCCTTCGCAAGAGCAGTAGGGGAAAAAGAGTCGCTATCCTCCTGATGAATGCCAGCTATGTAAATCCCCGCCAAGGTGCAGGAGAGGTCCAGGCTTACGGAGCAGATGGCTTCCTCCCGCTGCCCCCCTCCTTAGCGCTTCTTCAGCGTCGCTTGACTGAATGCCTGGCCCTACGCCTGCCCTTGGAGCGCCTGGGGTTACTCCCTCCTGCCATCGCCAGAGAGATCGACCTCCTCCAAGATCGCGCTCAGGAGGGCAGCTATTATGATCTCTTGGGTCTGGATCCTGAGGCCAACCCAGCCCAGATCAAGGAAGCCTTCTACCGTCTCTCTCTGCTCCTACACCCTGATCGACACTGCCAACTCAATCGTGAACATCCCTCTGTCGGAGATCGCATCCGCTCGATCTACAAGCAGCTGACTGAGGGATATACGCTGCTCACGGATGAGAAGCAGCGAAGGAGCTATAACTTGGCTCTCTGGAAGCGGGGGGCCCGACGCCGAGAGCGAAACCCCAGCCAGGATGAAAAGGAGGAGCTGCTCCTCTGTCGTACAGAGGAGGCGCGGAGATATGTCTTGGAGAGTCTAGAGCTGCGTGGCCTGGGAGATCTAGAGGGCGCCGCTGAGGCTCAAGGCCGCGCCTGCGCCTTAGAAGAGGGGAATGAAGCTTTGGCCGAAATCTTGGGTTCTCTGTTGAAGTTGGTCTCCATCATTCGGAGCCAGAGATGAGCACACTGCCTGAACATATCGCCATCATCATGGATGGAAATGGCCGTTGGGCTCGGCGCCAAGGTCTCTCTCGTGTGGAGGGGCATCGACGAGGCGCCGAAGCGGTGAAGAGGACGGTTAGAAGCTGCCGAGAGTTGGGGATCAAGATCCTGACCCTCTACGCCTTCAGCGAGCAGAACTGGGCGCGACCCCAAGAGGAGGTCAGCGCTCTGATGCGACTCCTCCTCGACTATGTAAAGAGCCAGCGCCGAGAGATCTTAGACAACAATATCCGCTTAACCACCATCGGTGAGATTAAACGCCTCCCCCTCTTTGTGCGGATTCCCCTCAAGGCTCTCGTCGCTGAGAGTCAAGGGAATGATGGTATGCTCCTGGCTTTGGCCCTGAGCTATGGCGGTCGAGAGGAGATTTTACGCAGTCTCCGTGGGGTCGCTGAGCGAGTCGCCCAAGCTGAACTGCGCCCCCACGAGATCCAAGCTGAGCATATTGAAGCAGGGCTCTTTACAGCAGGTTGGCCCGATCCCGATCTCCTGATCCGCACCAGCGGTGAGGAGCGCCTGAGCAACTTTATGCTTTGGCAGTTGGCCTATAGCGAGTTTCATTTCTGTTCGCTGGCTTGGCCTGAGTTTGGACAAGAGCAGCTGATAGAGGCGATTGAGGAGTATGGCCGCAGGCAGCGCCGCTTTGGCTTGACCGCGGAGCAAGCTCAGGTCAAAGGAGAGAGATGTTAGCGCGGATCGGGACCGGTCTGAGCCTGGCGACGGGGATCACCCTCCTCCTTCTGCTCGCTCCTTGGTGGCTCTTTGCGCTGCTCATCCTGGCTGCGCTCTACCTCTGCGTAGCTGAGTTTCAAGCGATGGCGCGGCCTCAGGCCGATAGCCTGGATCGCCTGATCCTCTTCACTGCGATCCTGGCTGCCAGCGTCTGGCCCTTCCTGAACCGCCTCTGGCCTATCTATGATCAGGGCTTTAGCTTACTCTTGGGATCCCTCCTCCTGGCCCTGGCCCGCCTCGCTCGCGCGACTCCGATCCAGGAGAGCATGAAGCAGCTGAGCGCTGATGCTCTCGGCTTACTCTACCTGGGCTTAACCACTCCCTATATTTTCCTCCTTCGTGGAGAGGAGCAGCAGGGTGGCTGGTTGGTCTTGATGGTGATGCTGATCACCTTCCTTCAGGATACAGGGGCCTATTTCGCTGGTCGCAGCTTGGGCCGACACCCCCTCGCTCCCAAGATCAGCCCCAAGAAGACCATCGAAGGTGCTCTGGGTGGGATCCTCCTGGGGAGCGCAGCAGCCTTCTTTGCTTGGAGATTCTTCCCTGGCCTAGAGAAGCTCAGCCCGATCGCGGTCCTGGGTCTAGGGCTTCTGGGTACAGTGATGGGCATTCTGGGCGATCTTACAGAGTCTCTGATGAAGCGCGCTTATAAGATCAAGGACTCAGGGACACTCCTCCCCGGTCACGGAGGGCTCCTCGATCGCGTCGATGGTCTGCTCTTTGCTGGTCCCTCCCTCTACCTCTACTTAAAGCTTTTTATATGATCACGCTGCTCTCCTCTATCATCCTCCTGGGTGTACTCATCACCGTCCATGAGCTGGGGCATTTCATCGTCGCCAAGCTCAGCGGTGTCAAGGTGGAGGTGTTCTCCATCGGCTTTGGCAACGCCCTGATCCGTAAGCAGATAGGAGAGACTGAGTATCGCATCTCCGCCCTCCCTCTGGGGGGCTATGTTCGCATGGCTGGACAGGATCCAGATGAGCAAGTAGTGGACTCTGATCGAGGGCTGCTCAACCGCCCCCCCTGGATCCGTATCCTCATCGCCGCTGCTGGCCCTGCCATGAACCTACTGCTCCCCTTTCTGATTTTGGCTCCTCTCTTTGCTCTCTCAGAGCGCTATGAAGAGGTCCCAGGCAACAGCGTGGGAGCGGTGGATCGAGGTCTGCCTGCCGCCCGTGCGGGGCTGCGAGAGGGAGATATCATCGAGGCGATCGATGGAGAGCCCATCTACGCCTTCTGGCAAATCGCTGAGCATATCGAGGGTTTTGATCCTGCTCAGGGCAGCTTGAACCTCAACCTCAAACGCCAAGGAGAGCCCCTTGAGCTTAAGATCAGCCCTGAAGCTGTAAAGCACACCAATCCTCTGATGGGGTTCAGCAGCACAGACTATCGGATCGGCTATCAACCTGCGTTTCTGGCTGCGGATGTAGCCATCGTAGAGCCTGGGGGAAGCTTTGCTCGCGCGGGGGTGCGGAGCTTTGATCGTGTGATTGAGATCAACGGCCAAGCCTGTCCGCGTTACTTCGATCTGGAGCAGGCCCTCAAAGCGCTCCCTCCGGGTCCTCCCATCCCTCTACTCATTGAGCGCGCCCGCCCTCTCAAACCAGAGCTGCCCTTCCTGCTCAAGCGAGAACGACTGCGCCTCCTCCTGGAGCCAGGTACAGAGCCAGGCATTCGTCACGCGGGGGCGTGTATCTCCGATGTTGATCCAGAGAGCCCTGCTGCAGCCTCTCTGAAGGTGGGCGATTGTCTCCTGGCGGTCGATGGCCAGGAGCATAGCCTCGCGGCTTTTATCAGTAACCGCTTGGGCAATGATCCAGGTCAAGAGAAGCGTCTGCAGGTTTTGCGAGATGGGATAGAGTTGGAGCTTCCCTTTAAACAGGAGCAGCTGATCTTCGATGATCCTTTGGCGGGAGAGATCAAGCGCTGGAGAGCAGGGATCCGTCTCCATCAGTGGCCGGACAGCTTGGTTTCTCTGGAGATGGTCTCCAATGAGGAGCGGCTGAACCACGCTTGGTATCAGACCAAGAGTCAGGTCAGCGATGATCTGGCGGGTACTCTCCAAGGCCTCGCGGGGATGTTCTCAGGAGAGGTGAGCCCCACCCAACTCAGCGGCCCGGTGACCATCTTCTACTTGGCGGGGGAGCATGCCCGAGCGGGCCTACACCATTTCCTGCGCCTTATGGTCCTCCTCAGCATCAGCATCGCCCTGCTCAACCTCCTGCCCATCCCCGGCTTAGATGGAGGACAGATCGTGGTAGCCGCCCTGGAGGGGATCATTCGCCGTCCCCTCCCTGAGCGTGTCCGCTATGGCCTTCAGATGGCAGGCACCCTCCTGATCTTAGCCCTCATCCTCTTTGCCCTGGGCAATGACATGCTGCGGATGTGGCGCCTCAACAACGCGGGATAGTAACTCTGATGTCCAAGCTTCTCTGTGTAGAGACCGCCACACATATGGAGTCTGTGGCTCTGGTGATCGAGGGCAACCTTAAGGCTGAGCGCAGACTCCACTCTGAGCGAGGTCATGGCCCCAACCTCCTGGATGAGATCCATGGTGTTCTTCAGTCGGGGGGCTTAAGGCTCAGCGTCCTGGATGGTTTGGTGATCGGCCTGGGACCAGGAAGCTTCACCGGTCTGCGTATCGGTCTAGCGACGCTTAAGGGCTTGGCTCTGGCTCAGGGCCTGCCTCTCTACGGTGTCCGCACCGGAGCAGCCTATTGGAGGCAGGGCCTGGGTCGGCGGGTCCTCAGCGTCCTGGACGCTCGTCGCGATGAGGTCTTTATCGATGCCCAAGAGCTGCCAGCCCCTCTCTGTTGCGCTCCTCAACGCCTGAGCGCACGGTTGCCTTTTCGCCCTGAGATTCTTTTGGGGGATGGGGCTCTAAAACATCGGGAAGTCCTTGAGGAGCAGTTCCCAGAAGCTCTTATCCCTGAAGATTCCCTTCTACATCAGCCTCAAGCCGCGCTCCTGGCGGCAGAGATCAAGACTCCTGCAACGCTGAGCACTCTAGAGCCTCTCTATCTGCGGCCCTCAGACGCTGAGCTGAACTATCCAGATGGTTTCCCTGATGCGATCCAGCAGCGACCCAGAGGGCAGCGAGGGGATCGCTCTAATGATCGCAGGCGCCGCTCCTGAGTTACTCTTCTGGAGAAGAACAGGGTTCGAAAAAACCCAATTCGAGATGAAAGTAGTCTTCTAACGCCCGTAATAGCATCAACCCTTGGACTGTTCCCTTCAAATCGAATAAAACACCTGCTGTATCGCTCAATAAATATTGATTATATGGGCTTTGCTGGCCTGGGTAAAACTGAAATATTGGGTTACCATCTGCTCGTGTCCAAACTCCCGCGACATGGTTCTGTAAAATCGCAAGTTTTAGCTGTGCACCATCAAAACGGTTGGAAACTATCAATTGTTCTGAGTTCTCATCGATGATTTTATACTCAACCTTAGACTCATTTCCCTTCGTCAATGTGTATGAAATATGAACGAACCCGCTTAGATAAATGAGAGATGGTCTATTTGTATTATAGTCAGAAATAGTATCAGAGATCGATATCCAGTTTGGATTTTGGATATTTTCAACACTGTCTTTCATTATGCTAATAAAATTTGGTCTATTGTCAACAACCAGCAGAACGAAAAGTTTTTCGGCTGAGTCATCAACTACTATGCCGTATGTTTGCCCTATTTCTACCAACGAATGCAAACCAAGTGTTGGTATGCTCCATCTTTGGAGGAAATCACCTCCACTGCCAATTTTCAAAACAATAAGATTGTCAAGTTCCCTGAGACGTCCTTTTTCGATGTAAGAGATTAGGAACTCTTCTCTAGATGATGAGTTTGTTATAAACCCATCACGAACATCTCGCTGGTCATGGATATCTGAGCTGGTCAGTGTGCCATTGGCAGATATGATGTAAATTCCTGTTTGCTGCCTTTTTTTTACATATACTCCGATATGCCCGTCGTCAATGGATGATACTCCTATAAGAGCATCAACATCTTCAAGTGAATCAATATGTCGCGTTGTACCGGCCTGTTCCAGTTTAACAACATCAACGTTGTTAACATCTGACGATTTACTTGCAATAATATAGCTGAACCCGTCGGAATGAATAGACAATTTTGAACTGTCTCTGAAACGATCAGACGCGGGAAGATTTGATAACATAGGTTTTAATTCAAAATCGTCAACTATACCAGAACAATTATTGTCTTTACGGTCGCAAATTTCATCATCTTCAACCGATAAATTGTTATCAATACTGCCTAAGCAAGAGTTGTTTTTATCGCAAGACCATCGAATATAATCGATTAAGAGAGAACCATTGCTCGTGTCACCTTCATTGTTGATTGCAAACTTATATTCATAAGACTTCTCTTCTGATTCAAAATCAATCGAAAGGCTATCCATATTTAATATCCACCCTTCAGTAACTTTTCTCAAAAAGATCAAGTATGAAGATTGAACATTACACTCATATTCGATCTTATTTTCGCCTCCAATATCTATAATAACACACTTGTCTTCTTCAACGACTATCTTGATATAGTCATCACCATCTCTTTTTAATGCAAAAGTAGATATGCCCGACAGATGTTTAACCTTGAATTCGATCTCAAAAAACTCACTGTTTGCCAAAGGTATATCTAACTCAGCACCATCATCTTGGATGATATAAAACCCACCTGTTTGTTTGAGCTTTTTTTCTTGAAAGTTCAAGAATTCTCTATCTCCAGAGTAAGAAATGCTCTCGTAACAGGGTGGTTCAACTTCCAGAATCTCTCGATCAGGCCCTTCCCGATCGCTCATCCCCTGATCAAGCTCTCTCTGATCGGAAGAGGAGTTGAGATCCTGAGCGCTTAGATCTGAGTGAGAGAGATCCTTTGGTAAAGAATCTGGCTCTCGAGCTGAGAAAGAGCAGATCTCAAGCTCTTTAATACAGTAACTCTGGGGACAATCTTCGTCAGAGCTACAACGAGTCTCAAAGTCACCGAAGCAGCCAGAAAGCAAAGAGAGAAAGAAAAGAAGCCTCACCATCTCATCCTCCAGATCAACCCCTCCTGACTGAAGGCGACCTCAGCTTCAGGCTCAAGCAGCCAGAGCCCCCCCGCTGTGCTCAGGAGGAGCCCCCCTACCAAGAAAGAGAGGTGAGCGAGTTCCTGAGCACCCTCCCCATCCTCGCGCGCTTCAGCGCGCTCCTCCTCGATTTTAGCCCCATCATGTTGATCTTGAAAGCTTCTGAGTCGTAGCCCTGAGATGATCCCCAAACTTGTCGCAGCTAAGCCCAAACCCAACGCAGTGTAAGCATAAGGACGCAGCGAGTAGGGCTGAGAAGCGGCCACCGGCTGAGAAGCAGCCACCGGCTGAGAAGCAGCCACCGGCTGAGAAGCGACCACTGGTTGAGAAGCGACCACTGGTTGAGAGGCAGCTTGGACCAGCTTACGCATTACCCGAACCCTGCGCCTCACCTCCTCAGCATCGGGGGCTTCAGGCAGACGCATGAGGTAGAGATCATAGTAGTAAACCGCCTTTTCCCCCCGCCCCAGCTCCTCACAACTCCGCGCCATGTTAAAGAGCAGGGTGGGGTTGTTGTCTAGGAGGTAGGCACGCTCAAACTGTGCCAAAGCTGCCTTGAACTTCCTGTCTTGGAAGCTCTCCAGGCCCTCTCTATAGGCTTCATGAGCGGCTTTTGCAGCTGAGTTCTCTCCAGCGTGTAGAGAGCTAGGACTTAGGAGCCCCCAAGCAAGGATAAATAGATACATGCCGCGATGATAGCAGCCTGCCAGATCAAAGTCTGACTATTTCCAGGGAGAGATTTAAAGGCCCCTCATACAGCGTTGATAAGCCCAGATTGACAATCGCTTCACTTATGTCCAACATCCGCAGGAGCATTATGGAGATGAGATGAGTTTGGACTTCAGCCACGACAAGCGCCTCGTTAAACACCACCTCAGGATCGGGCTCTTTGAAGAGACAGAGTATGAACAGCACCTTGAGCAGCTCCCCGATCTTTTTGAGGAAGCGGTCCCCTTTCAAACCGCTTTAGATGATCTGAACAGGCGATATCCAAAGATGGAGGTCCCAAAGTAAACGGCCTCTGAATAGATAAGATGCGCGACTCCAAGCGCCTCGACAGTTTAGAGTTGTGTAGTTTGTTTTTTTAACAGGCCCACGGGACTGTAAGAGGGCATTATGAGCGACTCTAAGCGTATCTTCCACGGTAACTCCAAAGGTCAGACTCGGATCCAAGCCAAAAAGCATCCGAGATCTTCTGAGCCTGACTTCTCTGAGTGCTGCCTCCAGGAGATGAGCTTCTCTACTCATATCCTCTCTCTGAACGCCGCTGCCTTACATCACCTGGGGCTGCTGGAGCGTGGAGAGGGGGAGGAGAGGAGAGATCTGGAAGCCAGCCGACATATCATCGATACACTCTCCATGCTCGAAGAGAAGACCCAAGGCAATCTAAACGCAGAGGAATCACGCCTCCTCAGGGTCTTCCTCAAGGATCTCAAGCTCCGTTATGTGAAGCTGCATTGATCTCCCTGCTCCTCAGCCTGAGCCTTGCGGATTGGAGCCCCTGTCTCCCCGACTTTAGCGCGGTTTTCTCCAAGGCACAGCCCTCTGTCGTTATCATCGTCGCTGGTCGAAAGGTGAAAGAGAGCTTTCACCCTGAGCGCACAGGAGCTGGCTTTGTATGGGATCAGGAGGGGCATATTCTCACCCAGGAGCATCTGGTCGGGGACGCTCCGATCCTGCGAGTAAGGAGCGCCGATGGGCGACTCTTCCCCGCGACCCTGGTGGGTCGAGATGCTCCTACAGACTTGGCAGTTCTACATATCTCAGAGGCTAAACTCTCTCCCCTCCCTCAAGCTCAAGAACCCACGCTTAAGCCGGGACAGTGGGTCGCTGCTCTGGGGCACCCCCACGGTCTGGAGTTCTCTATCTCTGTAGGCATCATCAGCGGCCTCAACCGTCGGGAGTTGCCCATAGGGGGGCCACGCTATGCGAACTTTATCCAGACCAACTTAAACATGAACCCAGGCAATTCAGGAGGCCCCTTGGTTGATGCTCAGGGGCTGCTCATCGGGATGAACACAGCGATCCTCGGAGGAGCCCAGGGCCTCTCCTTCGCTACCCCCCTAGAGATGTTGAAGCTCGTCAGCGCTCAGCTCATTAAGGAGGGCTGTTTTCAGCGGGGTTTTGCAGGGCTCTTCATCAAGGAGGTAAGCTTGCGCTCAGCGAAGGCGGCGGGGCTCTCTAGGCCCCAAGGCGCTCGCGTAAAGGGTCTCGTCGCAGGAGGAGCAGCTCAGCGCGCGGGGCTCAAGCTGGGAGACATCATCTTGAACTATGACGACCGCGAGATCCTCAGCTCAACGCTCCTGCCTTGGCTTATCGCGACTACTCCACCTGGAACCTCCGCCTCTCTAAAGATCGCACGAGGTTCTGATCGCCTGAGCCTCCAGATGATCTTGGAGACCGCTCCATGATGGAGATCGCCTTCTTCCTGGCTGTGTTGGTCTGCGCCCTAGCTCTAGGCGCTGCACACTTAAGCTTCTGGACTTACTACTACCGCCGCCGCCGAGATCCAGATGAGCGGCACTTCATCCAGAGCGTGGACGGTTGGACTCTGGCCCTGGCACGTTTTCGTAGCCCCGGTGGTCCCCCTGTGCTCTGCTGTCCAGGCTTGGCCTGCAACGGTCGCCTCTTCGATTTTCAGGATGATCTTTCCCTCGCGCGGCACCTCCAAGCGCGTGGCTTTGATGTTTGGGTTTTGGATCTACGAGGGACAGGGCAGAGCCAGCGTCCTCAGCTTATCGGCAGGAGTCACAGCTGGGAGTACGGTTTTGAGGAGTACGCTCTCCAAGACGCTCCTGCAGCGCTGGAGTATATCGCTACGCGAACAGGCGCGAAGCGTATCGCCTGGGTTGGACACTCGATGGGTGGGCTCATCGCTTATCATGCAGCCACTCGTACAGCAGCAGGACAGCTTATCGGGGCGGTGGTCAGCCTGGGCAGTCCTGCTGATTTCGCTCCCCAACGAGAACACGCAGGGACCCTCTTCACTTGGTTTGTCGAAAATTTTCTATCCCGCTGGCCTGTGCTTCGCTTGGGGCGCTCAGGTCGCTTTATTCTCCCCTATGCTGGGCGTATGAGACCTTGGCCGGAGAAGATCTTTCTCTCTACAGAGAATATGCCAGGGATCTCAGTTCGGCGATTCCTGGCGGAGATTTTAGAGGATGTCCCTCGCAAACTCATCGATCAGTTCGCCAACCAGATCGTCCGAGGCTTGGGCTTTGATGGCCAGCCGCTCTTAAAAGGAGAGCAGGAGTCCCTAAAAAGCTTCAACTTGCCGCTGTTAACCATTGCGGGGAGTCGAGATTTCCTGGTTCCTCCCGCTTCCGTCGCAGGCGTTCACTCTCTGCTCAACAGCTCAGATCACAGCGAGGTGGTGATGGGAGAGCAGCCTGGCTTTGGACACCTTGATCTCCTCTTGGGTCAACGCGCGGCAGAGCTGATCTATCCCCAAATCTCCGAGTGGCTTGAAGCCCGTCTGCTGAAGAAAACTTGCCTAAAGGAGGAGTCAAGCTCCCCTCAGCCCGACTGATCTCCTCTCTCAAGGATCTCAGCGAGGAGCAGCTGAGCTTGTCCAAAACCAGGGTGCTGTTTGAGCAGCTGGCGGAGTAGAGCCTCAGCGCGCTCTAAGCGCCCTGCGCTCAGCTCCGCCTGGGCCAAGTTCAACCTGAGCCTCAGCTGAGCCTCCGCTGGAGCGATCTTCAAAGCAGTTCGGTAGCGCTGACAAGACTCCTCATGCTTCCCCTTGACCTTCGCCAAGAGAGCACGCTGCTCCTCTAGGATAAAGGCACGACCAAAGCGACGAATGAGCCACTGTTTGTCGATCAGCACCTCTGCTTGCTCCGCTTCCCCCCCTGAAACCAGACGCAGAAGCTCCTGAATAAAGCGGGGTTCAGCCCTCAAAGCGCGCCTGGGGAGGATCCAGAGGCGCAGGCTGAGCAGCAGTAAGATGCTCAGCGCATAGAGGCTCAAAAACAGCTTGTAGGGCCAGAGGAAGAGAAGGATCAGCAGAGAGAGCAGCAAGCTCAGCCAAGCGTAATTGACTTCCAACTTCACGGCGCCGCCCTACAGCAGCGGAAGCCTGTATCGGGAGAGGCATAGTCCTGGATCAAGGTAGGCAGGCTGAGTTGAGCCGCGCAAATCAGGTTTTCATCGTGATGCTGCTGAGGGATCAGCATCCAGCCTGCGCCCTGGCGTCGTAGATGCTCATCCTCCTTGAACACCCATTCCCAGAGGTTGCCAGAAAGATCATAGAGCCCCTCTGCGCTGATACATTCGCTGTAGTATCCAGTAGGAGACTCGCTGGTGAAGCCCTCATCGCTCTCTGGATCTTTATAAAGGTTCCGTAGATTACAGGCCTCAGCGCGAAAGCTGTCTCCCCAGGTGTAGGCTGAATCCTGAGAACCACGACAAGCCCGCTCAAGCTCTTCAGCGCTACAGAGCCTCCAGCCAATCGCCTCACAAGCGGCCTGAGCCTCAGCGTAGTTAACAGAGTGCCAGGGTCGTACCCCCGGCTGAGAGCAGGGCTCCGTCTCCTCTAGAGGGGCTTCTATGATATCCCCTCGAGATTGAGCGCAGGGGAAAGCGCTGCTTTCGGTAGCGAGAGGATGGCTGGCCTCATATTTAAAGATCTCCACCCCTCCAATCTGGATCGTCTCAGGAGCGGTCGAGCAGGAGAAAGGGCCAGGGAGGATCGCTCGGCCCGCCTCCTCATCACAGCGAGCCTCTGGAGCTGGAGCGCTGTCAAGGAGCGCGTCGCTGGCCTTATCATCGGTGGGCTCGGAGCAGGCCAGGAGAAGAAGAGAGAGAGACCAGCGCATGATTTGCCTTTTTAAGCGAGGAGCAAAGCCAAGGAAGTATGCCTTGCCAGACGGCCGCCTCGGGGTCCAGAATTGCATATTATATTTCTTCATGATCACTCAAAGCAAAGCAGACCGTGACCGAAAGCGAAGAGTCTGGCTATAGTGTGCGAAGATCTCAGACGGTGAAACTCGATGCACGACCCCCTGCTTAACACCATCCTCGAAGATCGCTATCTGCTCACGGGGATCGTGGGCAAGGGGGGGATGGGGATCGTCTATCGAGCAGAGGATACTCGCCTGGGTGGTCGTCCCTGCGCCATCAAGTTGCTGATCAACTCCAACCTCAGTCCCGAGGAGTCAGCTCGATTTGATCTGGAGCTGCGCATCATCACCCAGCTACACAGTGAACATACTGTTCAAGTCCTGGACACAGGGCAGCTCTCAGATGGTCGCCGCTATATCGTTATGGAGCTACTGGAGGGCTACCCGCTCTCCAACCTGATCAAGAAGAGAGGGGCTCTGGATCCTGCCCGCTCGGCGGCGCTGATCAAGGGAGTGCTCAACGCTCTGGCTGAGGCTCATGGCAACGGAGTCATCCATCGGGATCTCAAGCCTGCCAATATCTTTGTTGCTCGTTCGGGTACTGGAGATGAGACCGCCAAGGTCCTTGATTTTGGGATCGCTAAAGAGTTTGGAGAGGCTGAGCAGGGCTTAACAGCGGCCAATATGCTCATAGGCACACCTCAGTTTATGGCCCCAGAGCAGTTCCTCAGGAAGCCCGCTGAGCCACGCACCGATCTCTACGCCGTGGGTCTGCTCTTCTATATGCTCCTGGCGGGTCGCGCCCCCTTTGAGTTCGCTGATCCTGTCCCTGAGAACATCGCGACCATGCCCGATGAGTTTCGAGTGGGCTGGATGCATGTCAACCGTAAGCCCAGCCCTCTACAGAGCCATCCTCAACTCTGGTCGATCATTGAGCGCCTGCTCTCCAAAAAACCAGAGGAGCGCTACCCCAACGCCCTAGCGGTTTTGGAGGCGCTGAGAGAACAGACAGGGCGCTTCCCGGCTGAGTCTTCAGATTTAAGTCAAGGTTATCTCCCCCGGGAGAATTCAACCACAGGCTTTCCCATCGCAGGAGAGAGCCTCAACTCACTCAAAGCCAAACCTCTTTGGCCCTGGATCAGCATAGGCGCCTTGAGCCTCTCTCTGGCGCTGATCGGCTTCTTTGCCTGGACACATTTTAAACAGAAAAAGCCTAAGCCCCTCCTGATCTCCTCAGCGGCGGGGCTCTGTGTTAACTTCATCAAGAGCCAGCCCTCGGCGGCGCGGGTCTTTCAAGGAGCTCACCTCAAGGGGATGACTCCCTTTCGCCTTAAGCGTCCCTGCTATGAGGTCTGGCAGCTTCGAGCAGAGCGGGAAGGCTATAAAACCCAGATCTTTAACCTGCGCAGCCGTGAAGCGGAGAAGATCAACACCTTAAAGTTACAGCCTCTCTCCGACGCGACTCCCGGAGCAAAGCTCAAGCCCTCTCAGAGAACCAAAGGAGAGAAGCCAGGGCGAAAAGAATTGGACTCCAAGGGTCGGCGGAAGAGAAAGAAGACCAAGGTTCGAGGCAGAAAGAGAAGCAAGCTCCCCAAAAAGAGCAGTTATGAGCCTGAGATCCTCCCCTTCTAAGCTGAGCACTCCTCCAACTTGCTCTTAGCCTATAAGAAAGTGTCACATTGAAGCTATATCTGGAGCCCAGTGGGCGTCGTATTAAACCCTTCGATGATCCCATCGGGGAGAGTCTAATCCAGAACCGGCCCCTCTCAAGTTGGCAAGCAGAAGCTTTCCAGGAGGCGGGTCTAGAGCTGATCGAAGCGCCTCAAGCCCCCTGTCTGATTCTCCCGGATACCTTCTTTGGGACCGGTAGCGCCCTCATACGCTTTTTGGAGGCGTCTCAAGGGCAAAACGCCACTCTGCTCTTGGCCCGCTCCCGTTTTGGGAGCAGCAGTGTTCCTCTTCAGCCCCATGTGGAGGCGCTGGAGTCTGGCTGGCGTTTTGAGAAGATCCGTTTCATGGCGAAGGCTGATCCTGAGGCCCCCTACAAGGATGTGCTCCTGGATCCAGAGGAGGAGCCTTTTGATCTCCCCGCACCCAAACATTATCTGGGACGCGATACTCTGGAGATGGGGGTCCCTCGTCACGCCGTAATGACTCTACATCACTGGGTTCACCTCCTCTGGGCAAACCAGCTGGCGGGCAGCTTAGAGGCGATCAAGACCCCTAAGTGGCGCTGGGCCGCTCGCATCCTCTGGGCGATCCTTAGAGCCCGCTCTCTCAACAAGTGGAGGGTCCTGGGCAAGCTCAACCGTCTAGGCCGAGGCTGCGATATCCACCCCAGCGCGGTGGTAGAGGGCTCCACCTTGGGGGATGGGGTCACGGTGGGGCCTCATGCCAGGGTCTTACTCAGCACCCTAGGGGATGGCGCTGAAGTGATGTCAGGAGCCCAAGTTGATCTCAGCGTCATCGCTGAGAAGGCGGTGGTGAGTGAGCAGTGTGTGATCCGCTTCTCTGTGCTCTATCCTGGCGCTGTAGCCAGCCAACTCCTGATGCAGCAGTGTGTCCTGGGCCGAGACGCGGTGGTCACCAAGGGTTCGGTGAGCATCGATCTCAACTTCAGCGGGGAGATTAAGTTGCCTCTGGATGGCCGTGTGCGCTCCAGCGGGACCCCCTTCTTGGGCTCCGCCTACGGACACCGCTGCCGAGTGGGCACTGGGTTCTTCATCAGCAGCGGGCGTGCGATCCCCAATGACTATTTCCTGCTGCGTGATCCTCGACAGATCCTCAGCGTGATCCCTCCAGGACTAGAGGGGCAGCCTCTCAACGCCAGCGGTCGCAAGCTTAAGCGCCTGGGATTTTAAAGAGCGATGGGGCTCTCACGCTGGACACAGGGCTTCCTCTATAGCTTCTCTTTCTTCTCCCTGATCGATCTGGGCCTGAGCCTCTGGCGCACAGGGCTGGGCAGCCACACGCTGAGTTTTGGCACGGCCATCTTGAGTCTATGGCTGCTCGGCGCTTGTTTGGCTGCGCTGCTGCTCTGGAGCTTAAGCGCCCTCGCTCTTGGGAGGGGTGGTTTGGAGCAGCTACTTGGAGGCTTTGGAGCTTGGCTCAAGAGGAGCTGGTTGGAGCGCGGGAGCCCTGATGATCGCAGGCGCGCAGCGCTCCTCCTCAGTGCTCTATCTGCTCTCCTGCTCTCGCTGTTGGGCTCATTTCTGCTGATCCACTATCTGGTGGAGCATCGCAATGGCGCGGCCCTCATCGCTGGAGCCGCGCTCGCTGGAGAGCTGGTTCTGTTGCTTTTGGCCAGCTTCCTGAGCCTCATCTGTTATCGAGCCTTGATGGTGCTCTTCTCTCGCTTTGGAGGGCGCCTGCTCTCCTTCCCCACCATCGCAGGAGCGGTGAGCCTGCTGCTGCTCTTGGGGGGGGTGACCGCCATCGCCAAGCTCTGGGCGCTGTTTAGAGTTCTCAACGGGGTTGAGTTGGCTTTGCTGGGGGCCGCCTTCCTCTGCGCTCCTCTGGGAGTAGCCTCTGTTCGGCGCCCTCTGATGGGCTGCTTCCTGCCGCTGTTGGCTCCTGCGTTTGCGCTGCTGCTGCTTTGGATCGCGACAGGTCCTCCCCAAACTCGCCTGTTTCTGGCGCAGGAAGCTTGGGCCAGTCGACAGCTCTATGGTTACCTCGTCTTGAACTCCGATTTTGATCGAGATGGAGCACCTTTCTTTCCCAACGGTGCCGACTGTGCTCCCTTTGATCCTCAGATCTATCCCTATGCTCCTGAGCGGCCTGGAGATGGGATTGACAGTGATTGTGATGGCCTGGATGAGCCTCAGATCAAGCCACATACGCCCCGTAGGCGACCTCCACCCTTTCAGCAGCAGGGCCCGCCTCCTTCCCTGATCCTCATCAGCATCGACGCCCTACGCGCTGATCATCTGGGCGCCTACGGCTATCAGCGCCCAATCACCCCCAACCTGGATCTCTTCGCCACCCAGGCCTTGCTCTTTGAGCGCGCCTACTCTGCTGACTCTGGAACCGGCCCCAGTCTCTGGTCTTTGATGGCGGGCAAGACTCCTTTTCAGGTGCGCTTTAAGAGCCTGCATCGCTTTCCACCCAGCTACGCCGAGTCTGAGCAGCTCTTGGCTGAGCTGCTCAAAGCTCAGGGCTACCACACCGAAGCCCTGCTCTGTGGCAAGGTCTTTGGGAAAAAGGATTGGGATCTACGGCGAGGCTTCAGTCGCTATCGAGAGATCTGCGGGAAGCGCAGAGACAAAGAAGCAGAGCACAGCCTGAAGATCGCCTCCAAGCGCCTGAGGGTGCTTCAGAGGAAGGGTGGCCCCTTCTTTCTTTGGGTCCATCTCTACGATCCCCACAAACCCAATCAAGATCACCCCGACATCGAGATCGCCGGAGATCCAGAGGCCAAGGATTCAGAGGCGCATAAGCTGGATCTCTACGATGAGGAGATCAGCTTTACAGATCGCCACCTGGGACCTTTCTTGGAGATGGCTCGATCTGGCTCTAGGCCCAGCTATATATTCTTGACCGCTGATCATGGCCAAAACTTTGGAGAGCATGGTGATTCTGGTCACGCTCGCAACCTCTACCAGAACGTTACCCATGTGCCGTTGATGATCAGCGGTCCAGGGATTGAGCCTGGGCGCATCAGCGCCCCGGTCGCCCTCAACGATCTCTATCCAACCCTCCTTGAGCTGGCTGGAGCAAAAGTCCCCGAGAGCTGTAGCATGGTCAGCCAAGCACAAGTCCTCTTTGGTGGCCCCTCTGATCTGGAGCGTTTGATCTTCCAGGAGAACTCTTTTGCCAGCCCCAAGCGCCACACTCGTGCTGTCCTAAGTCAGAACCATCACCTGATCATCGATCTAACCCATGGTGTTCGAGAACTCTATGATCTGAGGGCTGATCCTGGAGAAACTCAGAACCTCTATGGAGAGGGCCTGGAGGCTGAAGCCTACTTAGAGAAGGCCCTCAAAGCCTTCCTCCCCACGACTCAGCTCCCTGCTCGATATGCGCGTTAAGCTCACTCCAAAATAAAAGCCTTCTGGGCTAACTCCTTGAGCTTCAACTCAAGCAGCTCTTTCAGCAGCGCTCGATCTACAAGGCGGCCCTCAGCCTCGATTTTAAGCCAGCCATCTTTGAGGGCCTCCTCCAGGATCTTTAAAAGCTGCTCTCGATCTCTGGAGCCATCTAAATGACCCAAGATGAGTCGATCAGCGCGATCAAGCTGGATAGAGCGGTGTCGTAGATTGCTGGCCTTCTCATCTCGCTGAGCTTGAAGTTGAGCTGAGGAGGTCGCTTTGGGGGTCAACCCCGGTTCTAAACGGTAGGGAGGGCGCCAACCCCAAAGCTGAAGCTGACCATAAGCCAGGACCTCTAAGAGCCCCCCCACAGCAGACTCAGAGCCCAGATCTGAGAGGCGGGTCGGCCCTCCTCCTTGAATGAGACGCTTGAGCACCTCAGCGAGCTGAGGAGCAGCCACTTTCAGGCTGCCCCCCTCTTCGTTAAGGAATTGTTGAGGCTCCTCTCCAAGACGAAGCTGGGTCTCTACATAGAGATCCATGATCCGTCCAGGCTCCAGATGCCTCTTTAGGCTGCGCTCTCGATGGCAGAGGAGGCTGCGACGAAAGCAGCGGAGGCTGATCTGATCCATCCAAGCCTCCATGGAGATGAGATCGGAGAAGCGCTCCGCCTCGGCATGGATCTCAGGCCCCAGACGCTGAGAAAATATGCTCTCAAGCTGAGCATCTCCCAGATATTGAAGACCCACGCGCTGGGCTCGAGCGAGGAGATCGGGGAGGTAGAGGGGCTCATTGATTGGCGTCAGGTGCTCATAATAGAGATAGGCATCAGAGAGCTTCTCCAAGATCTTCAGCTCCTGGCTCAGCCAGCGCTGGAGAGGATCTGAGAGTCGATCAACCAAACTCCAATGCGCTAAGGTCCTTCGCGCTGCCTTGATCTGCTCCTGAGGGCTCCCCGACCTCATCTCTCGCCGAAGCCGAGCGCGAATAAGCCCTCGAGCGTGCCAGCCAGGGAGCGTATTATAGCTCAGATAAGCGACGCCATCCCTCTTTAAAAAGGCGCGGCAGATCCGCAGGATGGCGCGCTGCACCTCAGGAGAGACCCAAGAATAGACCCCGTGACAGATGATGTAATCAAAGGGAGACAGATCTGAAAGCTTTCGAAGATCCAAAGCTTGAAACTCTAGGTTCTGAAGCCCCGCTGCCTGAGCCCGCTCCTGCCCCATCTCGATCTGTAGTGAGGAGAGATCGATTCCCAAGAAGCTGCTCTTTGGGAGAGCCGCTGCCAGAGGCAGGAGGTGACCTCCCTGGCCACAGCCCAACTCCAAGACTCGACAACACTCTGGAGACTGAGCGTCCAGGCCGAAGAGTCGACCGACAGCAAAGAGACGCTCTGGGTGAGCTTCAGGGAAGGGAAAGTCATCATAGGGAAAGTCGTCATAATCCACAATACCTTCGCCATCAGGCCACCATTCTCTCTTCATGAATCCATCCCAATACAGGAATTCTCTCAAACAGCCGCTCAATATTAATTAGTTCTGCACTTTTCGAAAGTATTTTCAATAGCGCTTACACCTAGGGAGTGTAAAAACAAATTCATGTGATAATATGCAAGAACTATCCTAAACGTTTATATATTAGGCGGTTCTGTGGTTGAAATCTGAAAACCATCAAAAATGATGAGTATTTACTATACTTAATGACTTGATGCCTAATATTAGTGTTATTTGTAACCCCAATGTTAATCTTGGTGATGAGCCAACCCCAGTAGAAAAACTCTGCGTTGATAATCAGGTCCGCCCCCAAAGAGAGAACCCCAGGCTCCCAGATGAGCTACCAAAGAGCAACTCCCCAACAAAGGTCGCTCCAGGCGCAGCCGTAGATGTGAGCGTTTTTCATCCTCAAGATAGGTATCGGCGCTCAGATATTGGCGATCTTCGTAGGCGACTCGTTGAAGCCCAAGCTGGGTTGAGAACAGCAAGCCCCAAAAGGCGCCGGTTCCTGAGAGGAGCAGGGAGTGCCGTTCATAGCCTCCCCGAAAGCTGTTGGACTCTCTCAGAATCCAGGCATACTCCAAGCTCAACATCAACGCTCCAGCGAAGCGCAAAGAGCCACCCAGACGCTGTGTCTGATCTTCTCTGGGTTCTCCCTCCAGTTCCTCGGTTAAGACGCTGCCATCTTCCAGCCAACCTCGCTCCACCAAGCGCCCCCCCTCAAAGCGGCTCCAGTGGAGGCTCCCCATCACATTTAGGTCAAAGCGACCTTGATGGAGCCCCAAGCTGAGCTGTCCTCCCCCGCCCTCGGTGTTATAGCGAGGATCGGGGATAAAGCGAAGGCGATCTCCTTGAAGCTGAAGGCGAAGCCGAAAGGGAACCCAGCGGAGAGAGAGGGCGCTCCCTCCCTCCCAACGACTGTAATCTCGAGGCTGATGCGGTGAGTGGCTGCTGCGATCTCGGAGGCGGCCAAAGAGTCGTAAGGCGCTTTGCCCTAAGCGCAGGTTAAGCCCCCCCTGTGTATGTTGGAAGAGGCCCCCCTCACCGGCGGTAGAGGCGGAGAGGAAGCTCTGAGCCCCCCCCTGATATTCCGCGTCCAAGCTGAGCTGAGGGTTCAGGCGCGCGGCCACAGCTCCATCCATGATCAGGCGGAGGAGCGCATCACCCTGTTGTGAACCTTCGCTGCGGCCTACATTGCTGTCATAGCCTAAGGTGCTCTCCAAGCGAAGACGGGCCTGGGCAGAGAGAGAGAGGAGGAGGGTAAAGCAGAGCCATCGCATCCTCAGCAGTATAGAGGAGCTTCAGGGCTCTGGGCTTCTTTCTATTGGAGCGCCTGCTCAGCAGCTTGGCGAACCTTATAGTCTGAGTCGCTGACCGCATCAACAAGGACCTTAAGGCCAACATCTCCACCGATGCGGCCGATGGCCACCACCAACTCTTGACGCAGGCCTGCTCGCTGCACCTGATGTCGGGTAGAGCGATAACGAGTCATCAACGCCTCCAACGCCTGCTGTTGACGGACCCGCCCCAGAGCCCAAGCTGCCGCCTGCTGCACCTTGGGGTTGGGATCTTTAAGGAGGACGATCAGCTCAGGAGTGGCGGAGATGGCGCGAATCTCTCCCAGGGCCTTAGCCCCTGCCTCGCGCAGTTCAGGCTCCTTGAGCGCTGCCAAGAGGCCTGGGATCTCCTCCTTACCCGCTCCACAGAGGATCAAGGTGTTGATGGCCAAGGCTCGAACCTCGTTCTTGGTTGCTTCTGAGATTTGACGACGCACAAAAGGGATCGCCTGAGGGGCTTCATAGGCTCCCAACAGGAGCAGCAGGTTGGATATGCTCGTTTGGGCAGCATGATCTGCACGCTTTAGTAGCTCTGGGAGCGCTTGATGCTTCAACAAGCGCAACTCCTGACCTGCGAGAGCGCTGAGCTGTTGATTCTCCCCCAAGAGCAGACCGATCAGGATCTTCACTCCTCTCTCTCCTCCAGCCCTTAAGCGCTCTCCGCCCAGGGCTCGAACCTCTTGATGGCGAGAGTTGAGCAGCAAACGGGCGCTCTTGAGCGAACCCCTCTCTACTCTCTGAAGGCCCAAAGCAGCTTGAAGCGCTGTAGAACCATCAGGGCCCATAAGGGCCAGATGTTTGAGCTGCTCTTTGGCCGCAGCCCCCATACGACTGAGACCCTGAGCTGCGGCGAGACGAACACTCATGCTGACGTCGATGCTGAGCTGCTCCAGCGGCTTCAGATCTCTGGGATCACCCAAGAAGCTGAGCGCTTGAGCCACAGCAGCTCGCTCCTCAGTATCCTCGCTGTACTGGTGGCTCAAGATCTCCTCTCGCGCCTCATATATCTTCAGGCGCGCCAAAGAGAGGATCGAGGCTGCCCGCGCCTCGCTCTGAGGAGAGCGAAGTCCTCTGAGTAACTGAGCTTTGGCTTCAGGGTGAGAGAGGCTCCCTAAGGCGCGCAGCCCTGCGATTCGTCGGCCTGGATCTTGGGAGCTGAGTAAGCGCTTCAACATTCGCTGTGCAGGGGCTCCAAAGCGAGGCAGGGCGTCTAGAACTTGGCTGCGTTGGGCAGGAGTACCCTCCTCTAGCAGTCGCCCGAGGAGCGGCAAAGCCTGGGGTGCACGGCTCAGACAGAGTGCCTCCAAGGTTCGCTCCTGTTCAGGGCCTCGGCTGCGTAGATGCCAAGCGCTCAGGGCCTCGATGTGGCGCTCACTGCCCATCGCCCCCAAAGCCCAGAGGGCCGCGTGATAGAGCGAGTGATCGCGTGAGTGCAACAGGGCATGAAGAGCCTTCTGGGCACGACGATCCCGCATCCGTCCCAGCAGCTCTGCGATCCGCGCTGAGAGAAGAGGCTGCTGAAGTTTTAGATTCTGGATAAGGAGCGGTACAGCTGGAGAGCCCAGCTCCCAAAGCGCAGCCTCAGCTTCCTGTTGATGCTCATCATCCATCAGCCCCTGAATGGCAGCCTCGATTCGGGCTTGTAGCTCGGGCACAGCGCCCAAAGGATCTTTCAACTCCCGCAGGTTCAACTCGGAGATACAGACCCCCGCGATCTTCGATTCACCGTGGATCTTCTCAAAGGTCAGGCGGATATGTTGACCGTGGAGAGGGGGAGAGAGCTTGACCCTCTGTTGGTAGCGGCGATCTTTGAGGTTGATGACCTGCACATCTCCCCCCATCTCAACGCGGAGACGGGCGGGGCGACCGCAGCTCATAAAGGTGTTCTTGTCCCGAGCATAGCCGGGGATAAACTCAAACTCAGAGAGATAGCGGACGCGATCCAAGCTGAGCTGAATCCAGGCCCCTCTCTGATCCTGGGGCTCGCTCCCCCAGGAGGACCAATCTCGACCATCTATGAGATTGCGCTCCTCAAAGCGAACCCGCAGTTTGAGGATAGGTGCAGCGCTGGAGGAGCTTTGAAGCTTGAGGATGGCGCGGGAGGAGATCGCTTGGGAGTCACGGAGTCCAGCGGGGAGTGCGAGAAGGAGGGAAAGGAGTTGAAGAGAGAGCATGTAACCTCCGCTGAGACATGCTCCCTCTAACGGAGATCTAAAGGGATCGGAGAATCGCCTGGGTGAACGCTGACCTCAAATCCTAGGAATCAGGGTCCTTTAGCAGATGGGGCCTTTTGAGTTCGCAAACAGGCGGGGTGGAGCAGATCGGGGCGATATTCAAAGTGCATGGTATCGTAGTGATACCACTTCCCCCCCCAGATAAACCCATGACGCTCGAAAATCTCCACAATCTCCATAGGGATCTTGTTTTGATAAGGCAGCTTTGGATCCTTGGTCCAGCGCCAGTAGTGGGTGTATTTGATATTGATGTCGATGGCGACCGCATAGGAGTGGGAGCTGAGCCGCTGTGTTCCTTTGATTTTCCTCCAATTAAATGTACCGGAGGTCTTATTTATATACTTATGAAACTTCTTGGGTAGCTTCTCTAGATCGGCGCTGACTTTGCGGAGCGCTTCAGCGGCTCCCTGGCGACCATTAAAGCGCAGACGCTTGCCAGAGAGCTTGGGCAACCAGATCACCCGCTCTATCCCTTTGGCGACCTCTTTGCGGCTTGCTCCATAGAGGGACTTAAAGAAGGGATCAAATCGAACCCTCCCTGGATCATCATTGAGCTTAGGATGCTCATACTCCCGCCCCTTGGGGTAGCTGATGGAAAGCATATCCTTCATATCAGGGGTGTTAAGCAGCTCATCAAAGGAGGCCTTTGGTCCAGTGTTCCATGGCAGCAGAACGCCATCAGCCATCTCCAAGAACAGGCGCCCCGTCTTGGGGTCAGGCTTCAGCCCCTTGATCGCTTCAGGGTAGGCTGCCTTAAGGCAGGCAAAGCCGGGAGGCTCAGGCTCCTGCCCCTGAGCGTTGGAGAGCAGGAGTAAGCTCAACAAGCCGAGGCTACAGATGCTCATCACTGTGCTCTGCTGTCTCTGAAGCCAAGCTGAAATCTTCAACATTCTCATTTTATCTTCTCCATCGGAGCAACGAGAGAGGCTTTGGCGTTGTTTGCATCGCTGATGCCAGCCCCCGCTCTCCTCTGTCCTGCCTCCATAAAGCTCTCAGCGTTTGAGCTGTCAATGATCATCTCTCGCTCTCCGAAATGCAAAAAAGTGCTCGTCTCAAAAAAGATCCCCTCGCCGATCAGCATAGACCTCCACAGATCCATCTCAGACAAACTCATCCCAGGAGGCATCCTCATGAAAAGACACAATCTACCCCTATTGCTCGCCCTAAGTTGCTTGGCCTGCGAGGTCGAGCTGGGGCCAGATCTGGAGCAGAGCCAACATGAGGTCGTCTATGGCCAAGATGGTCGCACAGATCCCTTCCTCCACGCTGACGCTGACCTCCGGATAGCCTCAAACTCAGTCGCGCTTTTGGCTCGCTTGAACCAGGTGCAGACCGATGAGCACAGCGGCCAAGTCACACTACAAACACAGACCCTCGATGCGGTCATCCAACGCAACTATGGCCGTGCCCTTTGCCCTGGTGAGGCCTTTGCCAATGAGCCCACCACGGGCTTCTGCACAGGCTTTTTGGTCTCTCCAACCCGCATGTTTACAGCTGGACACTGCTTGGATCTGGATCGCAATCGCAGCGTGACTCAGCAAGAGATCAACCAGTTCTGCCAAGACACCATCGTGGTCTTTGGACATGAACGGGTCCGCGTCAACGGCCAGACACAGGCTGCTGCCATCGATCATGATGACACCTTCCTCTGCCGTCGGGTCGTGAGCCATGCGCTCCAGAGCGATGGCTTGGATTACGCTGTCTTTGATCTGGATCGAGACACAGGGCGACCAGGTTTGCCCATCGATCCCAACGCGCGAGCCAACCTCAACAACGGTCGTGGCGTGGCGGTTATCGGTCACCCCGATGGGCTCCCCAAGAAGATCGACTCAGGAGGTACGGTGCGTGATGCTCGGCGCAATGATCATCACTTTGTGCTCACCTCAGATACCTTCCACACCAACTCAGGCTCACCGATCATCGATACGGGGACCGAGCGGGTGATCGGTGTCTTGGTGCGAGGCGATGATGATTATGCCTGGGGTCAGACACCCCAAGGTGCGCGTTGTGTTGAGGTTGATGTGCACACGCAGAACGCAGGGCGAGGAGAAGACGCCACCCATATCGCCGCGCTGGGGCGATGGGCCGATACAGCTGAGCCCAATGAGACACGCGATCTCTCAACCGCTTACCCCATGATGCTGCACCCGACCGACAGTGGTATTGGCCATCTCGATGTGCTGCGAGCTGGAGGAGGGGGCTTCTACCGTATAGCAGCTCAGGACAGAGACTGGTTTTCGCTGCCAGTCTACGGTGGAGATGAAGTTGAGATCAGCGTTCGCTTCCAGCACGGGCGCGGGGATCTGGATATGAGCGTTCTCTCCGATGATGGCAGCACTTTGGCTACTTCGCACTCAGTAAGCAACGATGAGGCGGTCAGCTTTACGATGCCCGGTCAGGGTGCCAGAGCGGTAGATGTGCTCATCTATGGCTATAATGGTGCCACCAATGATTATACCATCCAGGTGGATCTGCGCCCCGTGAACGGTGCTCGTACTTGTAGCCCCACCCAGAGCTGCTCTGGTGGTTTGGTGTGTAATCCACGACCCCAGAGCATCGGTCTACAGAGTGATCTGGACCTAAGCCAAGCTCCTGGGGTCTGTGAAGCCAGTTACCGCTGCGAATATATCAACCCCTGGGATAGCTACTGTTTCCTCAAGCCTGTGAAACACAACATCTATTTCCGCATGGAGACTGAGCATCCCTATACCAATGATATGTTTCAGAGTTGGAGCCTGGGGCTCCCCGCCTCTATCCAAGATGTAGATTGGCGGGTTGATCGATTGAGCAGTGAGGTAGGCTATGATGAGTTGGTGTTGGTTAATGGCGGAACCTATAGCGGGAACTATAGCAACGCACGTTTCAGCGACCAAAGCCAACAGACACACTTTGGTCGCGTCTACCGTAATGGCCTATACCTCTCTTTCGAGTCAGATGGTACTGTCACATCGGATGGCCTATGGATTGGCGGTCTACAATGGTGAGAAGCGGTGGCTGAGATCAGCCTCTTGCTCGCTTTGGCTCACGGACACTCATTGCTGCGCCCCGCTGTCGGTGAAACTAAGCTGAAATCCTCAGCGTTGTTATCTTGATCCACCCCATTGGGGCAACGAGAGAGGGCGTTGGGGCTGCCTGTGTCGCTGGGCGTGCCCTCCTCTCCCTCTGTCCAACCCTCCATAAAGCCCTCATAACTCAAGCTGTCGATGATCATCTCTCGCTCTCTGTCTACTAAGGCCAGAGCATCAGGGGCGCCATTTTGGAGCGCATTGTCAGGCCAGCTCAGCCTGAGCACCGTCGCCGGGACTCCTGCTAAGACCGCCTCTACACCGACGACAAGATATCGCCCTGGCTCTAAGATCCCCGCATCGCCCAGAGGAGTGATGCGATAAATACCCCCGTCATGGCCGTTGATATGTCGCAGCTCTAGGGGCGCCAGATCAACAGGCTCACTCCCCACATTGAGGATCTCCACAAACTCCGCCCGATCGGAGCTGACGTTGTCGTAGTCCAGCTCGTTGATCACCAGAGGCTGAGGGCAGATCACCTCTACATCAAGCTGATAGCTCAGGCGTGGAGCCCTCTCCTGCTCCTCACCCCACTGATAGACCAAGAGGAAATAGTCATCGTCGAGATCAGCGACAAACTCGATCTCCTCTAGAGAGCTGTATGTTCGGGTGCTGCTGCTGAGGGTTTTGGTGAACCAGGGCATCAACATAGGGAAGCGTGGCCCTGGGCGCCTACGCGCTCGTAGAGAGAGGTTCAGATCTCCCAGCTCACCATCAAAGTCCAGGCGTGCTCGGATCGTACAGCCTGCTTGAGCATGGAAGCGATGGTAGTCTCGATCTGAGGCGGGGCAGATCTGGCCCTGAGCGCTGCCTTCGATGGGGGTCCCCAGACGGATGCTGTCGTTGTCCTCTCCCGCCTCCTCTAGGCAGGGAAGGTCTCCAGGGCAGTCACTGCGGAGGTTGAGGATATAGGGGCTCTCTCGCTCTGGCTCCACCTTGAGATAGAGAGGGAAGCCGCTGCTGTGAAGGTGAGCGCGCGTGGAGTTAATACGGCCCCCCTGATCTGAGAGAGCCTCTGTATTGCCAAAGCCATTGAGGATGTTTAACGCAGGCGCAGGAGCCTCCAAATCTGCATAGGCGATCTGCGCCTCAACCTGACAACCAGGCTCCAGATAGATGGCGTAGTTATCCTGGCTGTGAGCCCCCAAGCAGCTGATGGCGTCGATGCGCCCTGTTCGAGGGATGGGAACGTGGCGGATGCTGGAAGCGTAGTAGCCATCTTCAAAGCCTGCACAGTTGACCCCAGCCTCACACTGGCACTCTGGATCATCTCGATCACGGAGGCCATCTCCATCATTATCCATCCCGTCTTGGCAATCTTGGCTCTCTGAGGGACGTCGTGCCTCTGAGCCAGGGTTGGGCTCATAGAGATCGTCATACTCATCTCCAGGGCTGGGATCCCAACAGTAGCGATCATTCTCTTCTAAGCAGGCCTGATTCTCCTCCCAGGGGCGGCAATAGATCTCATCATCACAGGAGAGAGCTACGCTGAGGAGATAACGCAGGCCAGGGGCACGTCGGAGCCGGATAAAGTGGCTCTCGCTTTGATGGGCCTGTGCCAGAGCCTCTCCTTGACCTGAGCCGCGTCTCTGACCTCGACTATTGAGGATCTCGATTTGGGGGAGCGCATCCCCTGAGACGCTGTCGGCGCGAGCCTGGATCCAGCAGCCCTCCTGCGCCTCGATCTGATAAAAATCATCATCACAGAGGATCCCGATTCGACGATCTAAGGCTCCGAGGGGGGTGGCCTCTCCAGAGTCATCGTTGGGTTCATAAGCATCATCATCGGGGCAGATCAACTCAGAGGCGCACTCTCTCTGAACCTCCAGCTCATAGGGGAAGCCACCCTCCTCATCCCAGCGAACCACCCCCAGATAGGCAAGATCATCGGTCTGAAGAGAGAGGTGTTGACCTGCGCTGATCGAGTCAGCGTAGGCCAGCCGCTCTGGGCGGCCCAGCTCTAGATCCCCACTGCGATACTCAAGACGAACATCAGCCTCTCCTGAGATCTCCAGATCTACCTCCAGGAGGCAAAGCTCCCCCGACTCCAAGCGATAGAGATCTGCTTCACGCTGACAGATCCCCGCCTCCAACAGCCCAGGCTCTATCGGCGTGGCGCTCAACGCGGTTTCATTGGGTTCATAGGGATCTGGAGATCCAAGGCAACGCTCGACTGGGGGGCAGATCAGATCGAAGTTAAAGAGGTAGGGGGTTTCCAACTCAGCGTTCCCTCGAACCTCGATGAAGATCTCACCAGGCATTGGGCTCAACTCCAAGAGCTGCCCCTGATCCAAGAGCTGCCCCTCGGCATCGCTGATGTACAGGAATGGCTCAGCGTCAGGCTCAAAATACTTCAGCTCAGCTCGTAGGCTGCACCCAAGTCCAATCTGGGCGCTAAAATGATCCCCTGCCGCTCCACAAAGGATCCCTCCTATAGACTCCATCTCGCCCAAGGGGTTGGCCTCTTCTCTGGAGTTATCAGGCTCACGAGGATCATCATCGGGACAGTTAAGATGGTCGGGGCAGAAGATTCCCAGCTCCATATCATAGGGCAGACCCTCTGAAGCCAGAGCGCTCAAGCTCATACGCAGGCGATCTTCACGGGCCGCCTCTGCCTGATACTGAGCGAAGAAGTGCTCCCGCTCCTGAGCGAGGCGCTGCTCCTGTCCTGGGATCTCGCTGCTGATCTGAAGCCAATCTCCATAACGCGCCTCCCAGGAGGCCATAACCGTGGCTACGCAGCCTGGAGCGAGGCTCCAGAGATAGTCAAACTCCCAAGGAGACTCACAGATGATCTCCCGATAGAAGCCCTCTTCGATCCGCTGCCAATCTCCCAGGTCGCTGGGACAGCTTGGGGGTAGTGGGCAGCTGCTCTCCAGATAGAGCCTATAGAGGAAATCTCCTACCTCCAGGCCCTGGATTCTCAGATTGTAGATCCCCCCTCTCAGATCTTCAGCGTTGAGGGACACTAAGTCTCCAATACCCTCATCCTGGATCTGTCCCACGGAGTCCAAGATCTCAAAACTCAGCTCTGTCCCTTCAAAAGAGACCTCTGCATGGAGGCTACAGCCTCTCTCTAACTCAAGGCGATAATTGTCAACATCATCCTCACAGATCCGCGCATCGATCTCATCGCCCGATTCTACAAAGGGCGCCTGTCGAAGATCATCATTGGGCTCATAGAGATCACCATGGCAGCTTTGATGGCTGATGTTGAGCTGGTAGGGACCCATAGCAGAGGAGTAATAGCCATCTACAACGATGATTAACTCTGCTCCTGGCTCAAGCTCCAACTCCACCATGCTCTGTGTTCCTTGAGCGTCATCGTTACATTCCAACTCAACGGAGTTAGGGCAGGCGCTTAGGATGGAGAGCACGGTGTCAAAGTCCGTACCGAAGGTATCGAAGCGATAGAGCCCTCCCTGCTCTGCTCGGAAACTCCAGCTCTGCTCCGGCCCTTCTCCTGTAACACATCCGCTGCCAAAGAGATTCTGAGTCCCTGAAGTCTCACCGCTCTGCTGACCCAGTTGGGCTTCACGATCAGGAGGACAGACACCAGGGACAGGCTCAGAGATACAGTCAGCCCACACCCAATCTCCCTCAACGCACTCTCCTGTGCGCGTACCTCCAGGACAGGGCTCCTCACTCGCTTCACCATCTGGACAGATGTCTGGATCGACACAGCCTCCATCCTCCTCCCAGCTGCCCTCGGCACAGCGATAGCGCTGCTCACCTCGACCGTTCAAGCCACACTCAGCGATCCCCTGCTCTCCCTCCTGACATTCGGGGGGCTCGCCTGTGCGCTCAGCGCGGAGTGTGTATTCTCCGCCCTGATTGTAGCTGTCCAAGATCAAGACAAGCTGCTCTCCCGCCTCCATCGAGAGTGAGAATTGAGAGCTCCTCGTCAACACAGAAGCATCATCATTGCAGGCAAGCTCCGTTTCAGGCTCACCACAACGCCTTAGAGCGTAGAGCACTGTGTCAAAGGAACTGCCCACCGTATCAAAGGTATAGATCCCCGCCTGAGGAGCGCTGAAGCGATAGGACCGCTCCCCACCCAAACCTCCGCAGCTCCCCTGAACTCGGCTGGCGATCAGGGTGTTACCCTGAACAGAATCTCCAAGGAGCAGCTCATCGGGAGGACAAAGCGCCTGTGGACAGTCGCTCCAAGCGCTCCAGCGACCGACTACACAGCTCCGAAGCTGCTCTCCCTCCTCCTCACAGGCTCTCCGCTCCTCCCGACCATCTTGACATTCATCGGGATCCTCACAGAGCCCAAAGGGGCTCCAACGCTCCTGTTCACAGCGCCGAGTTTGCGTTCCTCGGCTGTTGAGGCCGCAATCACGCTGCTCAGATTCTCCATCCTGGCACTCAGGAGGCTGTCTGCATTCTCCCCAGGCACTCCAGCTTCCCTCGATACAGCGACGCTCTCTAAGCCCTCCAAACTCGCAAGGCTGCTCCTCCCGCTCACCCTCTAAGCACTCTGGCTCTAAGCAGTCACTCCACGCCCCCCAAGTTCTCGCTTCACAGCTCCGAAACTGGCTGCCTAAGATGCCACAGTTGCGCTCTTCCAGATCTCCTTCGTGACATTCAGGTTCGATACAGGGACCCCAATCACGCCAGCTTCCACCTCGACACTCTCGGCTCTGAACACCTCCATCTCCGCAATCCTGTGTCCCAAAGACCCCCTCCTCGCAGGGAGGAGGCTGACAGAGCCCCCAAGCGCCCCAGAGCCTCTGCTCACAGCGCCGAAGCTGGGTTCCACCACCCTCACAGGGGCGCAGCTCCTCCTCACCCTCCAAGCACTCAGGCTGCTCACAGG
>CAYLJJ010000059.1:0-43529 GCA_964384025.1 uncultured Nannocystaceae bacterium
GGTGCTTTAGGTACTTAGTATTGCTGCGGATTGGCGGAAACGGAACGAGTGGGTTAAGCCCAAGGTTTTGGAAAGATATAAAGCGTGGGGTAGTGAAGACTTGATAGGGATATCCAACAATTCCAGAATGCACCGTGCGGCTCGGGAGAATCCAGCGATATGACGGGAGATGATGACTTCAACCATGGCATGGACCATGCCCTGGTCTTGAAAAGATAAGTGTAATTTTTACTTATCATAACCCGAAATTAAGCCTGTTTTTTGATAAACCTATATAGAAAAACAATGAAGTTTGGTTTTTGCTGTGGTTTTCAGAAAAATCTGACTACCGTTCAAAACTAATGAAAACTGCCCGTCCTTCTCCTGGTAAACCTGCAGATATGCTTATCTGTCCCTGAAATGTGGAAAAATATCCAGTTTTTAATCCATGGTAAGAATTCACTCATGAGGACAGCATTTTCGTTTAGAAGCTTCATATCCTTCTTGAACTCTCTGAAATTACTTGCAAATGAAGTGTGCTGTTCAATATGCTTTTTGTAGTAGGCAGAATCTAGCGCAAATATCTTTTTTCTATCCATCAAATTTTCTTCTTCTTGGAAATGCATAAAAATATACTGTTCTAGGTAACAAAAAACATCAAAAACGCTGTCTGCGTTTTCTTCTGAAATAACAGCATTATATAGCTTATTCATTCTCGAAAATAGTTCTTTATGTTGATCATCGATTATTTTTACGCCTACTTCGAGGTCACTAGTCCATTTAACCCATTCAGTCATTATCTACTCTCCGAGATAGTGATGAAGATATGAGGATTAACAATTGTTTCTTCATTGAATATCCCCATTCGCGCTCAAAAAATCGTAGCACATCAATCATAGTTTTTGTACCACGGACTCAGACCGTGAGACTAGAAGAGCTTCCTACAATTCGGCGTAAATAGTGTTTTTGTACATATAATAGACCCGCCTTGGAATAAGCCTCCTTTTTGAGAGAAAAGAGGAGCATATGTACAAATGGAGAAGTCTCTCTCATATTTGATGATAGATCTCTCCCCCCTCCGCGTCGAGCTGAATTTCTCGTTTGCCAAAATACTTAGGCGCTGGGAGACCCAATCGAGTTGAAGAAGGGAGGGGTGATTGGAAGACCTAGATGGCGAAAGATTTGGCTTCATCTTTGACATAGCGAAATTTTGATTCAAAGCCATCAATGAGGGCCATTCATCGCCTTTTATAGCTTGGACTGCATGTTTCTGACCCACCAAATATATGATTGACGATTTGTTTCTTAGATTTGGCTGCTACAGTTCAAACTCGTGGAAATACATGACGCGCAGAATGTGCTGCAACATATCTATATTGATTTTTCTTTCTTTTGAAAGCCTTGTTGTGAGTTTATATTTGCTGTTTTCTTTTTAGGTTAAAGACAATCTCTAAATCCACCGAATTTCGTAAATGAATCATCTAAGATCGGCGGATTCAGGATATACCTACCTTCGGGGGACCAAAAAAGCGATCGCATAAGCGAACGTACCAAGCTGCTGATTGCACCTGGATGATATAGGCTATGGAGATGATCAGAGCGATCTCTGAGCCCTGGTCCCGACCAAAGAGGGTGAGAGCGATGGCCAGGGCCACCGAGAGGTTTCGCATCACGGTTCCGTAGACCAGGGCGATGGCATCCTTCCTCGAGAAGAAGAGGCGCCCTGCCAGAGAGATGAGCCCGTAACAGAGGAGATAGAAGATCAGGAGAGGGAGCAGGAGCTTGAGAAGGATCTCCGGCTGTGTCAAAACCCCCTCAGCCTTGAGGGCCATGGCTACAAAGATGATCCCCAGGACTCCTAGGGTCGCTAGGAGGGGGAAGCGAGGCTTCAGCCGCTTGTTAAATTCCGCCTCACCATACCTCCTTATGAGCAGGAGCCGGGTGAGGTAGCCCAAGATCATGGGGAGGAAAACGATCAAGCCGATCTGCTTGAAAGTCTTGAGGATGGGCACAGGGATCACCTTCCCCATGAGCAGGTTTCCCCAGAAAGGAGTAAGCAGGGCCCCTAAGATGAGCCCCAGGATGGTCATCTTGACCGCCACCTTCACATTACCCTTGGCGAAGCCGGTCCAGGAGATGGTCATGCCGCTGGTGGGCAGCAAGCCGATGAGGAGCAACCCGAAAGCCTGGAGAGGCAACTCCTCTAGGAACAGCTTGCCCACACCAAAGGCTACTAGAGGGATCAGGAGGCTGTTGATGAACTGGGTCGTGAGCTGAAGCTTGATGCTACAACTGGAGAAGACACTCCTGAAATTCAGGGCCACCATCATGGGATAGATCATCATAATGGTGAGGGGCAGGATGCTGACCCGCAGGATCTGCACCTCCAGGGTGCCGCCCACCAGCAAGCCCAACAGCATGGCGATGGGGATGGCGATGATCAGCTTCTTCTTGAGCACGCCGAAGAACTTCCACATCTTTCGCCTTTCTTGGCCCCGATCCCGAAAAAAGAGCGCAGGGGGGCCTTGATTTGGTTTTGATTCTTGGGGTTTTGGGGAGCCTCAAGGTGGTGCAAGGGTAGAGAAGAGCGTGGCTGAAGACAAGGGGTCGAGGCTTAAGCTCAGCGCTTGCAAGCATCCGAGGGGTCCTATCGTTTTCCTGGGTAAACTGTAATGGGTCCAGCTCCACAACAGCGGAGATTGTCACACAACCGATCTTCTGGATCTAAGGTGGCTTCCAACATCATCAAGTAAGGTGAGCATGAGGACCTTTCAAGCAGCGCCCAACGTCAACACTATCTTGGCCTGCTCGTGCTCCTGAGAACAGATCACAGCAGATTTCCTAAAGGCTCTTGAGCGCGAGAGGGCTGGGTTCTATCCTGCCTCCATGAGACGAAAGACCCTAAAGTTTCAAGCCATCCGGCTCAAAGAGCCTCAAGTCCAATTGAACCGTTTTGAGATCAAAGAGGAGGGGCAGACAGTCACGATAGAAGCTTTTCCTCTCCCTCCTCAAAACCCTCGCAAACCTCCACCCTCTCACAACCTCTGAAGACAGTTTCCTCGGAAGAGCAGGCTCAAATTTTGGCAGCCTGAAGATACTCTGGAGTTCCCTTGAACAGATTTATTTTCCTCTCTCTCCTCCTCTCGGCTTGCAGCGCGTCCAGAGAGGAGGAGAAGGAGAGTGAGGAGCTGGAGCCTCCTCCTCTGATCGAGATCAACACGGAGCGCAAAGACCTCCTCTACCGCTATATGAGTGACGGAGGTTTCAGCAACTGCAACAACTTGGAGGAGATCCCTCAAGCTCAACGTGAACGGGTGCAAGTTATCGATCTCTCGCTCTCTCCTGAAGAGCGCAGAGCTGGACGTTATCTCCAGATCTTCGATCTTCGAGAGGAGCCCTATAAGGGACGCCTGCTGCTCAGAGAGGCTTTAGAAGCGGAGTTGGCAGGGCAAGAGCCTGAGCCCCCCAAACAGGCTGAGATCATCATGTACTCAACCAGCTGGTGTGGGGTCTGTAAGCGGGCTCGTGCCTTCCTCTCTGAGAAAGGTCTCCTCTTTGTAGAGAAGGATATCGAGAAGGAACCTACAGCGGCTCGAGAGCTGGCTGAGAAGGCCAAACGCGCAGGGGTTCAAACTGGAGGGGTCCCTGTATTTGATATCGGTGGGCAGATCCTAAGCGGCTTTGATGGTCCTCGAATCTTAAAAGCAGCGCGCTCCCAGGCGGGCGGCTAGAGCGCCGTGAGTTGCAAGATGCAATGCTCCACGCGCCAGTGGCGTCGGCGAAGCAAGAGGCTGTGTTGCTGATAGATAGCTGCTCACGTCGTTCTAAAGCAGGAGAGAGAAAATCTTATGGACACTTTGACGCTTCGATGGCTCATCGGCGCTCTCCTCCTTGGGGGAGGGCTACTCTTTGGGCGGGTCTTTAAAGCCAATTTCCAACTCAGTCGAGCAGGCAAGATACGGAAGACTCTAGGTGTTTTCGCGGTGGTCTTTGGAGCACTCCTGATCATGCGCGCTGCGGGTCTCCTTGGGCAGCCCATCCATCCCCCTGAAGAGGCCAGAGGAGCGGTTCAGTGGCTCAGTGATCATGAGCTTGCTTTAGAGGAAGCAAAGCGTCAGGGGCGTGGGATGCTCCTGGACTTCTCAGCGGAGTGGTGCAAAGCCTGTAAAGAGCTGGAAGCCCATACCTTCTCCGATCCAGCGGTGGCAAAGCAGCTCTCCAAGTGGGTGACGCTCAGGATCGATCTGACCGAGGAGAGCCCCGCTCTTGAGATTCTCCAACAGCGATATAAGGTCCGAGGTCTACCGACGGTCACTTTTATCAGCCCAGAGGGAGAGCAGTTAGAGGCGCTCACCTTGACCGGTTTTGAGGAGCCAGCAGCTTTCCTTGAGCGCTTGGGGCGCGCTGAGCGGGGAGAGCGCAACGCTGAAGAGGGCAGCTTGGCTTCACGCATCGGCCTCGCTTTGGAGAGTGGCTCCTTTTGGGTCTACCTCCTGATCTTCTTCGCGGGGATCATCGGCTCCCTCTCTCCCTGTGTCTACCCGCTGATCCCCATCACGATCAGCGTCCTGGGCGGAGGAGAGAAGATCAGCCGTGGTCAGGGCTTTCTGCGCTCTCTCGTCTATGTCTTGGGGATCACCACGACCTACTCCGTTTTGGGCGTCTTGGCGGCCAGCACCGGAGGGCTCTTTGGCAGCGCGCTTCAGTCTGCTTGGCTGGTTGTAGGGGTCTCTCTGATCTTCTTGATCATGGGAGTTTCCATGTTGGGGGCCTTTGAGATCCGTCTCCCTGCCCGCCTCAATGATCGCCTCAACGCTGTGGGTGGAGTGGGGAGCGGTCGATTTATCTCAGCCTATCTCATGGGCAGCGTAGCGGGGATCATCGCGGCTCCCTGTGTAGGCCCTCCTCTTGTGGTGGTGCTCACCTTCGTGGCCACCCAGGGGCAGATTGGCCTCGGGCTGGGTCTCCTAATTATCTACTCTCTGGGGATGGGGCTCCTCTTTATCTTGTTGGGTACCTTCAGCCAGCTGCTCTCCCATATGCCTCGCTCTGGAGGTTGGATGGAGGTGATCAAGGGCAGCCTAGGAATCCTTATGCTCTTGGTAGGTTTGGCCTATCTCAATGATCTCTTTCCCTTCTTGCCCTGAAAAAAATAAAATGTTTGACAAGTGGAGCTGAGACACCTAAAAGGCTGGAGTCCATGGCGACGTGGCCAAGTGGTAAGGCAGAGGTCTGCAAAACCTCCATTCACCGGTTCAAATCCGGTCGTCGCCTCTTCATAAAACCCGTTGAGTCTTCTCAGCGGGTTTTTTTAATGCCTCTTCAGTAAGCCACGCTGTAGGCTTTCCAGCTCGCCTGTTTTCCTCATACTTCTCAAATATTCAATCAAAAGACAGTGTTAGAGTGCGGGGCTAAGGCTCTAGGGGCTTCAACTTCTGCCCTTTAGAGTCGTTTAGGCGCTTACGAATATCCAGCGTCTGGCCCAAGCGCAGGATGCTGCGCTTCTTAAGGCGATTCCAGCGCCGCAGATCATCTACACCGACGCCATGCCGTAGGGCAATGGCCCCTAAAGTGTCTCCCTTCTTGATCACATGTTGGTAGCGACCATAGAGGCGCAGATCGAGCTTACGCTGTATCGCTTTGATCTCAGCCTTTGTCCAGAATGAGGCCATCCATTCGGAAAATGGAGTGTAAAACCGGATGTGCATATGATTCCAGTGTCCTCGAAAGTGGTGAACCAAGGCACCTTTTCTGCGCTTTCCATAGGGGTATGATAGCAACGGCTTCAGCTCTTTTTTACTCATTTTTAGCTCTTTAATCGCATATTTATGAAGGGCTTTCTGAATTCGATAATCGATATAAAGAACTTCAGAGTTCGGTCGCAGAGCTTCAATAAAAGCCCAGATTCTTTGACAGTCTAGGTTATGTAAACCTACAAAATGCAAGCTATGATCTCCAGGCTCGACCCCTTTGAGGTAGTAGCGGGTGTCGATGTCTCGCCCCTGCTGATGAGTTCCATGGGGAGGAAAGCGCCCCCCGTGCTCTTTAGATATATCCAAGACCACCAAATCCATACCCCCTGGGAAGCGCTCCTGTACTCTTTGAGCGGCCTTATGGAGGAGATAGATCGCCTCAGGGACAGCCCAGGCGTCTCGAGGGTGCAGGACATGAACACCAGGGCCAGGGGTCATCTGGGCACCAAAAAGCAAGAGCCCATTCCGAGAGCTGCCAAAGGAGATGCTGGGATGGAAGCGAGAGAGAAGGAGAGGGTCTTTTTTGCGGAGCTTCCTGAGGAGAGGCCCAATATAGGGGTCCCAGGGGGTCGCAGCCAAAGCCCAAAGGGGCAAGATCAAGAGCAGCAGGATTGTCCTCAAACCTCACCTCCAAGGAGTACAGCCGCGTGATTATGTGAGCTCTGGAGAAAATGCAAGGCTCCTCAAATCTCCTGAAACTTGGTCTGGTTTGGCAGATAGAGTAGTGATCTTCGGAGAGGAGGAGCATCTTGTTGGAGTTAAGCTTTCACGCGGGGACCCTGGAGATTCGCGGGGTCTCTGATCCAGAGATCCTGCCTGAGAGCTGCCTCTGGGATGCTCGCAGTGGCTGTTATCGCGCTCAAGCCCTGCTTTATGCCGAGATCGTCATGCGCTGTGTGCGCCAGAAGATCTCCTATGAGGATAAGGCGCGGGCCTACAGTGTTCTAGAGGAGGGGCTCAAAGTGCGGCGCAGCCCCCGACCCTTTCAAACAGAGGCTCTAGAGCGTTGGAAGCGAGCCCATCACCAGGGCTTGGTGATCCTGCCCACCGGCTCCGGCAAGAGCTATGTAGGGCAACTCGCCATCGACGCCGTGCGTCGCAGCAGCTTGGTGGTGGTGCCCACCCTGGATCTTGTGCAGCAGTGGTCCGATCAGCTCCGCGTTGCCTTTGGCTGCCCTGTGGGGGTCATCGGCGGGGGAGAGTACAGCGTAGAGCCGATCACAGTGACCACCTATGACTCCGCCTATATCTATATGGAGCATCTGGGCGATCGCTTCGGTTTGGTTATCTTTGATGAGTGTCACCACCTTCCAGGGGAGGCATATGCCCTGGCGGCGCGCTCCTGTTTGGCCCCTTTTCGTTTGGGCCTTACAGCCACCCCCGAGCGGGTCGATGGCCGCCACATTGAGCTGTTGGAGTTGGTGGGGGATCTCATCTATCGCATCCATGTTGAGGAGCTGGCGGGAGAGTATCTAGCGCCCTATCAAACCGAGCGTATCAGCGTTGATCTCAGCCCTGATGAGTGGGATGAGTATGAGCGAGAGCGGAGCATCTATCGCAACTTTGTTCGCTCTCAGGGGATCCGCTTCTCCAGCCCAGGGGGCTGGACTGAGTTCATTCAGCGCTCAGCTCGGAGTCAGGAGGGGCGCAGAGCGATGAAGGCCTATCAGCGACAGCGACGCCTGGCCTTCGCAGCGCCCTCTAAATTGGAGTATGTTGAGTACCTCCTAGCGCAACACCACAAAGACAAAATCCTGCTGTTTACCCAGAACAACGACACCGCCTATGAGGTTTCTCGACGCTTCCTGATCCCGGTGATCACCCATCAGACTCGCCCAGCAGAGCGCAGCGAGCTGCTGGCGGGCTTTGGAGAGGGTCGTTATCGCGCCTTGGCGACCTCTAAGGTGCTCAATGAAGGAGTGGATGTGCCTGACGCCAACGTCGCCATCGTGATCTCAGGCAGCGGCTCGGTGCGAGAGCATGTACAGCGCCTGGGGCGCATCTTGCGCAAACAGGAGGGCAAGCAAGCGATGCTCTATGAGTTGGTGGCGGCAGACACCGCCGAGACCTTCACCAGTGATCGTCGAAGGGAGCACAGTGCTTACCGCTGATCTTGTTCGCTATCGCGTCAAGGCTGGCCAGCTCACGCTGCCGGGTATCCCCAAGAAACGCCAAGCCGATATGCGCGCCGCCGCTGAACTGCTCTTAAACTCGGCGAGGCAGGGCCTGGGAGCGTCTCGTCAAGAGCTCTTAGAGGCTTTCGCTGAGATTGAGCCCAAAGCCACCGCTGATCGCCGCATCCTGGACGGCTTTCAGAAGCTGATCCTCGACCGCTGCGACTTTGAGATTCCCCCTGAGCTTAACCCCCCTGTGTTACGACAGGCGCTTTTTCAGAGAGCTTCAGAGCTTCGGCTGAGCGGAGCGACCTTTGATCGGTGGGCGATTCTCAAGGAGGTGGGAACCTCCTTCAATCTAGAACCAGGGCAGCTGGAGGCTGCGCTCTACGCTGATCTCAAGAAGAACCAGCTCCTCCAAAGCTTTGAGACGATCAGCACCGAGGGGCTGTTAAAGCTCTACGATCTCTCCCAAGCCCAGGCTGTGCTCCTCAAGGCGGTTCACCTTCGGATCTTTATCCGTTGCCAAGAGGCAGGGGCCTATCGCGCCCTCTTCCACAAGCTTAAGTTTCACCGCCTCCTCTACAACATTCACCCTCAGGGTGCAGGCTATCGACTGGAGATCAGCGGGCCTCACAGCCTCTTTAAGCAGGTCACTAAGTATGGCCTTCAGTTGGCCCTGCTGTTGCCCAGCATCCGCAGCTGCACAGAGTGGAGCCTGCGAGCCCAGGTTCTCTGGGGGAAGCAGCGTAAGCGCTTATCCTTTGAGCTCTCTGGAGGAGGAGAAGAGGAGCCCCCTGAGCTGCGACTCCCCGACGAGGTGGAGCAGCTGCGTGCTCGCTTTGCTACGCGCAGCTCTCCTTGGTCTGTTCACATCTCCACCAAGATCTTCAATCTGCCCGCCTTGGGAGTCTGTGTTCCCGATCTGCGCTTCCGACATGAGGAGAGCAGCCTTGATGTTTATCTGGAGGTGATGGGTTATTGGAGCCGAGAAGCGGTCTGGAAGCGCGTAGATTTGGTGCGAGCGGGTCTCCCCGAGCCGCTGATCTTCGCGGTGAGCAGCCGTCTTCGAGTCAGTGAGGCGGTCTTAGAAGATGAGGCGATGGCAACGCTCTATGTTTATAAAGGATCACTTATACCCAAGGGGGTAGAGGAGAGGCTCAATGCCTTTCTAAAAGAGAAAGGCATAGCTGATGATTCAACAACTTTATTTAAAAACGAGCCCTAATTTTGTAAAATTCTTTTTTGGTCCAAAAGTGAAACTTTATGCATGGGGGGATATTATTCCTTTCCCTCTCTGTCGTAGGAAGAGAAATCACTATAAAAATGGTCAGACCCTCTTCGATAGAAAATCGGTAGGGTAAAATCATTGATACTGAAGATAAACAAGATAAAAAATCTTTTTTAAATATTGAACGTGATTCAATTACTTCGATTTTTCAGCAAAAAATGTTGGTTGGCGTGTTAATGAAACGATGAAGAACAGTTCAAAAACAGACTAGCCCCAACTTCTCTTCTGGTTCTTGGCGTTCTTCTCTCGAAAAGCCTGTTCAAGGTCGATATCTAGACGGTTGGCGATAGCACAGAGATAGTTAAAGACATCGATCAACTCTTCAGCAACGCCTTGGCGAGCCTCTTCATCTGCCTCTCCTGCCTGGGTCTCTTCGGCGGACTCCCCCTCGGGGAAGATCTTTTTATAGCGACGGATCGCCTTAAACAGCTCGCCCATCTCCTCCCCCATCAAGAAGCAGTTCTCCACGAGGTTGACCTTGAGCCAGCCATGCATCTCTTCCAAGCTGTGAATATACTCCTGATATCCTCTCATCTCAGCTCCCTTGGGAAGCTCGATCATCTCATTTCTCCGAATTCTGTTTCTGTTGATGTTCTTTCTCGGAAGAATAAGCACCTGAACTCAAAATTGAAAAGGGGCCAATCAAATTGAAAAATCGCAAAGGGCCCATGGAGATGAAACCTGAGCGTCTCTACTCCACCGCTCAACAGCACTGCGTGCGCTTCCCTTGCAGTACCGCTCACCTGAGACAGGTGATGCGGCGCAAGATCAAGCGCTCTCTTGCAGCTTATGAGGGAGATCCAGAGGCCCTAGAACAAGCCCTGGAGAAGGCGATAGAGCGCCTTCAAGAGCTGAACTTTCTGGACGATGCTCGCTACGCCAGGGATCTCACTGCTCGTTTACAGAGGCGCAATAAGAGCCTGCGTTATATGCGAGGGAAGCTCAGAGAGAAGAAGATCCCCTCTGAACTCATCAACCTCTGCCTGGAGGGTCTAGGCAGAGAGGCTGACCTCCGCGCCGCTCTCCTGCTCCTGCGCAAGCGTCGTCGAAGCCGTGTGGCTGATTACTCTAAAGAGTTGGCAGCCCTTGCGCGAGCGGGCTTTTCTTGTGAGATCGCTCGCCGAGCGCTGGAAGTAGTTGAAGAGAGAGGCCCTTCTCTCTCAAAGTAGGCAAAGTTTTCAGCATCTCTTCAGGGAGACTTTTATGAAGAAGGCGCTCTATCTGCTCCCACTCCTCTGGGCCTGTGAGACTGATGACGGGGCGGGCAATGCACCCCCTCCAGATGCAGGCATGACGGACCAAGCGATTCTCCAGGATCTCCAGATTCAAGATGTCAGCGTCGAGCCTGATATCGCTCCAGATCTCTCTCCTGATGAGGAGGGTCCCAACCTTCGCTTTGAGCGCCCCGGCCACCATGAGCGCGTGGGTGGCCTGTTTCAGGTGGAGCTGAAGGCGGATGATCCCAGCGGGGTTGTAGAGCTGCGGCTTGAGATCGATGGTGAGGAGGTGAAGCTCTTTGAGGCTGAGCCCTATCTCTGGGAGTGGGACACCCGCGCGCTGCCTGAAGGCCCCTATCGTCTGGAGGCTTGGGCCCTGGATGGTCAAGGTAACGAGAGCAGGGCTGAAGTGGTCGCTGAGGTTCGTAACCCCTGTGGAGAGAATGAAGAGGGTGAGGAGGACTGTCCCCCTCGGGGGATGCGCTTTGTCTCTCCAGAGGATAGCGCCACGCTCTGTGGTCCCATTCAGCTCACCGTTGAAGCCAGCGATGATCATGAGGTTGCTCGAGTAGAGATCCACCTGAATGAGGAGCTGGTCGCTGAATTCGAGGAGGAGCCCTACGAGCTGGAGTGGGATACTGAGGCGATCGAGGATGGTCCCTATCAGCTGCGCCTTACGGTTGAGGATAGCGCTGGGCAGCGCGCCTTTAAGATCATCGAGGTCCTGATCGAGAATCATGGAGAAGATCCCTGCGATAATCCTCCGATTCTGGAGTTCTTGAGCCCTGAACATGGAGAGTTTGTCTCGGGGATCGTTGAGGTGCGCGTCAGCGCTACAGATGATCACGAGATGAAGAGCGTGGTCTTCTTTGTTGATGGACAGCAGATCAGCGAAGATGGCACCGCACCCTATACTTTCGCCTTCTATACCGCTGAGTTGGAGGCGGGGGAGCATATGATCACCGCTCGTGCCTCAGATCGAAATGAGCGGGTGACCACCAAGCGCCTGCTGCTGATCGTCGATCAGGTGGATCCCAGCCTCCGCCTCATCCACCCCACCCCTGGAGAGATCTATGAGGATGAGGTTCGCTTTGAGGCCCTCGCTGATGATGACAATGGGGTTCGGCGTGTAGAGTTCCGCATTATGCGCGGAGAGGAGCAACTGGAACGTGTCTTCCCTGAGGATCCCAACGCTCCTGAGGATCCTGAGAACCCCGAAACGCCTGAAGATCCTGAAGAGCGGGGAAAATCAGAGAGCCTTTGGGTTCACAGCATCCCGATGGGGGAGCTGCCCAACGAGGAGTTAACCCTGATCGCCCTGGTCACCGATCTCTCTGGCCGAGAGATCGCTCTGGAGCCTGTACTCTTTCGCGCTGATCCTCTCCCCAGTCTAAGCTTTGAGGAGATCGCAGAGGGGGATGTGATCACCGGCCCAGTGAGCGTGAGGATCAACGCCATCGATGATCTAGGCTTTGAGCGAACACAGCTCTTCCTGGATGGAGAGCTGTTGGGCGATTTTGAGGAGGGGCGCTTTGAGTGGATTCCTGAGTATCAACGCGGTCAGCATCTCCTACGCGCGGAGGCCAGCACCCTCAGCCAGCAACTCATCGCTCAGGAGGTTCAGATTGAGGTGAATCACCCCCTGGAGGTCAGCTTGCTGCGCTGTGGCCAGCTGATTGGAGAGGGAGAGGAGCAGGTTGAAGGCTGCCTCCCGGCTGAAACGGCGGAGTGGATGGACGCGGTGAGCTATGTCGCAGAGACCCGCGACGATGATGGTCAGACTCTCCAGGTGGATTTCTATCTTGGAGAGACGCACCTGCTCACGGATGAGGAAGCGCCTTTTGAGTTGAGCTTGAACTCCTGGGATTTTGTGGATGGAGAGTACGAGTTGAGGGCTGTCGCCCTCAGCGATAACGAGAGCAGCGCTTCGATGAGGGTGGCGGTTGAGGTCAACAACTGTGATCGTGATCACGATGGTTTTGGGGATGACTCTCGAGTTTGTGGAGGCAGTGACTGCAATGACGCAGATGAGCTGATCCGCCCTGGAGCTGAAGAGAGTTGCTACGATGGCACCGACACCAACTGTGATGGTTGGATCAATGAGGGCTGTGGAGAGCCCCCGATTCTGGACAGCGCCTCCTTCCACGTCAACTCAGATCTAGGCACCCTGGCTTTCCTTGTGGAGGGCAGTGATCCTGAATATGACGCTGATCGCATCTCTGTCCAGCTCCGCAATAATCAGGGCCAAGCGATCCCTTTCTGGGATGAAGAGGGGTCGATCTTCCTGATGTTGGACAGCTTTGAAACTCAGGAGGAGGATGGTCACTTTGTAGCGCTCTGGAGCGGTAAAGGGCCGCTCGAAGCCGCCTCCGCTTCGGTGACAGTTTGGGATGCCTCTGGAGAGTCCAGTGAGATGCTGATCCCCTCTTCACTTCCTCCCAACACCAGCGCCGAGGGGGAGTTTTGCGATCCCCGCGGAGCGTTCAGCCAGTGTGATGGCTTACTGAACTGTGTGGAGTATCACTGTCTCAGCAGCGCCCCCTCTCTGAGCTGTCCCGAGGAGTGGAATCTGCGCGAGGTGGAGCAGATCGAGGAGTTTCACTGGATCGCAGGTGGAGACACCCTAGACGCGGGCAACCAGACACGAGGGCTCTGTGGTGGAGGCGAAGCGGAGGATATGGTCTTTCACTTCACTGCTCCTGTTTCAGCTCCCTATTTCTTCAGCCTAGAGCCAAGCGAGGAGGAGGGTGAACAGGAGGGTGAAGGCTTCCCTGTCCTCTATGCTCGCTTCGCCTGCGCTATAGAGGATCTTCGCGCTGAGTTTGCTTGTGGTCCCGGATTGGAGTTCTTTATGAACGCTGAAGATGAGATCTATCTCTTTGTAGATGCAGTGGGCGATTGGAGCGGGATCTTCAATCTTCAGATCATGGCGAATCAAGCCCCAGAGCCTTAATCTGTTACCGATAGGGTTCAAAACTGACCTCTCATATCAGTGGAGCAGACCTCCCGCCTCTGAGTCGGGCAATGGCCCTCCCTCTCTAAAGATCGACAGCTCCCCCAAAGGCAGGGGGGTCCAGAGTTCATTGGAGGTCAGAGGCTCGGTGGCGATGATGGCCACGCGATCACCTGGGCGGGTGACGCTTCTAAAATCCAGCTCCAGGTCTCGATCCTTTAGCCGCGCGCTGGGAAAGGGCTGTTGTCGGATGAGATAGAAGAGTTGAGTCGTACGATAGGCAAAGAGATAACTGCCGTTGGAGAGTAGAAAGTTAAAAGTCCCATGACCTGCGATCTCCTGAGACAGCTCCCGGAGGATTTCTCGGGTGCTTCGCCCCCTCTCCTGCTCCAGATGCTCCATGATCAGACAGAAGGCGCGCTCGCTGTCAGTAGAACCTACAGGTTGATAGTTGCCCTTCAGTTGAGGATGAAACTCTTTGAGATCCCCATTGTGAGCGAAGACCCAGTAGCGCCCTCGCAGCTCTCGACGAAAGGGGTGGGTGTTCTCTAAACAGATCTCTCCCAGCGTGGCTCTGCGGATATGGGCGATGACGTTACGGGAGCGGATCGGGTACTCCTCGATGAGTCGAGAGATAGGCGACTCTGCTGAGGGCCGAGGATCGATAAAGCAGCGACAGCCTTTGCCCTCAAAGAAGGCGATACCCCAGCCATCCCGATGCTCATCTGTAGCCCCTCCTCGCTCCTTAAAACCTTTGAAGGAGAAGCAGATGTCGGTAGGCACATTGCAGTTCATCCCGAGCAGTTGGCACATGGAGGCTCCTTGGGGTTGAGGCGCTCTTGGTGAGTCTCACAGGAGGAGGTAGATGCTGTCTAGAAGCTACCTAGAAGCTACCCCTGCTTATTCGCTCACCTTGCTTGCTGCCCCATACTGCGCGGTGCCCAGTGTAGTGCCCTTCACTTTTTTTGGGGGGTGTGTCTACGCCCGCGGTGTAGTTTTGGGATCATGAAGCGCGCTCCATCCTGACTCAAGCGCGCTCTAAGAGAGAGAAAACGGAGCACCGATGATTTTGCCTCGATCCCTTGGATATCGCACAGATTTAGCGCTCTTGGAGTTGAGCGGTGCGCGGATCAGTTCGCGCGCGGACTGCCTTGTAATTGAAACGCCCGAAAATCCTGCCTTCTATTGGGGTAACTTTCTCCTCTTTCCCCAGGCACCCACCCCCGAAGACTTCAGCCGCTGGCCGCGCCGCTTTAAAGAGGAGTTGGGCCACCAGGAGAAAATACGACATGTATGCTTCGGCTGGGATCAGCCCACCGGTACACGGGGCGCCAGCGATCTCTTCTTGGAGGCGGGCTACCGCTTTGATGCAGGGATCGTGATGACCACCCACACGGTGAAGAGACCCAGCAGCGTACATCCGAACCTCGAAGTGCGTCCTTTAGAGTCCAACAAGGAGTGGCATGCGGCCGCTGAGATTCAGATCGCTTCAGCCCATCCTATCTTTGAATCAAACGCTTACCGTCGCTTTAAGGAAGCACAGATGCGTCGCTTTCGGCATATGACCAAAGAGGGAGCTCTTCGCTGGTTTGGGGGTTTCGAGGGCGAGACACTCATCACCAACCTTGGATTGTCACAGCGGGGCTCAGCGCGGCGCTTTCAGACCGTAGCGACACACCCCGACCACCGCCGGAAGGGCGCCTGTACACGTCTTGTTTATGAAACTTCCGTCGGAGCGCTCGCACAGGGCGCAAAGACGCTCGTGATGGTGGCAGATGAGTTTGAGGATGCGCGGCGGATCTATGCTCGGGTGGGCTTTGAGCTGACTGAGCGGCAGGTGGGTTTGACGCTGATACCCTCAACGGATCAGGCGGCGTGTTAGAGCATCAGATGTTTGCTTTGAGCTGACCATAAAATCCTAGATAATCTCTGATCTATTTAGCTCCAGAAGAACAGAGCTTATGGTGACTGAGGTTGAGATCCTTCTGGGAGATATTACCGCGCTGGAGGTGGAGGCGGTGGTCAACGCCGCCAACCGAACCCTTTGTGGGGGTGGATGCTGCGATCCATCGAGCGGCTGGGAGAAGGCTCCTGAAGTTTTGCAGAGATCTGGGTGGTGCGCGAACAGGGGAGGTGAAGATCAGCCCTGGCTTTAGGATGAAGGCGACCTGGATTCTTCACGCGGTGGGACCAGTCTGGTGCGGAGGGGGGCGAAAGGAACCCTCGCTCTTGGCCTCCTGTTATCGTCAGAGCTTGGAGCTGGCTCAGTCTCATAAAGCGCGCTCTATCGCCTTCCTCTGCATCTCCACCGGCGCCTATCGTTACCCCCAAAATCAGCGGCGAAGATCGCTTGGAGAACCGTGCAGGCCTGGCTTGAGCAGGGAGGCGAGATGGAGCGAATCATCTTCTACTGTTTTCAACCACGAGATGAACGAATCTATCGAGTTCTACAGGAGAACGAATAGATGGGGAGTTTAGACTGATGCGTGTTTTGGTTGTTTTTCTAGCGCTCGTGCTGCTGCTTCTGGGTGTAGTCGTTCTTTTCTTTGTTCAAAGCAACCCTCCAAATGCTTTAAATGGAAGAGAGCAAAAGCCGACCGCGCAGGAAATCCCTCCTGTGCCCGTACCTGAACCTCAGACAGCGCTTCAACCCCAACCCTTTAAGGCGCAGCCTCCTTTACATAAAGCTGCCCTGATAGACCCTCTGCCTGATCGACGAGTCGCCTCGCTGAAAGAGTTCGATCTCAAGAGCGCTTTAGAGGAACCTGAACCTGAAGTAGAGCTGCCCTCTCCTGAACAAGAGGAGCTACCTAAGATGATCTGGTCTACAGATCGAGAAGGGATTAAGGGTGCGGTTCAGGAGAGCTTACCGGAGATCATTGAGTGCTACGAAGCTTGGAGTCGAGCTCAGCCCGATCTAGAGGGCAAGATCATCGTGAACTTCTCGATCAGCGCTGACGAGGATAAAGAGAAGGATATCGGACATGTCACCCAGGCCAAGTTGGATGAGTCTCAGCTCCAACACCAGATGATGGAAGCCTGCCTCCTTGATGTAATGGAGGAGCTACAGTTTGTAGCTCCCGAAAAAGAACTCACAGTTCGCTACCCTTTTATGTTCAAGAGTGATCATTAAAGAGGTCCGCATTGGTGATTTTTCCTCTCCAGTTGTTCCTAAGGCCAACGGCGCGGAATTGTTGTAAGATGAAAGCATCTTTTGATTAGGTCAAATCGTTCGCGGTAGCGAGGGACAAGGCTATTTTTGAACAATATTCAAACAGGATGTGCTATCGATGGCTCCGGTCGAAAAAAAGGGTTCAATTGGCTCATGGTCCCTTAAGAGTGCTGTTCTGCGGATAATCAATCTGAGTCTCAAAACAGCGCGAGGTTATGGTCGTTGAATAATGCTGAAGGGGTGCTATTGGTGCTTAGCTACCTTTAAGAAGGGTGCTTGGAGCAACTCTTCACATGGTCGCTCCGCCAAGCTGTTTCTTGGTGGTGTACTTCATCTCCAGGCCCTGTCTTCGCTCGGCCTGCTTCTGCAACCAGCGCTCCTGAGGAGGAACTTCGAGACCCCTGAGGCTGGCTTCATGAGCTTGCCCCTTTTTGGGCCTGGGCCCATTTTTCTCTACCCGGATCTTCAGCTCTGCCGAACCTTGATAGATCATCTTATACTGGGCTGCTCTTTGTAGATCTCGTCTGATCTGTCGGGGAGCTGTAGTACCATCTGAGATCTCAAAATGGAGGGTTGTTTGATGAGTTGGAGATTCCTGATCGTGTTGCTGCTCTTTGGCTGCCTTTCTCCCTCTGCTGATCAAGGTGAGGGAGCTGACAGCGAAGCTGAGGCAACAGATTATGGCATAGGCAGCAGCGAAGAGAGCCAGATCGAAGCTGGCACCATCAAGGATATGGAGGGGGTTGACATCCTCGAAGATGTAGGAGGGACCGATCTCCTTGAAGATGTAGGAGGGACCGATCTCCTTGAAGATGTAGGAGGGACTGATCTTCTTGAAGATGTGGGATGGACTGATCTTCTTGAAGATCTGGGAGGGACTGATCTCCTTGAAGATGTAGAAGGGACTGACCTCCTTGAAGATGTGGAGGGAGTTATTATTCTCGTGGATATGGAGGGGAATGATATCATCCCTGATGATGCCGAAGTGGTAGATGCCATTGTTGATTCAGAAGGAAGTGATGTTCTTGAAGATATAACACCCAATAATACTATTGCCGACGTTGAATATGGCGATGACAGCACAGATTTGGAGTTAGATATGGCCATTATAGATGCAAGAGTTGCTGATATTGCCGAAGACACGGTAGAAATTATCACCATTGACGACATAATGCCGAATGATGTCATTCTGGACACAGAAACAGCCGACATTGTTGTGGATGTGGAAATTTTCGATCTTAATGTGGATACGGAGGCTATCGATGTCTCCATCGATGCAGAAGCAGAAGATGTCGTTGTAGATACGATGGCAACTGATGCTATCATAGATATTGGAATTGAGGATGCTGCTATAGATGCGGGAGTTTATGATGTTGCAATAGATGTAAATACAGCTGATTTCGGGTCAGATCTTGGAAATGCTGATGTTCCCATAGATATAAACATGATTGATCTGATTACAGATATAGAAGCAGCTGATGTTGTTAGGGATGCTGAAGAGGCTGATCTCTTCAATGATGTGGGAGGAGCTGATATCGAGGAGGTGGATGGAGAGGCGATCGACGCTGGGGTCGAAGAGGGGGGACTCTCTGGAGAGATCATTTTGGGAGAACGTCTGAACGCGGGCGCGCTCTTTGCGATCCCTGAAGGCTTCGCCCGATTTCATAATTGGCGCAGCTTCCCGATCCCTGCTGCTCCTGCAGCGGAGTCAGGGAGCTGCTTCCTCTACTTCGTCGATCAAGCTGGAGTCGCCGGTGAGGGTCCTGCTTTGGAGCTGGGTAGGATCAACGTAGAGGGCACCGTAATGCCCACCACCATGAACTATAACGCCATCAGCAAGGCATACTCGCTCAACCAGATGCAGGTCTTCGATATCTGGAACGGGGGAGAGCTTCTCACCATCATGGCGCCCGGAGGCGATGTGATGGGGGGCTTCTCTCTGGAGTTGTATGCGCCTCAGAATTTAGAGGGTGTTCAGTTTGATGGAGAGAGCGGCAGCTTAAGCCGTGCAGGCAGCGTTGTTCAATGGAATGCTGGAAACGGCAGCCAGATCATCGTTGAGTTACGCAAGGCGATGCTCAATGAGCGTGTTCGCTGTATCTCAGATGACAGCGGCAGTTTAGAGATCCCCGCCGAGATCTTTACATGGCTCCCTGAGGGGCTGGAAGAGATCAGCATGGATATTCAGCGCTTAAGCTCAACGACGATAGAGAGCGAGGCGCCGGTCGGGAGCGTGGAAGCGAGCCTTCAAGCGATCCGTAGCTTCGATATCTCGATAGCGGACTGAGGACAGATATGGTTGTTTGATTTGGTTTTTTCGAAATGGGCGGTTTCTCCAACCCACCATTGTAGAGAGGTAGAAGGGAAGCGAGGCTAGAGGTGGAGCCTCCTGGTGCTTGCTCTGATGGCCTCACCATCTTCGCCAATGTGAGGGATAGCAGCATGATTCCCGGAAGATATAACACGGTAGATGGACTCTGTTCTTATTCAGAGTCGCTGTAGCTATTTTCGAGCAGACCTTTAACCTCCGAGATAATTTTTCCAAGAAACTACAGGAAGATTAGAACTCTGCCGAAAAACTGGAAGGCATATTGGTTGGGAGAGCAGATGAAAGCTTTGGTCATAGATGATTCTGTCGCGATGCGTCTCATCCTTCGGCGTATTCTTCAGCATCTCGGATATGGGGTTTATGAAGCTCCCGAAGGAGAGAGTGCTTGGGAGATGATGCCAGAAATCTGGTCAGAGCTTGTCATTATTTTGGTTGATTGGAATATGCCTAGGATGGATGGGTTTGAATTTGTTGAGAAAGTTAGAGCTGATGCTCTCTATGATGATATCCCAATTATGATGGTGACAAGTGAGTCAGACCTGTCGAGGATGAAGATTGTAATGGACACAGGAGCTGATGAATATATCATAAAACCGTTCACTTCCGATGCAATACAAGCAAAGCTCGAGCTGTTAGGAGTTCAGCCATGAATAAAAGCTCTGTAAGACAGAGCGGTCTGAGCACCTCGGATTTTGACTTTATTCGACAATTTGTCTTAGAACGCTCAGGGATCGCTTTAGATGACAACCGGCGCTATCTCGTAGAAAGCCGCTTAGGTCCTCTCGCAAGGCGCCAGAACTTTAGTGGACTCGCTGAGCTGGTCATCCGCCTCAGGGCTCAGAGGCGGAGCCCTCTAGCAACTCTGGTTGTTGAAGCGATGACCACCAACGAGACCTCCTTCTTTCGAGATCTCCACCCCTTTGAGGTCCTGAGGGCACGCATCCTCCCTGAACTGCTCAGGCAGCAGAGCCAACTCTCTATCTGGTGTGCCGCTTGCTCTACCGGTCAAGAGCCTTACAGCATCGCCATGCTCATCCAAGAGAATTTCCCAAGCATCCGGGAACGGGGCTTGAAAATTCTAGCTACGGATATCTCCAATGAAGTGCTCAACAAGGCCAAGAGTGGACGTTACTCTCAATTGGAGGTTAACCGAGGGCTTCCTGCCAAATTGTTGGTGCGCTACTTTCGTCGCTCTGGTCGTCATTGGGATATAGCAAATTCATTAAAATCAAATATAAAGTTTAGCCAGATTAATTTGCTTGAATCTCGAATCTCTGAACAGGTAGATATTGTGTTTTTGAGAAATGTTCTCATCTATTTCAAAGAACACAATAAGAAGAAAGTGCTTGCGAATGTTAAGAGGGCACTTAAGCCCAGAGGGTATCTTTTTCTTGGTGGGGCTGAAACAATTATCGGCCTAGATACCAGTTTTGAAACTCTAAGATTGGGGAGGACAATATGTTATCGTCTCAAATAGAGTCTTTGGATGGATTAACAGGCACCGACCTCATCGAACTGTTTATGGAGAGTTGGATGAGTATTGCAGATGAGGAGATATTTTCCCTGGGGGAGAACTCTCTAGGAGAGTTGCTCGAGGAGCGAGGCGCCCAGATTGAGATCTCAGGTCGATGGGAGGGTTGGGTCTTGGTCAGTCTCAGCGCCGCTCAAGCTCAAAGCGCCACCGCGCAGCTCTTTCAGCTCCCCCAGGAGAAACTGGGCCCCAATATGGAACAGGACTTTTTAAAGGAGCTGACCAATATTTTTGCAGGAGCGCTCAAAGGCTGTTTGGGAGCAGACTGTTCTATGTCCCTACCCGAGCCCTGGGAGTCAACTCAAAATCCAAAGGGGAGTTTGCTCTCGGAGCTCTATTTTGAGGGGGCCTCTGGCCCATTGCGTTTGCGCCTCTTCCTCAAACCCTGACGATCCCACTCCTCAATCTCCCAACCCTCAAGTTGGGGCAGAAGCTGCTCTCGATCTCCAGCGATGACGACGAGTAGCTTCTCAGGCTCAAATCCCTGAGCCTCCGCCTGAGCCTCTTTCAAGGTGACCCCAGCGATCCCCTCAAGCCAACCCTGCAACCAAACGGGTGTGCGCCCATCCAGGGCCAGGGTAGCAAGCTGGTCAGCTATCTTTGAGCTTCTCTCAAAGCGTGCAGGGAAGCCCATCTTGAGCCCTCCACGGACCCGCTCTAGCTCCTCGGCGCTGATGGGTCGCGCTCCTGTGATCTGTTGTAACTCCTTGAGGGCCTCTTTAAGAGAGATCCCCGTCGCCGCTCTCTGGACGCGACCATTGATCAGGAACATACCCCCACCCTGCCAGCGGTAGAAGCCGCTGTAGATCCCATAGCTGTAGCCCTTATCCTCTCTCAGGTTCATATTGAGGCGACTGGTAAAGAGACCTCCGTAGACCTGATTAAAGAGCAGCGCGGGGAAAAGCCCTGTTCCCTGGGTTCCTGAGCTGCGCCGAGCGATGAGGAGCTGAGATTGAGCTGAGCCTGGGTAGTCGATCAGATGGATCACATGCCCCTTGGGAGCGGGACTGAGATGCGCAGGGTTGAGGCTTACATCCCCACTCCAAGCGCCCAGAGCCTGCTTTAGGAGAGGCTCCAGTTGAGCGCGCTTGACCGCACCAACAATGATGAGAGTGCTGCCCTCAGGGCGGATGAGCGCCTCATAATGAGCCTTGACCGCCTCTAAGTTCAGGGTCTCTAGGGTTGAGCGAATTCCACTGGTGGGCATACCGCTATAGCCAGGGCCAAAGAGGGCTCGCCTGAGCACCACCATAGCGCTGTGTCTTGGGTGGGCCTCATTGCTGATCGCCTGGGCCAAGCGCTGCTTTAGGCGTCGCTTAAACTCCGCAGGAGAGAGTTGAGGTCTCATCAAGATATCCGCGAGGATGGCGAGGGAGGGCTCCAGCTGATCAGCGAGGAGATCCATGGAGAAGTTGCAGCCATCTACAGCCACGTTGGCATGGTAGTCGGTCGCCAAGATCTGGAGAGCTCGCTCTAGAGCGAGGGCGTCTCGCTCACCCGCGCCCTCATCCATCAGATCCAGGGTCAAGGCGCTGAGCCCCGCCTGCCCCCGAGGATCACTGGAGGCTCCCCGAGGGGTGATCAAGCGGAGAGAGATCAGCGGCGTTTGGCGCTGCTCTAGGTGCCAAACCTGGATGCCATTTTTCATCCTCCAGCTCTGGACTTGAGGCATGCTCCAGTCGGGTGTAGGGCCAGGTTCAGGGAGGCTGCTTCGATCTGGAGCCCCCCAAGCCAGCAGAGGGAGCAGGAGGCAGAGGAAGATCTTCATGGTTGGGGCCTCCTGGGGAGGATGTCGATGCGGAATGGAGGGTGCTCTAGGAGCCAGCGCCGCGTGGCAGCCTGGACCTCGACAGCCTTGAGAGCTTCATAGCGCTGTAGATCTTCTTTGAGATAGTCACCGTGCCCGGTGAGGTGACAGTAAGCGGTGAGTAGGCTGGCGCGAGCCTGTACCCCCTCGACTCGATGGAAGAAGGATTTGCGCCAGCCGTTGAGGGCACGTTGCATCTCCTCTTCGCTGGGGAGAGCGCTCAGGGCCTCCTTCAGCTTGGGCTCTAAAAGCGCCATCACCTGCGCAGGGCTTTTCCCTGGAGCCGCTGTGATTCTAATCACAAAGAAGCTACCCAGCGCTCGGGATACTTGAAAGGAGGTCACATCCTTAGCGACCGCAGACTCATAGACCAGAGGATGATAGAGGCGGCTCGATTTTCCATCGGTTAGGAGGGTCGAGAGGAGATCCATTTCAGCGTCTCCTTGTCTGTAGAGAGCTGGGGTTCTCCAGATCAGATGGATGCGTGGAAGCTTGACTTCGTCCACCTCTACACGATGTCCGCCCTCAGTCTCAGGCGCTGTAAACTCCGGCCAAGGGGTCTCCTTCCCGCCGGGGATCTCTGAGAAGTAGCGGCTGATCAGGTTCTTAGTCTGTTTGACCTCAAAGTCTCCAACAACCGCCAAGATGGCGTTGGCGGGCAGGTAGTGTTTCTTAAAGAAGCGACGTACATCCTCCAGAGTAGCAGCCTTGAGATCATCAGGATCTCCGATAGCGGTGTGGTGGTAAGGGTGCCCCTTGGGATAGAGCTCTTCAGCTAGATATTGCCAAAACATACCGTAGGGTCGATCCTCATAGTTCTGTCTGCGCTCATTGAGGACTACGCTGCGTTGATTCTCCAGCCGCTCCTGGGTGATGGTCTTATGGAGCCCCTCCATCCGATCTGACTCCATCCAGAGGGCCAACTCCAGATAGTGAGAGGGGAGGCGCTCGTAGTAGATGGTACGATCTGTACTGGTTGTACCGTTGACCGCAGCCCCAATGGGCTGAAAAGGTTTGAAATAATCATCGTTAAAGGAGGGTGAGCCCTGAAACATCAGGTGCTCAAAGAGATGCGCGAAGCCATGCAGACCCTCAGGCTCATGGGCAGAGCCCACTTTATAGCGAATCTCCACTGAGACCACAGGGAGGCTGCGATCTGGGCTGAGAAGAACCGTGAGCCCATTTGCTAGGCGATACTGCTCCACAGGAAGCTCAGGGGCTTTGGCGTTCCCCAAACTGGGAAACAGAAGAAGAGAGAGAAGGAAAGCTTTCACATCAACTCCGGTGATGATTTTCTTTGGTTTTTGAGTTTGAAGAGAGCGTCATGCTCTAGAGATCATCAACATCGATCTGTGAGCGTGTCCCGAGAAGCTCAATGATGCTGCTCTCATCATCCAAAGTCTCAGTCTCTTTATGGAGAGGGTTTTTGGCCAGGATCTCCAGCTCCTCATCGACCTGTTGCAGCTCCCGCTCAAGGGAGTCGATGCGACTCTCTGTAACCTGTAAGCGCTGATTCAAGACACTCACGCTCCAAAGCAGGATCAAGAGCGCGATGAGCATCGCCATATTGAGAGCAGGACCCGCCAGATCAAAGAGTTGAAGGAGCCCCATATTCTCTCCAAAAAGCCTGAGGTTAGAGCCAGCCTAACTGCTCAGCGCTCCTCTATCTAGAGCGTTGGAGCTGCTTAAAGAAGATCGAAGCCGGCCCCCTCGATCGCCTCCTTGATCGCCTCCTCGTTCTCAAATCCCCGAACGGTGACGCGCTTGGCCTCCAGATCAACCAGTACCTCTGCCTGAGCGCTCTTAGCCCTGATCGCCTCTCTGACTGCGCGGGCACAGCCCCCACAGCTCATCCCTTCGACGTTGTATCTCTTCATCTTTGCTCTCCATTTGAGTGATCTGCCATCAAGTTCGCGCTCTCCAACGCTTTAATAAAAGAGAGTTGCTGACCACGCTGACACTGCTGAGCGCCATCGCCCCTCCAGCGAAGGCTGGGCTGAGCAGGTTTGATGCAGCCAGGGGGAGACCCACGATGTTATAAATAAAGGCCCAAAATAGGTTCTGTTGAATCTTGGCGTAGCGCGCCTTGGAGATCTGAATCGCGGCGGCGACCAGCTTGAGATCAGCACGCATCAGAGTAATCCCCGCAGCCTGCATCGCTACATCACTGCCGCTACACAGGGCGAAGCCGATATCTGCAGCGGCCAGCGCTGGAGCATCATTGACGCCATCACCCACCATCGCAATACAGTTTGAGGAGCCGCGAAGCTTCTTCAACGCTTGAGACTTACCCTCAGGGAGCAGCTCAGCCAGCACTTCCTGAATTCCCAGCACCTCAGCCACGGCTTGAGCGCTGCGGGTGTTATCGCCTGTCAGCATAAGGGTCCTAATGCCCATCTGCCGCAGCCTATCTAGAGCCTCTGCGGCTCCCTCCTTGATCTGATCTCCAAGAGCGATGGCCCCCAAGAGCCTGGGCTCGCCGCTCGCTTTGGCGATCCATATTACGCTCAGCCCTCTCTTCTCCAGGGCCTTCATCTGAGCATCAAGGGCTGTAATCTCGATCTCTGCCTCTCTCATCAGGCGGCGACTGCCAATGAGCAGGGCCTCTCCATCAACCTCAGCTCTCAGTCCACGGCCCGGCAGAGCCTCAAAGGAGTTCAGAGGAGAGAGTTTCAGGCCCTCCTCCTCAGCGCGCCTTAAGAGCGCCTTGCCTAAGGGGTGTTCACTTCCCTGCTGAGCAGAGGCGCTCAAGGAGAGCAGCGCTTGGGGCTCCTCTCCCACAGCTTGAATCTCCTGCACGGAGGGCTGCCCCTCGGTCAAGGTCCCGGTCTTATCAAAGACCACAACATCGATTTTATGGGCCCGCTCCAAAGAGTCAGCATCTTTGATCAAGATTCCTGCTCGCGCCGCCGCCCCTGTGCCCACCATGATCGCCGTGGGCGTCGCCAAACCCAAAGCGCAGGGGCAGGCGATGACCAAGACAGAGACCGCCGTGATCAGGGCTTCGCTCAGGCTGGCCCCCTGATAGAGCCAGCCCAAGAGAGTCAGGGTGGCGATAAGCAGCACGATGGGGACAAAGACAGCTGCGACGCGATCCACCAGTCGCTGTACAGGAGCCTTGCTGGCTTGAGCACCCTGCACCATCTCGATGATGCCTGATAGGAGGCTCTCATCAGCGCTCTTGGTGGTCAGGATATGGAGCAGCCCCGCCCCGTTAAGAGAGCCCCCGGTTACCTCATCCCCTTCCGCTTTCTCCACCGGGAGAGGCTCTCCGGTGATCAGGGACTCATCAAGCTGACTTTGACCATGACTGATCACCCCATCTATAGGTAGCCTTTCTCCAGGTCGAACGACAACCAAGTCTCCTCGCGTTACTGCCTCAACAGGCAACTCAACCTCATGATCCTCCCGTAGGACTCGTGCGCGTTCAGGCCGCAGGCGCATCAGGGCGCGGATGGCGCTGTTTGTCGATCTCTTGGCTCGCCCCTCTAGATATTTGCCCAACATCACCAGGGTGATCACTGAGGCGGAGGCCTCAAAATAGAGCTGTCCATCACCTATCTCAGGGAAGATCATCAGAGAGAGGCTGAGCCCAAAAGCCGCTGTAGTGCCAACAGCGACCAGCAGATCCATATTGCCGGTGAAGGCTCGCAACGCGCCCCAAGCGGCACGATAAAAGCGCGCGCCTGCCCAAAACTGTACCGGCGTGGCCAGGAGAAGCTGAGACCAAGCGGGGAGCGTCCAGCTGATCCCCAAAGCGATTTTCCAAAACATCTGTGCCCAGAAGATCGCGCTGAGACCAGCAGCGATAGAGAGCCTCCAGAGCTCAGCCCGTGCTCGCAGCCGAGCCTCATGCTCTTCGGCCTCTAAGGCGGCGGCGCCTGCGCTCCTGGGTTGAGCGCCAAAGCCCGCCTTCTCTATCGCGATGACCAGATCAGCGGGTGTCACCACGCCTGGGGTTCCTCTTAGGCTGAGGGTCTCGCAGGCGAGGTTGATGTTCAGCTCCTGCACCCCCTCCAGGCGGTACAGGACCTTCTCTAGACGATCGGAGCAGGCTGCGCAGGTCATCCCGGTGATCAAAAACTCCTGACTCTGGAGTGGCACCTGAAAACCCGCCCTCTTGATGATCTCAACGATGTTCTGAGCGTTCAAATATCGAGAGTCAAAGCAAACCTCAGCGCGCTCAGCGGCGAGGTTGACGGAGACCTCGGTGACACCATCGAGACGATGGATTAGGCGCTCAACGCGAGCAGAACAGGAGGCGCAGGTCATCCCTTCGATGGGTAGAGAGAGGCTGCGTACATTTCGCTGTGGTGGGCTCATATCTCCTTTAGATATAAAACTCTGGAGTCAGCAAGAGGCAGAAAGCTTAGAAGATGAGATGGCCCGATTTCGTCCTCCTCTTTTTGCCATATAGAGTCGAGCATCGGCGCGGTTAAGGAGGCTTAAAGAAGTCTCATTTTTCCGATAGTGTGCCCCTCCCAGACTGATCGTGATTTTGATCTGATGTTCACCATAATTAAAGCAGTGTTTGGCGATCATCGTACGTAGGCGCTCGGTAACCAGGATACTGCTCTCGGTGTCGGGGAGGAGTATGAGAAACTCTTCTCCTCCATATCGTCCAACTAAATCTACTTCTCTAGTACCAGAACAAATCACTTGAGCACTCTCTCTTAAGATAAAATCGCCTCCTGTATGTCCATAAGTATCGTTGATGTTCTTAAAATAGTCAATATCTAGCATAATTATAGATAAGGCTGTATTATAACGATTGGACCGTTTGATTTCCTCCTCTAAACGGGTCATGATATATCCACGATTTTTGACTCCAGTCAGTGAATCCGTCCAACTTTTCATTTCAAGCTCTGAATGAAGCTCCTTGAGCGCGGTTTCAGTCTGGATACTCTCTGTCACATCCATAACTGTGATGCAAATCTTAGGAATCTCACCTTCTGGTGTGGGTAGTGGACTTAGAACACAATCTTGCTGCATATATTTGAAACGGCCCAAGTAACTCTCTGTTTTTATCGGAATAAGGTATCCTTGGAGCCTTGCATTATAATATGACGGACGTTGAATTGTGCATACTTGCTTTATTCTTCGTTTTAGTGTTTTAAATCTAATTTTCGGGAATACCTCGGAGAGTGTTCTTCCAATTAAGTTGGTTGACTGAATACCACAATGATTTTCAATCCATTCGTTTACATAATACACCAATAGCTCTTTGTCGATTACGATTATGCCCATAGGCACGATACCAAGCATCATATCAAATGGAAGGAGCATGTTTTACACATCATTTAGTAGTTCGTTGATGCCAGACATAAGAACGTTCATTGATTTTTCTTTTAGAACAAGAAGTAATACTCCCTTGAATTCTGTTTTTTCGAGCGAAAAACATGTTCGGATCAGAAGAATTTTTGTGTCTTTTGTATAATCTGATTTAATTGACAAGTCCGATTGGTTAAATGTAATTAATCCTGGAGGAGAAAAGTTCGTTTTAACTTTTAATAGGTCAGCCAACCTGCCTACACATGCCGATATTAAAATGTTTCCAACTTCTAAAATCGCATCTTTTTGTTCTAATTCATCGCCATCATCAAGGTCTAGTAGCTCTCTGAGCACAGATGAGCTAACATTGAGAATAAGCAGGGAATCTCCTGAAAACTGGGAGTAAAACGACTGCTTTATGATGCTGATATCATTGTTGTTTGAAATAAGTTGACTAAGATAGGGAACAGCATTTTCAACAGCCAACAGTTCTAATTCAGGCACTTTGATTTGGATGAATCGGCCTAACAGCTCTGCGATCAAGGAAACTGCTTGACCAAAGCCGATGTTGATCAGTTCTATAAGAATATCTTCGTGCTCTTCATTGAGGATATTAGAGGTATTCATGAATCGCTTTCATAATCTTCTCAGTTGTAATGGGTTTAGGGATCAACGCAAGCGCACCTGAAGCCAGGATACGTTCCTTCGCCCTGGGCTGAACATCTGCAGTGCAGATAAAGATTTTGGCCTCTGGGTCCAACTCAATCAAACGCTTCAACGCCTCAAAGCCATCCATCACCGGCATCGTGAGATCCAAGAGCACAAGGGCAGGAGAGAAGCTCTGATATCGCTCAATAGCCTCTAAGCCGTTGGCTGCTTGTTCTATATTCCACTCGCGATCTTTGGGAAGCGCCGCGATGGTGCGTCGTCGAGTGAAACGCGAATCGTCGGTGATAAGAATTTTGGTGGGCATCACAACCTCCGTCTAAATGCTGTCCCCGTACACTTTTCGGCAGGAGACCAAACAAAGCTAAACTCCGAAATTTGATGGTTCGTTCTTTAATGAAGCTTTAGAAGCGGAGAGGACCTGTTCTCGGATTAAAGCCTCAAGGCAGGAACTCACAGGCACATTGACGTTTCGCGCCGAGAGCATCTCAGGAGGGAGAATGGCGAGGGCATCACGCACATAGGCGCGGGTCTCCTCGATCTCAGGGAGCGCCAAGACTTCATCTCCCAGCCACCAAAGTTCAAGGAGAGGATCGCCCTCATGGATCTCTCCATGACGGCTCACCAGATCGTAACCTCGACGGCGATATACCTGTACCCGCCCCGGCAGGGTGGCTTTGCCTGAGCCCCGTGAAAGCTTCATAGTGGCCTCACCGTTGATCTCGCAGAGCTTGCCAACCGCGCCGACCCCCACCGGAGCGTCCGGTGAGGTGACAATGCGCTCTCCAATTCCAAAAGCATCTACAGGAGCGTCTCCAAGGGCCTGAATGGTATATTCATCCATTCCCCCTGAGACCACGATCTGCGCGCTGAGAGCTCCCAACTCATCCAAGAGATGACGTGCTCTCCAGATGTTCTCTTGTGTGACATTGGAGTCTAGACGGATCCCCGCTACAGCGCCCTGGGTGGCTTTCACCGCATTGCGAATGCCGGTCTGCACTCCAAAGGTGTCATAGGTGTCTACCAGGAGCACAGAGCTGAAGGGGAAGGCCTCATAAAATGCCCTAAAGTAAGCCAACTCTGTTTCGTGGCGAGGCGCGCCCTGGCGCTCCCAAGCTTGAATGGCGAAGTGATCCATGGTTCCCAAAACCGGCACCCCAAAGCGATGGTGAGCTTCCAGGTTGGAGGTCCCCGCGACCCCAGCAATATAGGCTGCATAAGCGGCGTCTACAGCGGCGTGTGGGTGTGTTCGACGAGTCCCAAACTCCAGGACCGCTCGCGCTCCCGCCGCCTGAACAACTCGAGAAGCTTTGCTGGCTACCATGGTTTGGTGATTGATGATCGAGAGCAAGGGGGTCTCGATCAGCTTGGCGCTGAGAAGATCAGTCTGTACTTGAAGATAGGGAGTTTGGGCTGCTGGGCGCACTCCATCCACCTCTAACGGCACTCCAGATTGAGTAACGGCGGGTCCTGCCCAGATGGGAGTACCCTCAGCGGGAGCGTCGATGCGGCCTCGAAAGCGCCAGCGCCTTAGGGCCTCCAGCAGCTTGGGGCGACGATGCAGTGCTTGTCCCAGCATGGGATGATCAAGGAGAGTTTGGAGCCGGGGTTCGTCAAAGCGAGCAGATGAGAGCCACTCTAGGCAGCATCGTAGTCCTACCCAGAGCAGATAGCCCCGCACAGGTTGGCCCTGGTCGTTTTGTGGAAGTCGACGAGAGAAGAAACTCATAGTCACTGGGGTCTCTGCAAGACCCGCGTTCCAGTGTGGGATCAATGAGCTGAGTTGATAGAGATCGATATGTGTCGCAGCAGGCATCTCCCCTCCTTCGGCTCAGATTTTCGACTCTGAGTAGCAATGGGGAGGGAGGGATGCAAGGAGGAATCATATGCTCCAGCCGCGAGCCATTGTGCTCGTGGTTGGGTGGACCCTGACCTTATAGCGATGATCATAGGTCATTTTTATGGGCCTCTAGAATATCATCAATCGATCACTTTCCCTCGAACGCAGCGCTGATTCACGAGTGGAACACGACACCGTTCCACTTGAGCGCGCAAGAGGTTGGGAGCTTGGCTGAATCCCTTCAGTAAACTCTTCGCTTTACGGCAGCGACAATGATTCAGAGCCTCATAAACCTCGAGCCGAAGCTGTGGATCGCCCTCAAGAGGTTTTATCGTTTTGCGATCGTGCGCAACAGCCCACGCTCCGCGCTCTGTCTGTGCTGTCTTTCGAGCCTCGCGCCCCCTCTGCTCCTTATCTAGATCTGAAAACTGAACATCCAAATCAGGCAGAGGGGCGCTGTCCGATCTCCCCTGCGTCGCTCCTAGGCTGATCCGTTGAGGAGCCATAGGTGGGACCGGCTTGGACCGAGGAAGCAGCCACCAAAGGAGCAGAAGCATCAAGAGGAGCAGCAGCAGCAGGAAGCTCCAACCCCAGCCCCACAGCAACTTCTGAGGTCCCGTCTTGAGTTCCTCCATGAAGCGCCCCATTATATTAACCTTCTCTTCTCTTACCTGAGGCGGAGGCGGAGAGTTCACGGAACTCTTTTGAACTGCTGCGAGGGCTTTACGCATCTCCAAGACGCTGGCGAAGCGCTGGGGGTGTTCTTTCTCCAAGGCGCGAAAGAGCACCGCCTCCAGCTCAGCGGGCAGGCCCTGGATCACAGGGGGCAGTTCACGGAGGTGGGCGTAGAGGATTTGCGCGGGTGTTCCTCTGAAAGGGAGGCGACCGCTGAGGAGGCGGTAGAGCAAAATCCCCACCGCATACTGATCTGTCCAGGGACCCAGGCGCCCATCAGCGCGGAGCTGCTCAGGGGCCATATAGGAGAGGGTCCCCAAGACCTTGCCGTCGGGGGTGAGCTGCTGCTCCTCCTCCAAGCCCTTGGCGATGCCTAAATCGATGAGGGTGACCTTACCGCGCTCTCCTAAGATGATGTTGGCGGGCTTTAGATCGCGATGGATGAGGCCGAGGTCATGGAGCGCTTGGAGAGCCTCTAAGATGATCGAGATGATCTGATAGACATCAGCGAGTGGACAGGGACCTTGAAGCAGGCGTTGGTGCAAAGTCTGGCCCTCAACCCACTTCATCACCATAATCACCACCCCCGCCTCTTCTCCATAGTCAAAGACCTGGACGATGGCAGGGTGGTCGATCTCGGTGAGACGACGCGCCTCTCTGATAAAACGACTCCGGCCCTCTTCGTTGGCCTGCTGAGGATGGATCACCTTGATGGCTACAAAGCGATTGAGGGGCTCCTGTCGAGCTTTGTAGACTGCGCCAAAGCCGCCCGCGCCCAGGAGATCAAAGACCGCATAACGCCCACCCAAGATACGCCCCAGAACCGCGTCGCTCACACCTTGAGTTTGCAGGTGTTCTAGGGCCCTTCTAGACACCAGAACCTCTTGGGGATGTTTGGGGCAGCGGCTCCCCTCTCCCTCCTCCTGCGGATGCTCACAGACTCTACAGATCCACTCCAAGGTTCACCTCAGCTCGCTCACGACCCATCCATTTGTGGAGGAACTGATCTCCACCGCTCCAAAACAGCTCTACGCTCTCCTCACTTCTCCTGCTCTCTTTGAGAGTGGAGAGGTTTTCTAAATCGACAGGATTTTCTAGGAACGAGCCACCGCAATCCAGAAAAACCTGAAGCGATCTCTTTGGCTGTATTTAAACTCAACCAAGCATATAGTGTAGAAAATGCGTTTAGCCGTTTTCTCTGATCAAGAAGATTATGCTTTTGTTTATATTGAATGATTTTGGAGCAATTCCAAGCTCTTTCAGATTCTGAATTCTGGTCGATTCTTACCCTCAACCGGCCTGTAAGTGTTACCCCCACAGGCATAGATATCTGACTGGCTTGATACCAATGATGAGCAATTCGATAATAGATTCGCTGTTTCGTGCCCATTCTGGAAGTCGGATCTTCTTCTTCATGGTCATACATTGGCTATATTATGCTTGTGAGGCTGTCAACCCCGAAGATTTACCAAGCTGCCTCGTCTATTCTCTCTTCAGATAGCTTTCAGCTTCAAAGACCTTCATCTCTCTTCCGGTGACGCGAGGCAAGCTCCAGATGAGCCCCACCAAGAGGAGATAAGTCAACGCAGGGAAAGCCAAGCCAAGAGCAAAGCCCATACGAGGCTGCTCTTGGGCTCCGATGATCCAACCAGCCAAGAGAGGTGCTCCTGCGGCCAAAGCCTTACCCAGGTTTGAAACCAATCCAGGCCCTGAGGCACGGAGATGGGTGGGAAAGAGTTCGCTGAAGAGGGCACCAACGACACCATTGATACCAAAGGCCAAGCCTACAAAGGCCAGGGCAAACCAGAGGAGGGCAGGAGATTCAGGTTGAACTCCAGGGACGATCCAGTAAAGAGCTCCAAAGGCCAGGGTGCCACCGCCACAAACCAGAGAGAAGATCATCCGTCGCCCAAAGCGATCTGAGAGAGCCCCCATGATGATGGCGGAGATCCCTGCCATCACCGTAGTGATCAGGAAAGCTGGACCCGCTTGAGCCTGACTCCAACCCAAGCCTCCAAGCTCCAGAGGACGGGTCAGAAAGGGGGTAATCTGCGAGCCAAACATGAAGAAAGCACAGTTCATCAGACCAAAGATCAGCGCGGCGCGGAGCGTAAGGCTCAACATACGGCCCTTAAAGAGCGCCAAGAGAGGAGGACGCCGTAGAGCCTCAGCCAGCTCAGCGGGGACCTCTCCAGCCGCTCGCGCGGCCTGCATCTCCAACCAGAGTCGAGACTCAGGGACCCGGCTGCGAATATAAAGTAGGGCCAGTGCAGGCAGAGCGGCCAAGCCAAAGACCATCCTCCAGTTTGCGCCAAAGGCCATAGCGAGGATGATGCCTAAGATCACCCCGACGTTATACATCGATTGCACCAGCCCTCCCATCGCGCCGCGACGTTTAGGACGCCAAACCTCAGCGATAAGGGCAAAGCCCAAAGACCACTCTCCTCCCGTGCCGATCCCCGCCAGGGCGCGAAAGGCGATCAAGCTCCAAGCGTCCCAGGCGAAGGCCATCGCCCCCGTCGCCAGAGAGTAGACCAGGATCGCCCATCCCAGAGTACGAGCTCGACCATAACGGTCCCCCAGTTGAGCGAAGAGGATCGCGCCAGCAGCGCTAAAGAGTAGGCCAGCGCCGATCGCGGTATCTAAGGTCGCGGCGCTCAGCTCAAGATCAGCCTCGATGCGACCCCTCAAGAGAAGCAAGAGGACCACGTCCATGGCGCTGAAGAGCCAACCTAAGCAGGCAGCGATGACGGTGTGTATCTGTTCTCTGCGGCTATAATTCCTGCTCATAGTGCCCTCCATCTCTCTCCCTGACGCTCCGCGCGGCCCTCCTCCTCCAGCTTCTCCAGGTGAGCCTGGAGGCTGAGAGAGGCAAGCTCCCCCAAGGGACCGCTGCGGATCTGTTCGGGGAGCTCTTGATAGACCTGTGCCAAGAGAACCTCCAAGCTCTGAGGCTCAGCTTCTAGAGCAACGCAGACCGCTGACTCTCGCTGTAGTCGATGGCGTCGATAAAACTGAAGCCAATGCTGCGCCCCCCCGATGGGGGGTCCATGGGCGGGGATAAGGCAGAGCGGCTCCTCCCGCTCCAAGCGCTCCAAGCTCCTGAGATACTCCTTCATATTCCCTCCACCGATCCCCACAAAGATGCTGCCCAGACCCGAGACCATATCCCCTGCCAAGACAGAGCTGGTCTGCTCATCTTTAAAGCAGAGGTGTCCAGGGGCGTGTCCAGGGGTATGCAGCACGCTAAGTCGCAGCCCCTCCAGCTCAAGAATCAACCCATCTTCAAGATCGGGCTGACTGGAAAAGGGCAGGAGTGGGGCGGTGAGGGGATGGCTGCGGATCGGAATCTGATAGTGCGCAGCAACCTGAAGGGCTCCAGCGATATGGTCTGGGTGCTGATGACTCAGCAACACCGCCTCGGGGCGGCGCGAGCCGATATGAGCGTAGAGGCGCTCAAGCTCCTGAGGACTCTCAGCGCCTGGATCGATGATCCAGAGCCGCTCACACCCAAAGAGAGGGCAGTTGGTATGAGTCGCGGGGGCTAGAGTCTTGCTCTTGAGGGGGAGAAATGCGAGGTGGGGGTGAATCCCCGCGGCCGCCGCCGGCGCGCCCCCCCGCCCCCGGGGGCCCGAATCTGGACAAACTGAGGTTGCCCCCCCTCTCCCCAGGGGAACTCAGGGAACCTCTGGGGTGGTTTGTAAGCGCCACGCTCCAGCTGGCTGAGGATCCAGAGGGTTGGAGGGGCCAGGAGGACGCGGCCCGCGCGCCAGAGATCCATCGCTCTTTGAGGGCGGATCCACTCTGCGTATTCTACCTCCATTGGGTTCAGCTTGAGCGGCTCATCCCCCTCATAATGGAGGAGGTAGTAATGAGTCTCAAAGAGTTGGACCAGATAATTAGGAGCTGCTCCGCGTCCGATAAACTCAAGCAGGCTCTCTGGAGGGATCTTAAGGCCGATCTCCTCCTCTGTCTCTCTTAAGACTGCTGCTCGTGCTCTCAGATCGGGGGAGTCTCCCTGATCCTCTGGATCGACGCGACCTCCGGGAAAGGCGTGAAAGCCGCTCAGGAAGCGGCTGCGCAGGGCACGCTGCATCCAGAGCAGCTCAAGGGGCTCTTTGCGGATCAGGATCAGAGAGGCGGTCTCGGTCAATTTTTGAGAATTGCTCATTTTGAAGGGCTCCAATCGAAGCTTGACCCCTGCTCCACTACAAAACTATCCTCGACTGTTCAACTTAGATCTCATCCAAAGAAACCATATGAGAGCGAGAAGCTTGCGCTGATGCTCTTCAACTCCGAGAGAGCCTCCAAGGAAGGATCGATGCAAGACGAGAAAAAAATCTCCCGAGTCTTTATGCTCACCCTCTTCCCCCACGCGGGCAACGGCAGCGCCACCGTGGTCCGTGACTTGGCCACAGTGATCTCAACTGAGATCGAGGTGATGGTCTTCTATGTCGATGTTGAGGAGCCGCAGCTCGAGGGCTATGGCACTCACTTTATGCTCGTTGATGACTTCCCTGTGCTTCGCACTCATCCCAGGAGCCAAGCCCGCCAGCGCTTTATCGCGATGAGTAAGGCCGAGATCGACACCTATATCGAAGATCTCTTCCAAGCCAGCCTCCCTGCGGTTCAGGAGTTTCAGCCCGATGTGATCCATGTACACCATGGTTGGCTCGGCGCCTGTGTAGCCAAGCGCCTACATGAGGCGACCTCGATCCCCTATCTTGTCCAGTTCCATGGGACTGAACTTGAGGTGCGCTCCGACTATGCAGAGGAGAACCCCGAGACCTTTGTTTATCTTGATCAGCTCGTCCGCGATGGTTTGTCAGGGGCAGGCGGCTTCTCGGTGATCTCTCCCACCGAGGAGGTGCTGACCTCCAGCTATACAGAGATGGTCAAGCTGCCTCAAGCCATTCAGATGATCCCCAACGGCTACGATGAGGCGATCTTCTTCCCTGCCCAACGAGAGATTGGGTGGATCAATGAGCACTTCGCTGATCGCCTGGGTGGGGGCCTCGATCCTGATCGCCCCATCGTGGTGTTTGTGGGTCGCTTTGCGGGGTTTAAGGGGATTGAGCACCTCATCAAGGCGGTCCCCCACTATGCGGCGACGGGCGCTCAGACGGTCCTCTGTGGGGATGGAGAGCTGCGCGAGGCGATGGTCGCCTTGGTCAAAGAACTTGGGCTGAAGGATGTACATTTCTTGGGGCACGTTGACCACTTCAAGGAGCTGCCCAGCCTGTACAACGCGGCGGATATGTTGGTGGTCCCCTCCAAAGGGGAGCCCTTTGGCTTGGTCGCCATTGAGGCGATGGGCTGTGGGACTCCTTTTATCGGCGCCGAGAGTGGAGCGCTCCCCTATATTCTGGATTCCAGTGAGGCTGATAAAGAGATCGGGAGCCTCAAGCAGACCCCCCTGGGGCTCCTCGTCCCCTTTGGAGATCCAGAGGCGATCGGGCAGGCGGTCAGCTACGCTCTAGAGAGTGATCTTAAAGAGCAGATAGGCGCTCGTGTCTGCGCTGAGGTCAAGCGCAAGTTCAGCGTACAAGTGCAAGCGGCTCGCTATCGAGATCTTTACCAGCGGCTGAGGGATAGAGCGCTGTAGGGCAGGTTCAGGGTGCAGGTTGATTGAGGTGAGGGAGATACTCTCGGCAGGGTTGCCCGCGTAAGCGCTGACACTCTGGCAGCGGGGTAGGCACCTCAACCTCGGGGATCAAGGGGAGGGCTACGCTGGAGGGCTGGATCTTTGAGTGACCGATGCTGTGGGTCACTGAGCCATCGTGTTCCAGGAGGAGAAAGCGCCAGGAGGCCATGCTGTCCCCAGGAGTGTCGATGGAGAGGCGAATCCTTGAGCCCGCTCGAAAGAGGTGAGCAAAGGGCATCAGCTCTACGCGGACCTCTGTCCACTCACCAGGGACCAGCGGCGAGGCATCCTCCTCACGATGGCTCTTTACAGGGCGCAGCTCGGTGGAGTCCTCGCGCAGGGCTCGGTGGCTGGCTCTCAGCCAGCCCATCTGAACATAGGACTCCAGACCATCAGGGCGCAGCTCAGTGAGCCCAACCTCTAGATCTGCATCTGTGGCGGTAGAGCGCAGCCAAAGATCAACGCTGCCATGCCCTACCATCACCAAATCCTCCTCTAGAGGGGCGCTCTGGAAGGCCAGGGCTTTACCCTCTATGAGCGGGCGATAGCTCCAATCTGGCTGTAGAGGGTTGACGCTCCCCGAGGCCAATGTGCCCCGCTCTCCCGCCTCTGGATCGTGCTCAAAGGCGCTGGCGCCACCCTCTGGACCGGGCAGGGTCTCGCTTAAGCTGCCATCAGGCTGAAGATACCAGCGGCTCACCTGAGTCTCTGGGATAGGCCAAGCTTTAAAGCGTTGGGAGAAGCTGCCCTGAGGAGCACCAGGCGCGACCTCCTCAGGCGCACCTGACTCAAAGATGATCTCAATGGGAGACTCAGCCTCGTAGGCAGCCCGTGTCTCCTCGTAGTTATCCGCTGCAAAGCGCGCCTCGGGCAGCTCGAGAGGCGCACCAAAGACCTGCTCCATAAAGTTCGGTAAAAGCAGACGTAGGTTGCTATCAACAGAGGGGACCTCCTGATCAACATAGAGGGAGAGGAAGTTGATCCACTCCGCTAAAATCTGAGGCGCGAAGCCATCCATATGTACGCCGTTTGTAGCGGTCATTCGAAAGAGGGGAGAGCTGCTGAATTTATCGGCCAGGGCGGGGAAGTGTGGCCCTGTCTGCTCATCCTGCCACTGTCCTACCAAGAAGACCGGCACATCGATCTGATGAACAAAGAGGCTGGGATCGATAGGGGCCGCAACCTCATCGGTGTAGTAGGGGTTCTCTTTCGCCTTGGCGATGGCATCGAGCCTCTGTCCATGCAGGAGTTGGCTCTCTTCACAGATTAGATCTCCCTCATCCACCCGCTCTTGAATCCATCGGTGAGCGTAGGGAGCGGCTTTCTCCAGGACACGAGTGATCCACTCAAAGGCGAAGCCATCGTTATAGATGCCACCGGGCGCTAGGGTAGAGGAGGCGGTGTCGGCGATCACCGACATCGGCGCGATGGCAGCCAAACTCGGAGGGCGTGTAGAAGCGACAAAGAGCTGAGTGATGCCAGGGAAAGAGAGCCCCACCATCCCCACCTTATGATGCTTCACCCAGGGCTGCCGAGCGAGGATCTCGATCACATCATAGCCATCGAGGAGCTGTGGGGTATCGAAGTAGTCATAGGCCCCACCAGAGCAGCCTGTCCCTCGGACATTGACCCCCATCACTGCATAGCCCATGAGCCCCATGATCAACCCTGAGGGGAAGTTAGGGGCATCACAGAGGATCGGATAGGCACCACAGAGCACTCCGGCGGCTCCTCCGAGGGCTTGTCCAGGTCTGGATGGGCTATAACCGGAGTAGTTCAGTAGGGTGGGATAGGGGCCATCTTCAGGAGGACCGGGCAGGGAGAGGAAGTAGGAGAGGGGCGTGCCATCTCGGACCTTTAGATAGCCGAAGCCAGGCTCTAGATGCTGCTCTGCATAGAAGGACTCATCGGGGGTGCTCCCCTCGACCGAGAGCACCGTCAGCCCCTCCATCAGCTCCTCTCCTATGCGGAGAGCGTAGCCAGGGCCAGGGCTCAACTCACGAAAGAGGAGGCTGCCCAACTCATCACTCTCTTCCTCCTCCAGCAGCGCTCCTCCCGGCCCTAAGAGCTGAACGAGGCTGTTTGGTTCACTGCCCCAAACTGCGATACGCTCCACTCCAGGTCGAACTTTAAAGCTCAGGTTAGGTTCGAGCGTTGCGTCTATCTCCTCAGCCCCATCAGAGTTCAAAGCTTTATCTTGGCTCAGAGCTTCATCGAGGAGGCTGCCCTGATCGAGAGCAGCCTCCTCAGCCAAAGCGAAATCTAACGGGGTGAGATCTTCAGTGCCCTCGCCATCGCCATCATCACAGGCCAAAGCCCCAAAGAGGAACACCCCAAAGAGGAAAATATGATCTAAGTTCTGTATTGTGTGGATATTTCTCATGGACAGACAGTAGGGATCTTCATCAACAGAGTCACCTTAAAATCTTTGATTCCATTTTGTTGAAAGAGTGTCGGGTCTCAAGGAAGAGAGAGCGTGAGGCTTCGAGCTGTTGAGGGCAAATGCGATGGTCATGCTCAGGTATCAACAGCAGGTGAGCATCGATCTTAAGCCGTCGTGCTATCACCGTGAACATCCTTGGATCCTTTAACCTGTCCTTGTCGAGCGTCCCAACTGTGAGCAGAAACCGGGTTGGGATATATCGAGAGGGTGGGCGATAGACTCCAGCCGCGTGTGCTGCTACAGCACGCACATGCTCCGGCTTGTACAGCGCATATCGATGCGCAAACTGAGCCCCCGCTGAGAAACCAAACAGGTAGAGCTGCTCAGAATCGATCGGAGCGCTCTGCTTCAGCTTCCTCAGGATCTTGTCGAGGGCGCGACCTGACCATACGCTGGGATAGTGGTAGCTCTTCCTCTGCCGCCACTCATCATGGGTGGTAAAGAAGAACGGTCCCACGATCGCAAATCGATGCTGATCAGCAAAAGTCGCCCATCCCCCTCGCGTGATCCACTTTGGCCGGATATTGTGGCCTCCGATATAGATGATCACCGGGAAGCGCTCATCCCCCTGAGCGCTGGGGATATAGGCGCTGAACTCAACCTCCCGAGCGTAGGGAGGCTCCAACTTAATTGTGTCGCACCACGCCCTCCCTTCTCCTGGAGAATCTGAGGGCTCGATATCCTCCAGATAGGGCACCTGGAAGTTGAACTTGATGACCGCAAAGAGCAGCAGCACCGAGACAACAAACAGGGCGAAGAGGATGGAGATCCTGGTCTTCGATTTCAAAGGCATGCATGAGAATAAGCAGCCAAGGCTTTCCTAACAATCTGGGCCTTAAAAACCTTGAGGGGAGGGCTCAGCGCAGCGCAGCGTCAGTGATCTCTAGGCCGCGATCGATGATGGAGAAGCCCTCATCCAACTGCGCCTCGGTGATACAGAGAGGGGGGTTACACATAAAGCCATCCCAGCGCACAAAGGTGAACAGCCCCTCCTTGCGGAAGAAAGCCGCCAGCGCCTTCATGGCGGGGTGGGTGCCGTTATAGGGGGCGATGCGCTCCCCCTCGCTGTTCTGAATCTCCATGATCCCAAAGAGCCCCAGGTTTCGATGAGCCCTCACCGAGGGATGCTTCGCTTTGAGGGCGGCCATCCTCTGGGTCATCAGCGCGCCCATACAGACAGCGTTCTCGAGCATCCCCTCACCGATGAGGACATCCAAGACCGCCTCAGCCGTCGCCAGGGAGAGGGCATGGGCGTTATAGGTGAGGCCGCCCCAGAAGATATTCTCCCTAAAGTGCGCTGCGATGGCGTCATTGACCACCATCGCCCCTAAGGGGGTATAGGAGCTGGTGAGGCCCTTGGCGATGGTGACGATCTCTGGGACGATCCCCCAATGCTCAAAGGCCATCAGCTTGCCTGTACGCCCAAAGCCACACATCACCTCATCTGTCACCAGGAGGATGCCGTGCTGCTTAAGGAGGGCATGGAGCTTGGGGAGGAGCTGGGGCGGTGGGCTGAGGATCCCGTTGGTACCGGTCACCGTCTCGATAAAGAAGGCGGCGATGGTCTCTGGGTTCTCGTACTGGATAAACTCCTCTATATACTGAAGATAGTTGGCCGTGATCGTCTCATCGCTCTCCCCAAAGCTGAACTGGTAGGGCTCATGGTGCATCACCCTTAAGAAGCCGGGGGCGCCCGGCTCATTAGGCCAGCGTCGGGGCTCCCCTGTCATCTGCATACAGACATGGGTGCCGCCATGATAGCTGCGGTGACGGCTGATGATCTTATGACGCCCGGTGTAGAGCCGTGCGGCCTTGATAGCGTTCTCGTTGGCCTCAGCGCCGCCCAAGGTAAAGAAGCTGGTGTTGAGATCACCAGGGAGCAGCTCCGCCAGCTTACGGCTGAGGCGTGCGCGGGGAGGGGTGGCTGCCCCAGGGAAGGCATAACAGAGCTTATCGATCTGCGCCTTCATCGCTGCGCGCACCTTGGGGTGTCCGTGCCCGATGTTGACGCTCATCAGCTGGCTGTTGAAGTCCAGGATGCGCTGCCCCTCAGGGCCATAGAGGTAGACCCCCTCTGCTCGCTCAACGGGCAGAGGAGCGACATCATTGCTGCGGCTCCAGGACCAAAGGGTGTGCTGTTTACAGGCCGCGACCATCTCTTGAGAGTTCATCAGGGCTCCTCAACCCATCCAGGTTTGATCGGACTGTAGAGCCCATTTGGTGGTGATCTTGCGCTGTCGGGTCCAGAAGCGGAAGCCATCCAGGCCGGTGACATCACCATGACCAAACTTGCTCTGACGCCAACCACCGAAGGAGAAGGGTTCTCTGGGCACAGGGACACCGATGTTGACGCCGATCATCCCCGCTTCAAAGCGTCGGCAACAGTAGTCAGCGGCGGCCCCATTGGTCGTGTAGACGGCGGCGGCGTTACCATAGGGGTTGGCGTTCTCGATGGCCAGGGCTTCATCTACACTCTTGACCCGAATGATGGAGAGCACAGGGCCAAAGATCTCCTCACTGGCGGCGGGGATCTCAGGGTTCATCTGATCCAGGATTGTCGCTCCCAGCCAGTTACCGGGCTCACCGGGGCGGGCGCCACGGCCATCCACCAAGACCTCAGCGCCCATCTCCTCGGCTTGATCGATATAGCCCTTGATGCGCGCCATCGCCTCAGGGCTGGTGATCGCGCCTATGCTCTCCTCAGGCTTCATAGTGCGAGCCTTCTCAGCGATCGCCTCGATGATGTGATCGACCTCACCTACAGCCAGAAGCACTGAGGCGGCCATACAGCGCTGCCCAGCGCTGCCAAAGGCAGAGGCGGCGACATTAGTGGCGGTCAGCTCAAGATCTGCATCGGGGAGGAGGAGCAGGTGGTTCTTAGCCCCCCCCAGACAGAGCATCCGCTTCCCCAGGGCCGCGCCTCGGGTATAGAGCAGCTTGGCGACCTGAGTAGAGCCTACAAAGGCCACTGCGGGGATCTCAGGATGATCCACCAGAGCCTCTACCGTCGCGCGGGCCCCACAGACAACATTAAAGACACCATCAGGGAGCCCCGCCTCCTTGAGCAGCTCTGCCAGCTTCAGGGTGGAGTAGGGCACCTGCTCTGAGGGCTTGATGATAAAGGCGTTCCCGGCTGCCAGGACCTGGGGGATCATCCAGAGGGGCACCATGATGGGGAAGTTGAAGGGAGTGATGCCCGCGCAGATCCCCAGAGGCTCATGTAGATAGCGGCAGGAGACGCCTCGGCTCACCTCAGAGATGTTTTGATTGGCCATATTGTCTAGGGCGCAGCCAAACTCAAGACACTCGATCCCCTTGAGCGTGCTGGCGCGGGCCTCAGCCAGCACCTTGCCATTCTCATGGGAGACGAGCCAAGACAGCTCCTCCACCTGCTGCTCCATCAGAGCTTTGAGGCGATAGAGCACTTGAACCCGCTGCTTCATCGGCGTGGCCTTCCAGGCCGGGAGCGCCGCTTTGGCTGCTTCAACTGCCGCTGCTACATCTCGAGCATCGGAGGCGGGCGCTCGACCCATCACGCGGTTGTGGCGAGGGTTGAGCACTTCGATGGTCTCTCCAGAGAGGGCCGGACACCACCGTCCCCCGATCCAGTTGTATCCTTCGCTCGCCTTAACGAAGTCGTAGCTGTTGCCTGGGAAGCCGGGGGCTTGATGGTCGCTCATAATCCTCCACAGATGAGAGTTTGAGTTTGCTTCAGTTCATCTATCCAAAAGAGGATCTAAGGACAAGCCCTGAGCGGTGATTTACATGCCTACTTAGTGCATTGGGGCATAGCTAGAGAGGGCAGCCCTCTGGGTGCAGGTGCAGCGCGGAGATATTTTATCGCCAATCATTTTTGGCTCAATATGCTGAACTATCTCACTAAGCGCTATTTTGAGATAGGCTCAATAGGGTGCCCGTCTGCCATGGCGGATGGAGGTGAGAAAGGGCGAAGAAGATCCCCCCTCTTGGTATGTGGAGGTTGCGAAACCAAAATCACAGCCAAAAAGAGGAATCGATGGAAGGTTGTCACGAGTTTGCTCTTGGAGCGAATACAGAACTCAAAAAGCTACAAAGACTCGTAACCCAAAGGTTTTTGATTCCAGAGGATGAAGCAGGAGAGCGCTTAGAAGAGTTTGAGAAGCAGCTCCTCAAGGCGGTGTTGGGAGGCGAGATCCTGGGGGCGGAGTTGAAGCGGCTGGATGTTGAGCGTGAGGGGTCATCGTGGGGGGCAAACGACACCGACGGCAGTCAGAGAAAACGATGGGGCGCTATGACAGCCTGTTCGGGCTCCTTGAGCCGCAACGGCAGACGTACCAAGAGCGTGGTGGGCGTGGAGGTCGAACGGTGTGCCCGTTGGAGATGCGGGTGGGGATGGTGGGAGGACGATGGACTCCAGCCAAACAGCCTGCCTCTGGCTGCCACAGTTGCAGTGCTTCTGGTATCTGCCGACGGGATCATGGTGTCGATGAAGGACGCACACCTAAAATTGGTAAAAAAGACTAGGGACCAAAGGGTCATAAAGAAGCGACCAGTAGAACGATTTCATTGTTCGATCAATTTGGTAAATTCCTGCATACTCAGCATCTTGCTCGTGTGCCTGAGTCCAAAAAAATAACACTTCAAGAGCAGCTCACCCAGGAACTAAAATATTTCATCAAGATGTATCCTAATGCTGAAATTCAAGCATGATGGTGCTGAGCATTTATGGAGCATCTTTTCTAAAAGACCCTCGTCGCCCAGAGACTCAAGTGCTCCGGCAGGGTGCCCATCTGCCATGGCAAACGTAGCTAGAAAAGAACCCTCCTCCACTCCGCAGCACCGGATCTTCTCAGGCAGCAAGCCTC
>CAYLJJ010000060.1:0-13961 GCA_964384025.1 uncultured Nannocystaceae bacterium
CGCAGATTTTTAAATTTCCTCATCGCCCATCGCCCTAAGGCACGGTCTAGGAGGGCTGAGAGTCACACCCGTATTAACTCTGAACTCTTCACCGCCGCCCCAACATTCATCGATGAAGGTGATCTCCGCCAAAACTCCCCGCTCGTCTCAATCATCCCCGCCTCGATGAGCTGCTCATATACAGGGCGCTCATGCACTTCGGGTTGGCCCTGTGGATCAGCGGCAAGCTTGCTCCACAAACTCAGAGCCTCATTTTGCAAGGGCAGGGTCGCCCTGCTTTTGACATTCATCACGACGGCAAGGTCGTCACCATAGATGCGATAGACGATATGCCTTGGAATACTGATCCTGTGATCCCTCATCGTTCACCTCTGTTTTGTCGTGATTTCGGAGAGAGCTGGGCTGCGCTTAAGTTGTATCTGTTTTTGATGAGCACCGTTATCGATGCGATAGACCCTTAATGCATCTTGGTCCCTGGCTTACCCTCCATGCTGTTGTTATAGAAGCGGGTTGTCGGGTAGGCGAAGTCTATATCCTCTGCTTCAGAGAAGGCATCGAGAATCTCCTCCCAGATGGCATGATCTGTAGAGCGACGCCGTCGCGCACGGCAGGGCAGTCGTAGGGTGAGCATCACTCCAGATTCCACCACCGAGATCCAGATGATGGGAGTCAGGTGCCGAAAGAAGATCATATAGCGTCGCGCAGCCTTATGGATCTCTGCCTCTGCTTCCTCGCTGGGGATCATGGAGTGCCGCTTGAGGATCTGCTCTAAGAGCTGTTTGGCGTGGCGCCAGTTGCTCTCAAAGGTGATGGTCACAGGCAACTCGTGCCAGACAAAGTCAAAGCCCTGGGTGTAGTTGGCTAAGCTCAACTTAAAGACCTGACCGTTGGGGATATGAACGATACGCCCGGTGCTCTGATCGGCCCCCACCCAGTTGCCCACCTCAAGGACCGAGAAGCCAAAGAGGCGCTGGTCGATTACATCACCCGCGACCCCGCCCAGCTCAATGCGGTCTCCCACCTGAAAGGGTGCTCGTATCGTGATGAAGATCCAACCCGCTAAGTTGGCGAGAGGATCCTGTAGAGCGATGGCGAGCCCCGCAGAGAGGATCCCCAGGTAGGAGACCAAGCTGTGTACCCCACCCAACCAGATGCGCACCAAGATGATAAAGCTGATCAGGCCCAGGACATAGCGACTGGCCTTGATCAACCAGTAGTGCTGCGCAAAATCCTCCACGCGGTTCGCTAGAGAGCGAGGCGCGAGGTTTCGAAAGAGGAGGAAGAGCCCCACGACGATGATGGTCCAGACCATCTTCCCCGTAAAACTCTGGAGTTCAAAGAGAGAGAAGAGCAGATCCATAGCCTTAATCCTGCACTGGATTTTACTGCAAAATCGAGCTTGGCAATTCAGCGATGGCTCAGTAGCATCTCGCCATGCTGGAGCACGAGCTGGTTGAACTTATCGCCCGTCAAGTTCGGGCGCGTCTAATGGCTGGAGGTCTAGGACCTGGATATACACGCAGTCCAGGTCCAGACGGCGTAAGCCCCCCCCCTGCGCCTTCCAAAGGGAGCTGCTCCCTGGACAGTCAAGGTTGTGAGGGCTGTGGTATGTGCGCGACAAAGCGCCCCCATGATGTCCGCGCTCTCCTTCAACAGGGAGGCGCTCGGGTGGGTGGCGCGATCCGCTGCGAGGAGCAGATCCCCAAAGATCTGGCCAGCGCCATCGATCACACCCTGCTTAAACCTGAGGCCACTCGCGCAGAGCTGCGCCAGTTGGCAGAAGACGCCAAGGCCCATCATTTCGCGTCAGTCTGCGTCAACTCAGGCAATGTACGCCTGATGAAGCAGTTTTTGGCAGGCAGTCAGGTTCCCGTCTGCGCCGTGGTAGGTTTCCCTCTGGGAGCGATGAGCCCTCGCGCCAAGGCCTATGAAGCTCGGGAAGCGGTGCGCTGCGGCGCTCGTGAGATCGATATGGTCATCAACATCGGCGCTCTCAAGAGCCAGGACTATGGCTTAGTCCTTGAGGATATCCAGGGGATCGTCGAGGCCGCCAAGCCAGCCATCGTGAAGGTGATCTTAGAGACCAGTAAGCTGACAAATGAGGAGAAGGTGGTCGCCTGCACCTTGGCTAAGACCGCGAAGGCCGCCTTCGTTAAGACCAGCACCGGCTTTGGAGGAGGGGGCGCCACCACAGAGGATGTACAGCTGATGCGTCGAGTGGTGGGCTGTGAGCTGGGCGTGAAAGCCTCAGGCGGCGTCCGTGATCGCGGCCAAGCTGAAGAGATGATCGCCGCTGGCGCCAGCCGAATCGGCGCCTCTGCCTCGGTGGCTATCGTCACCGGAGGGCGCGGCAAGGGCCCCTACTGAACTCAACCAGATAGCAAAGGAGAGAGGATGGCGAAGTCCGTCTATGTGAGCCGAGACCACGGCCTAGAGTCCAGCGAGGCTCTAGGGCGCCTCAAGAACCTCACCACCGATCTAGAGACACGCTACGGGATCAAGATTCAGCTCTCAGAGAGCGGCGCTCAGGTCAGCGGTAAGGGGGTTAAAGGAGAGGCTCGCATCAGCGCTCAGAGCGTGACCATCGACCTGAGCCTTAAGCTTCCTGCGAGCCTCTTCGCGGGAAAGATCAAGAGCAGCATCGAGCGCTATATGGATGAGAACTTCTCAGCCTAGACCCGCTCTGATCTCAAGCAAGAAGCTCTTTCAGTCCAGGGCTTCTAAGACCTCGGCTCGCGGGTTGGGCAGGATCTCATGAGCGGCCAACAGACCCTCGCTGACCACCTCAAGGGCGGCGGCCATCGCGGCCTCAAGGTCGTGGAGGATCCCAGTAAAGATAAAGATCCCCTTGCCTCCCAGATCCTGAGCCAGCCGCAGGCGGAGCCCCTCCACCTCGCTGGCTTTGAGAGCCGCGTCTGCTCCCTTGATGATCGAGGCCACCGAGTAGGTTTCCAGGATCCCCAAGCTCTCTAGTTGTGCTTCTCTGCTCCCCTCCAGCAGGATGGAGAGCTGCTTATGAGGGTAGGGGAGCAGGAGATCATCGATCAGGGCATCACTTGCGGCTCGTCGACCAGCGGCCAAGGCCTCCTTGATCTCATCTACCCCACCTTTGATCAGGATTCGATACTTGCCTGGGTGAATAGAGCCTGCCTCCAAGAGCTGCACCGGAGCCCTCTTGAGCATGGCATCACAGCAGAGGATCCCCCGAGCGATAGAGCAGAGTTCTAGGAGCGCCAGAGCGGGGCCTTCAGGGGGGAGCACCGCCTCCATCAAACGATCCTAAAGAGGTCTTTAAGGACACAGCGCCGCGCACGAGCGAAGTGCGGCGCATAGGTCATTCCCTCTCCTGTAGGACTGGCGATGGTCCAGGAGGTGAAGCCCTCACCTCCCAGCCCAGTGCCCGCCGCGCTGGGTCCGTTCTTGACGAAGATCGAGGCATCGATCGCTCGCGCCATTCGGCTCAGCGCGCGAACATCATTGGAGTGCATCACCGCAGTATGACGGAAGCCATGCTCTACCCGTACAGCCACATCGATGGCGGTGTTCACATCGGGGACCCGCACGAGGCCCACGACAGGCATCAACAACTCATGCTGGACAAAGGGGTGCTTCTCATCCACCTCACAGAAGACCAAGCGGGTTTCATCAGGCACTCGGATGCCTGCATCTCGGCAGATCAGCGCAGCGTCCTTACCTACATAACTCTTGTTGCTGTGGTTGTCTGGGGTGATCAGCAGCTTCTCTAGGCTGCGGATATCTCCCCGGCTTAACTCCACTGCTCGGTTCTCAGAGAGAGCCGCTTTGAGTGAATCAGCGATGGAGGCGACGGCGATGATCTCCTTTTCCACCAGACAGATGATGTTGTTGTCCAGGCTGGCCCCAAAGACGATATCTCGGGCCGCCTTAGCGATCTCAGCGCTCTGATCAACCACCACAGGGGGGTTGCCAGGGCCCGCAGCGATGCTGCGCTTTCCGCTGGACATCGCCGCCTTGACTACACCCCCTCCGCCCGTGACTACCAAGAGACGAATACCGGGGTGCTTCATCAGCTGCTGAGCACTCTCGATGCTGGGTTGAGCCACGCAGTTAAAGAGAGTTGCTGGTCCCCCCAGTTTCTGGACGGCGCTGTTGAGGAGGTTGATAAACCAAGCGCTGACCTCTTTAGCTGCCGGGTGGGTGTTAAAGACCACCGTGTTGCCCGCCGCCAGCATACCGATGCCATTGTTGAGGATGGTCTCGGTAGGATTGGTGCAGGGGGTGATGCTGCCGATCACCCCAAAGGGCGCCCACTCCATCAGGCAGAGGCCACGGTCTCCAGTCTGCACCTGGGGCTGAAGAGCTTCAATCCCAGGGGTCTTCTCCAAGACGAGGCGATTTTTGGCCAGCTTGTCATCAAAGCGACCCATTCCGGTCTCTTGATGGGCCATCCTTGAGGCGCTCTCCAGCTCAGCGCGGGTCACATCTCGCAGCGCCTGGATAAAGCGGCCTCGCTCCTCCAAGCTACAGGCGCGCAGCTCCTGGAAGGCGCGCTGAGCGGCGGCCACCGCCATCTCCACAGTGGGATGAACCCCTAAACCGCCGATGCGCTCGCCTTGAGCGTGGCGAAGAACCGCTGGGGCGGAAGGCGTGGGGAGCACCCCATCCTTCGCCAGGCGCGCGACGACCTGCTCTACGATGCGGCTGATTCTCTGCTCCTCCACCGTTCCCCCATTCCTAAGTTATAAAAGTTCAGCCTTGAGAGCGGCGGGGCTGAGAAGCCCTACTTCTGAAAGAGCAGCTCACCGCCCACCTCAAAGGCATCGACGATGGCCATGATCGTGGCATCCACGGGTCGGCCCTGGGTGACCTGAGTCTGGCGAGCAGAAGAGCCGCTGGCATAAAGGACCACCTCTCCCACCCCCGCGCCCACAGCATCTACGGCGATCACGCCACCACTCTTGACGGCACCTGTCTGTAGATCAAGAGGAGCGACAGCCAGAAAAGTTAGGCCCCTCAGCTCCTCCTCTTTCTGGCTGGCGACCACGGTGCCGATCACCTTGCCGATGATCACGCGCTGGTCTCAGCCGGGCTCCGGCCCAGAGGTAGGCTCTTATCGACGTTGGCGTGAGGACGTGGGATCACATGGACGCTGACCAGCTCACCGACGCTCTGGGCGGCGCGAGAGCCCGCCTCGGTGGCAGCCTTCACCGCAGCGACATCGCCTCGGACGATGGCGGTGACATAGCCTCCCCCTGTCTTCTCAAAGCCCACCAGCTCCACCTTGGCGGCCTTCACCATCGCGTCAGAGGCCTCGACCATCGCGGTGAACCCTCGGGTCTCGATCATTCCAAGAGCATCAGCCATCTTCTCTCCATTTCTTTTCAGGCCCTGCTCAAGCAGGGGCTTTTTACAGCTTCCGCGGGCTCCATAGAGCCCAGAATCTAGACGCCCTCGAGCGCTTCGATGGCGGCGATTGCAGCCTCTTGGGCGGCGTCGATCTCTGCCTCAGAGCCTGCCAGATAGAGGCGACCAAAGGCGCCATAGGGTCGAATATCGATCAGGAAGACCTCAGCGGCCTTCTCAGCCTCGTTGGCCGCCAAGGTGATATAGGCGGCAGGCTGAGTCTCCAAGATAAAGAGGGATTGCCCTGGCAGGATCATCATCCCCCGACTGTTGCGGTTGATGATCTGCGTTTGATAAGCCTCGACAGAGCGGATGATCTGGTTAGAGACCACTTTGGGCTTCATCCGCTCTTCTTCCTTAAGGTTCAAGCCCTCTAGGATCACGCGACCCGCGCTGTGAACCTCGCCCTTATCCCAATCATGCACCTCCAGGAGGCCAAAGGCCCGCTCTACGACCTGCACCGCAGGGACCACCGAGGTTGACTTAAGCGCGGTGTCGGTGATGCGGTTGATGGCGATGCCTGGAGCGATCTCCACCCAGAGAGAGGCCATCTCGGGGACAGGGAGGAAGCCCCTGGAGGTCTTCCCGATATAGCTCGTCAGTTGGGGTTGAAGGCTGTCAAGGAAGCAGAAGGAGCGGAGCGTGATGCTCATGGAACCTCGCGGGGACAAATCCGCTGGACCCTAGCACAGGGTCTGAGACGCGACAAGACGCTGTTTCTGCTCTGATGGCTGCTGTTGCTGCGCCATATCACCTCGATTCTCTGGTCGTGGACCCGCTATGGAGAGGTAGCGCTGACGGCCTGGGCCTCGCGAGAGATCCGCCTCCTCGATATGTTCATAGCCGAGGGCCTCCAAGAGCCCTTTAAGGGGGTGCCCAGAGAAGAAGGCGAAGCGCTCTGCCTGGGGAGCGAGGTTGCTGAGGATCGCTTGAATCTGCTCTGGGGTGGTGGGTACGCGGCGACCGTAAGGGAGGTTGGCGATCACTACATCAGCCTGAAACTCAATCTGGCTGGCGTCGCCCACGCTGGCGAGCCGCTCCTGCCCTGGAGAGGGCTCAAAGCCAAAGTGAGCGAGGTTCTCACGGCTGGCCGAGGCCCAGCGCCAATGCAGATCATAGCCCTGCACCTGGAGCCCCTGCATCAAGCCCTCATAGAGGAGCGTGCCTGAACCACAGCTTGGATCCACGAGTCGATCTCCAGGGTTGGCCACCAAGTTGACCGCCACCCTCGCTAAGCTGGGATGAAGGGCCGCGCTATACTCCCAAGGGCGTTCCTTAAAAGGGGAGTCTAAGGGGCGCTGAGGGGGATGATAGACCTCCTCAAAGAGAGCGTAGGAGTCTGGGCTCTCAACCACATGGAAGCGGATCTGGGGCTGCTTGAGATCAGGCGCACCTAAGAGAACATCAGCGATCTGGTGAAGGAGCTTGCGAGAGTTGGGCGCCTGTGGGTGTCGTCCCAGGCGGCTGTGCTGCAAGCGAAAGCCCTCATCTCTGATCTCAAGGGCAGCCACCGCCTGAAGGAGCGCCTGTGCGTCTGGAGCCTCAGCTCGCAGCTCCATCCCCACTCGGATCCCCAACATACGATCCAGGAGGGTGGGAGCTACAGAGGGGCACTCCAGCAGCCCATGTTGAACCTCACGCCCTCCCAAACGGCGAAGAAGCTGAAGCCGAAAGGCGTTATAGAAGCTCTGATGCTTGCTTAGGAGGAGATACACAGGGCTCCTTTAATATTTGGACTCAAGCCCAACCCCAAAGCAGATCAGATCGGGGAGCGCGTCCAGAGGGGTGGTGATCGTGGCATAGAGGAGGCGATGGCGGATGGCGAGCGTGAAGGCGTGCAGGAAAGCCTCTCCTGCCTCCTCTGAGAAGAGATCGCTCTCTTCCAGGTTGACAAACTCTCCGGTCAGATCCACAGGGCCGAGATCCACCCCTACGGCGATATTGCCTCGCATGATGAACTCACTCTCTCGCCCATCAGGCATCACCAAATCCAGGCCAAAATCAGCCCTGAAGAAGACCGCGCCGCTGCGGGCGCTGGGAGAAGCGCTGAGGCGCAGGCTGGTGGTGTTGGGTAGGAGATTGACCCGATCGGTGAGCCGAGGCCAAGCGCTGGCGTCGAGCGCTAGGCGCTCCCGAGGCTCCTCCTTAGCGGTGGGCAGAGCGACCCCAAAGCGCAGCAAGAAGCTGGAGCGGCTCCAGCGTGGTCCCAGGAGGGCGCCGATCTCCAAGTTTCCAAGGGCCATCTCATCCTCCTCCTGATCAGCCTTGATCAGAGCGATGGGCAGGTGAGCGTAGGCGCCGATTCGCTTTCGACGTTTCATTATCTGCCCGTAGGGCTCCAAGCGGATAAAGCGGTCATCCAAGCCCCCATGCTGGCTGAGATCAAATCGCAGCCCAACAAACTCCTCAGCGCGGCCTCGATCCAGGGTCGTAAAGTCGCTTCGCCCTTGAGCTGAGAGGGGCAACAGCAGAATCAGGAAGAATCTAAACATCACATCAGAGAGCCACGACCTTGAGAACAGGTCAAGCTTTGCCGCCTGCACAGCTTTGTCATAAAGCTGTAACAGGCTCTCCCTCTCCTCGCCTCGGTAGTTGCAAGAGCGCTCCCTAGACTCTGAAAAGCCAAGAGCAGATGGAGAGAGATGAGCAGCATAAACCTACAAAAAAACCTCGCGGCTCTAGGGAGCCTTGCTGCCTTGGGGGCCATCATGGGCCTCAGGCTGGATTGGATCAGCGCGGGCTCTTTGGCCCTACAGATGCCACTGAATATCTTGATGGTGGTCTTGATGACCGCCCCTGCGCTCTATATTGGGGCTGCCTTTATCGGCATAGCCCCCCCCGCCGCCAAGATGTTTCTAGGTATGGGCAGTAGCTTGAGAGATGGGGGTCTCCTGCTCCTCGGCTTGATCCCTCCTCTGCTCTTCCTCAACTCCACCACGGTCTTTCCCAGCACGGGGATGCTCTTGGGGGTTATGACTCTGGCGATGGTAGCGCTGCTGACCCTCGCCCTTCTCTACAGACGGCTCTTTCAAGAAGGCAAAGGGATACGCGCGCTGCTCTTCTTTGGGCTCTGGTCTATGGCGACCCTGGGGATTGGCCTTCGTATGATCTTCAAGTTGATGCCCTGAGGAGTCAAAGATGTTTACTGCAAACGCAATTGAGAGCCTGAACCTCATCGACACTCTGCTCCGTGACCGTCAACGCCTGATGGAGATGATCAAGAAAGGAGAATCCAGCGGGACCCTCGCTCAGGTGATGCTGCTCACCATCCTCTTCTCTTCAGCAGCCTTTGGGGCCACCTTGGGGGGCTTCCGTGGAGGGATTCAGATCTTCTACGCGGCCCTCAAGGTTCCTATGGTGCTGCTCTTCACCTTGGGCCTCTCAGCTCCCTGCTTCTCAACTCTCAATATGGTGGTCCATGGCAAGCTGACTCTACGGCAAGATCTGACCTTGCTGCTCTCAGCTTTGGCGATCAGCAGCTTGCTGAACGCAGCCTTGGCCCCCATCATCCTTCTGGCCATTACCCTCCTGTTGAGCTACCACGATATCTACCTGCTCGTGGTGCTTTGTGTCAGCTTGAGCGCTTTCGGCGGGGGCTATTTTCTCTTCCGCGCTCTTGGAGATCGTGGCCCCAAGGCGCGTTGGCTCTTCCTCCCCTTCCTGGCTGTCGTCACCGTGGTAGGCAGTCAGATGGGTTGGACTCTGCGACCCTATCTGGTTCGCCCCCGAACTCAGAAGGTCCCCTTTGTGCGCAGCGTTGAGGGCAACTTCATCGGATCTGTGGTCACCTCTCTGGCCTCCTCTCAAGGGATCTTTAGGAACAGATATGCGCCGCTTCCAGGAGAATCACGGACTCGAAGACGCAGCACCACTCAGATTCCTATGCGGGCTCCTAGAGTGAAGCCTCTGGAATCTCAGAGGGTGCAGCGTTCATCGAAGTCACTCAAAGCGCGGGGTTCACAGGAGCCAGTCAAAGCACCCAGCCCCGCAGAGCCGGTCAAGGAGCAGAGATCCGTGGAGTTGAGCAAAGAGCGAGGTTCATCAAAGCCGCTCAAAGAGCAAAGAGAGCCCATCAAGGAGCCCAGCCCCAAAGTTGAGGGTGAGCCCCCCCCCTCAGCTCACTTCTCTTCAGAACTCCAAGCGCCTGAGTCTCCATGAATGCCCTAGATCTAGGAATCCTCTATCTCATCATCGGGACAGGCTGGGCCTTAGCGATCCTGATCAGGAGAGGCTCAGCGGTAGACGCCTTCCTGCTCTTTTTGGCTTGGCCACTCTATGGACCCTTTCTGCTCTCTGAAGCGCCCTCAAAGGAGCCTCAACAGGGCTCAACTCTCGACCTAGAAGAGCTGCTCCCTGATCAAGTGATGGCTCAACGCACCGAGCTGCGGTTGGAGGCGGCGCGGCGTCGGGTCAAGGAGATCGAGGCGGTACTTTCCCAGCCCGACTTTGATCCTGAGGAGGCAGAGGCGCGCAGGGCGCGGCACGAGCAGGCGGGGCGACAGAGCGCGGTGGAGGCCGCAGAGCGTACTCTGCGGAACATCGAACATCTAAAGCGCTTGAAAAATCATTTTAGGAGCCAGATTGAGGAGATCGAGGAGTTGACTCGACAGCTCAGGACCCAGGCAGAGGTCTTTCGTCTGGCAGGAGGAGAGGACAACAGCGCGCTGATGAACGAGCTCATTGAGCGGGTAGATGGTCTCGATGCAGTCTTAGAGGATGCTCTGATTTTTGAGGTCCTTGCGCCTTAGCTCTGGCCTTCCAAGATCGCGCTCTCACTCAGCTCGGCACATATGATCACGACATATCTTTGGCTGTGGGCACTTAACCTTGGCATCACAGTAGTTGGATCTTCGAGCACAGATACCGCGACTCTTTAGGCAGCTTGAAGTTGGATGAGCACAGTGGCGGTCATCGCGGCATTGAACGCAGATGCGGTGCAGGCAAACCTCAGCCCGGCCGTTCCATCTACAATCATCATCATTACTGCATCTGGGGTACCTCGGCGAGGTCGCCATACAGGCGACGGCGCCGCAGATCAACCCAATCTGAGTCAATGCAGGGTAAATGAGCGTTGTTTGCGCGCTCCATGGCGCGAAGAGGAGCCATGAGATCCCGAGCATCGGCAACGCGATCAGATCACTTGGATCCACCGTGATATCCCATGGCCAGGGGGTTACGGTTGTCGCGGTGGCGAACAGCTTGGCAGCGCTTGGTGAGAGATTGATCGTGCTGAACGTGACCCCAACGAGCAGATGTGTCGCCAAGAAAGCTCTCCTGCTCCGCGCCTGAAGCAACACCGCGATGAGGACCGGTGCCACCATCAGACCAGCGAAGTCACTGAGCTTACCGGTGATCTCAACGGACAGCATGTGAGCGCCCTTGAGCAGATGATCATTGATCACAAGCAGTGCCACCGCGATCCACCACATAGGGTGAGTGAAGGCGCGCTGTGGTTTAAGCTCCAGTTGCATCAAACCTCCTGGACAGCGGCTAGAATGGCCTGTGCCAAGCGGTGATGTAGGGCATGTCCCCCCCGAGAGATAGAAATTTTGCCCTGAAAACGCAGGCCCATCAAGGCCAGATCGCCGATGAGATCTAGGGCTTTATGTCGTGCGGGCTCATTGGGCCAGCGCGGCCCCTCCGGGTTGAGACAGCGACTGCCCTCAAAGATGAGGGTGTTCTCCAAGCCAGCTCCCAGCGCCCGCCCCTGAGCATATAAGCTCTCCGCCTGCTCCAGAAATCCAAAGGTGCGAGCGCCCAGACACTCCCAGGGAGTGCCTTTAAAGCGCAGCGGCCCCAGAGCGGGATAATCGAGGTTGATCTCCAGGTCCACCCCCTCCCCAGGGCCTACGCTGACCCCTGTCCACTCCAGACAGGGCAGAGGATAATGGGTAGGTGGGGGCGCGTGGATCTGGGGTTTTAGATACCAACTCAAGGCGCTGCCATCCAGGATGGGGACCTCCCCCCCTTCCACCTCGATCTCAGCGTCGTCGATGCCTGAGAGCCAGAGTCCAGCCAAGAGATGCTCCACCATCATCACCGGCCCTTTGGGGGTCGCGAGGGTGGTCGCTAAGCGGTCATCGATCACCGCCTCTAGAGAGATCGGGGCTCCGTTGATGTGCAGCCCACTTTCAGGGGGGGCGGGGAGAAGCCTCGCCTCGACGGCGCGACCGCTGTGAAGGCCAACACCCCGCCGAGTGATGGCTTGGCTCAAGGTTCCTCGTCCGGCTGCTATTAGAGCCTCTCTATACTGGGAGGTGTTGGAGAGCATAGCCAACAACATATCTCAAACTCCTCTCCTTGAAGATGCCCTCTCCCCAGGGTAGATCAGAGGAGTGCGCTGCCTCATCCTGACTCTGCTTCTCCTGGCTTGTGGCCCTCCACCCAAGCTGCCCGACCCCGGTTCTCAAACTCAGAACCTCAAAGTGAACTCAGCGCGCCCTGCCCCAGAAGATCGAGCCAGCTTGGAGCAGCGAGGCTCAGAGGAGCTAAAAAGATACTATAACCAGCTCTCTCCTGAGCTTCAGGGCTGGGCGGATCTACGTTTGGCGGCGCTGGAGGCACATCAAGGTCGCGTCAAGGCGGCTCTAAAGCAGCTTAAAGCCAGACCCATCAAGGCGGGGCACCCAGCTTCGGTTGCTGCTGGGGCCTTGATTGAACGCCTGCGAGCACGCTCACAGATGCGCCCAGGCCGTTTGGGGGTTCTGCTGCCCCTCTCGGGTCCCTATGAAGCGATCGGTCGTGTAGCCCTTCAGGGGATCCAGATGGCTCGAAATCGGGGAGGAGCTGGGATTGAGTTGGTGATCGCGGACACTCAGGGAGATGCGGAACAAGCTCGTCTTGAGGTGGATCGTCTGGTTCATCAGGAGAGGGTCGCTGCCATCATCGGCCCGATCGGAAGCCGTGAGAGCAAAGCAGCGGCGGTCATGGCGGAACGCTTTGAGGTCCCGATCATGACCCTCTCTTCAAGACCTGGGATCTGCGCTTTGGGGCTTAACGTCTTTCGTCATCGATTTACAGCGGCGCAGGAGGGTCGGGCCCTGGCCCGCTATGCGGTCCAACGGATGGGGATTCGCCGCTTCGCGATTCTCTTTCCTGAGGCAGCTCATGGTCGTGCCTTGATGCGCGCCTTTTGGCAAAACCTGCTGCGTTTGGGAGGAGAGGTTCGTGGGGCTCAAGCCTATCCGCTGCGCAGCCAGGACTTTGGACCACCCATCAAGAAGCTCATCGGTCGTTACCACCTCTCAGCGCGTAAACCCGATCCCTACTGGGCACGCCTCAACCGCAAGGCTCGCGATCGAGCCCTACATCTCCCGCCCGAGATCGACTTTGAGGGGCTCCTGCTCATCGCCTCTCCTCGTAGGGCTCGACATATCCTCCCCTATTTGGCTTACTGGGATATCGAGCTGCGTGATGATCCTGAGCGGGAGCCCGGGGAGCGGATCGCTGCCTATCAGGGAGATCCTCCCCCTCTGGTTCAGCTCTTCGGGAGCAGTGGCTTCAATCATCCCCGTCTGGCTCGTTTGAGTCCTGCTCAAAACAGCGTCTTTATGACAGGTTTCTGGCCCCAGGCTCCTGAGGCGGAGGCTTTCTCAGAGGCTTGGCAGCGCAAACAGGGTCGCCCTCCTCCAGCGTTGGCCGCGCACGCCTATGACGCTCTCCTGCTCCTGGCCAAAGCGCTGAAAGGTCGGGGCCAACGTGAGGCCGTTCGTCGCGCCCTCCACGAGGCGCAGCATAACGGCATCTTCGGGCGAACCCATGTGGGGAGCGGAGGAGAGGTAAAGTTTGGAGTCCATGTGATGAGCCTCAAACGAGATCAGGGAGTGATCCCAAGACAGTATGAACTCAATGGAGGAGATCTCCCACCTGTGAATTGAAATGGGGGATCACCCACCGGTGTTCTTGGTTGTCATCGACGGCAACAGATACTTTGTCTCCGTTGCCTGCTTCGCTGGCCTCAACACGGTGGTCTACATCCCCGCTGATGAACCCGAAGCCCTGGAGCATCTTCTCGATAAAGACGCCTTGGCCTGAGTCGCGCTCAGAGATCCAGGAGGATGGGGAGATCAGCGGCAAACCTCGTTATGATCACCATCGACGACGGCGTGGTTCGACCACCACCAGACTTGGTGATACCAAATACCCTCTCCATCCTCCTTAGTGACACAGAAATTCTTCTCAGAATCATCGCCATTGTCTCGATAATCAACAGTGAAGGTTCTCGTTCTGACTGGGCTGCGTACGGTGAAGCTTTCCCTTACATGACCCCACTCCCTGCATGTCCCAACCCTGAGTTTATAGTTTCCAACACCCATCTCCCCTCCACCCACCTTGCTCAACTCAAGTTCGATCCTGTCGCAGTTGTCAGCATGGGTGACCCTTAAGCGCATCACCTCGCCGCCATCATTATCGGGGTTTCCATCACCGGGGCGCGTCCTCCCCACAGAGCAGGAGAGCTGCACAGAGCAGGTCAAGCAGCGGCCATCTTGACACTCATCGCAGTAGTCAATGTGTCGGTCTTCATCGCAGCCATCGCGCTCACGCAGCTCATCACCCCGACAGTAGGGATCAGGGCGAGG
>CAYLJJ010000060.1:14061-43300 GCA_964384025.1 uncultured Nannocystaceae bacterium
CATCTCCTCGACAGTAGGGATCAGGGCGAGGTTGACAATCATTACAGTGGTCAACGCTGCAGCCATACTCACAATACTCAAGGCGTCGATCTCCACCACAGCCATTGCGCTCACGCAGCTCATCTCCTCGACAGTAGGGATCAGGGCGAGGTTGACAATCATTACAGTGGTCAACGCTGCAGCCATACTCACAGCGTGTCAGTCGACGGCTCGGCTCACAGTCTTCTCGATCTATCTCCCAAACGTCCCCACCTTGGCACACTTGCTCTATATTCGGATTACAAACAGGTCCATCTATACAGCCACCAGGGAGCTGGCAGCCGTCCTGACATTCACGAATCAAGCGATTCGGTTCACAATCACTTCTATCTTCTTCCCAAAAATCACCATTGATGCAGGTCCGTTCAAAATTGGAGATGCAACCAGTACAACGGCTGTTCTCACATCCATAGTCGCATGACTCTGAGAGGTGAGGACCATCACTGTTGCAGTGATTCCGGTCTCTCTCCCATACATCACCATCTTGGCAATAAAGCTCGCTCTGTGGATAGCATATTTCATCTACACACTCACCATTGCTGCATCGATCGGGGCAACTCCTGACGATTCGGTCCATATCACAGTTGTTGAGGTCATGCTCCCAAACTTCATCCCCGTTGCAATACTCCTCATAGTTAGGCTGACAGACACAAACACCATCTCGACTGCACTCATGATTGATTCTACAAGGACAGTCGCGCTCACAGAGACAGTTTTCATCAGATGAGCAGATTCCATCACCACACTCCCCGCCGCTTGAAGCTCTACCTTTCACATGGCGGATCATCGCCGCCTGCAGCGCATACTGACCGATGTAATCTTCAGAGATCCAACCATAGCCAAACTCTCCCCATCTCTCACCCCAGGAGTTCTTGAGTTTAAAGAACCACTTGTCCTCAAGGTTGCGATCCTTCATCCGCTTATATCCAACCAGGAGCACTGTGTGTGCCCAGCCTGTGTCCTGGTCACTGATGATCTCAACCATGCCATCCAGCTTCCAGGAGCCCTCGATCATCTTGAGGCTGAGGAGCACGTTGACCTGATCGCCCTCAGCGAGATGAGAACGTAGGGCGCCGATGTCATCGGGTCGCCTGATCGCCTTCCAGTCCAAGATCCCGTAGTGAGCTTGCTCCTGCCAACCCGCCAAGCCTGCGTTGGCGTCCTGCGGCCAAAGCGCCTCCACCGTCAGGAAGCTGCTCTCTGCGGTGAGCAACGTCGCTTGCAGGTTCTTCTCTGTGTGAAACGCTTGCAGGTTCGCCTCTGAAAGGTCGGTGGCGATAGAAGGATCAAAGTAGGCGTACGCCTCCATGCCCGCGACGACGGCGAAGTCAACGCAGGCGGGCTGATCTCCTTGATCCCGAATCCCGGTCTGGAAGCGCGCGTGATCTACAGCATCTGGAAGATCATGACCAGAGCTGCTGAAGGTGGGTGGATCCGCCCACTCACCATCGGCGATGCCATCCCAAATCTGCTCATCCGCCGGGATCAGGCGGCGTCGTTGGCCATTGATCTCAAGATAGCCCTCTTCGCTGATCTGTCCTCCCTCGACCGGCGCGGGCCTCTCCGTTGAGGCATCAAAGCTGTGTTCTCCTCCCACCTCCCTGACCTCATCGGAGGGACTGAGACCATCACAGGCGAGTAGAGAGCAGAGGAGCGTAGAGAACAGCGTCAAGGGTCGAAGCCTGAGCATCTTTGGATTGAGTTGTCTCAAGAGTATCTCTCCGGTTTTTTTGAAAAATTTTAATAAAGATGCCATCAGGCTGCCTCACCTTGGCCACGATGCCTGTAGATGTTGATGAGCGGCAAGAGGAGAAGGAGCCATATGGGAAGCCGCTCCTTGGCCCCAAGACTGAGTTGGCATCCACCCGAGGAGTCAGCCTCATCTTGAGAGAGGCCCCCATCAGCGCTCTCTACCTCATCGCCTGAAGGCGCATCCTCACTGGGAGGCTCTGTGTCAGGCGCGAGGGCCGCGTCTGGCGTGGGCTCCTCCGGCTCCTCTGATGAACAGCCCCCCAGAGAGCAGCCCATCTCATAGTCGCTTCGAGTGATCCTGAGCGTGTCGTAGGCGAGGCGGGGGCTGCCTGATCTGAGATAAGGCTCGCCTGTGTTGTCATCCAGCCGCACCGCCTGCCCCTCAGCGGCGACCTGGAACTCACCCAAGAGAGCATAGCCTCCTCGATGCTCATCTTGGTTGATGGTCACATAGTGGACCTCACCATTAAACCAGAGCTTGTATCTGGCTTGGTTAGAGAGCCCATCCATGTTAGGGATAAAAACCGCGAATTTATAGAGACCAGTCTCCTCAAAATCGAGGTGAAACTTACCAAAATTGTCGAAATTCTCATCATCTGTGGTGTAGGTGTAGTAAGCATGCTCATCATCTTCGCCATCAAAGTCTCGCCAGTAGTTTGGGGATCCACCGCGCTCAAAGCAGGACTCGCTCTCCTCTATATAGGTCACATCATCCCGAGCAGAGATCAGACAGCTCTCTGTTTGACTCGGTCCTGGGTGTGGGTTTCCCGCGTTTGGGGTCCTCAGCCAGCCCCTGATCGGATAGTTCTGGCTAAATCCTGAGAGCGTGTATCGCCCGCCGCTGATATTCATCTCGATGCGTTTGTCGAGATCGTTGGCGTTGTTGGACCAGTTCTGTTGAACGATCCTGATGTGATCGTTTCCGACAAAACGGATGATCGCCACATGGCCATAATCACCACGCTCGGAGACAACAATATCACCCACTTGAGGCGCGGTATCGCCTCCATTCTCAAAGGGGAGCAGGCCCTTGGCCTCAGCCGTTCGAAAATAGCTCTTGGCGTGACCTGTGTGGACCAAGCTGCGATGTCCATATACCTCATGGATATATTTATTGATGTAGTGAACACACTGGTACTTTAGGCCTACAGAGTCATACTCATTTGAGTTATGACCTGTGCTTCCATTGGAATGTACCTCTACTCCATTAAAGGAGCCGAGAAGCGTCCCATAGGAGGACTTCTCCCCCTCAAGGTGAGCACCTCGCTCTTGGAGGTTGAAGGGTGGCTCTGCCTCAGAGCAGGCGAAGCTCAAGATAAAGAGAGTCACAATCCCTTTGCGCATCTGAATCTCCTGTCGAATCTGTCTTCTCTTCTCGTTCAGTCTCTCTGCGTGCTCTGATATCTCAGAGCCAAAACCATCATGATCATCAAGAGCAGGAGGGAGAGCCCTTGAGCGCCGCCATGACCCATATGGCAGGCGGTGGCCCCTTCGCTCTCCGCTGAGGTTGGGGTGAGGCCCCCATCTGTGCCCTGCTCAACCTCGACAGGCGCTTGGGGTCCAGGCTCTAAACCTGCGTCCTGCTCAAGCCCACCCGAGGTGCACTCCAAGGAGTTGGGCGGGCAGCCCATCTCATATTTGCGGGTAATCCTGAGCGTGTCATAGGCGAGACGGGGGCTGTCTGAGTTGAGGTAAGCCTCTCCCGTGTTGTCATCCAGCCGCACCGCCTGCCCCTCAGCGCTGACTTGAAACTCACCCAAGATCGCATAGCCCCCTCGATGCTCATCTTGATCGATGGTTACATAGTGGACCTGATCATCAAGCCAGAGCTTATATCTGGCTTGACGTGAGAGCCCCTCCATACCCGGGATAAAGACAGCAAACTCATAGAGGTCGACCTCTTCAAAGTCGAGGTGGAACTTAGCAAAATTGCCGAAGCTCTCCTCATCGGTGGTATAGGTGTAATAGGCGTGTTCACCATCCGCGCCGTCAAAGCTCCACCAGTAGTTTGGGGGGCCTCCACGCTCAAAGCAGGGCTCGGTCTCTTCGATATAGACTGGCGTCTCAGAGGAGATGAGGCAGCGCGCCTGCGCTGGGGGGAGCGCTCCTGGAGCGCCGCGCAGCGCCAAGAGCGCAACCTCATCCCCGTTGAAGCGGTTGACATCTACGCGCCCTGCGATCCCTGGCAGCTGGCCGCTGCTGCTGTATTGCCAAAATGCCCAACGTTGCCAAGGCCCGGCGATGTTGGGGCACTCCGCCTCGGTGTAGTGGGCGATCCAGAGGGGGTGGTGGTTAAATCGTGTGCTCTCTCCAAGGCTGCTCCGCCAGAAGGGGCGTCCGGTGTAGATGATGGGGCGCAGGCCCAACTCAGCTTCAACCCGCGCGATCCAGCGTCCAAGCTGCTCAACGACAGCCTCTGCCCCTAGACCGTCATTGGCCTCCACATCAACGACGGGTGGGAGTTCTCCAGAGCCGCCGGCGCGGATCGCGGCGATGAGCAGATCTGCTTGCGCTTCGGCATCTTGCCCTGGTCTGAAGAATTGATAGGCACCTCGGGGGATCCCAACCCGCCTCGCCTCAGACCAGTTCTCATCAAACCAAGCGTCTGGATGTGTCAGGCCATCAGAGACGCGGATAAAAGCATAGTTGACATCAGCCCCTGGGAGTTGATCCCAATCGATGTCCCCCTGCCACTTGGAGACATCGATCCCAAACAGCGTCGAGCCTTCAGCGCAGGTGGTGAGGGCGCGCTTCTCAACGCTCAGGGCCTCATCGCCGAAGCCCTGACCCATAGCGAGATCCTCAACGCGTCGAAGCGCCTCCTCTGAGCTGCAAGCCCAGAGGAGAAGCAGGGGGTAGCAGAAGATCAGGGCGCGCATTTTCGACTCCATCAGCGATGCTGCCAGGATTCAGGAGAGCCAGATGGAGCGCGTGGAGTCAAACTGGGCCTTCGGCGGCGCCGAATCTGGAGCGGCTGCAATAGCGAGCTTCTAAAATCTCTGGTTGATATAAACTCAACTTAGATGAACTTTGAGGTCTCTGAGCATGGAGAATACGCAATCTGAGAATCACCCTCCCTGTCTCTTTGATAAGCGCTATCAACAGCTCTATCAGGCCGATAAAAATCAGGTCGGGGGAGATGAGGCGCTGTTCTGTGATTGGTGCTGCCGTGTCTTCATCGGAGATCTCCTCATCTATGAGGAGATCAGTCAGGCCAAGTTCGCGAAGAGGATCGGCAAATCTGCCTCGATCATCAGCGAACTGCTCAGCCCAAAACCGTCCAGGGTGAGCATCTCAGCCAATGGAGATGAGAAGAGGGTCAAGGAGCGGATCACATTCCCAAGCAACTTCAAGTGGTCCTTGGCTGATGGGTTGATGCTGCTTGGGGATGAGAAAGACCTCTTTATCTGGCTCCTTGACCTTGAGGAGCTGCGCCGCAGCTTGAAGAGGAGCGGGATCAGGGAGGCGGATCGAGATCTGCTGCACCGTGAGATCGCCTTGCTCATATGTCGGATCGACAGCGCTTGGGCAGAGCAGAATGAGGGTGCTTATCTAAACACCAACAATACGATCAAATATATCGGCGACTTTGGGAAGATAAGCATCCGAGAGATGGTCGGCCTCTCAGGCTTTACCCCTGATCCCAAATGGATCCAAGCTCATCTCATAGAACCCGCCAACCTCTCTTTGGAGAGGATTCAGGAGTATTGGGATGAGCTGCTCCGGATGGAGTTGGTGCACCTGGGCAGCGATGGGATTTGGAGGCGGGGACCCAATCAGGAGATCCATATCGGCGGAGGGGGAGGGCGCAACGCCGCCATTCAAAACTTCTATCGATGCACCCTAGAGGCCGCTGCCAGCTCCTTGAAGTTGGACTCCAGCCGACGCCACTTTAGATGCCGCACGATCACGGTCCCTCGCGGTCTCTTTGAAGCAGATAAAGAGAAGCTACAGGTTGAGGTGCTGGGTGAGCGGTTCCAGGAGTTCTTAAATGGGATCGAGGAGACATTGGATGGAGAGGGGGAGATCGTGATGCATCTACAGCTGGCTGCTTTCCCCCTAGCTGATGTTCAAGGAGAGGTGTGATGAGAGTGTTGAGCTTGAGCGCCTTGCTTATAGGACTTTGTTCTTGTGGATCACCCCCTCAGGAGAGCTTGGGTCATGTAGGCAGCACGGTGGGCAACCCTGGCTGGGGCGCCAAGGGGACGACGGTGGGCAATGGCGCGCTCACCCTCTTGATTTCAAGCTTGCCCAGAGCCGCGCCCTGGAGGTTTCTGCGTGAAGGAGCAAGGTTGCGCTCTGGGGCGAAGATCAAGGCGGGTGATTTGCTCCAAGTGACCTGTCCTGAAGATGCCCACTTCCTCTCTGCCTGGAGCCTCTCCTCCGAAGGCGTGGAGCAGATCAGCCTCTCTGAGAAGAGTCAAGCTGCGCAGATCGAGAGCTTCACGCTCAAAGGGGAGTTGGGTTTCCTGATCATCTTCAGCCAACGCCCCCTGAAGAGGCTGCCCTTGAGGCCCCACAAGAAAGAACTTGGTTGGCCTCTAGTTTTGGAGATACAAGGGGATCAGTTGCACTGGGGGTTGGTGCAGGAGGTTCCATGAGACTGTGTTCTGCGTTGTTGATTGTGCTCATTTTTTGGGCGGTTAAAGCGCAGAGCAAGTGTTCCAGCCCACTCCCTGGACCTGCCTATTTTATCAGCGTGGGTCGCAATTCTCCCGGTGATTTCAACCTAGATAGACTGAGGTACGCAGAGAGTGACGCAAAATCAATGGCCCAGGCTGCTTTAGACTATTTTTGTTTTGCACCAGATCAGGTAAAACTATTAATTGGTGATGATGCAAAGAAAAAGTCCTTGATTGATATTTTATCAGGGTTGGCTGATCCTATATCCATTCCATTAGAACTGACGAGATTATTTATATATATCTCTGCCCACGGTGGCAGAAAAGATGGAATACAGCTCGACTATGGGCTTGATTGGGAAGAATTTCGGCAATTAGTCGAAAAAATAAATGCAAAACAAACTTTCGTGTTTATTGACACATGTAATTCAAATGTTTTTATCGAGTCAAGGACAGGCGAACCACGGACAAGTGGGGATAGCACCTACCTTGCTGTAGAAAGCGAGATAAATAAAGCAAGCTTCTACCTAACAGCCGCCGAAGGACGCGCATGGGAGAGCTATGCTCTCCGATCAGGGCACGCAACCAGCAATTTTCTTGCACTTATTAGTGGGCTAGGTGATTTGAATAATGATGGGAGGATTACTTCTCTTGAGATCTGCAGTTCACATCTGGATGGAGTTCAGAAAGGCAAATGTCAACAAGAATATATTGGTGATACGGGTGTTATCCTCGTTCAGAAACAAGGCAAAACTGGATCGTTTGAAATTGAAAATCCAGGTCTGGGATATTGGAACTATGCGTTTGCGCAGGTCAGAGGTGAAACAGAGCAGCCCTACCAACGATTGAAAACTGTCAACACACATGGAGATCAAAAGCCAAAGCAGTTTTCGGTTGGGGCATATCAGATCAGACGCATCTCATTCTCAAAATCCAACTGCACAGCAGAGTTTCAACATTTTGAGATCCACGCTGAAGAGATGACTTCACTTAAAGAGCAGGACTGGCGACCCGCCCGGGGGCTCTGCCGTGAGCTTCGACGTGAGCAACATAGAGTTCAGGATGAGGAGTCCTCAAGGCTGCTCCTCTCCGAGCTGGGCCTCGCCAGCTCTTGGTTTGAGCACGCCAACACCGCAAGACGTCTGCGATTGGGGTTGCTCCTCTCCTCAAAAGATCAGATGGATGAGAGCCTGCCTCGATATTTTGGGCTCAAAGCTCAGCTCGCCTCACTCCCTGAAGATGAGAGCATAGCGCCCGCCTCAGTGCGTCGAGAGGTGCTCGATCTCGCGCTGCTCCTCAGCGGAGATCAGCTCATCGCCCATTTTAGCGGACTTTTGGATCTCTCCTTGGGTCTTGAGTTGGGGCTCTCCTGGGCGCAGGTGGGGAGCAGTAGGAGTGATAAGAGCGCCGCTGATTTTAGCGGCTTGGCCGCCTCAAGCTTGGGGGCGATCTTTGCCCTGGAGAGCGGTTGGCAGGTGCGCATCAGCTTCCAGGCGGGTGGGCGCCTCTATCTGATGAAGGAGGAGCTTCAGTTGGCCCCCTCCCTGGGCCTCTTGGCTGGCCTCGCTTATGCCCTCTAGGCTCCTCATCTTGATCCTGTTTATCGCCTGCAGCGATCTGGCCCCCTGGCGAGACGCGGGCGAGCCCTGTGATCACGATGAGCAGTGCTATGGGCTCTGCTGGGATGGGCGCTGTCACCTACTGGAGTTTCCACCCTGCGATCCCAAAGAGTCTCCTTCAGAGAGCCCTTGTTTGCGTCCACGCAGAGCGGGAGAGGGGGAGTGTCGAGAGGTCCGAGTGGGGCGTCTGAGATGCTCAGTGAAGGGGCAAAGCCTTTGTGAACCCTTGGAGCGGTACTGGCGAGAGACCCCAGATGGCTGTGATGAAGATCAAGATGGTGAGGTTGATGAGAAGCTCAAGGGCTGTTCTGGTCTACGAGTGCGCGGAGAGTTTTCCACCAACGTTCAAAATCCCAGTTTTATGGTAGATGATGCACAATCCGTCAGCTATGGTCGAGCTGGAGTGCAGGGCGTGCTCCCTGTTAATGCTTGTCAGCCTCTCCAAGCTCAATGGTCAAAGCTGGGGAATAGCTCCGCTCCAATCGACGAGCATTTGAGTTGGACCTGGATGAGTGACTGCCCAACGCCGCCCTCAGGAGAGGATCCTCAAGCCTATCAAGGGCGTTGGATACGATGGCATCTACCCCAACTCTCAAGACGAGACAACCTCAGCATCAAGATCACGCTTCGGGACCATCTTTTCTCCTCTCGGAGCTGTATTGGGCAGTTTCAGCTCCCTGAGTTTATTGAAGTCTATCTTCAGCCCCTGGATGATCTCGAGGCCCCTCCGCAGACAGAGAGGCTGAAGGTTGATCTCGACGATGGAAGCTTGGTGCATGCGTGGTGGGATTGCGTGGAACTCCCCAAGGGGAGGGCAAATCTCTATCTCTATGATCATCTCCCCGGAGGATGTCGATGCGAAGAGGAGGAGTGCCAAGGCGACACAGCCTTGATCCCCGTAGGTCTAAGTTTGTGGCGTTGAGCCTCTCTCTGTTCCTGCTCTCATGCCATGATCTCTATCTCAACACAGATTCAGAGTTTTGTCCGCTGAGGTGTCGCGCACGCTTGCTTAACAACCAGGGCGCAGAGGAGCTGCTCTATGATCCTGAGCGCTGGGTGATGTCGATTCAGGAGTCTGAAAATTTTCAGAGCTGTCAACGCTTTAAACTTGAGATCAAAAAGCGCGAACAGGGAAGGGTCAGTGGGCAGTTTAGAGAGGGTGTGTATCGTGTCAAAGCTGAGAACTGTGGAGGTCAAGAGTATCTCGCGCAGATCGATCTCAAGACACGTACAAACGCGCTGATCTTTCACCTCAACCTGGAGCCTGTGCTGAGTGAGGGGAGGATCACACTCTGCATTGCCAAAGAGGAGATGAGCCTCTGCGAGTTTAAGGATCATTGGTTCAGCGATCTTCTAGAGGTTGAGCAGATCTGTGATGAGCGAGGAGAGGCGCGAGATGGTGCTTTGGGCTTTGATCTTTCTCCTGCCCCCAGAGAGAGCCCAAACCCAGACGCCTGCCACCCTGAGCTCCCATTGAACCCCTGCCTCTTAGGTGAGGTGATTGAGGAGAGGGTCAATGACAACACCTCTCAGCTCTTTTACTGCCGAGCGACTGAGGAGCCTGATATAACTTGGCCTGAGTTGATCATCGATCTGCAGCTCTTGGAGGGTGGCTTCTTCATTCAGGGCTCCCCGCCAGAGGAGGAGGGCCGCGATGATCGTGAAGGGCCTCAGCATCAAGTGGAGATCGCCCCTTTCTGGATCGCCGACAAGGAGTTTGGGAGGCGCGCCTTTTGGTTGCTGAGCGGCGAGCAACTGAACCGACATGCCTCCTGCCTGGCTGAGGCGGAGGGCTGCCCGGTGGTGGAGATCAACCGATACTCCGCGCTGCTCCTCCTCAACCGACTTTCAGAGGCGCAGGGGCTTCCTCCTTGCTATGAGCTGCGGGGTTGCCGAGATGGAATCAATCAAGGGTGTCCGCTTTGCGATCGGGTGTGTGAGGAGGTGATCGTGCGAGCTGAGGGAGGAGATCCTCGGCTCTGTCAGGGCTATCGCCTACCCACAGAGAGCGAGTGGGAGTATGCCGCGCGTGGCGGCGCCTCTGATCCCCACTATGGCCCCTTGGATGAGATCGCTCAATATCGTCAGGGACCTCACAACTTAGAGAGTGATCCCTACAGCCTCCCTGGGGGATCTCTGGCGCGCAACGCCTATGGCCTCTACGACATGTTGGGTAATGTTTGGGAGATGGTCGGGGATCGGCTCCCCGACTACTCCGAAGAGGGAAACCTTCTCTGTAGTTTCAGTCAATCGGGGATCCGAGGGGGCTGCTATCGAGACTCAGCGGGCTCCATCCGGGCCGCTCGTCGTGAGTGCATCTCTGATACTTGGATCGGAGAGACGGTGGGCTTTCGTATCGTCCGCAGCGCTCCTTGATGTGATCTATTTATGAGCGTGCTGGGTGGGTGACTATCGACAGAACATCTACACGGTCTGTTGATTCTCTGTACCGTGGGTAAAAATCATGCATTTTAGCGTCATCCTTACTATGAGTTCATATCGAAAATCTTCGCATTCACGATATGATTTGAGGGTCCATTTTGGATGGGAAATATAGGTGCAAAATCAACTATTTCTAAGTAACTCAGTCCAAAAACGAATTATCTTATAATAGTCAATGAGCGCTATGATCCCCCGATCATCTTCAAGTTCTACATGATTGATCATATCTGATACCAAACTGAATACCTCAATATCACCATGACTGGCCCATTCTTCAAGGCGGGTTAATTCGCTTGGAGGGATCACGTTATCTAAACTACCATGCAATAGATGGACAGAGCATTGGGGTGGAGGTGCTGTATCAGCAGAAACAGCTTTTGGGGTTGAAGGTGTGCCTATCTTCTCTTTGAGCAAGCGCCCCAGTGTTTTGACATCCCTCTCGAAAATAAGGTGTGTATAACGACGAGACTCTTTAGGCAACGCTTCGCTCTCTACTTTTGCCTTTTCATGATCTCCTCTTAGATAATCGAGCATCGTATCTTGAAGCAACAAAACTTGGTCTTTGGGTACCATTACATCGGCATATCTTCTTAGGAGTACAGCTTGTCCGTATATATGAGGAAGTGTTGTACCAGTCGGAGTCTCTCCTGTCATTAGATAATCGATCGTGGTATTCATATTCCCATGACCTCCAAAAGAGAAGACGCTGCTTATCCTATCCTTGAGTGAGTCTGAAGATGATAAGCGCATACATAGACCTCCAGCAAAGCTTATACCCCATAAACCAACCTTTTTATCGGCTGATTTCAAATCTTGACTCTCTAGCATCCATAGAGCAGCGCTCTCGATATCATCTGATGCCCGTAGTACGATGTCATAGCTTCGCAAGTCTGCGATATCAGGAATGAATACCTGATAGCCCATCTGTACGAGTACATATGCCAAATGAATAAGCCGTTTTTCATTGTATCCATCAGAATGGACCCCATGTATAAGTACAATTGTACGTGAATGCTCAGAATCTGGGGTATAGAGCCTTGCCGGAATCGTTCGATCTTTATTAACTTTAATCGAAACATCTTTTATACTATAAAGCCCTGCTCGATTATTGTCATCCATATATGAAACGAGAAAACTTATTCCTGGGAATAATAGACGATATCCTAAAGCTACAAATATTGCTAAGGCAGAAACAGAAACTAGAAGCGTTCTTCTACCAAATAATTTCATTTTTATAGACATCTATTTTCTCTTTGCTTAGCGACGAAGGGCTTGCTCTGCTTTTAGACGCGCATATGGAAGCGTCGGGAGTCCGGGAAGCCCCTCAAGGCGCTTAAATATCTCCAGGGCTGCTTGAGGCTGCCCTTTGAGCAGAAGAAGCTGCCCCTTGAGCATCCGTGCTTTTGGAAGTTGAGGTTGAAGATCTGCGAGAGCCAGCTCCGCTGCCTCTAGGCGTCCGCTCCCTAAGAGGAGCTGAACCAGATCGATCTGAAACTTAGATGCTGGGGCGCTGAGTTCTTGCCCTCGTCGAAGAATCGCCTCAGCTTTGGAGGGATCTCGGCTCTTAAAGGCTAGGAGTGCCAGCTTGGAGAGGACCCTAGGATCATCGGCGAGGATCTCCTCTAGCTCTTGATACTCAGCGCGAACTTGAGCCCATTGTGGCTGCTCTAAGCCTGGGGCTCTGTGGGAGAGGAGGGCCTCATAGGCTCGCACCCTTACGATCCGCCGAGGATCTCTAAGGGCCCTCTTCAGCTCAGGATCTGCGCCTGGAAAGGAAGCGATTCCATCGACCGCTGAGAAGCGGATCAACGGGTGAGGGTCCAAGAGCGCCTCCTTGAGGGCTACAAAGGCGCGAGGATCTGGGCGACTTCGCCGCAGGAAACGCGCCGCGCTGCCTCGTTGCACCAGATCAACCTCTCTGTCTCGCAGCCAACGGATCAGAGGCTCTGTTGGAACTTGACCCGCCTTTAGGGCGCTGAGAACCTCGGCGCGCTCCACCATCCGAGCACGATAGGCCTGAAAATGCGGCGTCTCTCCATACCAGCGCTCTACATGCTCCTCTGCCCAAGCAGGGGGATCATGTTCATGGCAGCCATTACAGGCGTTAGGGACCCCAAAGCGGCGGCTCAGCTCCGGCAGAGGGCTGCCGATGCTGTGGTCATGGATCTTCATCCTCATGTTGAGATGAAGGGTGGGCATATGACAGTTGACGCAGCGGCTTCCCTCAGACTCAGGACTGTGAAAGCTGTGGGCGCTGAGCTGGGTCTTATGCTCGAGGTGGCAGCGAGTACAGATGTTGTTGCTCTCCTCAACGCTGCGATCCCTTACGCTGACTAAGCTGTGAGGAGGATGGCACTGGTTGCTGCAATCCAGCTTCTCTTCTGAATGGCGAAAGCAGCTGCTCTGCATATAGTCGACAAAATGATAGGTCAGGCCCTTGGAGCGACCATCTGGGTGAAAACCAGCGACATCCCAGAGGTCGGGAGCGAAGTAATCATAGAAGGGCTCTCCGGGGCTATAACCCTCCTGATAGATGCGCTTGCGGGCATGGCAGCTGGCGCAAACCTCGATACGACCCTCCACCTCCAACTTGCTCCAGTCTAGAGGGGTGCGCTGAGATCCCAGACTCTTCCAAGCTTGAACATGCGCTGCGCTGGGGCCATGGCAGGCTTCACAGTTGATCGAGGGCTCAAATTGGGAGCGATACTCGACCCGCTCTGGATCAAAGCCACGTTGTGGTTGGCTGGAGTGACACTCCATACAGGCTTTATTAAAGCGCCTGCGGTAGTTTCGCCAATGGCTGGGGTGCTCAGGGGGCAGCGGAGAAGGGCCACCGAGAACCGGGCCCTCTCGAGAGTCCCGCCAGCTCTCCTCATCGATCTGCCAATAGCTCGGCAAGACCTGCAGCCGTCCCCTCTTATCCCTGTGCAAGTAGCTCTGATGCCGAGAAACGCCCAGGACCAGATCCACCGAGAGGATCTCCTCCTCAGCCTCTTCTCCTGAACGATAGGCCATAAAGTAGCGACCCTCCCGCTGAAACATCCGGCTCTGGGTCCCCTGGAAGCGGTAGAGCTGATCTTTGAAGTCCCCCAGGACCGTCTCCGCTGTAGCGGGGGCGGCGTTGCGCGCGTGGAAGGAATGGTGCCACTCCGCGTGGATTTCGCTGTGGCAATCTGCGCAGGAGTCTGAGCCTGCGATCCCTGGATAGAGCCCTGCATCCGGCTGAAGGCTGAGAAGCTTCTTGGGCTCCTCGCTTGGACTTAGAGCTTGGGGTGGCTGGGATTCATCAAGGAAGAGATAGAGCCCCAAGCTGAGGAGGAGAAGCAAGATGGGCAGCAGCCGTGCGATCCTCATCAGGGCTCCTCCAGATAGATCTGGCCCCGCCCCCGCTCCAAGAGAGCGGCCTGGAGCGCGGCGCTGTTCTGAGCTTCTAGCTTGAGGAGCAGATGTAAGCCCTCCTGGTCATAGCGGCTCTCACAGCGCTGAGCCTTAAAGCGCTCAGGGAGATGAGCTACAGCCCCCAGGAGCGAGAAGGGGACAAACACTTGGAGTTGACTCATAGGAAGCAAGCGGGGCGCTTCAGCCAAACAGGCTGCGGCGGCGCGGCCATAGGCGCGGATCATCCCTCCTCGTCCCAACTTGATGCCTCCAAAGTAGCGCCTGACCATCAAAATACAGCGATCCACCCCAGCGGCCTTGAGCGCTTGATAGATGGGCAAGCCCGCGCAGCCTCCTGGTTCTCCATCATCGGAGTAGCGCCGCTGCTCTCCAAAAATCCAGGCATAAGTGTTGTGATTGGCAGAGGGATCTGCCTGGAGTTTAAGCCACCCTCGGGCCGCGTCAGGGGCGGGCAGAGGCGCACAGATCGCCAAAAAGCGGCTCTTCTTGACCTCTAGGCGAGATTGAAAGCGCTGAGAGGGGCTCCACATACATGCAGGATAGAGCGCTCTCGCTGTTGAGGGTAGGTCCTTGAGTGAGAGATCTGAGCCGATGAATTGAGAGCGGCTGCGCTCTGAAACCTTCTTGCTCCATACTCAGTGATTGGGCATACTCCCGCGTCTTTAATCTCATGTGAGAAGCAATATGGCCATCGAGAGAACCCTGAGCATCATCAAGCCTGACGGTGTGGCCCGAAACCTCATCGGAAAGATCTATGCCCGCTTTGAGGAGGAGGACCTTAAGATCATCGCCTGCCGTATGGTGCACCTCTCCCAGGCGGAGGCTGAGGGCTTCTATGCGGTTCATTCGAAGCGCCCCTTCTTCAAGGATCTAGTGGAGTTTATGACCAGCGGCCCTGTAGTGGTCGCCGCTCTGGAGGGTGAGGACGCCATCAACCGCCATCGCGGGATCATGGGGGCTACGAACCCAAGTGAGGCTGCTGAAGGAACCCTGCGTGCGCTCTACGCCCAGAGCATCGATCAGAACACAGTGCATGGCTCTGACGCCCCAGAGACCGCTGCTGTCGAGATCGCCTACTTCTTCCAGGGCATCGAGCTTCACGCCCGCTGATGAATCTGCCCCCGCCTCCAGAGAGGAGCCTCACCGAGATGGATCGAGGCCAGATGGAGGCCCTCATCCGTCGATTTAAGCTCCCCCGCTATCGCTTAGACCAGCTCTATTCCTGGGTCTTTGAGCATGGTGTTCGCCGCTTTGAGGAGATGAGCAACCTGCCCAAATCCTTCCGTCTGAAACTGGAGGCGGAGGGCTATCACCTTGGACGTGCTTCAGTGGGCCCTGTTCGTGAGGCCCTGGATGGTACGCGTAAGCTGCCCCTACAGCTCTCAGATGGGGCGGTGGTGGAGTCGGTGTTGATCCCGATGAAAGAGGGGCGCTTTACTCAGTGCCTCTCTTCTCAGGTGGGCTGCGCTATGGGCTGCAAGTTCTGCTATACCGGGAGCCTGGGGCTCTCTCGCAACTTGACGCCAGGGGAGATCATCGATCAGGTCCTCTTGGCGCGGGATCTTCTGCCCCCCAAGGCGCGGGTGAGCCATCTGGTCTTTATGGGGATGGGAGAGCCTCTTCATAACCTCTCAGGGGTCTTAGCCAGTCTGAAGATCATCTGTGACCCCCAGGCGATCGGCTATAGCCATCGTAAGGTGACGGTGAGCACCTCGGGGCTGGTCCCTCAGATCGAGGCCTTGGGCGCTGCGGCTCCAGTCAACCTCGCCTGGAGCATGAACGCGACGACCGATGAGCTGCGAGATCGCATCATGCCGATCAACCGCAAGTGGAACATCGCCTCAGTCTTGGCCGCCCTGCGCCGCTATCCCCTGCCCCCTCGTCGTAAGATGACCATCGAATATGTTCTCTTGGGGGGGCTTAATGACAGCGATGCTGACGCCCGACGTCTGCTCAGGTTGCTGAGCGGGCTCCCCGCTCAGGTCAACCTGCTGCCCTGGAATCCCTTTCAAGATCGAAGCTTTCAGCGCCCCAGCGAGGAGCGCATGCGCAGCTTTCAAACTATCTTGCTTCGACAGGGCCTGATGGCGACCGTGCGCGTCAGCAAGGGCCTGGAGATCGACGCGGCCTGTGGTCAGTTGGGCGAAGCCCCCAAGGCTCTGTCCCGGTAAGTGAGGTTCGATGAGTGAAGTGATCGTTGGTGTAATCGGAGGCAGTGGCCTCTATGAAATTGAGGGGATTGAGGAGTTGGAGGAGATCCACCTTAAGACCCCCTACGGTGAACCTTCAGATGCCTTTATCATGGGGCGCTTAGAGGGGGTTCGTTGTATCTTCCTGCCGCGCCATGGGCGAGGGCACCGTTATAGCCCCAGCGAGGTCAACTACCGCGCCAACATCTGGGGGCTCAAGTACTTGGGAGCGCGGCATGTGATCAGCATCTCTGCGGTAGGCTCCCTACGAGAAGAGATCGAGCCAGGACATATCGTCTGCCCTGATCAGCTCCTGGATCGAACCTATGACCGCGCTCGCAGCTTCTTTGGAGAGGGGGTTGTCGTTCATATCCCCTTTGGAGATCCCATCTCTCCTGAGCTCAAAGGTCTGCTCCTAAAGTCAGCTCAAGCGGCTGGGGCGATCTGCCACGATGGTGGAACCTATATCTGTATTGAAGGACCTGCCTTTTCGACCCGCGCTGAGTCGGAGCTGTTTCGCAGTTGGGGTTGCTCCGTTATCGGGATGACCAACCTGCCTGAGGCCCGCCTCGCGCGAGAAGCGGAGATCGCTTATGCCACCTTGGCGCTCTCTACAGACTATGACTGCTGGCATCCAGATCATGACGCTGTAAGCGTGGAGGCGGTCGTTGCCATCGTCAAACAGAACGTGAGCATGGCGCGGCAGATCATCCGAGAAGCTTGCCGTCGCTTAGCGAAGCAGGGAGAAGCCACATGGCCTGCTCATCGTGCCTTAGCAGGCGGCGCCGCTGTGATGACTCGCCCTTCGCTGATCCCAAGTGAGACCCGAGCCCGCACCGCCTTGCTGCTGGGCCACTACCTTTTTCCCGATGAGGAGCCGTGATGAGGGAGATCCTGATAGTCGGCAGCGTCGCGCTTGATGACTTAGAGACACCGATGGGCAAGCGCAGCGCCAGCCTAGGGGGCTCAGCCACCTACTTCAGCGTCAGCGCCAGCCTCTTTGCTCCTGTGAGCTTGGTGGCGGTGGTGGGAGAGGATTTCCCTCAAAACCACATTGAGGCTCTCAGAAGCCGGGGGATCAACCTAGAGGGTTTGGAGCGAGTCCCCGGTCTCACCTTCCGTTGGGGTGGGCGCTATGGAGAAGATCTAGGCGATCCGGCAACGCTCTACACCCAACTCAACGTCTTTGAGCATTTTGATCCCAAGATTCCCCCCAACCAACGCAAGCTCCCCCTTGTCTTCTTGGGCAATATCCAGCCCAGCCTTCAGCTTAAGGTCCTAGACCAGCTTGAGAAGCCTGAGCTGGTGGGCTTGGACACCATGAACTTCTGGATCTTGGAGAGGCGAGACAAGCTTCTTGAGGTCCTGAAGCGTGTCGACCTCCTGGTGATCAATGAGACAGAGGCTCGTCTGCTCTCTGGAGAGCGCAATGTCCACCGTGCCGCCAAGCTTATCCGCGCGATGGGTCCCAGATTCCTGGTGATCAAGCGGGGAGCCCACGGTGCTCTGCTCTACCACCCCGAGGGCAGCTTCTTTGCTCCTGCGATGCCTCTGGAGGAGATCATCGATCCCACCGGCGCGGGGGATAGCTTCGCTGCAGGCTTTATGGGCTCGCTGGCCCAAGCCGAGACCTTGAACTTTGGAGCGATGAAGCGCGCTACGTTGGCGGGCACGGTCACGGCCAGCTTTGCATGCCAGGGCTTTAGCCTAGATCGCCCTCTCAGCCTGAGCTTTGAGGAGCTTAAGCTGCGTATAGCTGAGCTGTACCGGCTCATCGATCCCAACTGATGCGTGGGTTGTTGCTCCTCTCTCTGCTCCTCTGCGCTTGCGGCGAGGAAGAGAGCGCAGATTCTGTGAAGGACCAGGGGAGTATAGATTTGGGGGTCCTCGACAGTGGTCCTGTTGAGAAAGAGCGACGTAGTTTTATCTTCACCTCTATGACCCTAGAGCATCCCAGCGCGGCGGCCCCTATCATCAACCAGCTCCTCAACACCTTCCTCAATGATGGTCGCCTCTACCTCTTTGTACAGCTGATCGGTTGGGACTCGGATGAGGTTCAGGTGAGGGGTGGAGCAGGGCAGATCGTCGCCGGTGAGGAGAGCTCTGAGCCAAGCGATGATCGCTTCAGTTGGCTCACCGAGGGGGAGTGTCTTAATCCCGATGGAGAGATCTACAACTGTGAGGTGGAGATCGGTGAGGGCTCTGCCAAACGGGAGGGCAACCATGGGGAGGTAAAACTCTCCAGTCTCAATATTTATGTTGCTGATTTAAAAGTAATTTTCCCGATCCGTGCGCTTGAGATCAGCTGCGCATTGGAGGGCTCAGATCTGGGCTGCCATATGGCTGGGAGCATCTCTCAAGAGGAGGCCCAAGAGGCTCACTTCTCGCTGGTCCCAGGAGGACCAAGGATCTCCTTAGAGCGGCTGATGCAGCAGCTTGGCTTAGAGCCTGACACCCAAGTAGAGGGCCCTGAAGGACCCACCCCCGCCTATATCTTCAGCGGTCCTTTTGAAGCCACCGAGGCCCCCTTCGAGGAGTGAGCCCTAAGAGCACCAACAGGGAGAGCAGCAGGGCGCCCCAGCCCACACGCCCCTGAAGGCCACCGAACTGACAGCTCGGCTCCTCATAATTTGTGATGGGATCTTCAAAGCTTTCACAGGGTGGAGGGCCACCATCATAGGCGGGATAAATCGTACAGAGACCCTCAATATCGTCACTATTCAGGCTGCGTTTTTTGATCTCCCCCTCTGGGGCGGTAGCGAACATGGTGGAGTGCGGCTTGTTGGGCGGATGATCCAGGCCGATGACATGCCCTACCTCATGGGTCACGGTGTTCTGTATATCGGAGTGAACATCCTGATCTGAGACCGTGAACTGAAAGTCAGCGCCGTTTAGCTCCATATCCGCGTCCATAATCGCGCCTGCGTAGGGACAGAAGCCTTCAGCGTTCTGACAGGAGGTCACCGTCGTGACCCCGATCACTCCAGGCTCATGCTCCCACTCGTAGATATTTTCGATCCAGATCACCAAGTTGGTGTTGTTGCCTGTCTGGTCAAACTCGATCTCTGTCTCATCGCTCCTGCCCTGATAGTGTAGCTCTAGATCGCTGCAACCGGGCGCCTGCCAAGCCGCATAGGAGGCGACGATAGCGCTCTCCACCGCTTCTATGGGCAGACCTCGGCTGCCCTGCTCATTGAGCGCATAGGGGATACAGCGCCTGGGCCAGGAGTAGAGAGCGCCTGTCTCTTCCCCCTGAGTTTGAACCCAGGAGAGGGCCCCTGTGGGGAAGAGGAGAAGGAGAAGGATTATAGACCTCATCGGTGTGCTCCTTGGCGACGTCGAGCCGCCCAGATCAGGAGGACCCAAAGGCCCTGACTGTTTTGAGTTGTGGTGGCGCAGCCTCTGGGTTCTGAGCTGAGGAGCTGATCCCCCTCAGGCGTCGAGAGCAGACAGGGGCCTGGAGATTCAGGGTAGAGCGCGCAGAGCCCCTCCAGGTCATCCTTGGCCAAGCTTCTCAAGCTGAGATCGCCCAGTTGAGTCTGGCTGCTCATGCTGGCTTCAGGGATCTTGGAGTGGGTTAAGCCCAGGAGATGCCCGATCTCATGAGTCAGGGCGTTGCGCAGATCATAGGCCCCGCTGTAACCATCCAGGGCAAAGGGATACTCCGCCACATTCAGCTCGATATCCCCGTCCAGAATCAAGCCAGGGGCTGAGCAGATCTCAAGCTCAGTGTCGCTGCAGAAGGTGAGGGTGGTCAAGGCCAGGACTCCTGGGCGATGAGGCCAACGAGCCTCTCTCCAGAGGACAGCGTTGAGGTTCACTCCCTCGCGGTTATAACCCACAGGGTGATCGTTGGTTAGGCCTTGGGCCTGAAAACGAGGGTGCGCGCAGGGCGCCTCGTTCCAGATCTGAAAGGCAGCCTCCACCTCCGCTTGAAGCAGCTCAAAGGGGAGATCTTGGGGGCTGGAGTGATCCAGATGGTAGCCAAGGCAACGGCTGCCCCAGTGAAGGAGCGCCCCGCTGCTGCTCCGCCCCAATTCATAACCCCAGGAGGGGGCGCTCCAGAGGAGCATGAGGAGGAGCGTTGAAGAGGGAACAGACATGGAGGCTCAGGGACCCCCCAAGGGGTTCTCTTCTCCTGGAGCGAGGGGAAGGTCTGGTGTTGGGGCTCTCTCTGGCTGGGCAACGGGCTTGAGCAGGCGAGACAGCTCTAAAAGGAACTCTTGTAGTGGAGCCTCAAAGGTCTCTCCAGGCTTGATCTCTTTTCCCGAGACCAAAGAGAGGCCCTCAGTCCTGCGGATCAGCCGCGCTCCCGAGGGATCATCGAGGATCTGAAACTTCCCTTGGCTCATCCCTACCACCCGCCAGACGGGAGCGTGACGCGCAGGGCTGAGGAAGAGCAGCACTCGCTCACCAAGCTCAAAGTGGGCGCTACCAGAGATGCGCTGAACGATGCCCTTGACCGCCCCCCCCAAGAGGTCCAGCTCAGGGAGCCTCTCCCCCTTAAAAAGCTGCTCCGCCTTCAGCTTGACGCGAGTGTGGATACGCCCCTCTTCCCAGCGGCTCTCCATCTGCTCTACTCGCCCAATGGCGATCACCTCTGCCCTCTCTACCAGGGTGGGTAGATCATAGTGGAGGGCGATGGTCGCCTGAGCGTTTAGGCTGTAGAGGAGGAGGCTGAGGAGAAGGCGCATGATAACTCCAGTTTTAGGAGAGGATAGTCAGAGGGCTTAGACGATTCCAGGAAAGAGAAGCTCTTCTGTCTGGAAAAGAAAGCTCAAACAACTCCATCTTTAGACGATAGAGAGGATCCCCAAACTTTAAGGAGACGCGGATGAACATCTCAGACCCCGCCACGAACTATGCTGCCAAAGCCCCCCCCGCTTTTAAGGGAGAAGCGGTCAGCCAGGCTGTTCAGATCAAGGTCTTTAAGAAGGCGATGGATCAGCAAGAGGCGACAGCTCTTCAGCTCATCGATCAGCTGGATGGTCGTGGGAAGGCCCTTCACACCGTCGCCTGAGTTGACAGAGTGTGCTGAGCGCGGCACCTTTCCGCTCCTCTGACCAAGGAGATCAGATGCGCTCACTCTCTGGCGTTCAACCCTCGGGTATGCTTCATTTGGGCAACTACTTTGGCGCCATCCGACAACATATCGCGCGTCAAGATGACGCCCTCTACTTCATCGCTGATTATCACGCCCTCACCACCACCCAGGATCGCACGCTCCTCAAGCAGAACTGCCTAGAGGTGGCGGCCAGCTATCTGGCTCTGGGCCTAGATCCTCAACGAGCGCTCTTTTTTCGCCAATCTGCAGTGCCTGAGGTCTGTGAGCTGACCTGGCTCTTGATGACCGTAACCGGGATGGGTCTCTTAGAGCGGGCCACCTCCTACAAAGACAAGAAGGCACGGGGGTTGAAAGCCAGCGTAGGGCTCTTTAACTACCCTGTACTGATGGCCGCTGACATCCTGCTCTATGAAGCTGATCTCGTCCCAGTGGGCAGTGATCAGGTCCAACATGTCGAGATGACTCGCGATATGGCCCAATCTTTTAATGCCACCTTTGGCGAAGTAGAGGGACGCCCGGTCTTTAAGATCCCCAAGTTTGAGTTGGGCACCCCTGTACCGGTGCCAGGCCTAGATGGTCAAAAGATGTCCAAGAGCTATCACAACACCATCCCCCTCTTTCTTCAGGGCAAGGCGCTCAAGAAGCAGGTGATGTCCATCGTCACCGACCCCACCCCTCTGGAAGATCCCAAGGATCCAAGCAAGTGTACGGTCTTTGAGATCTATTCTCTCTTCGCCAGTGAGGAGCAGAGGGCGGAGATGGCCGCAAAATATTGGGCTGGTGGTTATGGCTATGGACACGCCAAGCTGGAGTTGCTCAAGGCGATCAAGGCTCACTTTGGTGAGGCCACAGAGCGCTTTCATACGCTGCTTAAGCGCCCTGATGATCTGGAGGATATCTTGACTCAGGGAGCGAAACGCGCGCGGATAATTGCTCAGGGGCTCCTGCGGCGCGCTCGTATCGCAACCGGCCTGGAGTGATCAGCGTGGGCTCTCGTAATAGATGATCTGAGATCGCCCCCCTTGTTGCCGAAGACGACAACATTGGAAAAACTCAGAGACGCTGAGCCCTAAGCTCTCACGGTGGGTATACCAAAAATTGAGGGCGCGGCGCTTAGCAACGCGAGGGCTGCTGCCGTTGAACTCAAACTGATTCTTCATCTTGATCCTCCCAAGAGCGCCTTGAGCGCCGCTTGACGCTCACGGGAGGATTTTTAAAGATCCCCGGTCGGCTGACCGGATCAGCCGACGACCGTGAGTCGTCTGAAAGAATGGCTCGATCTGGGTTTGCCAGAGTCCTCTGAGCCAGATCCCATATTTACTGAACCTGGAGCCGAAGCTCGCTTGTTGGAGTGAAGCCAAGTTAAGGATTTTTAAAAGCAAAGTCAAGAGCCCTCTGAAGCCCTCTTTTGCTCCCCTTTGTGATGCTCTGCCAGGACATAGAGGATCAGATAGCGAGGATTCCCTTGACCTGGCAGGGGTCCCGCAGCGACCCCCAGCCCCAGCCAGCGCATCGTTGCGCCCAGAGCTTTGAAGCGCGCGTTCTTTAGCTCCCTCCGGCTGAGCGCTCCCACCTTAAAGGCGCCATAGATGAAACCCTGCTCTTTGATGAGGGTTTTAAGCTGAGCTGAAGCCTGCTCCCAAGAGCCACGCCCCGCCAAGAGATCCTCAGCCAGCTCCTGACAGAGCAGATCCAGCTCTGGGAGCCCCCGAACTGGGCTGAGCCCTGCCGCTTGTCGCTGGGTTTGAATGATCCCTCTGAGTTGAGCGCGAGCCTCCTCAGGGGGTAGGGGCTCGAGAGCCTCGGCTCTGATCAGCACAGCGTCAAAGCCCACTGCCCTGGGGAAGAGACGCAGCGCCAAGGCCAGCTCCCCCTCCTGAGACTCCAAGAGCGCTCGCCCTGTAGGGCTCTCCCAGAGGAGCTGAGCAGCTTGTCTGCCATCTTGACCATGGGTGAAACCAAAGCGCAGCCGCGCAAAGGGCCAACCCCGCTTATCCAAGAGCCCTTTTGGCATCCCCTGTGCGTTCCGAGTCGCCATCCGCTCCAGCCAAGCGCGGAGAGGAGCAGAGAGGCGCTCGTTGAGCTTCAGAGGGGGTCGCCCTATTTTGGCTCTTAAGGCTGCCAGCGCAGCGAGGAGAGAGGCTCTCTGAGCCTGGAGTGTGGGGCGCTCCTTGGGCGGTTGTCCTGGATCAGGATAGCGCTGTGCTTGGGGCTTCAGTGGGAACAGCGCCAGAGGATGACGGAGGCGGCGTTGTCGGCTGAGGATCTCTAGGTTGCCTGGAGCCAGCCCCAGGGTGTTCAGCTCAAAGCGCCCCAGCGCGTCCACCTTGAGGGGGAGCTGCTGTACACCTTCAGCAGAAGAGTGCCAAGCCTCCAGTCTCCCATCTCGTCCCTTGAGTTGCGCTTTAAGGAGCCCACCACTGCGGCTCAGGGGCTCCAAGTGTAGGGCCCCTTCAGCGCTTAAAAGCGCTGCGGTAAAGCGACCATCTGGATGCTCCACCACCCCCAGAGCTAGGATCCCTCTGAGATCTCGATCCTGAAAGTGCCGCTCCAGGGCAGGCATCCCTTTGCCGGTGACCACATAGCTGCTTTTGGGGAGGCTCCAGTAGCCACAGCGCCAAGCGAGCTGCTGTATCGTGCTTGGACTGGGTTCAAAAGCGTCAGCGGCGAAGCGGGCAGCGTACTCTCGCGCCAGACAGCTCAGGGCAGGGGGAGGGAGGAGGCTGCGTGGGATCAAGGCCCCCAGGCGCTCCTCTGCTGGGCTTGGACTGAGGCCCTCAACATCAGCAAGGCGCTCTAAACCTGGAGAGTAGAACTCCCCAGGAGCGGGCAGCGGCCGCGGTGTAGAGGAGCGGTTGGAGGGACCCCCACAGCTCCAGAGTAAAAAAATCAAACAGATGCGGGATTTCATCGACTCTCCGACAGGATTTCATTGCGTCTCAAAAGAGAAACTCGCAGGCTATACGCCAATCTTTCTCTGGAGCCCACTCCAGATGGTGACTTCAGGGTCTATGATCTGCGTTGAAGAAGGAAGCTATCTATCTCTTTTTAAACAACAAGACCGGGCCTAGCCCGGAGAGAAGGGAGAGCAGATGAAGGGCTTGCCCATTCGTCGTGCCGCCGTACTGGGTGCAGGGGTGATGGGGCGAGGAATCGCCGCACATCTCGCGGGCGCTGGCATTCAGGTCCTCTTACTGGACATCGTACCCCCCGGAGAGAAGAGTGATTCTCAGAAGGCGCGTAACGCCTTTGCAGCGGGTGGCCTTCAAGCCGCCCTGAAGAATCGCCCCCCCCTGTTTTATGATCCCGCCGACGCGCGGCGGATCCAGGTGGGGAACTTTGAAGATGATCTGGGGCGTGTCGCCGAAGTGGATTGGATCATCGAGGTGGTCAAGGAGGATTTTAAGATCAAGGCGGCGCTCTTTGAGCGCTTAGATAAGCTGCGCAGCCCAGGAACCTTGATCTCCTCTAACACCAGCGGTTTGCCCCTCGCCCTGCTCACCAAGGGCCGCAGCGAGGATTTCAAGCGCAACTTCCTGATCACCCACTTCTTCAACCCTGTCCGCTATATGAAGCTGTTGGAGATCGTCACTGGGCCAGACACCGACCCAGAGCTGATCCCTCGCTTTGAGCTCTTTGCGCGGGAGCGTCTGGGGAAGGGCTTGGTCTACTCCAAGGACTCTCCAGCCTTTATCGCCAACCGCATCGGCACCTTCTCCCTGATGTACACCGTCAACAAGATGGTAGAAATGGGCTACAGCCCAGAGTTGGTGGACACCCTCTTTAGCCAGCCGATGGGGCGGGCCAAGTCGGGGGTCTTCCGTACAGCGGATGTGGTGGGCTTAGACACCCTTATCTATGTCACTGAGGGACTCTATAGGGCCCTGCCTCAAGACAGCATGAGGGTACACCTCAAGACTCCAGAGTTTATCGCAGAGCTGATTGAGAAGGGGCACCTGGGTTCGAAGAGCCGCAAAGGCTGCTATCAGAAGATCGGTCGAGATATTCACACCTTCGACCCCTACACCCGCGAGTATCGCCCCCGAGAGAAGCTGCGGCTTGCGGCCCTTGGAGCGGCTCGCAAGATCGAGGACACCGGGGCGCGCATCAAGGCGATCTGCGACTTCGATGATGAGTCTGGGCGCTTCGCCTGGGACTGCCTCGCCCAGACCCTGCTCTATTCAGCGCGGCATATGGAGAGCATCGCCAGCGATCTGGTGCAGGTGGACAACGGCCTCAAGTGGGGCTTCAACTGGGATCTGGGACCCTTTGAGATCTGGGACGCCCTAGGGGTCGCTGAGGGCGTGATCCGGATGAAGGCTGAGGGGATGGAGGTCCCTGTTTGGGTCGATGAGATGTTGGCCGCTGGTCGCAGCTCCTTCTATGAAGGTCCTGTCGGCGCGCGTAACTTCTGGATTCCAAGCGAGAAGAGGAGCAGCGCTGAGAAGCTCAGCGCCCGCTTCCGTCGCCTGCCCAAGAGCCCCGAACAGGGGGGGCTGATCACCGAGAACCCTGGCGCGCGGCTCTGGGATATGGGGGATGGTGTCGCCTGTATCGAGTTTTGCACCAAGATGAACGCGGTCGATGACCAGCTCATCGCTATGCTCAACACCGCCGTGGAGCGCTCCGGCGAGTTTGAAGCGATCGTGATGGGCAATGACCACCCAGCGGCTTTCAGCGCGGGGGCCAACCTGATGATGGTGGCTCAGGCCGCGGCAGAGAAGAAATGGGAGATTATCGAGGGGGTCGTGAGCAGCTTCCAAGCGGCTTGTCTGGCTCTACGAGAGTGTGAGATCCCGGTGGTGGCGGCCCCCTTTGGTCTGGCCCTGGGTGGCGGCGCCGAGCTTTGTTTTGCCGCTGACACCCTACAAGCTCATGCAGAGCTCTATATGGGCCTCGTCGAGGTAGGTGTCGGCTTGATCCCTGCTGGTGGCGGCACCTTTGGTCTGCTCCACAACCTTCAGGGGAATGGCCCCGACATCGATCCTGTCAGCTATCTGCGTGACGCCTTTATGACCATCGGCATGGGTAAGGTGAGCAGCAGCGCACGGGACGCTCAAAAGAACGGCTTCCTCAAGCCCCAAGATCGCATCACCATGGATCGGGACGAGCAACTGGAGGCGGCCAAGTGGCACGCCTTGGGGATGGCTCGCAGCGACTACCGCCCTGATGTAGATCGCCGCCTCAAGATCTCAGGGCGCACCGGTCACGCCACCCTAAAGCAGGCCCTCTGGGGGATGCTCCAAGCTCATCAAGCCAGCGAGCATGATCTTCTGATCGGCGGCAAGCTGGCCTATGTGCTCAGCGGTGGAGATGTACCCTACGGCAGCGAGATCTCAGAGCGACGCTTCCATGAGCTTGAGAAGGAGGCTTTCCTCTCCCTCTGCGGTGAGCCCAAGACCCAGGAGCGCATCGCCTACATGCTTAAGAACAACCGGCCCCTGAGGAACTAAAATGCGCGATGTCGTGATCGTAGATGGTGTCCGCACCCCCTTTGGCCGAGCGGTCAAGGGCAAGCTGCGGCAGACCCGTGTAGAGGATCTGGGGGCGCTCTCCATTACAGAGGCCCTCAGGCGCGCTGAGCTTGCGCCTGAGATGGTGGGTGATGTCGCCATGGGTTGCGCGATGCCTGAAGGGACTCAGGGCCTCAACGTAGCGCGCCAAGCCGCCTTCTTGGCGGGGCTCCCGGCTCAAGTCCCTGCCTACACCATCAACCGCTTCTGCGCCTCAGGCATCCAGAGCATCGCCAGCCTCGCCGCTCGGATCTCCATCGGGGAGATGGAGAATGGCATCGCTGGTGGTATGGAGAGCATGAGCGCGGTACCGATGGGGGGTTTTCATCCCTTGATGCACCCTCGGCTGGTTGAGGAGCACCCTGAGATCTATATCAGCATGGGCACCACCGCTGAAAACGTGGCGCGGCGCTTTGAGGTATCTCGCCAAGAGCAGGATGCCTTCGCGGTCAGCAGCCAAGCCAAGGCGACGGCGGCTCGAGACGCGGGACGTCTAGCAGAAGAGATCATCCCTATCGAGACCACCCTGGATAACAAGGCTCTACGGATGGAGCATGATGGCCTGATCCGTACAGGAACCACGATGGAGGGTCTCGCTAAGCTGCGCCCAGTCTTTGACCCTCGAGGCAGCGTCACCGCAGGCAATGCTTCTCCTCTCACTGATGGTGCTGCTGCTGTCGTCGTGATGGCTAAGGATGCTCTGGAGGGTCGCTCCTTTTTGGGTTATATGCGGCGCTTTGTAGTGGTGGGTGTTGAGCCGGAAATCATGGGCATCGGTCCGGTTCCTGCTATCCAGAAGCTGATTAAGGAGACCGGGCTCTCGATCGATCAGATCGATCTCTTCGAGGTCAACGAGGCGTTCTCTGCACAGTCTGTTTACTGTCAGCGCGTCTTGGGCATCCCTGATGAGAAGCTGAATGTCAATGGTGGCGCTATCGCCCTAGGGCATCCCCTGGGGGTCAGCGGCACGCGCTTAGCTCTAACCGCACTCTATGAGCTGCGCAGGCGCCAAGGCCGCTACGCTGTGGTCAGCATGTGTATCGGCGGTGGTATGGGTGCTGCGGCTCTGCTTGAGGCGCCCTGACCTCATTTCCTGAGCGAGCGATGGCGCTTCAACTGTAGGTGGAGCTTCACATTAGAGGCTCCAGCGCGTCCTTCGAAACGGATCAGCTCAAAACCCTTTGCTACTTCCGGCCTGTAAGGAGCAGCCCCAACAACCCCTCCTTCACCTTCAACACTGCTGCGCCATACCCTTTGACTCGCTGATCGAGGATGCTGGGGTCCTCAGCAAGCTCTTCAGGTTTGGCGCCCTGTCCAAAGAAGATGCGCATACTCTTATAGCCCCTGACCTTCTTGGCCTTGAGCATCTTGAGTAGAGCCTTGCTCAACTGCTTGGGCTTCAGTCTGCCTTTGTTGACCTGGTGGAGTAGACTCGAAGCGGCATGATCAAGCGCCTTATCATGCTGCAGCTTGGGGCGCCTCCTCTTCATGATCTCATGGATTTGATCTATGGAGCCTTTTGGATCCAGGACTTGGGCGGGCGAGAGGAAAAGCTCTGTAGCGAAGAGGCTGGCAGCTGAGCCTCTTTTGGCCCCCCTGCGCGCTACGCCGACGCCTACGTTGCTTGAACTTGAGAGGATCGCCGCGCGATGTCCTGGGCTGTTCATCAACCCTTTATGGATCCTCTCGACGGTAGGAGAGCGCCCTACGTTCTCTATCACAGTGCCTGCCTTGAGCCCAGCGCGCTCAACCCGATCACTGGGTGAGCCAGTGCGTGGGGAGAGATGAGCCACGAAGTCGTGCTTACGCATATCTTGGGAATGAGCGCGAGCGACCTTGGCGGCGGCCTCATCCCAGACCACTGGCTTTAATCCCGCTGTGCTGCGAGCCTCATTGATAAGCTCAAAGAGACGACGCTCGGGATCTTCATCAGAGGTGCTTGTTTTTATACGCTGTGGTTCGATCGATCTCGGAGGGCTCTCCCCACACCAGATGGGAAAGTTCGCCAGCACTTCCGGTCCCTTCCGCGCAACACCCATCACCTCCACACGATAGACACCATCCTGAGCACAGCGAAAATGAGCGCTATAGCTTCGCTTGTCGATCTTGGATTTCAAAGCGATCGCTTTGCCATCTGGCTTAGTGAGATAAAGGCTGGGTTTGCTGAAGGGCTTGTGAAGCTTCCCCTCTATTGCCACCTCACCACGGCTGAGCTGTGCGCGCGGGACCGGTTTTAAGCTTAGGTGCAGGCCCTGCAACAAGATCACCAGGATCCGCCTCTCAGCATCACGGCGCTCACCCACCCCGATCTTATTGAAGCGACCTTTGTGTAGGGACTCGAACAGCGTCTCTTCGAAGCTCTTGGCGATGCTCTGCGAGTCATGCCCGACAGAGGTTGCGCTGAGTATCACCGGCACAGGAGCGAAGACTCCGAAGTGGCTGGCGGCGAAGCTGAGCACGGGAATCGCAGGAGGGTGGCCAGGCTCAATGATATTGGCCAGCGCGGTCGCGGCTGCGCAAAGCGCGCCGTCCACTCTTGGAGGGGGGTGCCCATCTGCCATGGCAGATGTAGCGAGAAAAGAACCCTCCTCCACTCCGC
>CAYLJJ010000061.1:0-41900 GCA_964384025.1 uncultured Nannocystaceae bacterium
TCGAACCCGCGACTTTCAGCTTGGGAAGCTGACACTCTACCAACTGAGTTAGTCCCGCAGAGTGAAACCCTTATTAAAACAGAACTTCAAAGCCGTCAATTAGAAAATTTCCTTCTGCCCGCCCAGACCCTTCCAGCTGGATACTGACCTGAGGATCAAAAGGCTTGCACCCCTACCCTCCTTTGTGCAAAATCCGCCGCCTAATACTAAAAATCCTGGAGATGTAGGGATGGCGAAGAAAAGCAGTGTCGCCAAAAACGCGCGACGCAAGGCGCTCTCGGTTAAATATGCCGAGCAGAGGGCCAAGCTTGTAGCGATCATCAAGGACCCAAACAGCAGCCTTGATGAAAAATGGGCAGCCCAAGCTGAGATGTATAAGCAGCCCCGCGATGCCAGCCGAGTTCGCGTCCGCAATCGCTGCTTCTTGACCGGTCGCGCCCGAGGTTACTATCGCAAGTTTGGACTCTCTCGTATCGCCCTACGAGAAGAGGCCCTCAAAGGCACCCTGCCTGGAGTCATTAAGGCCAGCTGGTAAACTCAAACTCCTCCCTAAAGTGGAACCCCCCCAAGCTTCTATCGCTTCTCCTGAGCCCTCTCATCGCGGTTCTCCTCTCTCCACTCTGGGCCATCCTCTATCTCGTTTCTCTCTACTGGTTCTGGAGCTATCGCCGCTCTAAAGGTCGGCGTCAGCTTCACTTTGCACGAGAGGGACGCTACCTAGTCGCCATCACCCTGGCGCTGGGCTTCGCCGCGATCAATACAGGTAATAACCTGCTCTATCTGCTCTTGGGGATGCTGCTTTCGCTTATCCTGATCAGCGGTCTGCTCTCAGAGCAGAGCCTCAGTAAGCTCACCGTACAAAGAAAACTGCCCTATCCGGTCTTTGCACGCACCCCCTTCCTAACTCAAATCAATATCTCCAACCAAAAGCGCCTGCTCCCCTCTTTTAGTATCCAAGTGGAGGATGTCATCAATGGGCAAGCCCTGAGTAAGAAGTGTTATTTTCTTAAAGTCCCCGCCGGTGCTCAACAGGGAACAAGCTATCGCCTCTCCCTCCCCAGGCGAGGGTGTTATCGCTATGAGGCGATGCGCATCGGGACCCGCTTCCCCTTCGCCTTCTTCCTCAAGAGCCGTCTCCTGAGCAGTCCAGAGGAGTTGATAGTCTTTCCCCACCTCCAAGCCCTAAACCTCTCTCTCCCCCAACTTCAAGGGCTGCATGCTGATCTTCACCAGCTCCTTCAACGAGGTGAGGGGCGAGATTTTCACGGCCTGCGAAGCTATCGTTCCGGCGATCCCGCCCGAGATATCCACTGGAAGAGCAGCGCCCGTCGCGATCTCTTGCTGCTGCGGGAGTATGAGATTGAGAACTCTTTGAAGCTCACCCTCTTTCTCAATGATCGCCTTCCTCCTGGCGCCCCCCCCCCGCTAGAGGAGCTGGATCGCTGTGTCGACCGAACCGCCTCTCTCCTGATCCACTTCAAGGAACAGGGATATGATGTGGAGCTGCGCAGCAGCCATCTGCACATCTCTCTTCGGAGAGATGGCTTGGAGATGGCCTTCAAAGCTCTGGCTCTCTTAGAGTTTCAAAAGGGAGAGCGCCTTCAAGTTCAAACCGGAGCTGAAGCTTGGATCATGATCAGTCATCGCTTGAGTCGTGATCGTGTCGATGGTGAGTTTTTACAGATTATGGAGGAGCCTCAGTGCGCTTTATCCTAGTCCATAAATTCTGTAGCTATCTGATGGCCACTGTCGGCATCGCAACCCTCCTCTCTTCAGATATTTTCCCCCCCTTTTTTCTGTTTCTGAGCTTTCCGGTCTTGATTGGAAGCTGGTTTTGGGAGCCCCCTCTGGTCGCCTTTGAGCGCTATGAGGCAGCCTGGAAGCTGCTCTCTCTCCTGGTTATCTTTGCTCTGTTCCTGCTCCTGGTTATGGGGGCTCAGTCTCTCCTTATTTCAGGTTCCTATCTGATCCTATTTCTCTCTCTGAATAAACTGTTTAATCGCAAAAGCAGTAAAGACTATCAGCAGGTCTATATCCTCTCATTTCTCCAAATGATCGCCTCCAGTGTGCTCAATACAGGCCTAACTTTCGCGATTTTCTTTCTCCTCTATATCGTATCGATGACCTGGACTCTGATCCTCTTTCATCTCAAGCGGGAGATGGAGGAGAACTATCTGCTCAAATATGGAGACTCTTTGCATGGCCGCCCTGTGCAGGTTCAACGAGTCTTAAACTCGAAAAAATTGGTGGGGAGAGAATTTCTGTTAAGCACCTGCTTGATCTCTCTTTTTATTTTTGGAGGAGCCTGCCTGCTTTTTCTCAGCTTCCCTCGAGTCAGCTTGAGCCAACTTTTTAAAAAGAGAAGGCCAGGGGTGCAAATGAGTGGCTTCAGCGATCAGATCGAGCTGGGCCACTTCGGGCTGCTCAAGGAGAACCCCAGCGTCGTGATGCGGGTCGAATTCTCCAAACCAGAGGAGCGTCACAGCTTGCCTCTTTACTGGAGAGGGTTGGCCTTTGATCACTACGATGGGCAGCGCTGGAGTCAGTCTATAAAGGAACAGAGTTTTGCCCTTAGAGGTTCTCCCAAATTCATCCACTGCCCCCAAGGAAGATCGCGTTGTTTGGAGGCCAGCGTTCTACAGTCTGTTTATCTCGAGCCGATGGAGGAGCACCTGCTCTTTGGACTCCAGCAACTCAAGGCGCTGCGCCTCGAACAGAACGATCTTGAAGCGGAAGGGCTGCGCCTGAGGATGGACCTTTATGGCGCGATCTACTACGAGCGCTTTGATGAACTCTCTGTCCGTTATCAGGTATATAGCGCTCCTCAAATGCTTCATTCTGTGAGCCTCCAAGAGCCTCTGAAGCGCTATCAAGCTCAACAGCAGAGAGATGATCCCTATCTCCAACTCCCCCCCCTCTCTCCTTTGATCCCCGCCTTGGCTGAGGATATGATCGCTGGAACTGAGCGCCTGGATGAGGTGATCACGAGGGTCGAGCAGGGCCTGAAGCGGCGTTATCAATACACCACAAATCTAAAGCGAGATAAGCGCCTGCCTCCTCTGGAAGATTTTCTCTTTGAGCAGAGACAGGGACATTGTGAGTACTTCAGCACCGCGATGGTGATCCTCTTGCGGACTCAGGGGATCGCTGCTCGTATCGTCAATGGGTTTTATGGAGGTGTCTGGAACTCCTATGGTCGCTATCTGGCCATCCGTCAAGGAGACGCTCACTCCTGGGTAGAGGTCAGGCTCAGCAACGGGCAGTGGGTCCGCCGAGATCCAACCCCCAACGCTAGAACTGCACCCCGAACGCTGAGCTTTTGGGAGCACCTCCTTCAATACAGCGATGCGCTGCGCCTCCGCTGGTACAAATATGTGATTGAGTACGATTTGCAAGGGCAACTTCAGCTTCTCAAGGAGCTGCAAGAGCGCTGGTCTGATCTCCCTGAGATCTCTTTCCCCAAGCTGAGCCTCCTGCTGCTCCTCCTGCCTCTGCTCCCCCTCTCTCTTCGATGGCGCTCTAAGATCCGCCAAGCTCAGCGCCCAGAGGTGCAAAGAGAAGCGATCTCAAAGCTCTATCTAGAGATGCTGGAGATCTATACGAAGCTGGGTTTTGCTCGTCGAGATTCTATGACCCCAGGAGAGTTTCTAGAGCGCCTCCGTCAAGGCGCCGCTCCTGGGCTGGAGCTGGCTGATGAGATCTGTGCCTTCTATGAGAGGGTGCGTTTTGGCGCTGAGCCCCTAGAGTGGGAGCAGCTTCAACGCTGCAGGAAGCAACTAAAAAGCTTCAAACGCTCAGGTGCTTGAGCAGCCGCCGAGCGATAACAATACGCTGCACCTCGCTGGTCCCCTCTCCAATTTCGCAGAGTTTGGCATCCCGCCACATCCGCTCTACGTTGTACTCTCGTGTATAACCGTAGCCTCCATGGATCTGGATGGCACGATCACAAGCTCGAGTCCCCGCCTCGCTGGCGTAGAGCTTGGCCATGGCTGACTCCAACGAGGAGCCCTTGCCCTGATCCTGAACCCAAGCAGCTCGCCAAAGGAGCAGACGAGCAGCCTCCAGCTCCGTCATTGAGTCAGCGATCATCCACTGGATCGCCTGAAAACGGGAGATAGGCTGTCCAAACTGATGGCGCTCTCCCGCATAGCGCACCGCCAGCTCTGTAGCTCCTCGTCCCAGACCCAAGGAGAGGGCGCCGATGCTGATGCGCCCCCTATCCAAGATCTTAAGAGTGTCGATAAAGCCCTGGTTCAGCTCTCCCAGACGTTGGTCGTCAGAGACCCGTACATCCTCAAAGACCAACTCGGTGGTGTCTGAGGAGCGCATCCCCAACTTCTTGATATGTTCACCTACCGTAAAACCAGGGGTCCCCTTCTCCAGGATAAAGGCGGTGATCCCCTTCTGCTTCTTCTCAGGAGCGGTGCTGGCGAGGATCACTGCGATCTCTCCCACCCCGCCCTGAGTGATAAAGGTTTTGCTCCCGTTGATGATCCAATCTGCACCATCTCGTATCGCCTGAGTGCGCAGCCCTGAGGCGTCAGAGCCGCTGCCTGGCTCTGTGAGCCCCCAAGCCCCCAGCTTGCGGCCCGAGGCCAGCTCAGGAAGATATTTGCGTTTCTGAGCTTCGCTGCCCGCGTGCAAAATATGCCCTGAGCAGAGGCCGTTGTGGCTGGCCACGGTGAGGGCAGCGCTGCCATCTCCTACCGCGATCTCCTCAACGGCGATAGCGTAAGAGAGGTAGTCCATCTCTGAGCCTTCGTAGATCTCAGGGATGACGATCCCCATCAGGCCCAGCTTACCCAACTCCCAAAAGAGCTCTCGAGGGAAGCGCTCCTCCTGATCCCAACGCTGGGCGTGGGGGCTGATCTCCGCTTTCACGAAGTCCCGAACCATCTGCCGTAGCATCTGGTGATCTTGGCTCAGCTCAAAGTCCATCTTATTCCCTCCAGGTTAAACTGGGACAACCCCATGCTTTTTGTTGAGAGGCAGCTCATAACCCTCACGATAGAAGGCGAAGCGGCGGATCAGCTCTTGGCGTAGATTATCACCAGGGATGATATCATCCACCACCAGCTCAGAGGCCAACTTGAGCAGATCTACATCCTCGGAATATTCCGCCCGCTTTTGAGCAACAAAGGCGGCGCGCTCCTCCTCTGGGAGGGCCTCGATCTTACGCGCAAAGACCGCGTTGACGGCGGCCTCTGGTCCCATCACAGCGATCATCGCCTGGGGCAGGGCCAGACAGCAGTCAGGCTCAAAGCCCGGCCCACCCATCGCATAGAGCCCCGCGCCGTAGGCTTTACGGATCACTACGCTGATGCGCGGTACGCTGGCCTCGCTCACCGCGCTGATCATCTTGGCGCCATGGCGGATGATCCCCTGGCGCTCCACCCTGCTCCCGATCATAAAACCAGGCACGTCCGCCAGATAGAGCAATGGTAGGTTAAAGGCGTCACAGAGGTTGATAAAGCGACTGGCTTTGTCGGCGCTGTTTACAAAGAGGACGCCCCCTTTCTGTTTGGGTTGGTTGGCCAAGATCCCTATAGGCTGCCCATCGATACGAGCAAAGCCCGTGAGCAGCTCTTTGGCAAAGCGCTGCTTGATCTCCAACCAGGAGCCCTCATCAATGAGCGCTCGAACCAGTTTCATCATGTCAAAGAGCTTGTTTTGCTGAAGAGGGATGATCTCGTCCAGGCTGGGGTGAGCGGCGGGCGCTTGGGGCTGGGCCGAGGGGGGCAGCGCTCGACAGCTTTGAGGCAGATAGGAGAGATAATCCTGGCACCAGCTCAGAGCCTGTTGCTCTGTCTTGACCAAGACATCTCCACAACCAGAGATCCCCGTGTGCATCCGCGCGCCGCCCATCTCCTCCAGGCTGATCACCTCCCCGATCACCTTCTCGGCCATACGAGGGCTGCCCAGATACATGCTGGCGTTCTTATTGACCATAACGACAACATCGCAGAAGGCTGGGATATAGGCGCCGCCCGCTGCTGAGGGTCCAAAGAGCAGGCAGACTTGAGGAATCTCACCTGAGAGCTGCACCTGATTGTAGAAGATCCGTCCGGCACCTCGACGGCCTGGGAACATCTCCACCTGATCGGTGATGCGCGCCCCCGCAGAGTCCACCAGATAGAGCAGAGGGCAGCGGCGCTTCTTAGCCATCTCCTGGATGCGGATGATCTTCTCCACTGTACGCGAACCCCAGGAGCCCGCCTTCACCGTGGAGTCATTGGCCATGATCGCCACCGTCCGACCCCGCACCCGCCCCAGACCGGTCAAGACCCCATCTGCGGGCAGATTTCCCGCCTTCATATTGGCGAAGAGGGCCTCCTCTACGAAGCTGTCCGGGTCCAGGAGCAGGCGCAGGCGCTCACGAACAAAGAGCTTCGATTTTGCCGCGTTGGCTCGATGGTATTTCTCAACTCCGCCCTGCTGAATCTGCTCACGGAGGGTTCTAATGCTGTCGGTGTCCATCTATTTCCCTTTAAAGAGAGGCGCACGCTTCTCTGCGAAGGCTCTCAAGCCCTCCAAACGATCCTCAGTAGAGAGGGTCTGGGCATAGCAGTTACGTTCATGGGTTAAGGCAGCTTCCAGAGGGAGGTTCAAGCCTCCGTCAATGGCGCGCTTTGCCTGGGTTAAGCTGATGGGAGCGCAGCGAGAGAGCCGCGCCGCCCAAGCCTCTGCGCCCTCCTCTACCTCCTCAAAGAGTTCATGAATCAGCCCCAATTCAAGGGCACGCTCTGCCGAGATCGTTTCTCCAGTCAAGATAAGCGCCTTGGCCGCTGAGGGGCCGATAAGGCGAGGGAGGCGCTGAGTCCCTCCTGCGCCAGGGATGATGCCCAAACGCACCTCGGGCAGACCAAAGCGAGCGCCTCGCTGAGCCAAGCGAAGGTCAGCGCAGAGGGCCAACTCCAGACCTCCGCCCAGTGCTACTCCAGAGATCGCCGCGATCCAGACCTTGGGGGAACTCTCAATTTTCTTCATCATGATTCGCAATCGTCTAAGAAAGTGCTCCACCTCAGCAGGGCTCATCTCAGCACGCTCTTTGAGATCTGCGCCCGCGCAGAAGGCCTGTGCCCCCTCAGAACAGAGGATCACCGCGCGTAGAGAGGGCTGCTCAGCAGCCTCTGATGCAGCCCTGATCAATCCCTCCACCACCGCCCAACTGAGGGCGTTCATGCGCCTGGGGTTGGCGATACGGACACGCCAGAAGTCAGCCTCTCTCTCGATCTTGACCGCTTCACTCATCGTTGAAGTTTCCCTCTGCGGCCAGGGTTCGACCCGGCAGCTTGCGACCCAGGAGAGATTGAGCCAAGAGCCCCGCCTGGATCAGATCCTTAAAGTTGACGCCTGTCTCCACGCCCATGCGGTGTAGGCAGTAGATCAAGTCCTCTGTCGCGAGGTTGCCGCTGGCTCCAGGGGCGTAGGGGCAGCCCCCCAGGCCGCCAATGCTGGTGTCAAAGCAGCGAACCCCCATCTCCAGCCCCACCAAGCAGTTGGCTAAAGCGCAGCCTCGGGTGTCGTGCATATGCATCGCTAAGCGCTCGATAGGAAGGTGAGGCAGGAGAGATTCAAAGAGGCGGCGGGTCTGGAGAGGATCGCCCACCCCGATGGTATCCCCCAAGCTGATCTCATAGGCCCCCATCTCCAGGAGACGCGCGCTGATCTTAAGCACCTGCTCAGGAGCCACGTCTCCCTCGTAGGGGCAGCCCCAGACGGTGCTGACATAGGCTCGCACAGCCACCTCCGCCTCAGCGCAGCGCTTAAAGACCGGACGCAGCTTGGGCCAAGTCTCGGCGTGGCTCTTATTGATGTTGCGTAGGTTGTGGGTCTCGCTGGCAGACATAAAGACCGCCACCTCTCGCATCCCCGCCGCCAGGGCTCGGTCTAGACCCCGCTCGTTGGGGACCAGGGCAGACCAGCGAGGCCCCTCCTTGGGGAGCATAGAGATAAGACGATCAGCGTCCGCCAGGGCAGGGATCCAGCGAGGATGAACAAAGCTGCTCACCTCAATGGCGGGGAGCTTCGCTCGGCTCAGCGCTAGGACCAGGGCCAGCTTCTGCTCTGTGGGGATGAAGGTCGCCTCGTTCTGGAGGCCGTCTCGGGGACCCACTTCATAGACACGCACCTTCATAGATAACCTTAATCAGAAAGCTTTGAGGATCTCTCGAGCGATGACCAAGCGTTGAACCTCGCTGGTCCCCTCATAGATGCGTGTGATCCGCACATCTCGTAAACAGCGCTCTACGGGATATTCCCGAGTGTAACCATAGCCTCCATGGATCTGAACTGCGCGCTCACAGATGCGATGGGCCGCCTCAGTACAGAAGACCTTGGAGATCGCCGCCTCTCGGCTAAAGGAGCGCCCCTCCTCCTTGAGCTGCGCTGCTCTCAGACAGAGCAACCAGCCCGCCTCAAGCTCGGTGCTGGAGTCGGCGATCATCCACTGGATCGCCTGGAAGTTGGCGATGGGCTTCCCAAACTGACGACGCTCTTGGGCATAGCGCACCGCCGCCTTATGAGCCATCGTAGCGATGCCCAGGGCCTGAGCACTGACGCCGATGCGACCCCCATCAAGAGCCATCATAGCGATCTTAAAGCCGATCCCCTCAGGGCCAAGGCGTTGGCTGACTGAGACCCGACACTCCTCTAAGATGATCTCCGCTGTAGTTGAGGCCCGCAGCCCCATCTTCTCCTCATGTTTACCAATCTTCAGTCCAGGGGTGTTCGCCTCGAGCAGAAAAGCGCTGATGCCTTGAGATTTGGGGGCCTCTGAATCTGTGCGCGCCATCACAAGATAGAGCCCCGCGTGGCCCGCGCTGGTCACCCAGGCTTTACTCCCGTTGAGGAGATAATCATCTCCATCTCGAACCGCCGTTGTGCGCAAGCTGGCCGCATCAGTACCGCTGCCCGCCTCGCTGAGGCTAAAGGCCACCGCAGGCCACTCTCCACTACAGATCAAAGGAAGGTAGCGTCGCCTCTGCTCCTCATCACCAAATTTCCTGATCGCCTCAGCGACCATATTTGTGACCGCCACAGTCACGGCGGTCGCCGCGCAGCCTTCGGCCAGCTCACGGATAACAAGGGCATAGGCCACCGGCCCCGCTTCGCTGCCCTCATAGACCTCTGGGATATTGACCCCAAAGAGGCCCAGGCGGGCCAGAGCCCTGAGGTTCTCTGTCGGGAAGCTGCCCTCGGCGTCGCGCTGAGCCGCCTGAGGAGCCAGCATCTCCTGCGCTGCTCGTCGGGCTGTGTCCCGGACCATCACCTGGATTTCATTCAGCTCCAGCTCCATCAGATCCCTAACTCCCTGAGGGTCTGAGCAGCGATGACCAGACGTTGAATCTCACTGGTCCCCTCGTAGATCTCGGTGATCTTAGCATCGCGGAAGTGTCGCTCTACGGGGTACTCCTTGAGATAACCATAACCCCCAAAGATCTGAATCGCCTGGGTGGTCACCCACATCGCTGTCTCTGAGGCAAAAAGCTTAGCCATCGCCGCTTCTTTGGTATAACGACGCCCTTTTTTATCCTTCAGAGCTGCCGCGCGGAGGGTGAGCAGACGAGCAGCGTCGATGCGGGTGGCCATATCTGCCAACTTAAACTGGATCGCTTGCAGTTGGCTGATAGGGGCTCCAAAGGCGTGACGCTCCTGGGAGTAGCGTGCCGAGGCCTCAAAGGCTGCACGGGCGATCCCCAGAGCCTGAGAAGCGATACCGATGCGGCCTCCATCTAGGGTGCTCATCGCCACCTTAAAGCCATCCCCCTCAGCGCCCAAGCGGTTGCGCACCGGCACCAAGCAATCTTCGAAGATGAGTTGGCTACAGTGAGCTGCTTTGATGCCCAGCTTATGCTCTGAAGGGCCGACGATCAGGCCCTCACTGGGGATCTCCACCACCAAGGCCACCAGGGCTCGGTGCCGCTGCTTGCGATCCAGAGAGGCGAAGATGATCGCCAAATCAGCATGTGGCCCATTGGTGATGAAGTTTTTGCAGCCGTTGACGATGTAGTGCTCGCCATCCTCGCTGAGCTTGGCCATACACTCCACGGAGCCCGCATCGCTGCCGCTGGAGGGCTCACTGAGGGCGTAGCAGCCCAGCTTCTTTCCTTGAGCCATCGGCTTGAGCAAGCGCTGCTTCTGTTCTCCGTTCCCATAACGGAAGACAGGATCACAGGCCAAGGAGTTGTTCACCGACATGATCACTCCTGTAGAAGCACAGGCCGCTGAGATCTCCTCCATGGCGAGGACATAGCTCACATGATCAAACTCAGCGCCGCCATACTCCTCAGGAATAGCCACACCCATGAGCCCCAAGCGCCCCATCTCCTTCACCGCAGCTTCAGGGAACTCTTCACGCTCATCCCAGTCCGCCGCGTGAGGCGCAACCGCCTTTTGAGCAAAGTCACGGGCCATATCGCGGATCATCTGTTGCTCTTCGTTGAGGCTGAAATTCACCTTTTGACTCCCTTGGCGGATAAAGATTGCTGTGAAGAGAAACTCTCTATCATCCTCTTTAGGAACTCTCAAGTTCTCAAAGCAGCTCAAGATAGTGTGGACTTCAAGCACCGATGGAGGAGTTACTTGCGGCTCATCAGCTCAGCTCCTAGGCTCGCTCAGGGTCACAGCGCTGAGGAGATCTGATGAAAGTTATCCTGTGTAACTGTCCTGTGGAAAAAGCGCGAGAGATCGCTACGGTCTTGGTAGAGCGTCGCCTCGCGGCCTGTGTCAACCTACTGCCCACCGTGCAGAGCCTTTACCTCTGGGAGGGGAAGCTCTGTGATGAGCCTGAAGTACCGCTGCTGATCAAAACCTCTGAGGCTACAGCACCCATATTGGTGGATGCGCTCAAGGCTCTGCACCCCTATGAACTGCCTGAGATCCTTGCCTTGGAGATCTCCTCAACGGGATCCTCATCAACCTATATAAAATGGGTGCAGGGTTCCTGTCAGAATATAACGCCGAAGCCAACCCTGAAGTAGTCATTCAGCACTCCATCTTCACAACAACCGAACTTCGAAGCCTTTGTGTTGAGAGCAAAAATCTCTATGAGGGCAAGATCTTGCTCTTGCGAGAGAGTGGGCTTCTCATCCATTTTGATTTCAACTTTTAGGCTCTCACAGGAAATTTACATGATTCTCAGGACTTTTGCATACTCCCTCATCTTTGGGAGCCTCATTGTAGCTGTTGGCTGCGATGCAGATGACAGCGACGAAGGTGAGGCGGGGGTAGGTGGGACTGCGGGCAACGGCTGGAGTTTTGAAACTGGGGTCGCTGGCGAGGGGGGCACAGGTGGAGGTGGGGTAGAGAATGTTTGTAAATCCATTGGGACTGTGAGTGGTCTGGGAGAGAGCTGTACTGGCTCTGGTGAGTGTGGTGAAAGTGGAGTCTGCTACGGAGAGCCCAGCGTTTGTCTTCAGCGCTGTATTCCCGAAAAATGCACGTCCATGTGTAGCGTTGACGAGCCTTGCAAAGCGGTTAAGGATGCCAATGGTGAAGTTATCCTGGATTCGAATGGAGAGGCTTTCGGCTACTGTGAAATGAGCAATACAGGTACAGATGATTGTAATGCAGCTGTAGAGTGTATTGTAGGGTGTCGGCGCGATCAGGATGCTCAGTGTGAATCGGATTGCGAAGAAGCTGCAGGGCCTGAAATCATCAATATGAGTAGCATCTTTTTTGAGTGTGTGTCTGAAAATGCCAGTCGTTGCCGCACAATGGATTGCCTGGAAAATGCTTGCCAAGACTCCTATTGGGAGGATTGCGGCCCTCTTCCAGTAGGAGATGATTCATGTAAAGACATATTCATCTGTATGATGGAATGTGAAACACAAGAGTGCTTTGATAAGTGTACTCTAGATGGTTCATTTGAGGAAACAGTCATTTTTAATGATCTTTTTGGTTGCATGATGAATAATGCTGGCGGCAACTACCGTGTTACTGCGAGTGTATGCAATGAACTCTGGAATGAATGTCAGCTTCCTCCAGAAGGAGAAGGAGGTTGTGAGGATTTTGTTTTTTGTCAATCCTCGACAATGGAGGAAGCTCTTGAGTGTATTGTAGGCAGTACTTTAGAAGCAGTTGAAGCGGGTTTTGCCATGTTTGAGTGTATGGGAGAAGGGGACTATAGTTCAGATCCAGAAATCTATGCTGCTTGTACTGAGGAGTGGTTAGGCTGTGGTCTTGAGCCTCCAGAGATGGGTGATAATACTTGTGGTGAGATTGTCGCATGTATTCTTGAATGCACCTCACAAGAGTGTGCGCAGGGTTGTTTTAGTGAGGGGCATCCTGATGCTCAGGGCTTATATGGCGTTTGGGCAGGCTGTATGGAGAGTGAGGCTTGTAGAGATCCAAACAATTGCCCTGCTTGTGAAGATCAACTCGCAGCCTGTCAGGCGCATCGCATTGATGTTCCTGAAGAGGATACAGGTGTCGTCGAAGAGGACGCAGGTGTCGTTGATGCAGCCCCTGTAGAGGTCGATGCAGCTCCTGTAGAGGTCGATGCAGCTCCTGTAGAGGTTGATGCTGCGCCTGTAGAGGTTGATGCTGCGCCTGTAGAGGTTGATGCTGCTCCCTAAAGAACCTAAGTAGACAGTAACTTTAATGATTTTTCTCCCGTTCTGATCCCACCTTATACCTGTATGATGGATAATACTCCTATCCGGTGAGTGTTATATATCTTGTCCCAGTAGAGCCTGAAGCAGCGCTCTCAAGCTGGGTCTATAGCCTCCAGAAGATCATTCCCTCTTCCGACCCTTGACCTCAATGAGCTTGATGGGCCAGCCTTCCCAAAGGCCAGACCCAGTGTTCAGAGCCAATCTGGAGTAAAGAGGATATGCTGAGCTTGACCTTCCTGGGAACTGCAGGGGCTTTTAATGGAGGCGGTCGAGCCTGTAGTGCCTATTGGATCGAGGATGAGTTGGGGACTTTCACCCTGGACTTTGGGCCCACTGCCCTCATGCAGCTCAAGCGCCTCGCTAAGCAGCCTGAAGCGATCGACGCAGTGATCCTAAGTCATCTCCATGGAGATCACATCGCGGGCCTCCCCTTCCTCCTCCTTGATCTTCAGTTTCGAGGCCAGAGGAGCCGCCCCTTGTATATCTTGGGACCTCCAGGTACAGAGGAGCGCCTACAGCTGCTGCGAGCCTGCACCTATCCAAGCACCCTCGAGCAGCCCTTGCCCTATCCTCTCATCATCGAAACCTTCTCTGTCCCTGGAGAGCGTAACTTTATGGGCAGAGAGATCCAGAGCATCAGAGCCCTCCATGATAAAAAGTATTTGGCCAGCTCTCTACGGATCAGCAGCGCTGGACGAAGCTTGGCTTTCAGTGGGGATACAGGCTGGCAACCCAGCTTGGCGGAGTTAAGCATGGGGGCAGATCTCTTTATCTGTGAGTGTACAGAGCTAAAGCCCAACTATGGCGGGCATATCAACCTCCAGGAGTTTCGTCACCAACGGGAGCAGCTCAACTGCAAGCGCTTGATCTTGAGCCATATGAGTGAGGAGGTTCGAGGTCCCGCTGAGGAGTCTGCCCAAGCGCTTGATCTGGAGGTTGCCGATGATGGTTGGGAGATTAAACTCTCCTGAAGACTCAGGGCTCACAGGGTCCAAATTCGATGAACTTAATGCGTGCCTCTGGAGAAAAGACGTTGCCTCCAGGGCTGGGCTCATGCACATACCAGCCCCCCGCTCGAGTCATACTGCCGCCCACCACCATGTCGCGATACTCCTCTCCCTGCGGGGGGGTTAGACGCAGCGCAGGATCCACCTGTCCACGACCGTTGATGGTGGTCAGACCCACGCTGACCTCATCTCCAATATCGATCCAAGCCACCCCAAACTTGTTGGAGGGCAACCAAGTGAGGTCGGTCACTAAGCCATAGTTCTCAGGTCCTGCGACAGGAGGGTGGGCCAGGACATCAAAGCCCGCAAAGAGGGTCAGCATCGGCGTGAGGCCGGTAGGCCCCTGGAGACTCCAACCAACACCATAGTTGCCCTCGCCGTAGGCCATATGCACATAGCCATCAGCTTGGCCTCCCGGGATGATGATCCGCTGAGGAGCCGCCAGTACAACACCATCATCATCAACAGAGACAAACATCAGATCTTTCTGAGGGTGTTCAGGGTTCTGTCCCAGCCAAGCTAGGCCCCAGTAGCCATCCCCATAGCTCAGCGCTGCTCCCTTGGCAGCACCTTCCCAGACGCGTTGAGCGAGCAATGAGCTGCCATCTCGATCCACAGGAATGACGAAGACTCCATCTGGGCCAGTATGAAGAAGCATCCCCCCCGCGCTGGGGGCCCAGGCGGCGGCGAAGTGAGTGGCAGAGTAGCTGCCCTCCACGAGCACGCTCTCTCCCTGTAGCACCCCCTCTGTTGAGATAAATCGATAGCTCAGCCCCACCCGACTCACCTCTTCTGAACGCCACACCGCGACAAAGCGCTCTCCGTCGTAGAGCAGCTCAAGCTGAGGGGAACGCGCGATGCCCACCTCCAGAGGGCTGCCCTGAGCGCGACCATCGCGATCAAAGCGTTGGAAGAGGAGGGTGTTGAGGCGGTTCTCTTTTGGAATCTGCCAAAGCAAGCCCCAACCCGATCCGGTGAAGGCAGAGCGAGGGCTAAACTGAGCACTCTCCGCAGGGATGGACTCTTTTGCCGCTTGGATTACCCCAAAGCGGCTCTGAGGGTTGCAGTAGAGCTGTTCAGGATCGATGCCCTGATCTCCTGAACCTCCACCCTCGCCAACATCCGCGTCCCCTTCTGGGAGGCCACCCTCCCCTGCGCTGCCCAAGTCGGAGGGGAGCAGCATATCTGTAGCTGCGTCGCTGTCCGCATCCCCCCCGCTATCACATCCCAGAGAGAGGAGAAGTAACAAGAAAAAGAGGCGAGGCATAGATGACTCCTAATCAACAGAACTGGGCTTTTATAGCGGAGGGGCTCCAAAATAGGAAAGCTCAACTCTAAAGAGCGGTCGATCTCTTAGGACTCAGCTTCATCTCCTCAAACTCAAGGGTGTAGGAGCGCCTTGACCCGCTCCAGCTCTAGAGGCTGCTCAGCGAGGAGCTTAAGCGCTGTGTGCAGATGGACTTGAGCTTTGTGTTCCTCTCCAGAAGCCAAGAGGATCTCAGCCAAGACCCGTCGTGCAACTCCAGCGCGGGGACGATCTCCAGCAGCGCTGGCCAAGCTTAGAGCTCGTGTTGCCCAGCTGAGGGCTGCTGTTAGATCTTCTTGAGCCCTCTCCAGCTCTGCCAACATACGGCAAAGATCAGGCAGGAGATAGCCGGGACCTCGCCCCAACTCACAGAGCGCGATGGCCGCCTCCAGACGCTGCCGAGCTTGATGCCACTCCCCAAGATGAAAATAGACCTCGCCCAGGTTGGCGTAGCTCACCGCCAGTCCTGAGTGTCCGATGCGCTTCCGAATACGGATCGACTCTTTGAGGAAACGTGCAGCGCGCTGAAAATCTCCCTTCTCTCCGTAGAGGGAGCCTAAATTGTTATAGGCGCGAGCCAAGCCCCCACGATCTCCTCGATCAGCCTTGAGCTTGAGAGCGCGTTGATGACAGCGGATGCCCTCAGCGAAGTCTCCCCGCCGCACTGCCAAAATACCCAGATTGTTATAGAGCAGGGCTAGACGCTTTTGGGCTCCAAAATTTTCAAAGATCTCCAAGGCTTGAGTATAGCGACGCTCTGCTTCACGATGCTCCCCACGTCCATAGGCGACGACCCCCAAGCGATTGTAGATCTCTCCCCGCTCTAGACCCTCCGCCTTAGGCAACAGGAGCATAAGAGCACACCTCGCTCCCTCTAGATCACCCTCTTGGTGAGCCAGCCAAGCCAGATCAAGGTGGATACGAGCGCGGAGCTTAGCCTCTTGGTCCTCATCTGAGAGCAGCGCCAAAGCTTCGATAAGCAGCTCCCGAGCAAGCCCTCGCGCTCCCTGAGCTTCCAAAACCTCAGCCTTGCTTCTGAGACGCGCAGCCCTTTGCGCTCCTGTTCCTCCCCGCTTTAGAGCGGCGTTCAAGAGTCTCAGGGCGTTGTCCAGCTCCCCCGCTGTCCGCTCTCCTTCAGCCAACTCGGTCTCTATTTCAGCGCGCCGTTGCCCTGAGAAACTCCGCGCCTGATCATCCTCAACCAGGGCAGCTCTGAGCGCCTTTCGGACAGCTTCAGGAGCATAGCGAGCCTGCTTCGCTGCGCGCAGCCAGTCCTCCGCCGCCCGCGCTGGATCCCCTGCCTGAGAACGGTGTCTTGCGACTCGAGCCCACTCTCCTCCCAGCTCATCAGCCAACCAGAGCGCTGCACGGGCGTGCCAAGCTTGTCGCTCGCGCCGCGTCAAGGAGGCCTGCACGCCTTCCCAGACCAGGGTGTGAGCGAAGCGCCATTGAGACTGCTCTGGCAGCTCAGAGCAGAGGTCAGGGAGCAGGAAGCCTTGACGCTCTAAAATCTGGAGCTCCCCATCCAAAGCCCGCTGTAGGAGGCGGCTGAGCCCCTCGCTCCAGAAGGTTCTCCCCAGAACCGAGGCTGCGCGAAGGACCCCTTGAAGCTCAGGAGAGAGGTGATCCAGGCGCGCTTGAATCACCGCTTCGATGGTCGCAGGCAGAGGCTCAGGATCCTCACGTTGGGCCAGGGCCAGCTCTCTGATGAAGAGCGGGATCCCCTCCGCTCGACGCAGAATCTCCTCTGAGATCTCCGGCAGGAGCTGACGCAGCAGAGCCCGCGCCTCAGCCTCCTTGAGCGGCCCCAGATCTAGGCGGTGAATATGTCCTCCATCAAACCAGCGGGGACTCTGCTCCAACAGCTCGTCGCGAGCGCTGGCCAAGACCAAAACAGATCCCTCCTGAAGCTCGGTCATCAGGGCCTCGATCACGCGACGATCGGAGCTGGAGAGCTGCTGGAGATCTTCAAAGATCAGAAGCAGTGGACCTTGACGAGCGAGCGTTTCTACCAAGATACGACAAGCAACCGCGACCTCTCCGGGGGCTCCTTCGGCTCCCAAAGAGGGCAGAGCTGCTGCCGCCGCCAGGGCTTCTAGGCGCTCCTCTAGAGGCGCCGCTTGTTGGCTCTCCAGGAGGGCGTCAATAGAGAGAAAGTCCGGCTCTTCGGGCTGCGTTAAACTCTGAATGAGACTCTGGAGGCCCTCACGGCTGGGCTCCAAGCCCTCCTCTGCCAAGAGAGCCCGTAGGAGCGCGGCCACCGCCCCAAAGGGCTGCCCCGCGCCCGCCTCTCCTCTCAGTTGACGAAAACCGGACAACTGAACACTTAAGGCGGAGATGAGCCTCGATTTACCCACCCCAGCGGCTCCCAGGAGGGTCACCGCCTGGGGCTCCTGCAGAGCCATCTCAGCCCAAGCCAAGAGGCGACGGATCTCCTCTCCGCGTCCCACCAAAAGAGGCTCAACGGGCCTGGGGCGGTGTCCCATAAAGGGAGCCGGCTCTCCCTCCCCCCAGCGAAGATCCAAACCTAAGGCGCGCAGCGGGGGCAGGCCCCAGATCCCTGGCTCCTGACGCATACTCTGTTCCTCAGCTTCCCAGAGTGGCGCCCCATCAGGGACTCCATCCAGCTCCATCAGCGCACCCAGCCCTAAAGTCAGGGTCGCCTTGGGCCAGCGGAGCCGTAGAGCCTCAGCGCAGCGCAGCGCTCGCGCTCCATCCTCTTCGCTGCGACTCTCCCAACCAAAGATCCCACGAGCGACGCTGCCCCCAGGAAGGAGGCAGCCTCCCTCAGCCTCGATCTGAGCGCGCAGCTCCAGGCGCTGCTGAAGGCGAATCTCAGCGAGGGTCTCTGGGCGCCCGTGCTCCCAGGGGATTCGTAACGCCAGGACCACCGCCCGGCGAACCCCCTGAGAGCTTTGAGCTTGAGGGGCCTCAAAGTAGCGGGTATTGGGATCTCCCAGCAGCTCATAAGCAGCCCAGGCAGCGCCCTCTCCCCCACAGCGCGCCAACCTGAGAGCTTCTCCGATAGGAGCGCCTGCGCGGAGCCCTCTATAGAAGCGCTCAGCGAACTCTGCTCCAGGTAGATCTGAGAGATCCACCACGCTGCCGATAAAGTGTTGTACTCCCAGGCCCAAGAGGGCGGGGCCCATCTGAGCCTGGGCTGAGCGGCAGGCGTTGGCAAAGACCAGCTGCGGGACACGGCCCCCAGCCAGAGTGCTCAGAGCCTCGGGAGTCAGGAGGCCATCCCAGAGACGCCAGCCCCCCGCCTCAGCGTGACCCGCGAAGTGAAGTAGACGAAAGCTCTTAAAGATCCGCAAGAGATCCGCGCGACGTAGACGGCCTAGACGCAGGTCTAAGGCCAGAGGCCGAGGAGGCTGACTGAGGGTTTGAGCCAGGGCTTCTGCCTCATAACGAGCAGCGGGCAGATCCTCGGCGGGATCTCCGATCAGGAGTAGACGCTCTCCAGGGGGCTCCAGCTCTTCAGCAGCAAACATCCCTGAGCGCAGCTCTCCCAAGGCCCAACGTCGAGAGAGGAAGCCTTGACCATCATGGAGCAGAGACCAGGGGAGCCCATCCCCCCACACCGTCAAGCTTCCTGTTGAGCGCCGCAATAAAGCTTTTACGGGAGCAGGGAAGAGCAGATCAAAGAGCAAGCGACCGCGATCAGAGAGGCTGCTTAAATCCCGTCCTCGACGGATCGCACGCTGTAGTCCTTGGTAGAGCGCGCTGTGCTCCTCCTCTATCGCTTGAGCCTCATAGCGGTGATTCCCCTCCCAGATGAGGGGCTGCAGCCCAGATTTATCTCCAGAGAGGAGCTGAATCTCAGCCCGCTCTCCTCGCCTTCTATAGAGCAAGATCAAACGCATCGCTCAGAATCAGCTTCTACAGCGATAATCGGGGGCCTTCACCTCTACAAAAGAGAGAAGCTCCAGCAAACGCTCCATCTTCTCCGCTCCCAACCGAGCGCTCATCTGCTCCAAGTCCAAGCTGCTTGTGCTCAAGAGCAGCAGCTCCTGCTCTTCAAAATCGCTCATCAGACGCCCAAGCTCCTGCATGCTCCAACTTGAGGGGTGCTCCATACCCAGATCATCCAGGGCCAGCACTTCCCAGCCCAGGATCTCCTCCATCAGCTTCTGGCCTGACCTTGAGGTATCTTCGCGCAGGCTGGTTTCAAGGCGCTTGAGCCAACGGGGCCAGTGGAGATAGCGCCCTCGCAAACCAGAGCCCAAGATAAGCTGGATGAGGAGCCCTTGCATAATACGAGTCTTGCCTGCACCTATATTGCCATGGAGCAGAAGCCCGCGCCGTCCTTTGTATCGCTCCCCATTGATCACTCGCTCCAGAGCTTCATATACCTCCTCAGCGTTCTCGATCAGCTCCCATTCAACGCTGCTGAGATGATGCTTCATCGCCCGAGGGGGCAGCATCGCTCGCCTAAGCTGCTTTGCTCCGTGATGTCCCGCATGGCAACGACAAGGGACAACATGCTCGTAGGAGTCTCGAGTCTCAAAGATGAAATGTTTTGTACAGCGTGTACAGGGGAGAGCAAATTGGGCAGCCATCACCTTAGTTGGCGCGCTCTGATGGTTGATCTCCTGCTCCTCCAGATAGAGATGAAAGCTGCGCTCATCGAGACGCTCAGGCCACTCTTCATCTGAAGTATCTATCGGCTTGGTCTGCGACCTCTCTGCGAGGAGGGCTCGCTCCTTGATCCTCTCCAGCGAGGCCGTGAGGGCTTCATCTCTGGGCTTCATCGCTCCTCCTTAACTCAAAGGGATATCCAATATCTTCGCCACTTCACCGTAGCCTCTTCCCTGATAACCTTTATGAGAAGAGAGCGGTGCTGAGGCGCGCAGGTATCGCCTGATTGCTTGTAGAGTGTAACTGAACGGTGCTCATTGCCATGCCCAACCCCTTCAGGGCTCCCCATAAGGATGTTCCCAGCTCTGATGAGCAGCATGGCCGGGCGCTGCGCTGTTCGAGAGAGTCGCTCAGCAGGACAAGGTGGGATCATTTCATCGCTCATCCTGAGTGATTCAGCACCTTTTAAAATGATTATTGACAACTCGGTGTTTCAGTTTTGCGATTGCGCGCAAACGCACAGATCGTGCTGCTGATCGATATTTGAGAACGGGTGTTGGCTCCATTCTTCCCAAGTCTCACCCCGATCATATGTTTACTCGAAGATTTCAGCAGATGAAATGATACCATCGCTTGATCGCGGCCATCACTATTTGGAGGGAGGGGCTCAGGGCCAGAGGGTGGCGGCTTGCCGGACCAAGCTCAGCAGCTCTTGGCGCTCCGCGTTCAGCTCCAGGGACTCTAGGAGAGTCACCACCTCAGAGAAATGAGCCTCCTCGCTGTGCATGCTCCTCCTAAGGATCTCAGCGAACTCTGCGACGGCGGCGGTGAAACGAAGATCTGGAGAGGCCTCTTGAAGATCCACCTTGAGGTCCTCGAGTTGGAAGGGATGCTCCAACTCATGAGCATCTCCATCTCGATCCTCGGGATCCTTATAGCGCAGCCGCAGGGTCACTAGGCGCTCCCCGCTGCCCTCAGGCTTCAGTTCCAACTCAAAGAGGGCATTGACGAAGTGCCCAGATCCGACCTCTCCTGCGTCCACGCTGTCATTCCTGAAGTCATCATCAGCGATATCTCGGGTTTCATAGCCAATCAAGCGATAGCGCCGTACCCGCTCTGGGTGCATCTCCACCTGTATCTTCACGTCTCGAGCGATCACCTGCAGCATCCCGGTGATCCCCTCACCCACAACCCGAAGAGCCTCATTGGGGCTGTCGATAAAAAAATAGTTGCCCTCACCTCGATTGCTCAGCTCTTCGATAAAGCGATCATTGAGGTTATAGCCATAGCCCAGCACGCTGAGATCGATTCCACGACTCTGCCAGCTCTCTACCTCCCGCACCAAAGCCTCCCCTGTGACACCTACGTTAAAGTCCCCATCGGTGCAGAGGATCACCCGGTTGATCCCCTCAGGCCTGAAGTGCGTCTCCGCCAGTTCATAAGCGCTGCGAATGCCGCTGGCTCCGTTGGTAGAGCCCCCCGCTTCCAGAGTCTCGATGGCGGCGCGGATCTCAGCTTGTTGAGCCACAGGAGTAGGTCGCAACGCGACGGTGTCACGACCCGCATAAGTAACGATGCCGATGGTGTCATCATCTCTGAGATGAGCCAGGAGGATATCCAGAGTTCGCTTCACATAGCCCAACTTATTGGAAGCATTCATCGAGCCGGAAACATCGATGAGGAAGACGAGGTTGGCCGGCGCCCGCATCTCCTCTGGAATCTCGCTGCCCTTGATACCCACCCGTAGAAGTTGAAGGCCCTCGCCGAAGGGGGAGGGGGCCGCCTCTATTCGGATATTGAAGGGGATCTCGGTATCTGGATCGGGGGCCTCGGCCTTGTAGCGGAAAAAGTTGAGATACTCCTCTACCCGAACCCCCTGGGGATCGGGCAGGCGCCCTGCCTTGATGCTGCCGCGCATCTGAGTGTAGCTGGCGGTGTCTACATCGATGGAGAAGGTAGAGAGGGCGTCCTCGGCGCTCTCTATGAAGTCGTTCTCTTGCCGCTCAGGCAGAGGAAGATCCTCAAGCACCCCGCGCTCTCCAGCTTCCGCCTCACCGCCCTCTCTTGCTGTGGCGCTTGAGCCTCCTGCTCCGCCCGCCCCGTAGTTATCATACTCAGCGCTGGGATCAGACCCCATAGCCCCAGCGTCTGCGCCCGCCATCTTCTCTCCTCCTGGGGCCTGCGTCTCCTCTTCGTTCTCTTCACCACAGGCCAACAAGCCCAGACCCAGGCTCAAAATCAAGATATACCGCATGACAACCTCCAAAACTCCAAGGCACCTGACGAGTTTTCCTGGGAATCTTACGAAAAAAGAGGGAGAGCGCCTGGGAGGGGTAATGAGCGGATCAAGAGTGTTCATATCTCTCACTATGCTCGTTTTAGAGAGCAAAGTCTGAGAGTTCATCCACTTTTGACTTCTGAGTCCGCCGGATTTCGTGGTTGAATCATTCTCGTAATTTACGACCGCCCATTGATGCAGCAATGAGCAGATTTTGGAGCCAATTCTCATGATAGGAGAAACCATTAATATCTTGGAATGGTGATATTCGGTTCGGATCTCTTCGACGAGTGCGTAGCGAGTAGGGATGGAAATTCCAGATTAATGCCTGTGCGCGGACCATGAATCGAGCAGATTTAGCCGTACCATGAAAATATTGTTGTGCAAAAAGCAGCCTGTCTTGGTAATTCATAAGACGAACAACCATATTGGACGTTCTGTGAGCATTTTCGTGGTCAAATGCTACCGAAAATGAGCGATTTTTGGCCCTTATTTTTCTAATCCTATCGAGAATCTTTTTTCCAATATAATCATTCGGGTTAGCAATCATTCAAATTAAGATCTTATGGAGCTGATACAAGCGGATAACTCCATTATGATAACGACTCATTCGACACAGACAGAGGTGTCTTTATCAGGCAAATATAGTGTCGATCGCTGGTTGTCAACCCAGCTGAACTTGTTTGTTCAAGATACTCAATTGCCCAAAGTACCGCCTTCTACCCATCCGTTCTGGTTGACTCCAGATAAAAAACGGACCTGGGTTTCGAACACCAGAGCCGGGTTCGAGGCTCTATAGAGATGAGAACAGGTTGCGGCGCGTGAATGCACCGATGATCAAGTGAAGAGCTACTGTGGAGAGCTGAATCGTGTCTGAGACAATCAGAGGAGAAAAACCGGATCGCCTCATGGTGGTGCTGTTCGGGGTATTGGCGATTGTGGAGTTCACCGCATGGGTTCTGATCCTGCTCCAACTGTAAGGAGGAATGAAACATGTCGCGGATGAAAATCGAAGAGATCAGCCGCAGAGCGTTGGTTCAGGTAGACGCAGCTCAACGTCGGTTTCGCCTGTTCATAGCGTTGGCCGCGCTGGTGGAGGGTGCTTTGCTGATCACCTTTTTGCTGATCATGAACCATGGAGATCGGCTGCATTGGTTGCTGCTTGTATCAGCCCTTTTGGTGTATTCGACGCTCGCCGTGGGGCTGTTTGCTCTAGGCGCGCACAACAACGTGAATACTCTTCGGATCCTCAAGGCATTGGACTTGGCCACCGAGCAGGACGGATAGTCGACCGTGGCGTCCGACCTTTCCGAACATCGGCTCGTGCTCCGCGCCCAGTGCGGTGATCGAGCTGCCTTGGAGCGCTTGATCACGGGCGTGGCTTCGAACTTACAGCGGTTTCTGCACCACCAGATCGACCGCCCAGACTTGGCCGATGACGCGCTGCAAGAAACCTTGATGGTGATCTGCCGCAAGCTGCACTGGCTACGCGAGCCTCGTGCATTTCGACCATGGGCGTATCGAGTAGCTCATCGCATGGCGCTGCGACTTCTGCGCCGGGAGCGTCACACCCCGTTGCTCGGCCTGGAATGTGCGGAAACTGTCCCTGATCCAGAAGCTGTGCGATTGATTGAAGCCGGTATTGAGCGCTCAGCCATGCTTCGACTGCTGGAGTCTCTACCACCGGCGGCCAGGGTCGTGCTCCAACTACATTACGTCGAAGGGCTGACCCTCGTCGAGGTCGCCGAGGTGCTCGAACTCGCGCTGGGCACTACAAAGTCACGCTTGGCCTATGGTCTGCAAAAGCTACGCGGCGCTGGCGAGATCTAACGGGAAACAGAGCAGACAAAGCTCGGTGAGAAGATCTCTAAAGAGCGAAGCCCGCCTCTACCAACAGGGCATAGCGTCCACCTCGCTTGACCAACTCCTCATGACTGCCCGACTCCACCAAGCGTCCCTGATGCAGCACCAAGACTCGATCAGCGCGGGCGATGGTAGAAAGACGGTGGGCGATCACCAGGACCGTGCGATCCTTAAAGAGAGCCTGGATGGCGCTGTCGATGCGCTCCTCGGTGAGAGAGTCCACGCTGGCGGTGGCCTCATCTAGGATCACAAAGGGGGCGTGGCGGAGTAGAGCTCGCGTTAAGTTGACGAGCTGACGTTGCCCCTGAGAGAGGTTATTCCCTCGAGACTTAATCTGCTGCATCTCCCCTTCAGGCCACTCGCTGATGAACTCCACAGCGCGGCTCTGCTTCAAAGCCCGTGCGCGGGCCTCTGCATCGATCCCTGGGCGCCAGAGGGAGATATTCTCAGCTAAGCTGCCCTCAAAGAGGAAGGGGTCTTGAGGCACCAAACAGATCTGCTCTCGAAGAGCACGGGGCTCCAAACGCTTTAACTCTTGACCATCCAGGCGAATGGAGCCTTCATAGCCCTCATAGAGCCGTAAGAGGAGGCGGGCGATGCTGCTCTTACCTGAGCCTGTGGCTCCCACTAGAGCGACCACCTCCCCAGGCTTGATCTGAAAGCTTAAATCCTGGAGTACAGGAGGACCGCCATAGGAGAAGGAGACTCCCTCAAAGCTCAGAGTGCCTGCGCCTTGAGCTTTGAACTCTCCTGGGTGGATCTGCTCATCGGTATCAAGGATCCCAAAGACGCGCTCTAGAGCCGCTAAAGCACGCTGGATGGTGGCGATGCGGCCTGAGAACTCTTTGATGGGGCGAAAAACCTTCTGGAGGTAGTCAACGAAGGCGACCAGAAGCCCCAAACTTAACGCCCCCTCCGCGAGGCGGTGTCCCCCATAGGCCAGCATCAGGCCAAGGGCCAGGGCGCTGAGCCCGTCCATAATCGCGAACAACGCCGCATCCCACCAGTTGGCTCGACGATAGCGATCAAAGAAGCGCCACGCCAAAGAGCGAAACTCCCGCTGCGCTCTCTCCCCAGCTCCATTGAGCTGGAGGACGCTGATCCCCTCTACCTGCTCAGCGAAGAGGCCGTTTAGATCTGCTAGGAGCGTACGGATCTCAGTGAAGAGGCTGCGCAGCTGTCTGCGAAACAGCTCCACTGTAAAGATGATAAAGGGGGCGATGAGCAGGGTCACCAGGGTGAGACGCCAGTCCAACCAGAGCATGGCGATAAGAGTACCCAGGATCTGTAAACTGTCAGTGATCAGCCCCACCGCTCCAAAGACCAAGCTTTCATAGACCGCTTCTACATCCTGAGTGGTGCGGGTCATCAGAGCACCGGTGGTGCGGGTGTCAAAGAAGCGTTGCCCCTGTTTCATGACATGGCTGAAGAGATCCCGACGCAGGCGAGTGAGGCTGTTGAGGCCAATGGTCTGGAGCCCATAGAAGCTTAGAGCGCGAAGACCAAAGCCCAAGCTGATCAACAGAAAGAAGAGGAGGATCAGCTCAGGCAAACGCTCAAGATCGCCAGGGAGCAAGCAGCGATCGATCCCCTCCTTAAGCAGGACAGGCTGGAGGAGCTGCGCTAGGACCCCCAGAGGAGCAGAGATCAGCACCACGATAAGCCAGCGAGGATGACGTCGCAGGTAGGGGATCAGGCGTCTGAGCAGCTTGCCTTTACTCATCACCGCTCTCCAAAGCTTGAGAGAGCTGCTGTAGCTTCCAGGCCTCGGCATAGGGGCCTGGCTGTTTGATCAGCTGCTCATGATCGCCCTCAGCAGAGATCCGCCCCTCTTCTAAAACGATGATGCGATCTGCGCGAGCCAGAACGTTGAGGCGGTGGGAGACAACGAGGGTGCTCATCTTTCCTTCACGGCGATAGAGTGCACGGATGAGTTGATCTTCGGTGGCGTGATCCACAGCGCTCATCACATCATCCAAGAGCAGCAGACGCGCCGGGCGATAGAGCGCTCGAGCTAAAGCGATACGCTGTCGCTGTCCCCCAGAGACCATCAAGCCCCGCTCTCCTACCAGGGTCTCCAAACCTTGGGGGAAGCTTTCCACTTCTTGGCTCAAAGCCGCGTCTCTTAAGGCGGCCTGGAGCGCCTCCTCATCGATCTCCTCTGGAGCTTCAGCTGGGGCGATGTTTTCTCGGATGCTGCGACTGAAGAGGAAGGCACTCTGAGGTACATAGGCCAACTGCTCCCAATATGCATCAATGGGCAGATCGCGTACATCCTGGCCACAGAGAAAGAGGCTCCCCTCTGGGGGTTCATAGATCCGGGCGATCAGCTTGAGGAGGCTGCTCTTACCGCTGCCTGTTAACCCAAAGATCCCCAACACCTCCCCCTCTTTAAGCTCGAAGGATATCTCTTGAAGGACCGAGCGTTCGGCGCCTGGATAACTAAAGCTCAGGCCGCGCAGCGCTAAGCTTAGCGGTTGCCCTTCAGGCATGGGAGCCTTGACCATGGAGCGTGCATCAGGGGCGTCGAAGATCTCATAAACCCGCTCCAGGGAAACATAACCTCGCTGAAGGACCCCCATCATCCAACCCAGGCTGGTGACTCCCACCACGAGGATCTGGATAAAGACCAGAAAGGCGGTGAGGGTCCCCAGGCTGAGCTGCCCCGCGATCATCTGACGGCCGCCGAAGTAGAGGATTGAGAGGAAGCTTAGGTTCCCTGCTATAGCTACTACAGGGAGGAGCCAAGCGCGGATCAAGAGCATCTTCTTGCTGAGCGCCAAGAGCTTCTCGTTGCTCTGATCAAAGCGAGCCTGAACCCCCGCTTCAGCTCCATAAGCCTGTATCAGTCGAGCGCCTCCGTAGCTCTCCAAGATACGCTCACTCAGAACCCCCAGCTCAGCTTGCAGCGCACGGTAGTAAGTGAACATTCGCAGGATGGCGAGGTAGAGCACCCCTCCCGAGAACAGGATGGGCAGCAGCGCGATGAGGCTCAGCTTTATGTCGAGCTGAAACATCCGCGTGAGGGTGAGGAGCAGGGTGAAGAGAACGTTGGCAAGCTGGAGAGCGCTGAAGCCCGCGAGGCTGCGCAGGGCGCCTGCATCTTGGCTCCCTCGTGAGACTAGGTCTCCAGGAGGGTAACGATCATAGAAGGTTTGAGGCAGCTCCAGCAGGCGCTCAAAGAGCTTTGATTTGACTCGAAACTCCACCGCTCTGCCTGGATTAAAAAAGAGCGTACGGCTGAGAGTGCGAACCACCATGATCGCCAAGCCGCTGAGGATGAGGGCCAGAGACCAGGGCCAGACTCCTGAGAATCCCTTCTGAGCCTCCAGGGCATCTACAGCGTGTTGGATAAAGCTGGGCAGGGCCACCATCAGGGCATTGGTAGCTAAGAGCGCGAGCACTCCCAGGAGATACCAGCCGCGGTAGCGATGGGCATATTCAAACCAGAACCGAATGAGGCGCTTCACCCGCAGCCCGGCTTGCTATCCATTTTGAGTGCCAGACAGCTGAAGCGCTGGAGCAGAGCAAGCAGCCAGGAAGAAGCAAACCCTTGGCGATCCCTGCAAATGGCGCGGTGTATCCTGGCTGCGACTTGCATCGCGAAGAGAGAGACCAAGGCCGCGCCAGTGCTTGAAGAGGCGTCGGTGGTGAGGATGGTGGACATATTTTCCTCTCGATGAGCGCTTCAGAAGCGTTTTACCCGAGAGTGGCAGTAGGGCGCGCCCCCTTTGCGAGCATAATAATCTTGATGGTGCTCCTCAGCGGGCCAGAAGCGCCCTGCAGGCTCAAGGCGGGTCACAACTGAGAGCCCAGTTTTCTCTAGTTGAAGCATGAGGCTCTGGGCGATCTCTCGCTGTTTAAGCTCGGTGTAGAAGAGAGCAGAGCGATACTGACTGCCCCGATCGGGACCCTGGCGATTGAGCTGGCTGGGATCGTGGATCTCAAAGAAAAGCTTGGCGAGGCGCTCAAAATCGATCTGGCTGGGATCATATTGAACCCGCACCACCTCGGCGTGACCGCTTTGTCCTGAACAGACTTCTGCATAGCTGGGCGCCTGGCTCTCTCCGCCCATATAGCCGGAGTCGGCTCGCAGCACTCCGGGCTGCTGTTCCATGTGATACTCAACGCCCCAAAAGCAGCCCCCTGCAAAGAAAGCCTCCGCCCGAGGCGCCGCGCTGAAGTCCATAGAGAGAGAGTTGACACAGTGGCGAACTTGCTTGCTGCTAAAATTCTCTCCTCGAAATAGATGCCCCAGATGCCCCCCACAGCGTGCGCAGAGGATCTCCATCCGTTCAGCATCGGGACGCTCCTCTATGGCGCCTGGGAGGGCCTCATCAAAGCTGGGCCACCCAGAACCAGAGTCAAATTTAGCTTGAGAACGGAAGAGGGGGGCATTACAGCGGCGACAGAGGTAAACCCCCTCCTCTTTATGGCTGTTGTACTCCCCTGTAAAGGGAGGCTCAGTGCCTTGACCGATGATGATCAAAGCCTCTTTGGGGCTCAGCGTTTTCCAGGGCATCTCTGCTCCTTTGGGTATTGGAGTGAGGAGGACCAGTGGCAGTGTCAAGAGTAGCTTCATCTCCTCTCTGATAGTTTGGGGAGATCAAGGGTTTCAAAGCTGGGCATTCCTGAGCACGGATGGGATCATCTTTATAGAGCCCGATCGATCTTGACAGGCTCGTTAAGATCCTGTGAGGCTCCTCTCTGTTGATCGAAGATTGGCTTGGATGTGTTGTCAAAGAGGGAGCGTGGTCCCTCGAGCGAACCCTAAGGCTCGATCAGGGGGCTGCGCAGTGGCTTGGAGGCATGGCCATCATCGGAGGAGGGCTCTGTGGTTGGGGATGCTGTCATACTCGTGCCTGGGTTTATGGGCTTCGGTCGCTTTGGTTCGCTCTATTATTTCGCGGATCGGGTGTCAGCGACCATACGTGGAGCGCTCCGCGACCGGTTGGGCTACGCCGTGCCGGTGGTTGGGATTGGTACCGATCCGATCGGTTGCCTTATATCGCGTCAGACCTACCTGTTGCGCGAACTCCACCGCCTCGACGAGGAGCTTGGTGGAGTGGAGCGCTTTCATCTTGTGGGGCACAGCACCGGCGGTGTGGATGCAGAGCTGCTCACTTGCCGTGATCCGCTCAAGGGGAAGTATTGGAATATAGCGAGCGAGCAGCGCCGACGGATCGCCTCGGTTACAACGCTGTCGGCGCCGCACTACGGGACCTGCCTCGTGGAGAGCCCAGCTGCAGGTTGGTTCCTGAGCCCATTCGATCCGCGTGGTCTGCGCGAAGCCACACAGATGATCGGATCTCTACTCTTCCTGTTTGCCAGCCGGTCATTGTCGTCAGATGCTCTCATCGCGTTGCTGTATGCTGCACCGGAGAGCGCACTGTTTGTCTCTCGCTTCCTTACACATCGCAAACTTATCGAGGATCTGCGACCAGATAATTTAGCGCGGTTGCGAGCAGAGAATCCGCCCGACTCTGAGATCCCCGCATCGGTTCGTTGTTTTGTGTCGGTGACCCCGCCTGAACCGGCGCAGATCTCTGGGGTACCACGCGCCTGTGATAAGTTCTTCCAACATATGCACATGCTCACCGCGACATATGCGCAGAACCACGCTGCGGTGGAGACGGATCGCTTCCTCGAGATCCTTGAACGGCACCGCGAAGCGGAGCATATCATCAGCAACCCAGCGGCAATGCTAAAGCCCTTGGACGTCGAAGCGAACGACGGCGTTGTCAACGCCGCGCGTCAGTTGCTCACAACACACGCCCCAGCTGAGAGACCTGATCAAGCATTTGGAGCCATCGTCGTAGGCGATCATGGGGACGTGATCGGGCACTACGATCGCCAAGACCGGCTGATGGCAGGGCGAATCATGAACCACGGTTTCTTTCGAAGTGGGTCGGGTTTTGGTGACACCGAGTTCTTCGAATTGTGGGGGCGTATCGCCACGCATGTCGCTGAAGCGGCTGCAGTTTGAACTGCTCAGATAGTGTAAGGGAGAGCGCATGAGCCTTGTCACTTTGGATGACATCAGACTGAAGGAGCATACTCTGGAGCGCCACCCACGATTGGCGTCGCTGCGGAAGCAACTGCTCGCGAGCCAGGTTGAGATCTGCGTTGAACGGGCGCGTCATATCACCGCTTACCTGCGCGACCTAGATCATCCCAACGATGGACCCGAGGTGCGACAGGCAAAGAAGGTAGCGCACTACCTCCGATACAAGACACCAGCGGTACATGATGAGAACCTGCTGGCTGGGAGCACCACCAGCAAGGCGCTTGGTGCACCGCTGTTTCCCGAGTTCTTTGCGCTTACACTCTGGCCGGAGCTGTACACGGTAAGCGAGCGCAAGAAGAACCCCCAGCTGCTGACGGCTGAAGAGGCCCGCGAGCTGAATGAGGAGGTGTTCCCGTTTTGGATGGAGCGCAATGTACTGGAGGTGTTGCGTGCGCGCACCGGACGCACAACGGAGCTGCGTCTGTTTGAGGAGATGACCTTCTTTCTCGCCAGCAAAGCGGGCACCATCTCCCACACGGTGCCGAGCTATAAGGCGATGCTCAACCGTGGACTGCTGGGGATGGTCGCCGATGCTGCTGAGAAGGAGCGTGCGCTGGAGGGGGCGCCGGATGCCGCCTTCTATCGCGCTGTTCGCATCGCTCTTGAAGGGCTCATGGAGCATGCTGCGCACTTGGCCGCGCAGCTCGATAAGCTGGCGCTTGATGAGGAGGATGAGCGACGCCGCGCCGAGCTGGTTGAGATGGCCGCGATCTGCCGCCGTGTGCCCGCCAATCCGCCGCAGAGCTTCCGGGAAGCTGTACAGGCTCTGTGGCTGTGCCAAGTCGGAATCCATGCTGAGAATATCAATATGGCGATGAGCCCAGGCCGACTGGACCAAGTGCTCTACCCATATTACCGGCGGGATATCGACGCAGGAGATCTGGAGCTGGGTGAGGCGATCGATCTGGTGGGTTGCCTATGGCTTAAGTTCGCCGACAACGTCGATATGGTACCTGAGGCTTCGGAATACCTGTTCGGCGGTGCGGGCTCTGTGCCAGCGGTCACCCTGGGCGGTGTTAATGCTCAGGGTGAGGACGCAGTCAATGATCTGACCTATATCATGCTGCGAGTGACCGAACTCCTGCGGATCCGCGATCCGAACGTCAACGCCCGCTATCACCTTGAGAAGAACCCCGATGCCTACCGCGATCGTGTCTCTGAGGTGGTGATCAACACAAAGGCGGTCCCCGCCATCTACAACGACATAACAAATATTATCGCGCTTGAGGGCCAGGGCGAGACCATAGAGCACGCTCGGGACTATGCGGTGATCGGCTGTGTTGAACTCGCGAGCGCTGGTCGAGAGTACGCGGCATCGAGTTCGATCATCCTCAACCTTGTCGCGCCACTGGAGTTGGCCCTCTTCGCGGGCAAACGACCCGGCTTTGGAGAGGAGCAGATCGGTCCAAGTACGCCTGCTCCGGCGGTGATGTCATCCTTTAACGAGTTCTGGGAAGCGTTTAAGACTCAGCTTAACTGGGTGATTGAGAACGCGGTCAAGTTAAACGAGGCCTTCGGCAAAGTTCACCAAGAGATGATGCCATCGCCGCTCCTGTCAGCTTTCACCGTGGGGCCTATGGCCTGTGGTCGCGATCTCACCCACGGAGGCGCACTTTACAACTCCTCAGGAGCAACACATATCGGGTTCGCTGATGTTGTAGACTCCCTCAACGCGATCGAGGAGCTTGTCTTTAATCAGGGGACGATCACTTTAGAGGAGTTGATCGCCTCTACGAGCGACAACTTTGAGGGGTCGAATGGCGAGAAGCTGCGGCTGAGGCTCCTGAACCACGCCCCAAAGTATGGGACAGCACACCCGGTCGCTCGTAAGAACGCAAAGAATCTCGTAGGACAGCTCTTTGAGGTTTACCAGAACTATACGAATTACCGTGGAGGGCCCTACCGCCCAGCATATTGGACGATGACAAACCATGCGGGGTTGGGCAGCGTGAGTGCAGCGCTCCCCAGCGGTAGGAGAGCTGGGGCGATGTTCGCGAGCGGAATCACGCCGGTCTCTGGCGCTGCGCCTGTTTTAACTGAGTGCTTGAACGCGGTCGCAGAGTTGGGGGGGCGGGAGGTCCCTGGTGGTTGGGCGCTGAACCTCAAGTACAGCCCTGAAGCGGACAGCGCGGCGATGCTTCAAAACTTCGCAGGGACCATCACCGCCTATTTCCAACAGGGCGGACAGCAGGTCCAATTCAACCTGATGACTTATGAGATGCTGGAAGAAGCACGCCGCGATCCAAAAAAGTACCCTGAGCTTATGGTCAGAGTCTCTGGCTACTCCGCTTACTTCAATGATCTCAATGAGTTCATGAAGGAGGAACTGATCACGCGCACGCAGTATGACCTGAAGACGGGCATGGCGGTTCCTCTTCCTCCAGCGCTAAAGAGAGAACCATGAGCAAACCACACAGGACGATATTCTGGGCCAAACTCGCGCTGGGTTTCGCGCCGCCGAGCCTCCGAGAGAAGCGCGGAGCCTGGGACTCCTCTGCAGAGGCCAAATCTGCGGCGTTCTCGTCAACGCGTACTTGGCTCACGCCATTTCTGCTGCGCTCAGTCGCAAAGCGGCTGGCAAAGCAGCTATACACAGCGCTCGCGGGTGAACTCATCGAAGAGTTCCTCCAGCTCCTCCTTACGCTGATGCGCGTCGCGCTGATCGTTGATCCACGCCTTCATAAAGATGTGGAGGGCTTTGAGGGGCGTTTTCAGTTCCTGAGTGATGATGGCGCGGTCGCGGTCGTGGCCGAGTTCTTTGGCCGCTGTATGCATGTCTACGAGGGAGAGATCAACGACCCGAACATCACGGTCCGCTTCACCGACAGCAGGGCGCTCATGCGTTATCTGTTGGAGCCTCAACAGGATATTCTAATGTCGATGCTCCAACACAAAGTCACGCCGGAGGGCAACCTCAACTACCTGTATCGCTTCGGTTACTTGGCTCGCCGACTACAGGATCTGTATCTTCCAAAATGAACACAGCGATTATCGGTGATGTTGCGCGGCATGCGCTGCACGATGGTCCTGGAATCCGTACCGTCCTGTTCCTCAAGGGCTGCCCGTTGCGCTGTCCGTGGTGCCACAATCCTGAATTCCAACGGCGCAATCCAGAGCTGGTTTGCTATCCCGAGCGCTGTATCGGCTGTGGCGACTGTGCGACTTCCTGCTTCACCGGAGCAGTTTCTGTAGACACGCTGGGCGCAGTAGACCGGAGGCGTTGCCTTGGGTGTGGGGCTTGCGCCAGGGCCTGTCCTGCGAGGGCCCTGAGGCTCGCCGGGCAGGTGATGAATGTTGAGCAGGCCCTCGCCCTGGTTGAGGAGGACCGCGCCTACTACGAGGCCTCGGGGGGTGGTGTAACTCTATCGGGTGGAGAGCCACTCATTTGGCCCCGCTTTGTCGCTGAGTTGCTTGAGTTGCTCACAGCGCGTGGCATCTCGGTAGCTATAGAGACTTGTGGCGCGGTCAGGTGGGAGATCTTCGACCGTATCCTCGATCAACTCGACCTCGTGCTCTTTGATGTGAAGGTGGCCGACCCCACCGCGCACCAACAGATCCTCGGTGGTGATGCTCGACTCATCTTTGGGAATCTCGCGCGCCTCCTCAAGCGTCGTCGTGAGGATGTCATCGTGCGCATCCCGCTCATACCTGGGTTCACTGCTACTGAGGAGAATATCGCGGGCCTCGCGCAGCGCCTCCGCCCGCTCGCGCCTCCACGAGTGACGCTTCTGCCATACCATCCTATGGGCCAGGGCAAGGCGCGCGCTATCGGAGATCTCCCCGATCCCTCACTGCCTCACACATCCATGCCGCGCAGCAAGGCACTCGCATTTCGACACTATTTCGACTGGACCAAAGCTGATGTGCCCTAAGCCGTTTGATTTTGATCTTTGTTATGGTCCAGAGTCTGCCGGATTTGGTAATCTGCCCTTCCTCGGCTGAATTTATGTAGAGTACAGAAGAACTCTATGACCTGCTCAGGTCAGATTCCAAACAAAAGACCAGGGTAAATGTGGATGCTTTGAATCCACCAGTGCAGCTCCGTGGAGAGGAGTTGAACTCAATGGAGGATTATGTACAAGCTGCTCTCTCTGATCCTGCTCTCCTATGCGGCCCAGGCTAAGCCTCCCAAGATCTTTCCCATCGTTTTTCACCTCTCTCAAGAAAGTGGAGCGTCGGTTGTTGAGGAAGCTTGGTTGGACGCAGAGATCAAGCACGCCAATGCTCTCTTTAAACCCCACGGGGTTCAGTTTGAGCGCTCCAGCTTGACTCTATCGAAGGGTCCCTCAGTGCTTAAGGATCGACGGGATCGCAATCGTTTGGGGAGGTTGCTGCTGCCCTCGGTGATCAACTGCTTTGTGGTCGCCACTCTTATGGATATCCACACGCCTGGAGTAGAGCGAATGGGGGTGCATTGGCGCGTCTCTCAAAACCGCACTCGGCATATGGTCATCATCGCAGCTCACAGTCGTGCCACGGTGCTGGCCCACGAGTTGGGCCACTTTTTTGGAAATCACAAACACAGCAAGACACCCGGTAACATCATGAGCTATCAGCGTGAGGGATATCTGCCCTTCTTTGATAAGCATCAAGGACGAGTGATCCGCGCTCACGCTCGCCGTTTTTTACGGACAGGGGAGCTCAAGCAGATCTCCCATAAGGCTGCACCCAAACCGGCTCAGAGGAGAGAGCCCCCTTGAGCAGTATCAAGAGTCTCTCCTCGATCTCTTCTCCAAACTTCGCTACACAGCTTGAGTAGCCATTAAGAGGGGAGCTGTGATGTTGAAGAGGGTTCTTTTTTTGGGGTTTCTATATTCTCTCTGCTCCTGTGACGACAGCGTAGGAAGCGGGAGGATGCTGGATCAAGGAAGGAGCCTGGACGGAGCGCAACCTGCTCAAGATCAGGCGTTGGATCAGGGAGTCTCTCCTCAGGATATGATTCTTGAGCTGCCGATTCTTGATCAGCTGCTTGTTCCAGATCTCATCCCTCTCCTCGATCTCCCCTCTCCTCCAGATCTCAGCATCCCTTTAGATCTCCCCATCCCTTTAGATCTCCCCATCCCTTTAGATCTCCCCATCCCTTTAGATCTCACCCCCCTTCCGGATGTGGTTATCATTCCAGAGGATGTCACCCATGACGAGGGGGCTGCTGATCAGGGTTTAGAGGATCTCCTCCTCTTTCCCGATCTGGAACAGGACTTAGAAGATCTCTCTCTCCTCTCAGATCAACACAGCAGGCTCCCAGAGGCCTTTATTGAACACCCCTTCGATGCGGAGCCTGAGTTGGATGTTGCTCCTGAGCTTGATCTCCCTCCTCTAGATCAGGGCCAAGTTTGCCAAAACCATGAGGGCTGTCCTGAGGGGAGCAGGTGTGATGAGGGAGCCTGTAGAGAGGGCTGTAGAGAGGGGAGCTGTCCTGAGGGAGAGCGCTGTGATCCTGAGCACCGTTGTGTGATCCCCTGCGAGGCAGGGCGTTCCTGTGAGACGGGCGGCTTTGGTCTGTGCAGCGAGGGTCTGACCAGCTGCCCAGATGGAGAGCTGGGTCGAGCGCTTTGTAGCCCCCGTAGAGGACCCTCAGCGGAGCTATGTGACTGGTCTGATAACGATTGTGATGGCCGCGTTGATGAAGACTTCCCTGTAGACAGCCCCTGTCATGTTGGGGTGGGTGCCTGTGAGGTTCAAGGAGTCTTTCTCTGCGCAGGACCCCGGCAGGTGGCCTGTGATGCTCTCCCCAACTTTCCCTCAGCGGAGATCTGCGACGGGATCGACAATAACTGTAATGGCAGCGTGGATGAGGGCCTCGACGCGCGCCCCCTCTGGGAGAGCTGCTATGAGGGGGCAGAGGGCAGCGAGCATCAGGGGATCTGCCGTCCAGGGCGGCGCTTCTGTGTAGAGGGAGAGATGGGCGCTTGTGAAGATCAGGTGATCCCCACATCTGAGATGTGTGACGGCTTGGACAATGATTGTGACGGCCTCCTTGATGAGGGAGCAGATGGAGAGACCCTCGTGCGTGGCTGCTACTCCGGTCCTGAGGGCAGCGCAGATGAGGGGCTCTGTCAGGAGGGGCAGCAGCTCTGTATCGCTGGACGCTTTGGCCTCTGTCGAGATGAGGTGCTCCCTGCCCGAGAGATCTGTGATGGTCTGGACAATGACTGCAATGGCCTCGTAGATGAGTTGGGGGGCTGTGATTGTCTACCAGGGGAGGAGATGCCCTGCTATACCGGCCCTGAGGGCAGCGAGCTTCTTGGCCTCTGTCACCCTGGGCGGCAGTTCTGCTTGGAAGCGGGAGGCTTTGGCCCCTGTATTGGAGAGGTGGTCCCTCGCGTTGAGCTTTGTGATGGCCTGGATAATGACTGTGATGAACAGGTGGATGAGGGCATTGGGCTGGGTGAGCCCTGTCAGTTGGGTCTAGGGGCCTGTCAACGAGAGGGGATCGCTCAATGTGGACCCAACGCTGAGGTCCTCTGTCCGGTAGATCCAGGGCAGCCTGTAGCGGAGAGCTGTAACAACATCGATGATGACTGTGATGGGGAGATCGATGATGGATTGCGTACAGGACAACCCTGCGCTCAGGGAGAGGCTGGCTGTCGGGTCGAGGGGGAGCTGATCTGCCAAGCGGGCGCCCTGATCTGTGATGCTGAGCCTCAAAGCCCCAGAGCTGAGCTCTGCAATGGCTTGGATGATGACTGTGATGGAGAGGTGGATGAGGAGGCAGAGAGTGTGGGTGATGCCTGCGCCCTGGGCCTGGGTCCCTGTATGGCTGATGGATTCCTGGAGTGTGAGGAGGGGGAGCTGCGCTGTAACGCAACCCCTGGAGAGCCAGGCCTAGAGCGCTGTAACACCATCGATGATGACTGTGATGGGGAGGTGGATGAAGAGGCCTTGGGGGTTGGGGGAATCTGCTCGGCTGGGCGTGGCGCCTGCCGCCGAGAGGGAGCGCGGATCTGTCGGGAAGGGGAGCTGATCTGTATCGCTGAGGCGGGCTCTCCAGGTGATGAGATCTGTAATGGCGTCGATGATGATTGTGATGGTGTGGTGGATGATGGCTACTTGGTAGGTCGCCCCTGTGCGCTTGGTGTTGGGGGTTGTGAGGTCTCCGGTTGGCGAGCCTGCCTGCCTGATGGAGAGGTGGCCTGTGACGCTGTGGCGGGAGAACCCTCAGAGGAGATCTGCAACGGCGTTGATGATGACTGTGATGGAGAGATTGATGAGGAAGTCTGTGTCGATCTGGCACCTCCCGAGGTCTATATTGAGCTTGATCCTCCCTCCGTGGGGGTTGGGGAGATTATCCAGGTTCAGGTCGTAGCTACAGATGACCTACGGATCGATCGCATCAGCTTGAGCATCGAAGGGCAGCCGATTCAGCTCAATGAGGAGGGCTGGGGATCGTTCTCCGCAGATCTGCCGGGTCGTTATATGGCTCTGGCCCAGGCCTGGGACACCGCAGGCAATCGGGCAGAGGCTCAACGTGCGATCCCTATTCGAGATCCCTCAGATCTTGAGCCCCCCTATGTTCGCTTGCTGCTCCCTGAGGATCGCAGCGTGCTCACCCAGCGTACAGCCCTGTTGGGTAGTGTTCGAGATGATAACCTCGCCTTTTACCAGCTCCTGATCAGCTCTGATGGAGCTGACTGGCAGGTTATCAATGAGGGCTATGAGGTGGGCGAAGAGATGGAGGTGGGGGTCTTGGATCCTACGCTCCTGCCTTCGGGGATGCTACAAGTCAAGCTGATCGCTGAGGATATCAACACTCGCGCCTTCTATCATCAAGTCAGCTACACCCTCCCCGAGGGGCTCTCTATAGGTGAGTATCGCGTCACTCTCAGGGATCTCTATCTGCCCATCGAGGGGCTGCCCATCAGCATCGATCGCAGCTATGACAGCCAAGATCGCCGCCAAGGTGACTTTGGGCGGGGTTGGATCATGGGACGCAGTGATGGCTTCTTGATGGAGGATGTCAACAGCAACGTGATGGTGACCCTGCCTGATGGTCGTCGTGAGGTGTTCAGCATCGGCTACGATATCAACCCCATCATGGGGATGGGTCCCATCTTCTATACAGCGCCTTCAGGAGTACAGTCCCGGCTGATCAATCTGGATGATTGTCTCGCCACCGCTCAGGGGATCTGTATGTTCTCGGGACACAGCCCCGCTGAGACGATCCAACGCTATGAGTTGATCACTCAGGAGGGCACCCGCTATGAGTTGGAGCAGGGGCGAGGGGTGGTCAAGTTGACTGATCGACGAGGAAATTGGACCCGCTTTGATCGCGACGCGATCATCTCCTCCAAGGGCAGCTCCATTCTCTTAGAGCGAGATGAGCTGGAGCGCATCACAGCGATTCAAGATCCCGCTGGGGGCCGCATCCTCTATGAGTACGACCAGCGTGGGGATCTCATCCGCGTAACCGACCAGTCGGGAGGGGTTCAAAGCTATCGCTATGACGATGAGCACCTTTTGTTGGAGATCATCGGCCCTGATGGCCACCCCCTGGCGCGTACTGAGTATGACAACGAGGGTCGCAAGGTTCGACAGATCGACGCTCAAGGTGGAGTGATCCAGTATGATCATGACCTGGAGGGCCGCCGTGAAACGGTCACAGATCGTCGAGGCAACCAGACGATCTACAGCTATGATGAGCAGGGCCATATCATCCAACGGATCGACGCTCTGGGGCAGCTCACCACCTATCTCTATGAGGGCGATGCTCTCATCGAAGAGACCGACGCCAGCGGCGCGACTTGGAGCTATGAGTACACTGAGAATCTGCGCACTGGCATCATCGATCCCTTGGGGCAGCGCAGCTCGGTGGAGTATGACGGCTTTGGCAACCCCCAGCGCCTCAGCCTCCCTGGAGGCCGCAGTCTGGGCCTGAGCTATGATGGGCAAGGCCGCCAGATTGGGGTTGAGAATAGTGCAGGGGCCTTGATCAGCTATGATTACGATGAGGATGGAAATCGCAGCGCCTATAGTCGCGCTGATGGGGCTCTCTTTCAGTTTCAGTATGACGAGGCGGGACAGCTGATAGGGGTCAGCGGCCCTGATGATTGGAGCCAAGCCTTTGAATATGACGCCCTGGGGCGCTTGGTCGCCCAGGTGGAGGCGGATGGCGGCCGAACAGAGCTGATCTTTGACGCTGTGGGGCGCCTGATGGGGCTGCGTCTGCCTGATGAGAGTGAGATCTTGGTAGAGCGAGATGGCTGTGGTCGAGTGAGTGCTTTGACCGACGCCAATGGTCAGCGCAGCCGCTACAGCTATGACCCACGCGGCCTCCCTGTTGAGGTGGAGGATCCCCTGGGGGGGATCACGCGCTATGAGTACGATCCATCTGGGAACCTCAGCGCTCAGATCGACGCCGAGGGCAGTCGCTGGAGCTGGAGCTATGACGCCCTGGATCGCCCCACAGAGCGCCTAGATCCTCTGGGGAACCTCACTGAGATTCGCTATGATCCGGTGGGCCGGGTTTTGGGCTGGACCGATCCCGACGGAGATCGATTGGAGAACCATTTTGATGCCCTGGGGCGCGTCATCGAGATGGAGCAGGCTTCAGGGAGTGTACGCTACAGCTATAATGAGATGGGCTTCCTCAGTCAGGCCAGCTATCCAGAGGGGGTCGATCACTTTGAGTTTGACGCTGACGGACGCATGATTCGAGCGGAGAACCCCCAGGCTCGCTTAGAGTATAGCTATGGCCCTATGGGTCAGCGCAGTCAGCTCTCTACCCCTTGGGGCCTCAGCCGCTACAGCTACGATGCCTTTGCTCGCCTGGAGGAGCTGGAGTTGCCTGAGGGGGGCCTTTTGCGATTCCTCTGGAATGCGCGAGGCCAGCTTCAGGCGCTGGAGCGCCCGGGGGGGATCAGCACCCTCTATAGCTATGACGAGAATGGCCGCCCACTGGCGATGGAGACCCGTGATGCAGAGGATAATTTGCTCATCCGTGAGGCGCTGATGCGAGACAGCGCGGGGCGCGTCCTGCGTGTTGAGCGAGAGGATGGCAGTCAGCGGGATCTCATCTGGGATGCGCTGGGGCGTTTGACCTCCTCCTCAACTCTCAACGCTGAGGGGGTGCAGACGCGGCTACGGCGTTATCAGTATGATGCTGTGGGCAACCGCAGTCGTATGGAGAGCGAGGAGGGGGAGGTCCTCTATCGCTATGACGCGGCCCACCGTCTCCTGGAAGATGATCTCTACAGCTATGAATATGATGGCGCGGGCAACCTGATCGCACGAGTGGACGATGCGGGAGGACGCGAGCGCTTCAGCTATGACGAGCAGAATCGCTTGATCAGCTACGCTCGCTTCGCCCCAGATTCTCAACACCCAGAGTCTGAGACAGAGTATAACTATGATGGCTTTGGACGGCGCATCTCTAAACGCGTTGATGGAGCCCTAACTCGCTATATCTACGATCAGCGCCAGCTCCTCCTGATCATCGAGCCTGATGGTCTGATCACCCGCTTTCACCATGGCCCCAACCTTGACCATCTCCTGGGGATCAGCCGAGGAGGAGAAAGCTATCAAGTGATCCTTGATCTCAGAGGCGCGGTCATCGCGCTGTTGGATGAAGAGGGGCAGGTGGCCCGACGCCAATGGTGGGATGACTTTGGAGATCTTCTGAGGAGCGAGGGCTTGGTTGATCCCCTGCTGGGCTTTGGAGCGCGGCCTCTGGATCTGGAGAGCGGCCTCTTGGAGTTCCGCGATCGCCTCTATGATCCAGGTACAGGGCGTTTTTTTCAGGTCGATCCAGAGAAGGGAGAGCGGCTGCGGCCCCTCAGCCAACACCCCTATAGCTTTGCCCTCAACGATCCCTACACGACTCGAGATCCCATGGGGCGCGCGGCTCTGGTCAGCTACTCTTTTACCGTGGGGCGGATTTTCGGGGTCGGCGGAAGCGCAGATACACCCAATTATTACGAGATGATGGGAGCCTTTATCGGCTTCTTCCATGGTTTTGCAGCTACCGGCCTTGTTTTCCTCGCGAATGTTCTAGAGATCGCTTCGGGTGGAGGCGATGTGCGTGATCAGTGGGGGGTCGCCATGGAGCGCACTCAGAGCAAGATGAAAGAGATCCAAGGTCTCTTGGGGCAGGGAAAAGCTTTAGACAAAGGTGGTTTCGTTGGAGGCTACCTGGATGGCGCAAGCTTTCAGGTGGGGATCTCGATAGAACTGAAGCTTCCAGAGCCTGTGGATCAAGCGATGACCTTGGGGGGAGTTGAGAAACCCGAACGCTCCTGGACGATCTCCAAATCAGCAGGGGGCTTTGGAAGTGGGGTGGATAGTATGCTCAGCTTCATCGGCCAGCTACAACCTCGCTGACTCCAAAGTTGCGGATAAGAGAGTTCTGGCCAGTTTAAAGTTTTCTGTCACGAACTCATTTGTTTTACCCGGAATGAGGAACAGGGTACGGTGGCGCTTCATGCAGCATCTGGGGGATTTACGCTATGCGAAACCAGCTTCGTTTGATGGCCTTGCTCCTACTCTCTTGGGTTAGCGTGGGGAACGCTCAAGATATCCAGGGTTTTAAGCCAGCGACAGGCTCTTGGAACTACCTCTCGGTCGAGGGAACACAGACTGGAGAAATTGGGCGCTTTGTTCCTTCCCTTTACTTGAGTTATGGGCGCAATCCTCTTGTTGAGCGGGATGATAATGATAATGTCCGCAAGCTCATCATCGAGGATCTAACCACCTTTGAATTCCACTTGGCTCTGTCTGTTCATGAGCGTGTTGAGATCGGCGCGGTCCTGCCCTTTGGCTACAGCAGCGGGAAACCTGATATTGAGATCAACGGCCAAGTGGTCGGGGTGGACAATGCTGCGGGTATTGGAGATATTCGCTTGCACCCCAAGCTGATCCTCCTTGGGGTGGGGCAGAAGACCGGCTTTGGGCTGGCGGTCGTAACTCGACTCTCCTTTCCTACAGGAGACGCCGATGGGGGCAACTCCTCCAGGCACTTTGTCGCCAGCCCTAAGCTGGCTCTGGAGTACCGCGGAGAAAGCTTCCGCTTTGCCTTTAACGGAGGCTATCGCTGGCGTCCCACCAATCTAAAAGAGGTTGAGCCCCTCACCGTGGGGAACGGCATCCTCTATGGGGGTGCTCTGGGAGTAGACTTGGGGAGCCCCAATCTTGAGGGGATCTTTGAGGTCTATGGCACCCATTTCTCGGATGTTGCAGAGAATCAGGG
>CAYLJJ010000062.1:0-40581 GCA_964384025.1 uncultured Nannocystaceae bacterium
GCTCTGGGATCCGAAAAGCCCAATGATTACGCGAGAGGGCTGAGAGTCACACCCCGCCTAGACTGTTCAAAATAACCGCGAGTTCAGCGGTCAATCCCGACTCATCAGGCGCCAACTCAATGGCCCGCTCAAAGTAAACGCGGCTCTCATCCAATCGACCCTGCTGCGCGGCACAGCGGGCGCGGGTAGCCCACGCTAAGGCATCATTTGGGAAAGCGCGGATCCACAGGGCGCCAAAGGCCGCGGCAGGCGCTGCTCGACCCGCCGCCAGGAGGCGTGTTGTGGCCAAGCGATAGGCTTCACTGACGCGGGGCTCTGTCCGTACAATCTCAAGGCAAAGCTGTGTGGCCAGATCGGGATGGTTTTGGTCAAACAGGATCACCGCACGCTCCAGCAAGGCCAACAGCTTATTGCCCTTCGCCGCATATTCAAGCTGTGCCACACGCTCAAGAGCTGTGAGGGCATCTTCATCTAGGTTCATCGCGCGCAGACAGTGGGCGGCGTCCAGCCAAGCTTTGTCAAAGCCTGGGTTCAGTTCGAGCAGCGCATTGATGCTGGTGAGGGCCTCTTGATGACAGCCCTGTTTCATCAGCGACTGGCTCAGATCGTAGCGAGATGCCCAGGCATCGGGCGCAACCTGAACCGCTAAGCGAAGCTCATCCTGCGTCAGAGGCCATAAGATCTCCTTGTCCTTAGGATTTTTGCCGCCGTTGATGAGAGCGTTGAGCTGTGGCCATGTTGGGTAGTCGCGCCACCTCCTTGTCGGATCGGCAGGGATCCACTCATCGGTGTTATCAAACCAGATAGAGTCATCCCAGCCCCTCTCTTGGCACATCTCATCATGCAACTCGGTGCCAGGCAGCACAGACAGGGTTGAGACAAAGAGGCGCTGCGGGCGGCTCTGCTCGATTAGATCGAGTGTATGCCCAACGGTCTCATCGGTCTCAGCTTCGGCGCCTATGATGTAGTAATGGCGTACCGTGATCCCGAAGCGACGCGCTAGGCGGGTGGCGGCGATCACCGCCTCCCGCTTCTCGCGCTTATTATAGTAGTCGATGAGCTGTGGAGAACCGGTCTCTACACCCAGACTGATATGAAAGCAGCCTGCCTTGCGCAACATATACAGTCGCTCTTCATCCAGGCTGCTGGCTCGTGTGTCGCAGGTCCACCAAATGCCAAGACGCGCGTCGATGATCGACTGACAGAGCGCGACGACCCGCGACCTCTTGAGGGTGAAGGTTTCATCTTTAAAGTGAACCTGGGTGATACCCGCTCGACGGAGGTGTTCCAGCTCCGAGATGACATGTCGAGGGGAACGTTCACGGACCTTTCGACCCCAGATTGAGGGGGAGGAGCAGAAGTTGCAGGCGAAGGGGCAACCGCGTGAGGTCGCGAGGATATCATAGGACCAGTAGCGCGCCGCGATGGGGAGGAGATCTAGATCCTCAATCGCTGGCTGTCGTCCAGGAAAAATGGGTACACCCTCGTCATCCCTACTGGCGATACCAAGGAGCCCTTGTAGCCCCTCGCCCGCAGCGAGCCGTGCCACGAGAATAGGCCATGAGACCTCTGACTCTCCAACCGCCACCGTGTCGATCCAGGTCCAGCGGTCGAGGAGCTTCAGCGGCATCGCTGAGGCGTGAACACCACCCACCGAGATATGGGTTGTGGGGCAGAGCCTGCGCACCTGCGCGGTAAAGCGAGCGACATAGTGGCGGTGAAAGGTATAGCAGGTGATGCCAAAGAGCTTTGGGCCAACCGCCTTGACACGCGCGAGCGCCATATCCCAGGGCATCAACGCGAAGTTCTCAATCAGAACCTCGTGGCCTTTGTCTCGGAGGATGGCCCCCAAGATATAGACGCCGATCGGGATAACAGAGTTATCCTTGTCATCACGGGCCGCGAGCGCAGCAGCGTCATTAGTGGGGAGCAGTGGCGGATAGCAGAGCATGATACGCATGATGAATCTTAGGTCAGCAGATGCTTTTCAACCACCGCTCTATCCTCGTCTAACTCCATCAACTGAGCCATTCTCAGAGGGTCAGGGCGAATAAACTTGCGAAGAGATCAGCTCCTTAGAGGCTCGATGCTCCAAGATAGGCGAAATGGTGACTGAAATCGGAGACTATGTTTGGTCGTGATAAATGGAGCTTCCAATATGAAGAAAGCGACTCAAACTCTACGGATCCTGATCTGGATCGCCCTGGCGGTCTCATTTGTACGGGGCCTTGGGGTCATGGACTCGGGACCCTCAGCCAATACCCACGAGACCGTAGGCGCAGGGATCTGCTTCGCCACAGCCATCCTGGGCAGTATCTTCATGTTCTGCTTTGATCTACGCCGCCCAGCTCCAGAGGAGTAATCAAAAATGGAGTTCTCCGAAGCTGAATTTTAGAGATTCAAATGGTATGTTCATCTGGGCTTCGCCAACTCCTCCAGAAAAAATGATCAGTGTATGTCAGAGAGCCAAGAGAGCGAGCGAACTCCTTGTGCAACCTAATACGCTCATTGAGGAGAGTAATCATGAAGACCATCACCCACGCTCTGGCCCTGCTCGCAATCACCGCCATCATTACTCCCGTCGCCGCCGCCTGTCTGCACATGGAGAGACCCGCTCCAGGAACCACCGCAGGCGTCGGGCCGCTCCCGCCTCACCCAGCGGGCAATGTGAGCCTGCGCGGCTTTCGCTGGCTGCCCTCCGGCGGGACTATGGCTGGCTTCTCAACCATCGTAGTCAGCAACTACACTGCTGGCAGTCCAGTGCAGGAGATGAACCTCAACAACATCAGCTTGGCAGTGGCGCCCACCGTTGGGACGATGGTGGCCTCATTTGCCTATGCCGATTTTGGTGGGAACGTGAACCTGTGGGTCAACGGCGTGCTGTCCAACACCGCCGACCTGTCTGGCGCTCCAGCCAGCATGGCTGGGGTAAACGTAAACATCACCAGGATTGCGATGTTCGGCTACCACTTCGGCACCGTAACCCTTGATGGTACAGCCACCAACACTGTGCTGAGCAGCTTTGGTGTGGGCGGGCAGGAGTTCTTCGTAGACGAGGTGTGTTGGTGAATCTCTCTGGATGGTGTCGGGTTTGAACTGGCGGCGTAACCATATGAAGATCTGTTCCAAGCATCTTGCATTGAGACACATCCGTTTTCAGAACCGCTTTGCTCGTTTTTGAATCAACCTTTGGTGCTCGGTGGGAGGTGAAGAAATTCAGGTTGCTTAAGGATCTCAGGATCTAGGCCAGCTTGAAGTTTCTTGAGCTACTCTAGAGACTTACGGATTTCGCGCTCAGCAGCGACTTGCCGCTGGAGGCCCTCCAGCAAGTTTTGAGTTTTCCCAGTGGGTTCGCAGCGCTGAAGATTGGCCTCAGACATCATCTCTAGGTAGAGCTGGTTCAGCTCCCGAGCGCCTCGATCAGCCTCCTCTAGGAGGCTCTGAGCGCTCGCCTGAAAGGCGTCGATCTCAGGCCCTTTCAACTCGTTGAGGTTGGAGTTGATCTCCCTTGAGCGCTCTGTGAGAGTGACGATCTCATCGATCACCTCATGGATCTCCAGCAGAAAGGCTCGGCGCTGCGCAGGAGCCCAGACTTTGATCAACAGGATAAAGCGAGCGCGGCTCTCCAAAGCTGAGGCCACCGCCCCCTCGCCGATGAACAGACCCCAGCGCTCAGGGATTGGAGGTGGAGCGAGGCTCTTGGCCTTCTCCCAAAGCTTGAAGGCCAGATAAGCCCCCCCACCCATAAAAATCGCCATGATGATCAGTCGCAACATCACTGCACCAAGAAGAACTTACGCCAAGCTGCCAAGCTGCCAAACTCCGCCAAGAAGCGAGGATCTGAAGAGTTCAGGCGAAAATCACCCAGCTTGAAGTTGCGCACAGCGATGATCGCGCTAAAGGTCCGCCCCGCCTGGGTGCTCAGAGCCTTGGCCTTGAGTTCTTCTCCCAGAGCCTTCGCTAGAGCCTCTGCCAAGCGCCCCTCGGCGTCCAACTCAGCGTAGAGGGCATCGGCCTCAGCGCGACGTTTACGAGAGTAGAGGGTCGATTTGGCGTCCAGCTCGGCGATCTCCACTTCAAATTTGGTCTTAGCCTCCTCGATTTTTCGGTTCCACTCCTCTCTCTTGAGGGCGATATCCTTGATGATCACCTTCTCCAAGGTCTCTGTATCCTGCCGAGCCTTTAGCTCCTTCTCACGGGCCTCATCCAAGCGTCCCTGTACAGCGAAGAGCTGCTTATTTTGGAGCTTGCGCTCATATTGATCTCGGAAACGGATGCCTCGGATAATCAGCTGGGTGGCCTCGATGTGATAGCGCGCCAAGCCCTCATTCAGAGCCGGTAAGGTCTCACCCGCCACCTTGATCCGCAGCTTGGGGTTTTGAACATCTAAGTTTGAGAAGCGCGCGAGGTGTTCACGTAGGAGCCCTGTAGAGGTTGACTTCACTTTGGCTTCATAGCTGTCAACGAAGCCCGCCCGGACGATCTCCCAAGCCTCTCCCGCGCGAATACGGTAAGCGATGCTTAGATCGATATGGATGACGTTGTTCTCCTTGGTGCGCACATCCAGGGCCTCGCTACCGCTATATTCCAGATATTGAATGGTGCCGTTGAGCTGATACCAGCTGTGCCACATCGGCAGGCTGAGATGCCGCCCCTGAGTGAAGTCCTGTTCACTGATACCCCCCTGAAGGCTACGCCGAACTCCGATGCTCCCAGGGACGATCTGCTCAGAGCACATGCTGGGCAGGAGGAAGATGGCGATCACGGCCAAGGCGATGAGGTTGATGATCTTCATCATGGCTGTAGTTCTCCCTGCTCCGCTTGAATATGTCGAATGTCGAGAGGCGATGAGGGGTTGCTGTAGGGCTGGGCTTTGAGGCTGCTCATCTGGGGAAAGATATGTTCCGCGATCTCCTTATTGAGGATATCCTCTCCCTGATCTCCCACCGCTTTGATCTTGGCAACAAGGGCCTCTGCCTCTTTACGATAGGCGACCTCATTGGCCTTGGCGCGGGTGACCTTCTCCTCTCGCATCGCCCTCGCGCTGGCTTGGCGCTCGATAAAGTATTTATCAGCCTCGCGCTTTACTGCGATAAAGCGGTTGGCAGCCTGCTGCTTACGCGCCTCCAACTCTCCTAAAAGCTGCTGATACTCCGCGCTCTTGGTCTGCTCCAGCTGCTGAGTGCGGCGACCCTTTTCTTGATGCAATTTGTTGCGACGCTCCACTTGCACCTGCACCTCCTGCTCTGAGCTTTGACGATCCTCGATCGCCTGCTCTACACGGTTATCAAACTTAGGCTTGGGTGGGGGGATATTGGTGATCTCGATCCCCAGAGGGTTGAGGCGCTCGTTGAGGGCGGTCTTGGCGTGGGAGGTGGCTCCGCCATAGGTGCTGGGGTTGGCGACCTGAAGGAAGGTGTACTTCCCAAACTCATTGCGTAGGACCTCACGGGCGTGGACCCGCACCGCCTTGAGCTTATAAGCATCCCTGACGCCGCTCAGGGCGATCACATCTGCGGCCATGCCTGGGATCACTTGATAATGGATCTCTACCTTCTCAAAGTAGAAGTTAGAGCCGTCACTGGCGCGCACCGTCAGGCGTGGGACCTGACCACGCTCTGGAAGATCCTTGCTGCCCTCCATCACCAAGATCTGAGGGTGGGTGTCCAACTTCTCCACTCGCTGAAAGAGGGGCAAGAAACTCAACATCCCCTGCTCTTTGACCACCCTGCTGGACTCTCCCAAGAAGCCCAAGCCAGTGTTGTTGTAAAGAATCGCCACCTCCCCTGGCTCAACCTCCATAAAGCCTCCCTCCTCAGAGAAGAGGGTCCCAAAGACTAAGAGCACAGCGAAGAGAGGGAGGAGCCAGGACCTCAGCCCTCCACCCCCCTCAGATTTGAGGTTCCCAAACACCGCCAGGATGTCACTGAGCGCCATAACGCCTCCGTCAGAGAAAAAGCGATCCTCGTACATATCAGCAGCACAGCTTGTTTTGGAGAGGATCTCTCCAGAGAGATGATAAAGACCCTGAAGTTGGATAGATGGGTATTGCGTCTAGGCCTTGACGATGGCATGACCGGCGAGTCTTTGGAGGTCGTCATTTTGATGCGAGTTCGAATTGTCAGCGGCATTGAGGCCCTTGGTGAAGCTCTAGCGGGGCATCTGCGCGCCCAGGATTATAAGGTGACCTTTAAAGAGAGGAATTGTCACTCTCTGGAGATCTGCTATCGCCCCGGTCTGGACTTGGCTGAGGTCACTCGACTCGTTGAACAGATCAAGCCTCTACTGCCTTCAGTCAGCTCGAAGAGGATGAACGGCGCGGATTTGGAGCTGCGTTTGGGAGACGCCAAAGGCTTAGATGCCTGGGATCTTAAGATTCACTGCGACTCTGAGCAGCTCTCTGGGCGCCTCAGGGGTAAGCTGGAGCCCCTGGGATTTGATGAGTTCAATGTGGAGATCGAAGCCCAGGAGAGGAATCAGCTCCTCTACGGTGGTGCGCCTTCTTTTGCACGACAGGTGGTGCGATGGTTCCTTCACCAAGAGGGGATCAGCGTCAAGGAGCAGAAGGCTTGGGGGGATGGAGATGATGACATCTGGCTTCATCTGCGTGATCCAGCCTTTGAGGGGGAGGGAGTCAAGGCTCGTATCGGGATGGAGCTGCGCGGGGATGACTATGAGGCTCTCTTTGCCGCTCAAGCTTGGCTTAAGGATCGAGGCTTTACCCGCAGCGATGTACGCCCTCTCGACCCCCAAGAGCGCCCTCGCTTTGCGCTGGAGTTGGGGAAGCTGGCTCAAGATCCTGTTGCCGCCGAGGAGCTACGCAGCGCCATTGAATCCTTTCTCTTTCGTCAACGGGTGGACTTTAGCCGTTATCCCCTGGAGGTGGAGGAGGAGGGGGAGGGGCAGCCACAGATTCTCCTACCGCTGGGCGCTCTGCGTTCAGGAGAACTCTACCCCTATGCTGGGGATGATCCCATCCGCTGGGAGATCACCGTCCGCAGTGACAGTAAAGAGCGCGCTGAGACGATCCGCGAGATGCTCAACCGTGAGGGCTATCAGCGGGTCCGCCTAGAGTCTCTGCCCTTTGGCTCAACCGGCTTTCGAATCGCTTGGGGTGATGCAGGGAGGGATCGTGTGGGCGCCCTGATCCACGCTGAGGTAGAGCAGCAGATGAAGGAGCTGGGCGCTCTAGATCACTTCTTCCTTGTGGTGGATGACTCCCTCAAAGGCTCTCAGATCGAGATCGATCTACCCACGGTGGGTATCCGAGATGGTCGTCTCCTCAAGCGGATCCGTGCGCGCTGTAAGGACTTTGAGTTCTCCTTCAAGAGTCCTAAGCCCCCCGACTATGGCAGCTTGGTTGGAGAGCTGCGGAAGATGGATTTTAAGAGCTTTGATACAGATACAGAGGCAGACATCACCGCCCCTCTGATCAAATATGGAGGAGCGCCGCCTTCGCTCGTTCAGCATATCGCTGATCTGGTCTTTCAGCGTACAGAGCAACGCTGCCGTCTAGAACGCGCCTGGGGGACTTCAGATGATGACATCTGGCTCTATTTACCCAACAAGCCAACCACCATCATTGAGGAACCTCCCATGGCGGTGGAGCCTGACGCTTGGTTCCAGGACCAGGATCAGATTCCCCGCCCGCTGCTCTCAGTAGAGAGCGACCGTGTTCGTATTGGTCATGTCCTCCTCCCTCGGCGACAGGGCCTCAGAACCCCAATGGTGCCTCAGCGCTCCGCCTTTGAACACTATTGCCTGAGTCAACGCAGCGCTGAGACTTTACTGCACTTGGCGGAGAGCGTCTCTCTGGGCGAGCCAGTGCTCTTAGAGGGAGAGACCAGCGTCTCTAAGACCAGCATCATCATGTATCTGGCGATGCTGCTCAATCAGCCTATAGCACGGCTCAACCTGAACGGTCAGACCGACACTGGGGAGCTGGTGGGGCGCTTTGTTCCTCAGAATGGTGCTTCAGCCCTGCCTGTCGCCCCTGTTGAACTCTATGAGCGCGCAGATGAGCTGAGCCCAGATAGCCAGAGGATCCTTCAGCGTGCCGCAGGTCGAGATCTAAGCCCCCTTGAGGTGCAGCAGATCATGGCTGAAGAGCGCATGAGCCCACATCCCTGGGTCTGGCAGGATGGCTTGGTGATCTCCGCGATGCGCAAGGGCTGGTGGGTGGTCCTGGATGAGCTGAACTTGGCAGAGCCCCAGATCCTAGAGCGCCTCAACTCGATGTTAGAGCGGGAACCCTCTATCGTCCTCACCGAGAATGACAACAGCTTCATCGGCAACGGTGGAGAGCCAGTGCATCCCGATTTTCGTATCTTCGCCACCATGAACCCGGCTGAGTATGCGGGGCGCTCTCCTCTCAGCCCAGCTTATCGAGATCGCTGGCGAGGGCATCGCTTTGTAACCCTGCCTGGCGAGGCAGACTATCACGCCATGCTGCGCTTCCTGGTCTTTGGCGTTCAGCCTGATGTCGTGCTGCGGGGCCGCAGCTATCTGGGGGGACAGGGGCGAGCCCCTTATCCTCGTCTGGCTGAGGTCCCTGAGATTGAGGGCTTTTTAAGAGCTCTCTCCCGCTTCCAAGCGGCTCTAGAGGGCGCCACAGGAACGGGAGGTCGCAGCGCTGCGCTTGGGGCTCGTCGTCGAGAACGCTATGTCTTCTCTCGTCGAGGTTTGCTCTCCATCATCGACTACCTCAACAGCAGCCTCGCTCAAGAGGATCCCCTCTACGCCATGCGCGTCGCCCTCTTACGAACCTACCTCTCTCGGGTCAGCTCAGAGGCTGATCGCAGCGTGGTGATCCGCCTCCTAGACGCCGCAGGCATCGGACCCAACACCTGGGAGTTGAAGGCCAATGGAGATCTTTCGGGATGAAAGCTCTGAGGGAGGAGCTGGCCGCTTTGGCCGCAGGGCTCTGCCAAGATACTCAGATCGGTATCCTGATCCATCAGGGACCCTGGGCTTGGGATCCAAGTAGGCGGCTGATCAAGGTTCCAGAGGAAGATCTCCAGCGCTATGGGACCGACTACTGCGCAGGGCGTCTGGCCGACGAGGTAGGACATTTCTTTCTCACCCGCTTTGATCAGGTGGCTGAAGAGCAGGAGGAGCTGGCCTATGGTCACTGGTTGGAGGCTGAAGAGGAGCTGCTCAGCTTTCCCGGTATGGAGGAGTCTTGGCGGATACCTGAGGGCGCTCTCTCCTACTGGAGTTTTCCCTCTCACCTCGCTGCGCGAGCCTTGATGGCCGCCTTGGAGATCCCTCGGGTGGAGTCCTGGATGTCAGCGCGCTATCCAGGGACAGGGCGTTGGTTTCAGCGCGTCGCCAAAGAGGAGCCTCCACCTGAACCCTGGCTGCCCTCTTTCCTGCTCTTCTGTCGAGCCTGTAGCGCTGAAGGCCGCCGAAGCTGGCTGCCCTCAGAGGAGGAGCTGAGCTTACCCATCCGGGTGCGCAATGTGTTGGCGCGAACCCGAGAGGCACGACGCGCCTATGCCAACACTCTACCCGCCGCTGAGCTGGAGCTGCCCAAGCCAGATCCCAAGGCAACGGCGCGACTCTATGCACTCCAACCTGAGGCCCTCGCTTGGACCCGCTGGGAGCAGATCGCCCGCAGCAGCGCCCTGGAAGCCCTACAGCTGGCGGAGGAGGAGATTCTACCCGCCGCTATGGAGCTGATCGACGCCGACTTAAGCTTCCTTGAGGATCACCTTAGAGAGCGCCCGGAGCTGCGTCGTGAGGCTCGTGACCCGCTCTCAGAGCGGATGAGTGATCTCTTTCAAAAGATCTGGAAAGATGGGCGGGTGATCCGCCACAGCGGACCACCCCCCTGGGATCTTCAGCAGCTCTCTCTCTCCATGTTGGAGCAGCTCTTAGAGTCGGAGCTGCCCTTGGTCCTCTTCGATAGCCCTGCACCATTGCACTGGGATGGGCCACAGATCTTCCTCCCAGGCCCTCCCCTGGAGTGGGATTGGGGACAGCGCTCTGCCTATGATGAAGCCTATGACAAGGTCTCTTCTCAGGTTGAGCAGCTCCTTAAACATCTAGAGTCGATCTTGATCCCCCGCGAGCGCCTACGGGAGAAGAGCGGCTATCCCAGCGGTCGTCGTATCGATCTTCGTCGAGCGATGGCCTTTGAAGCTGATCCTCGGCGTTATCAATCTCTCTGGATCCGCAGCAGTATTCCTGATCGTCGCAACATCGCCATCTCTCTACTGATCGATCTCAGCGGCTCTATGGAGGGGGAGAAGGCGATCTCGGCGGTCTTAGGAACAATCCTGATGGCTGAGACCCTAGTGCGGCTCAAAACCCCCTTTGAGGTCAATGGCTTTCAAGATCTTCTGATCCCCTTCTGTGGCTTTGGAGAGCCCTTCACCGACAGCGTCCGCTCCAGCATCGTCGAGATGCCCTTAGAGGTGGAGGGCAACCGTCCAGGGGGCAATAACCTGCCGATCTATAACGATGATGGCCCCTGCTTGATGAGTGCAGCTGAGCGTCTGATAGAGCACCCTGCCAGTGATCGTCTGATGATCGTGGTCAGCGATGGCCTTCCTGAAGGACGACACTCCAACGCCGATGATCTTCGTCGGGTGATCGAGGAGCTGACTCAACCGGGCGTTCCTTTACAGCTGATCGCCCTGGGTCTCGGGCCTAAGACACACCATGTCAACGGCTTCTATCCTGAGGCGGTCGCTGATGTCCCTGTGGATCACTTCGCCGATGAGATCGGTGCCATCATTGAGCGAGTGTTGCTCGCTTAGGTGCTCGAGCAGCCCTCATCTTCCCGACCCTGTTTCGCTTGAGCCTTCACTGTCACTCACGAGCGCTTAAAGAGGGTTTGGGCCAGAAGGTCCAGGGTCTCGCTTCGTTCTACATCTCGGACCCACTCAGAAGGCAGAGCATCAACACCCAAGCGCGCTCCCAAGAGAGCGCCGATGAGCGTGGCGATGCTGTCGGAGTCTCCAGGGCTGTTGGCTCCCTCCAACAGCCCCGTTCGAAGATCCTCGGGGTTGCGAGCCAGGAGATAGCAAGCCGCTGCGATCGCTTCATGAGCTGCCCAAGCTTGTAGATATTCCAGAACCTTTTCAGGAGGATCTCCCGCCTCAGCTTCACGCTGGGCTCGCGCCATCATCGCCGCTGTATGTTGGTCCCAGCGGGCGGCGGCCTCTAACATCAACGCCAAAGTCTGAGAGACAGGCTCCCCTCGTATCGCTGAAGCGATCCCCTGAGCCATCGCCGCGCAGGCTGCTAAAGCGATAGGATCTTGGTGGGTCATTCGAGAGTGGGAGACCGCCCAAGCTTCAGCCCGTTGAGGCTGATCAGGGAAGCGCAAACCAAAGGGATAACTCCGCATCACCGAGCCACAGCCCCCCGCTCGAGCGCCGCCCGCTTCAGACCAGTGGCGCCCTCTCGCTAAAGCACGGCAGCCTGAGAGGCAGGCGTTGCCTGGGGCTCGGTGTCCCCCCTGAGGATTATTCATCCACTCCACAAAACCCTGCGCCATCAACTCCATACAGGGCTCCATCTCCTCTCCCTCCAGGAGCAGCGCCCTCAGGACCACCTCAGCCATCTGGGTGTCATCGGTGTAGGGGGCATAGAGCGGCCCCTCTTCTTCTCGCCAGTAGAGCTTAAAACCCTCCGCCCCCCGAGGTCCAAATCGTGCGTGGATCTCCTCTAGAGAGAGAAACTCCAAGGGGTGGCCCAGGGCGTCTCCAATAGCTGCCCCCAAGACCGCTCCACGATATCTCTCAAGGCGACTGAGCATCTCAGGGTCCATAGTAGGGTTGGAGTTTGATCGCAGATGGGAAATAAAGTTCAGGACGGTGAGAAGCGAAAAGCTCACCAGCGTAGATCGAGAGCCCACCCAGAATCAAGACAGGGCCATGCCCAAGGCGAACGGCAGTATGGCCCATTCGCCCCTCACTCAGCTCGCAGCCGGTGAGTGGGTGGAGCTGAAAGCCCTTCGTCGGTTCCTCAGTTGGGAAAGGGACCAATCGGCTTGCATAGGTTGTCGGACTTCTGTTTTGACCACCCCCTACGACAAGAATATTTCCATCATGGAGAAGAGTGGCGCTCAGCTCGCCACGCCCCGCCTGAAGCAAGCCAACGCTCTCATTGGAGATGAACTGCATCTCATGATCGAAGATCTCAAGGCGAGCAATGCCTTTGAGTTTATCCACATCGGAGTAACCTCCTACAAAGAGGACCTGGCTTCCTCCATCGATAGGGACCGCTTGATGGTGCCAACGGGGAGTGTTGTGCTTGGAGGATACAAAGACAAAACAGCCTTGGCGTGTGGTCGGTATGACCTGTTCATGACACCTCTGCTCCTCAGAACCGGTCACAAAGATATCGACGCTGTCCAGGAGTTCCCCATCTGCATCCAAGCCTCCACTGGCGAAAGCCAACTGGTGTGGACCCCGCGCTACCCCAAAGCTGCCCCCAGCGAAGTGTGCTCGGGGAGTCCCCATATCCCCCTGAGCTTCAAAGATATGATCGTAGGGGAAGTAGCGTAGAGCGCTGGCCAATGGCACTCCATCATCTCCTAAGCCGCCCAGGATGAGAACCGAAGAGAACTCATCACTCAGGGGAATCGCTTGATGATGATAGCGTGCCAGGGTCCCCATCGTGGGTGAACTGACCCCTTGGATGATGATCTGATCCTGTTCATCAAAGCTCAAGAGGGAGGCGCTCGGGCTGGGAATCAGCCTCCCTGTGTTGATCTGGCTGGCACCTCCAACGATGAGGATCTCCCCAGTGCTCAAGAGAGTTGCGCTGTGAAAAGCTCGAGGTGTGCTGAGGGTCTCAGGGCGGAGAAAAAGGTGCCCAGAGCTGGGATCATAGATCTCGATAGAATTAAGGACGCGACCAGGAACTCCAAAATTATGGTCCTCGGTGCCACCCATGATCAGAACTCGACCATCCTTAAGTGGGGTAATGCTGGCACCCATGCGCCCATCGTTTGTGTCCTGAGCATAGGTCTGGCCTGAGGGACCATAAGCCGACTGGCCATTGACGTTCATACAGTCGACCTGACCCACCTGAATCGGTACCAAGAGGTTCACTTCCTCTTCCGCCAGAAAAGTTTGACTGGCTCCATAAAAGTGGAGTTTTGGCTTGTTCGCTAACTCACTGAAGCCCCGTGCATAGATCCGAAAATTGCCACCGTAGGGGAGCCCTGAGAACCTGCCCTGTTGATCAGCGATCTCCATTTGGGTGCTCTTAACATCTTGGCGAGCATCCATATCGACCAGGACCAACTCCATCTTCTGTGCAGGGCTATTCACCTGAAGGAGCAAATTCTTTCCATCGGTGGCGAAGATCTCGACTTGAATGCTGTCGTTCTCTTCAGAGCAGCTCAAAGAGAGAGAGGCCATCAGCAGAGAGAGTATGTGCTTCTTCATCGATCAATTCCCCCAACGCACGGTGGCATCATATCTGTTGTTGGATGGATCATCTTGGAGCAGATAGTAACCTCCAGCGGCGGTGCCACCGATGACCACAACCCCTGCAGCGGTCCAGATCCACCACGCTCCATACCAGGGCTCATCATCAGGCTCTTTGACCTCCTCGGAGCAGTGAGGACAGAGAGGATCAGGACAGACACAGAGAGGACCGTCAAAGTTGATCCCTTTGGCCAAAGGCTCAGAGGCGGGAGCCAACACTGGGACGCTGGCAGGCGGCGGATCTGGCTCCTTGGGTAGAACCTTAACCATCCCCACCACAGCCTTATCAAAGGGGAACTGAGTCACCGCTGCTTCGATGTTGCGCGCCAAACGATCCGCCTGAACTGAGATGCTCTGGAGACTCACCCCAAAAGAGAGTGGCTCTAAAGCTGCGACCTGCTGTTCTTTGAGGCCGTAGAGGTAAGTGCTGAGACCAAAGCTCAACTTGCCCGGAGTGATAAAAGCCAAGACGACGTAATCTGCTTGGGTTGTCTTGGCGATCTCCTCTGCCCCTGTACGAAACTCCAAGCCCAGATCTCCCACCCGAGCCCGCTGGCTGATTCTTTGAATCTGCTCGGCGCTGGCCTTTGCAGAAGGCGCTGGCCCCACCTGGCTTTTGAGGATCAACTTGACCTCTGTAACACGCCCACCTTTGGCACGGATTCGCTGCCCTGCTAGGCCAGAACCTTCAAGGCTTGCCTGGATATAATGCTCTCCTCTGAGCAGACCCTTCACCTTCAAAGGAGCCTTACCTCGCTCCACACCATCTACGCGGATCAAAGCTCCAGGAGGAACACTCTTGATTTGAAGGTTCGCCTTCTTTTTCTTCTTTAGGAGCTTCTTTTTCTGTTTCTTGAAAAATTCCTGAGCGGCCTGGGAGTACTCATCAAGGGGTTCCGCCTCTGGGGCCATAGCGACGACGCGCTTAAAATAATCCTTGGCGTCTCGGTCATAACCAAGCTCCAGAGAGATGGCGCCTAGATAACCCAAAGTCTCGGCGAGGACCTCCAACTTGTTGACCGAGGCCAGAGCTTCTTCATAGAGCCCCAGGGCAATACGCAGCTTCTCGAGAGCATCCTTGTAACTTTTGGCTCGAAAAGCCTCCTTGGCAGCGACCCTGAGAGTCTCAGCTTGCCCAACACGAGGATCAGCTTCACCGGCATTCACCGAAGCACTACGTCCCTGATCTGTAAGGCGCAGCTTCTGGCTCCTCTGAAGCCTCGCGCGGGTGGCCTCGTCAAACTTCTCCGCCATCAAGCTGCCCCCTGCGCCCTGCTCAGCTCGAATGGGGCCCAGCCAGACTCGAGGTTGAGGGAGCTGAGCGAAGGCAAACTGAGGCAGGAAAAGGAAGACCTGCTGCGCGGCCAGAATGAGGGTGAGAAGGGCATGCAAGGGTTTGTACATGGATGAGGCCTAGGCGACGCAATTGGGCGCGCTTAGCATTAAAGGGGGGGATTGGTCAATCTCTCCAATCTGATCATCTGCTGCTTGGGAGCCTGATAATGTGAATCATCACCAGCTGAGATTCGAGCAGATGGGAGGAGGTTCAGGTCAGTGGGTCACTGAAGACACACTTTTCAACTTAACCCCTTTCCCGAAAACTAACCGCGTTAGTATTTTCGATAGTGATAAACAGGAAGCATCCAAAATTAGCCTTCGGTTTAATGAAAGATGGATGACAAAATCGGCAGTGGTTTACCTGGGTTTTGGATGTGCTAAAGCCCAAACGTAGAATTATTTTATTATTAATGCCATTTACTGCGTTAATGGTTGCTATTGCTCTTATAAATAACCGAAAATTTGGCGAATTTATAAGAGAAGTTGCAATCACTGAAGCAAGGGGCCATTTTAATAAAGACCAAGCATTTCGATTTTGGGCATCATCTCATGGAGGTGTTTATGTTCCAATAGATGAAAGAACTCAACCGAACCAATATCTAAAGCATGTAAGTTTCCGTGATATAAAAAGACCTGATGGATTAAGTCTTACCTTGATGAATCCATCATATATGATTCGCCAGATGAGCGAAGAATATGCTGATATGTATGGTATCATCGGACATATCACTAGTCTAAACCCATTAAGACCAGAGAATATGCCTGACGAATGGGAGGGTAAAGCATTAACTGCCTTTGGGAATGGTGTTAAAGAGGTAATGGAGTTTACAATGATCAATGAAGAACCATTTCTTAGGCTTATACGACCAATGACAACCAAAGACAGCTGTCTTAAATGTCATGCACACCAAGGATATAAAAAAGGTGACATACATGGTGGAGTTGCGATATCGCTGCCGATAAGGCCGCTGGCTGAAAAGTATAAAAGCAAATCTATGATCGAATCCTCAGTTCTTGCATTTATCTGGAGTTTGGGCGTAATACTTCTATTTTTTTATTCAAAACAAGTGGAGAATGCCGAAAAACAACAAAGAAAACTGAATTTAGAGTTAAACAGGACCAATATTCAACTAGAAATAGCAATATTTAATGCCAATGAGATGGCAAAGAAGGCGAATGCTGCGAATGACGCCAAATCGATGTTTCTTGCCAATGTAACTCATGAGTTACGCACACCATTGAATGCTGTCATCGGTTATGCTCAGTTACTTGAAGGTGATCAGAATCTAACCAATCAGCAATTAGATAATGTCAAAATAATCTATAAGACAGGGGCTCACCTGCTCGTGCTTATCAATAATATAATTGATTTTTCAAAAATTGGAACAGAAAAACTTGACTTAGAAATGAGTGAGTTTCAACTCAGGGAATTTCTATGGGAAATAATAGAAATTACTCAGTTCAGCGTTAAAGAGAAGGGGCTTGAATTTCGATATGAACTTCAGGAGACGCTTCCTATGGTTATCAGTGCTGACAGATTACGGCTACGTCAGCTGATTTTGAATCTACTTTCCAATGCGATTAAGTTCACTGATCATGGATATTGTTCGCTTTTAGTGAACTCAGTTTCGATCGAAAAAAATAAGGTTTTGCTCACTATCACAGTCGAAGATAGTGGCGTAGGCATCACAAAAGAAATGAGAAGAAAGATATTTGATGTTTTTGAACAATCAAGAGAGAGGTTAAACTATTTAGATGGTCCAGGGCTTGGTCTTAGCATGTGTAAACAGCTCATCTATCTTATGGGCGGTGAATTGCATTTAGTCAGCCCAATTAATGAGCAGGCTAAAGGGTCGGGTAGTCGTTTTTATTTTGATCTCGAGGTTTCATCTTCAGAATGCATTGAGTCTATTCAGGATAATATCCAGTTCCGGAGCAATTTGGAAATTGTTCCAGGTGAAAAACGAGGATTTATTGTTCGTCATAGGCCAGTTGTGCTGCCTCCAGATCATATGATAGAAAGAATCATAAATCTTTCTCGTTCTGGTGATGTTGCTGGTATATTAGAGGCAGGAAAAGATCTTGAACTCATCAATCAAGGAATATATAAGCCATTATCCGATAGAATAATACAACTTGCCAATAAGATGGAAATTTTTGCGATAGAAGACGTAATTTCAAAACATAAAGGTCTATAGGTATGAAGCAGGAAGTAACAATCTTGATTGTTGATGATCAGGTGATTAATTTGAAAATATTATTTCGATTATTAACAAACCATAAGTTTAGAGTAATTATCGCAGATAGCGGGCATCGTGCGCTTAAAATCCTCGAAAACTTGTCCCCCGATGTAATCTTACTTGATGTAATGATGCCTGGAATCGATGGTTTTGAAACTTGCCGGCAAATCAAAAACAATGAAAAAACAACAGATATACCTGTAATATTCATAACAGCACTCAACAGTATCGAAGATAAAATTACTGGTTTTGAGGTTGGAGGTGTAGATTATATAACAAAGCCTTTCCATAAGCTGGAAGTTCTTGCACGTATCAATGCACATATTATGATACTAAGACAGCGACAAGAACTAGAACATGCGCTGAAAGAGATAAAAAGATTATCAGGTATCCTACCAATCTGCTCCTTTTGCAAAAAAATACGCGATGATGATGGATACTGGCTACAAGTAGAACAATATGTTGCTGAGCATTCAAATGCTATGTTTAGTCATGGTTTATGTCCAGGTTGTATGGAAGAACACTATTCTGATGTTTTTTGATGTTGCTAAAATGCGATATTCTTTAGTTTAAACGTTTGTTTGAGAGCACCTCTCTTTCCCAGAGCACCGTTCGAATCCAAAATAAGAGTTTGAAAAATCACTTGACAGTCAGAAAATGCTCCAGTACCTCTTCTATTAAGGATATTTTCGAGTCAGGACATATGTCGATTTCATCTCTCCTCTCTAAACTAAAATGCTTCGTCCTGAAGAGCACGTATGCGCTCGTATCTGATGAACCAGCACCTAGGAGGAGGGTGGGGTAGAGCCGCTTTTAAAAGGCTTTTAGCGCTCGCCTCTCCCAAGAGAGGCGAGCGTTTTTTTTTGCCTTGTTCAAGATAGAGTTGAAGAGACTCGCTGATCACTATCAGCATCTAAAGGAGGAGTTTGTCATGCTGATCTCATTCCCAAAAATCGGTCAATTTCGTAACGTAATATCAGCTGTCAAAGCACGAGCAGGCTATCAAGGTCGTGACCAGAATGGAGATCCCATCTACGGTCATATAGATCGAATGCCTAAGCTCTCATATATTGGGACGGTCAAACTCCACGGCACAAACGCCAGTGTAGTGCTCTTTCCCAATGGAGAACTTCAGTTCCAGTCAAGAAACCGAATTCTAAGCCTAGAGAGTGATAACCAGGGCTTTATGAGAGTCATGGTTGAGCGTGTTGGGCTCGACCGGCTCAAGAGCTTCATCTTAGAACATTTTGCTCCTCCCGAACTCACTCGAGAGTTCCCCATCATCATCTATGGAGAATGGTGTGGTCAGGGAGTTCAACGGGGCGTTGCCATCAGTCAGTTGCCCAAAATGTGGGTGATCTTTGCCGCCCGACAAGGCAGAGAGGAGGAGACTCGTTGGCTCGATTTGAAGCATCATCGCAACGCAGAGCTGCCAGAGCTGGGTGTCTACAACATCAACCGCTTTGCTGAGTATGAGTTGGAGATCGACTTTGAGACTCCAGATCGTGCCCGCTTAGAACTCAGCACCATCACCGAGAGGGTGGAGCAGAGTTGTCCTGTTGCTCGTGTCCTGAAGGTGGAGGGGACGGGAGAGGGGGTGGTCTGGCGCTGCCTTGATCCTGAGTATGTTGAATCCCGCTTCTGGTTCAAGGTGAAGGGAGATAAGCACAGTGCCACTCGCGTGCGTAAGATCGCCGCTGTTGATCCAGAGCGCCTCGCCAGCTTGGAAGCATTCCTAAAAGCGGTCCTCAGCGAACGCCGTTTGGAGCAGGGCCTTGAGCATCTTGAGGAGCAGGGGAAGCCCCTCTCCAAACTGAGCACTGGGAGCTTCTTGAGCTGGATCTTTGCTGATATCCTCACCGAAGAGGCAGACACCATGGCCGCTTCCTCTCTCAGCCGTAAAGAGATCGGCGCGCCTGTAGCCAAACATGCTCGCCGATGGTTTTTTGAGCGTGTGAAGGTTGCAGAGGAGAGCTGAGTTTAGCCCAGGACAGATTGAAGGGCGCTGCCCATATCAGCAGGAGTGGCCGCGACCTTGATGCCTGCCGCCTCCATCGCCTTGATCTTTTCTGCGGCGGTGCCCTTACCACCCGCGATGATCGCTCCCGCATGACCCATACGGCGCCCTGGGGGAGCGGTGGTCCCCGCGATAAAGCCCACCACAGGCTTGCTCATATGATCACGGATATATTCAGCGGCCTGCTCCTCAGCAGTCCCGCCAATCTCACCGATCATGATCACCGCTGTGGTCTCAGGATCAGCCTCAAAGGCAGAGAGTACATCGATGAAGTTGGTGCCGTTGACCGGATCTCCACCGATGCCCACACAGGTACTCTGACCAATCCCCAAGGCTGTAAGCTGCCCCACAGCTTCATAGGTCAAGGTGCCTGACCGGCTGACTACGCCCACGCTCCCTTCCTTGTGAATATGGCCAGGCATAATGCCAATCTTGCTCTTTCCAGGGCTGATGATGCCAGGGCAGTTGGGGCCGATCAATCGACTCTTGCTGCCCTCAAGGGCTGCCTTAACCTTGATCATATCCATTACCGGGATCCCCTCAGTGATGGCAACCACGAGAGGGATCTCAGCGGCGATAGCCTCTAAGATGGCATCCCCTGCAAAGGGTGGGGGTACATAGATCACCGAGACATTGGCCCCAGTCTCCTTCACCGCTTCTGCGACGGTGTTAAAGACGGGGACCTTCTCCTGGAACATCTGACCGCCCTTGCCAGGGGTCACCCCAGCGACGATCTCTGTCCCATACGCCATCATCTGCATCGCGTGAAAGCTTCCCGCGCCGCCGGTGATCCCTTGAACCATCAGCTTGGTCTCTTTATTGACCCAGATAGCCATATATGCCTCCTCAGTCCCCTGCGACGGCGGCGACGATCTTGCGTGCGCCGTCGGCCATATCTTTTGCAGAGATCAGGTCAAGGCCGCTCTCAGCCAAGAGCTGCTTGCCCAAATTCACATTCGTCCCCTCCAAACGAACCACCACAGGGATCGTCAGGCCCAGCTCCTTAACCGCTGCCACGACTCCCGCTGCGATAATGTCGCACTTCATGATGCCTCCAAAGATGTTGACGAAGACGCCCTTCACCTTGGGATCGCTGAGGATGATCTTAAAGCCCGCGCTGACCTTCTCCTGCGTCGCGCCGCCACCTACATCCAGGAAGTTGGCCGGCTCTCCTTCATAGTGCTTGATGATATCCATGGTCGCCATCGCGAGGCCCGCGCCGTTGACCATACAGCCGATGTTTCCATCTAAGCTGATGTAGTTGAGATCGTACTTGCTCGCCTCGATCTCCTTGGGATCCTCCTCGTCCAGATCCCGCAGCTCCAACAGGTCGCGGTGACGGAAGAGAGCGCTGTCGTCAAAGTTAATCTTGGCGTCCAGCGCGATCACCTCTCCTTCACCGGTGATCACCAGAGGGTTGATCTCCGCGAGAGAGCAGTCATTCTCGATGAAGGCACTGTAGAGGCTCTTCATAAATTTGACCGCCTTAAAGACGGTGCGCCCGCTGAACCCTAAACCAAAGGCGAGGTTGCGTGCTTGGTAATCTCCCAAGCCAGTGCTGGGGTTGACCCACTCTTTGAGGATCTTCTCTGGAGTTGTCGCAGCCACCTTTTCAATCTCGGTGCCCCCCTCAGTGCTGGCCATAAAGCAAACCTGAGAGCGCTCTCGATCCAGCACAACTCCAAGATAGAATTCGCGGGCGATCTCTGCACCCTCTTCGATCCAGATGCGCTTAACCTCCTGCCCTTCAGCTCCGGTTTGATGGGTGACCAGGGTCATCCCCAGGATCGCTTGAGCATGCTCCTTGACCTCAGCAAGAGAGCGGGCCAGCTTGACACCACCACCCTTGCCTCGACCCCCTGCGTGAATCTGAGCCTTGACCACCCAGACCGGGCCACCCAGCTTCTCGGCGACCTCAACCGCCTCATCGACGCTGAACGCAGCCCCACCCCGAGGAACGAGCACTCCATAGCGCTTTAAGAGAGCCTTGCCTTGGTATTCGTGGATCTTCATCTCATAATCTCCAAAGAACCTCGCTGTGTATCACGATTGACCTCGAGCTGGGAGCAGCTCTTGAACCTCGACCTTGATCAGCCCCTCGTAGGGAGCGAGGATCCGATCTAGGACCCCACGGTCAGGTACCGTGAGCACCGAATAGGAGCCCTTCCGATCTGCTCTAATGAAGTCTCCTTCAAGGATCACATCGTTGGGGATGTTCTTGTAGAAGAGGTTCATTGCTCGATAGAGGCGCTTATTCTGCTCCTCAGTCAAGTTGGGGACTTGGTCACTGATCACCATAAAACGCATGTTCTTCTTCAGCCTCTCTTTGCTGCCTTGGGTAGGTCTCAAGGTACACGGCGAAAACGCAGATCCTGCCCTCTGCCTTGGAGCAGCATGATCTCCGCCTTGATCCAGATCTTGACTTCCGCGTCCTTAACACCATCGAGAGTGATCAAGAGCGCCCCATCCTGCTCTCTGAGATAAGACCAACTCCCCGGCCTCTGTTCTCCACGAAAATGGGTCAGAAACCGTCCATCCTCCTTGAACTCAAAGATCAAGGCATCAAAGAGAAGGCGTGCGTTCTTTGCGCGCTCCTTGAGCTTAGGATCTCGTTGCACCCCAGCCTGGATCACATCCTCCATATCCAGCTTCCAGCGACCCAAGAGCGTCGCCTTAGAGGTCTTGGGACCCTGCTCACAGTAGGAGCGGTAGCACCACTGATCACCGTCACAATCTCGACTCTGTTGACAGCTTGCCCCCTGAGGAGCTGCCAACAAGAGTGTCATCAGGATAAAGTTCATCGTCTCGCTCCTTCGCCTCGGTTGCGCTCTGCTAAGATCCGCAAGCCCTCTAAGGTGAGCAACTCATCGACATGCTCGATACAGCGGCTCTCAGGTGCAATAAGGGTCGCTAGGCCCCCTGTCGCAATCACTGTACAGGGATGATCCAGCTCTGCGCGCATACGATCAACCACCCCATCAACAAGGGAAACATAACCATAAAAGAGCCCTGATTGGATGCTGTTGGTTGTATTTCGTGCGATCACCTGTTGAGGCTTTACAAACTCCACCCGGGGCAGGCGCGCTGCGTGAATAAAGAGGGCATCACTGCTGATACGCACGCCTGGGGAGATCGCCCCACCCAGATAGCTCCCCTGGGGAGTGACCACATCAAAGGTGGTCGCGGTCCCCAAATCGACGATGATCAAGCCACATCTATAGTGCTCATAAGCAGCTACAGCATTGACGATGCGATCCGCCCCCACTTCGCGGGGATTCTCATAGAGGATCGGCATCCCTGTACGCAAACCTGGACCGACAATGGTACATTTGACCCCGTGGTAGCGCTGAGTCATCTGGGTCCAGACCACGGTGAGTGGGGGGACCACGCTTGAAAGGATTGCCGTAGAGATCTCCCGCCTTTGAGCGCTGAGGGCCAAGAGAGCACCGAGCTGCACCCCCAACTCATCTGAGGTCCGCGTTGGATCGGTCCCGATGCGCCAATGTTCTAGGAGCTTAGAACCCTCAAAGAGCCCCAAGACGGTGTGGCTGTTTCCCACGTCGATCGTGAGCAGCATTCGCCCTCCTTCCTCGCGCATCCTCTACATCTCCACCTCTGAACTCAAGCGCTATGGATCAAGCAGGCAAGATGGCGCATTCTTCAGGCTTCCAAAAAGAGAAGCAAAGGAGCCCAGATGCTTAGCCTCATCTCCCAGTTGTTGTTGGCTGGGATGTCTACAGGTCACCCTCCGGTCTATCCTTATGAGCGTCCAAAGGTTGAGATCTCAAAGCGGGGCACATTTCGGCATCTTCAGGTTGAGGTCAAGGCCCTGGCAAAGTTTCAGGCTCCTTCCCACCCTGTACCCTTCACCGCTGAGGCTTTTGGGATTCACCTTCCCAAGGAGGGCCGTCCCACAGAGATCCTAGAGGCGAACATCCTGGGTACAGGGCTGACCTTGGATCTGGATGGAGATGGTCAGGCTACAGGGCGGCTCTCGTTAGCCTGTGAAGGAAGCCGTCTCAAGTTGGGAGCACAACTCCTCAACCCCCTTGTACCCAAAAATGGAGAGCGTTATGTGCGCTATCATGACCTCCCTTCAAAACCAGGACCTACGCTGCTCTATTTCCCTTGTAATGAAGACAGTTTCTTGGGCTTTGGTACTCCAGAGCAGCCGGTTCTCCTACAGGAGATGCCTGGTCCCCTGCTTCAGGTCAGCGTAGTTGAGCAGAATGTTAAACTAGACCAACCCTCCTCTCTAAAGCTGGGATCTTGGAGTTTGGATGGAGAGGCGGTGAAGCCCGCTCTCCAACTGATCATCCGTGTTTATGAGCCGATGGGAGCTGAGAAGATCAGCTGGTCTTTGGTGCATTGGCTCCTCTTCCCAATCTCTCCAGGCGAGGCTCACCAGCTCAGCGCCCAGATTGAGGGGGAGGCTCAGGGTCTCGTGGCCGCGATGATCAACGTTGCCCCTGAGCCCAAGAGTCGTTGGCGTGGAGCCTTTGGAATCCAGAAGCTGCCTTAGCGCTCTTCTTCACTTGGCTCTCTCCTCACCAAGGCGCTTGAGCATAATCTTTGAGCAGAACTCCACTCAGAAGCTGTCCATTCTTGATCCCGCTGAAGATGGGATCACAGATCCGCGCCGCTGCATCCTGAAAATTCAAAGGGGGGCGTTCAAAGCGTTCACCTGGACGATCACGCTGAGGGTTCTGAAAGCTGACCCAACCTGCATCGACGCTCAACAGTTGAATCCCTTGTGCTCGTAGCTCACGGGCTGAGGTCCGCGTCATCATATTGAGGGCCGCCTTGGCCATATTTGTGTGAACATGATGGATGCTCCGCATCCTGCGTGAGAACTGCCCCTCTACTCCTGTAACATTGATGATAAAGCGAGCTGGGTGAGGAGAGCATCGCATCAGAGGAAGCAGCGCTTGGCTGAGAACAAAAGGGGCGATGACATTGATTTGAAAGACCTCGCGTAGCTCCTCACTGCTGATCTCCTCAAAACGAGAAATCCAACTGTTCTTTAACTCTCCTGAAGGAGCCACTGTGCCTGTAGGTTCGCGGAGGGTTTGGGCTGCGTTATGGATCAAAATATCCAGATGGGGCAGACGTTCTCGAAGCTTCGCCGCGAACTGTTTCACCTCTGTAACCTCCCGGAGATCCAACGGCAAGATCTCGAGGCGAGCGCTCCATTCCTTAAAATCAAGCTCCTGAGCGTAACGCCGAGCGGCATCCTCAGGGGCGCGGCTGCTGACAAAGAGCTGAGCCCCCGCTCGTAAGAGTCTGAGGGCGCTGGCATAGCCGATTTTAAGGCGCCCTCCTGTCAGAAGGGCGGTATGGCCTCTGAGATCGACCTTGAGTTCTCTACGTTCCAGGTTCAGCCGAGCACAGGGGGGGCAGAGTTGGCTATAGGAAGGGTCTAAAGTCCGATAGGGCTCCTTACAGATATAGCAGGCTTGAGGGATCTCCAACTGTACGAGTTTCTTCTCTGAGGGAGGAGGGCTGCCCTGCTCTCGAAAACCACAAGTCCTTCGTCGAACCTGATCACGTCTCCGCCGCGAGGCCTTTGAGTTGTCTCGAGACCCCTCTCTTCGTCGAAGCTCTCGGCGTTCTTGGCGTCGTCGCTTGTGGGCAGCCCGACGAGCTACGCGACAGACACGGCGCTCTTGAGCCTGGAGGCGGCTCATCGCTCGGCGTAGACGGGACTGACAGGGAGGCGAGAGGCTCTGGAAACGTTCAAAATCCAGAGCCAAGTGCTCAAGCATACTGGCAGCTTGCTCGACCGAGGCGTTGAAGGAGAGAGGATTTTCATACATGGCGACTCGAAACTTCAAGAGCCCCTCTGAAGGGATATAGGGGACTCCGCTGGGGGACAGTTGAAGAAGTGTGTTCTTTTCTCACGCAGCGCGCACGACAGCACTACTTGCTCTTAACGCTGCTCTAATGAATCGTCTTCTGTTGAGAGCTGAATAGAGGCATCCTCAAATTTTTATCTGTCTCCTCTAGCGATCTGTGCTGACTCTCTTCGATCATCTCGATCAGCGTTTCGATGGCGAAAGGTTTAAGCAAGATGGGAGGCCAGCCTCCCAGAGGTGGATTGGAGGGAGGTTCAGGAGCCCCGCTCATCATAATGATAGGCAAGCTGGGTTGTTCCCTCATCAGGCGCCGGCTGCACTCAAAACCATCCATTTCTGGCATGGAGCCGTCCATAATGACGATCTGTGGCTGAAATTTAGGAATCTGTTCCAGAGCGCCCAAGCCCGAGCCAGCTTCAGCGACAGCATAACCCCGTTTGCGAAGCATCGCGGAGATTCTCTGGCGCACACTGTTCTGATCTTCCACTAAAAGCAATCTCAGATTGGGAGTACAAGAGATCTCAACCGGAGGAGGAGTTTTCTGTTCCAGAGGATTACTCTGACCATCCTTCTGGATCATGGGAAAATAGAGCGAGAAGATGCTGCCCTCTCCTGGTTTGCTGAGAACATCGACAGCACCTTCAGCCTCACGGACGACACTATACACAGTAGAGAGGCCTAGACCTGTACCCTGCCCCTTCTTGGTGGAGAAGAAGGGTTCAAAGATCCTCCTTCGTACCATCTCATCCATTCCCTGGCCGTTGTCCTGGACTTGAACTGTGACCAAAGAGTTCGCCAACCAGGGAAATTTGCTCCTGAAATGCTTTGGTTGTGCACCTGAGAATGCCCGGAACTTGATCTCCCCTGCTTTCTCCTGGCCGATCGCATCTCGTGCGTTGATTCCCAGGTTGAGGAGGGCACGCGAGAGCTGCTCCGGGGCAATTTCAACAATCAGACTTTGTCTAGGCAGGACTGCATGACATTTTATGCGTTTAGGCAGTGTCCGATTCAGTAAATTGATGATTTTTAAAATCGACTCGTTAATATTGACAAATTTCTTTATACTTTTACGCCGTTTTCCGAGAACAAGCAATTCATCGGTCATTTTTGCTGCTGCACTGCAAGAAGTGCGAACATCATCGATTGCTTTCATTGAAGCTGGATTATTTTCTAGATCGAATGATATAAAATCCATTGCTCCTGAGACAACCTGAAGTAGATTGTTGAAATCATGTGCTATTCCACCAGCTAAAGTCCCTAAGGATTCCATCCGTTGAGAAATTTCTAAACTTCGCTGAAGTTGTCTGTGCTCCGTAACATCTAATATGAATCCCTGCCTGCCTCCATGTCTAAGCGGCTGTGTGTGCAGTTCGAAAAAACGAGAGTCATTTGGGAATGTCAACTCCATCTGATAGGGCTGTTCTGGACCACTGTCTAATCCGAATGCTAAACGAACCATTCGATGTTGATTTTTGGGTAGTTTGCTCATAAAATGTTTTAAACTACCCCCTAATATTTTCCTCCCAGCGTCATTGCAATAGTGAAATTGTCCATCTTTGATCAAAAAAATTCCGTTTGAAGAATATTCAGTTAAATTTTTGAACATTTCCGCAGATTCTTCAAGAAGTTGATCCTTCTCGATGATTTTCATCTCGGTTTTATCTTTTTCATGCAATATATTAAGGTAAAGACTGCTGTTTTTTATCGCAACAGCTGCTTGATCTGATAAATTCCTAAATGTTACAAGCTGATGCCTGCTTAACTCTGGTCCATAAACACATGTGTCGAGATATAAGACGCCGAGTAATTCATCTTCAACAATCAAAGGACCACAGATGACTCCAGATATTTTATAATCGATCATACTGTCTGTTTTTCTTTCTCGACCAAACATTTTATCTTTACGATGAACTATTGCATATTCGATTGCTGAATTAGAAAGTTTAATCTCCGCCTTCAAGTTCATATTCACTGAAACACTGGAATCTAGTTGGATTTTCCCGTCATGGACCAGGGCAATAAACCCTCGATCTGTATTTGACATTTTTAGAATTTTTTCTAAGATATTTTTGAGTATTGGTTTTATTGCATTTTGATCTACGATCAATTCCTCTTTTATCAAGTAATTAAGTGGAATTGCAGCCGTTGTTTCTTTTCGTCTGTATTCTTCTATTTCAATAAAAACAAGAGAAATTAAACTAGCTAATTCAATATGATCTCCACTCCTTAAGTCTGATAATTGGATCTGTTTTCCATTGACATATGTGTGATTCGAACTTTTAAGATCGATGATCTTATATCCATCTGTTGTTCTTATTATCTTGGCGTGAAATCTCGAGACTTTAATCGAATCAAAACAGATATCATTGCTCTTATCCCTTCCTAAATTATAGACCGAATTTTCTAAGTTAAGACGCCTTGTCGTCCGTCCTCCCTGCCATTCCAAGAGCTGGAACATATTTTTCTCCTCTATGTTTCAACGATAGTTCAGGAAAGATTTTCTTTCAAACTGAGGCATTTTAGAGGTTTTCACCTCCCATAATCCGAAACAAATATAACATAAGTATCACTGGGGAGGCAGTTTTTTTTGCAGAAAAAGAAGGTATTCTGGCGATTGAAGTTCAGAGAGGCCCAAGCCATCTTCATAGAGATATTGCTCCTTCTGACTATTCTCGACAGGGATAGTAATGCAGTGGCTGTCCAGACTGCTGATCTCGAGCCTCTGAAGCGCTGAGGATGCCTCGCCCGGTGGTATCATAGGCGATCGCCTCTCCCTGAGGCTCGTCAAGAGGCCCCAGAGCGATCTGTAGAGGCTCAATGCTGCCTAGATCTGAGGGGGTCTGTCCTGGATCAAAGCGATACTCAAAGCTGCCTGAGTAGACCCGTAGAGCCACTCGCGAGCCGCTGGGGTGCAGGTCTGCTCCGGTGATCAAGCGCCCTCCAGGGGTGGAGAGCCCTGGAGGCTCCAGTTCAGCCACCACCCTCAGCGAGATCAGCGCCTCATCTGTGATCTCTCCAGAGTAGATCCTTGAGCGCTCCTCTCCACCCTTCTCAAAGAGCCAAAGCTGGCGTCCATCGGGAGAGACGATGAGGGCCTCAGAGTTGATCGCTCCCTGTGGATAGCGTAGGCGCAGGCTGCGTTGAGGAGCTTGTCTCAGATGCCCAAAAGGGCCACCGATGCGAGGCTCCTCCATCAGATGGATCGTTACTTCAGGGCGGATCTGTTGATTATCTCCAACATCTGCCACCCAGAGGCAATTTTTTGTAGAGTCATCAGGACAGGGAGCAGCGGCCAGATCCTCTAAGTCCAAAGCGGTGACTCCCATCATCTCCAAGATCCCTAAGAGCGCCCCGGTCATATCTAGAGCGTAGAGTTGAGCTCTATCTCCCGAATCGTTGTGTGCCCAGAGCAGATTCTCAGAGCTGCGCGCAGCAACTAACCCTGAGATCTCTAAGAGAGGCTCGGCTAATGCACCGATCACCTGGGGTGGGGCATAGTTTGAGGGGCAGAGGCTCTCCTCTAGAGCTGAATCTAAGCCTACATCAGGGGCTGAATCTCGAAGATCGTCTATGGTGACCAAATCCAAGAGATCTGGGTGTTGAGCGCTGTCAAATTGAGCTGCTTCTCCATCTTCAAGGAGACTGTCAGAGAGCAGGCCATCTCTCTGTTCCTCTTCGGCGAGATCATCGCAGCCCAGAAATAGGGCAAACAGGGGCAGGGTGTATCTGAACATCTCTAACTCCTATCGAAAGAACTTCGCGCCACCTTGAGGCGGGCGTAGTCCTGATCAGCATGATGAGAAGAGCGGGTTAGAGGCGAAGAGGCTACCATCAAGAAGCCTCGACTTTTTGCCTCCTCAGCATAAGCGCTGAACTCTTCAGGAGAGAGATATCGACTCACCGCTACATGCGCTCGGCTGGGCTGGAGATACTGTCCGAGGGTCAGAAAGTCGACTCCAGCGCTGCGGAGATCTTCCATCACCCTCAAGATCTCCTCCTGCTCCTCTCCGAGACCCAGCATCAGCCCAGATTTGCTGAAGATCCTCGGGGCTTGCTCTTTGACCCGCCGAAGAAGGGCCAGGGAATGATGATAGGAGGCCCCTGAACGAATAGAGGGATAGAGGCGAGGTACAGTCTCCAAGTTGTGATTAAAGAGATCTGGGCCTGCCGCCACGATCGCCTCCAAAGCTCCCTCCTTGTTTCGAAAATCAGGGGTCAGGACCTCGACGCTGAGGCCCCGCTTTAGGGCTCTTATGGCCTCTATACAGCGGACAAATTGCTGCGCTCCCCCATCGGGTAGATCATCTCGAGTCACCGAGGTGATCACCACATGACGCAGCTCCATCTGGGCGACACTCTCAGCTAGACGGCTCGGCTCTAGAGGATCTGGAGGAGCTGGCTGGCCACCGAGGACCTTACAGAAACGACAAGCGCGGGTACAGCGCTCTCCCAAGATCAGAAAAGTGGCATGACGCTGAGTCCAACACTCCTCGATATTGGGGCAGGCAGCAGCTTCACAGACCGTATGAAGCTGTTGGCCTCGCATCAACTTACGCAGCTTAAAGAACTCAGGAGAGCCAGGAGGACGAACACGCAGCCAGGGGGGCTTAGGCTGAGGCTCCTGGATAGAGAATAGACTCATCTCGGCTCCAATCGATAACAGCTCAAGGCTGATTTTATGAGCCGCCCTTTGAAGGGCTGAGCTTGAATGTTTGAGGTAGAGTTGTGAGAGACGCAGGGGAAGGGGGAGCTTCTCCTCTGCTAAGACCTGCTCTAGAAAATCAAAGAGTTGTTGACAGTGAGGATCTCTAGAGGGCTGACCACTGATGAAGGGGGCTACCTCAAGGTACTGTTTGGTTTGGCAGGACCAAACCAGCAAGAGAGAGAGCAGGAGGGAGATCTGCAAAGAGAGTTTCAGCGCTCCTCTTTTGGTTCTTTGGCTTTTTCAGCAGCCTCCCTAATTCGATCAGCAGCTTCAGCGGCTTTTTCAGCAGCCTCTTCGGCAGCCTCAGCAGCTTCTTCGGCAGCTTCAGCGGCTTTTTCAGCGGCATCCTCAGCCGCTTCAGCAGCCTTCTCAGCAGCCTCTGTGGCAGCCTCTGTAGCTTTCTCGGCAGCCTCAGCGGCGGTCTCTGTAGCCTCCTCAGCAGCTTTTATCGCCTTCTCAGCGACCTCCTCAGCGGTCTTTGTCGCCTTTTCAGCGACCTCCTCGGCAGCCTTCATCGCCTTCTCAGTCGCCTCTTGACCCGCCTTGAGCCCAGCCTTGGCGGCCCCAAGGCCCTCCTTGATCGCTTTTTGACCCTCCTCTAGGCCCTTTTTAGAAGCTTCAAGAGCCTGAGCACTGCTCTTCTGAGAAAGCTTAAGGGCCTCATCTAAGTTTGGAATCTGAGCGAGGGCCAGAGTGGGAAGAGAGAGCAGCAATAAAAGGAAGGGATGCATCGCTTTACTCCTGTTTTTTCCTCTCTTTAGCAGAAGAGGGCCTTTAAGCGCTACCACTCTACAGAACGATCCACGCTGACCCAGTTTGCACTCTGAACCTGGATGAACGATATTGCCTAGCCGCTCTCGCAGAGTCGTCGAGAGCCGATGTCCCCAAAGATTTTTGGAAACCGCCCATGAGCATACTTCAGCGCTTTGAGCGCAGGACCCGCAACTTCCGCCTTACTCTGCTCCTCTCCCTGTTCGTTGCTTTCTTCGTGATGAGCAACTTGAGCCAGGGGCAACCAGGTTCTGAGCCTGAAAAAGGGCCAGAGACGGAGCCGATCAAAGAGCAACCTCAAGCCCCCCCAAGCTCTGAGCCAAAGGAGCAGCCCGCCTCGATCGAAGGGGATCAGCTTGGAGGAGAGCTAAAGACGCTTAAGAGAAACACAGAGGCCCTCTTGCTTGGCCTGGGTGGACATATCTCAGAGAGCACATCGGCTGAGGATACCGAACTGGAAGAAGCGCTTCTTGCCTTAAGCAACGCTCAGGGAAAAAATGCTCTGCATGAACGCTTAAAGGATCCAGAGAAGGCAGGGACCTATATCCATAAATTGAGGCGTCGTAGCTTCATCCCTCTGAAAAGTTTGCTTTTTGTTGGAAAGCCCAAAGTGTCCAAAGAGAGCTTAGAGAAGAAGGCTAAGGGCACAGAAGAGGAAGCCTCCCAGCTTATCAAAGAGGAGCTTATCGGTATCATCACCATCCAAGATGGTCGAAGTCGGGTGGTTAAGATCACAGGCGTAAAGGCAGACAATGAATGGAAAGTGCAGGATATCCGCAGACCAGACTCTACGGAACTGGGTGCGAATGGGATGGTTACACAAATCATACAGGATGCAAAGGCAAGCAGATTTTCACTGATCTGGAACAACAGTAGCCCGCTCCTTAAAGAAGGCCGCTCTCTTGAACAGCTTACTGAGGATCTTAAATCACTCGAAATTTTGGATGCCAAGGGGTTTAAATGGAATGATTCCTCAGAGATCGAGGGTGGATATCGTATCAACGGCTCCGCTGAGCTAGAAGATGGGAGAAACATACCATTTTTTGCGGCCTTCCTGGAGACAGAGAAGGGGCTCGCTCTACTCAGCATCCAGGAAACGACTGGATTTATTGATCGGATCAAGTCTGGGCGTGCCGATACTCTTGATATTTCTCTCCTGATCGTTGCCATTGCTCTGATTCTTGGATTTATTTATATCCTTTTCTCTTATGGAAAAGGCTTAAAGGGATGCCCTAGAGAGCTCTACCTTCTGTTTTTTACAAAAGTCATGGAATATAGCGCATATGGGGCTGCGCAGCTTGCCTTTATGTTCTATCTTAGAGAAGACATTGGCCTGAGTGATATTGTTGCAGGTTCGTATTATAGTGGGTGGTCTGTTGGACTCACGATGCTTACAATGGGTGTCGGTGCTATATGTGACGCGATCGGCATCAAACGCACCCTACTTGTTGGTTGTTTCAGCCTCCTCTTCTCACGCATAGTGATGCCCTTCAGCAATGAACTATGGGTCACGACCCTTTTTGGCTTTATTCCTTTGGCTTTCGGAATTGCCATCACAGGTCCAGTCCTTTCGGTGGGTATCAAGCGCTTTACAACGATCGAGGGTGCTGCTCTAGGCTTTGGTCTCTTCTATACCCTCATGAATGTAGGCTGGGCGGTGGGCGCTTGGTTATTTGACTTTGTGCGTGTCACCATGGGTGATCAAGGAGAGGTTTCCTTTTTGGGCGATACTCTCTCCACCTATCAGGTTCTCCTGGGAGTTGGATTCTTTATCACCCTCCCCAATCTCCTGGCGATCCTCTGGATGCGTCGTGGAGTTGAAATGACCGAGGATGGAGTTAACATCCCCAATCTTGAGAAGAAGGTCTCTGATAAATCTGCGTTCCAGAGCTTGATCGATGGAACAAAGGATGGAATCAAATCAACGATCAAGATATTCGGAGAAAATTTTGCTCAGAGGGCATTCTGGGTGTTTATCCTGCTTATTTCTGTGACGGTTTTTGCAAGGCTTACATTTTTCCATTTCCATATCACTTGGCCAAGCTATGGAATTAGGTATTTTGGTCAGGGTAGCCTTATCGGAAATATATTTGGAGTATTAAATCCGGTAATGATTGTCTTTCTTGTCCCTGTTATTGCCTATTTCACTCGGAAGATTCGTTCCTACTGGATGCTCTTAGTCGGTACAATCATCTCGGTCTCTTCTATCTTCTTTGTGGTTATCACTCCCGATAACTTCAATTGGATGATCGATTCATGGTTTGGCTCTATCGTCTTTGAGCGTTGGCTGGAGGTCCCAGATGGTTTCCGAGATCCCTACTACCTCTCTATGGTCCTCTTTGTCTCCACGTTTACCTTTGGTGAGGCGATTTGGTCACCTCGCCTTATGCAGTTTACCGCTGAGATCGCCCCTCCGGGACGTGAGGGCTCCTATATCTCCTTGGCTTACCTCCCATATTTTGGCGCCAAGTTTGTCGCTGGACCCATGGCGGGCCTGCTCTTGGCCCACTACACGCCAGAGTTTGGTGTTGATGGCATCTATCACAATTACCCAGACCACCAGATGATCTGGTGGTGGGTTGGTGGAAGCGCGCTCCTCACCCCCATCGGTTTGGTTGCCCTCAGGCGCCTCTATAAGGCCGCTGAAGATCGGGCAGAGCAGGCCGCAAAGGAGAAGACAAAGGAGCTGAGTTCCGCTGAGGCTGAAGCTTAAGGGTATGGAGCGCCTCCTTCTGGGTCGAAGCTGTGAAGAGTATGGTCCTGGCGTCCTGGAGATCCTGGGAGAGAGCGCTCTAGCGCTGAGCGCTGGGGCGCGTCCCAGCGCCTCCTCTCGCTTTAAGCGAGCCCCCAACGAGGACGCTCTCTTCTACCGTGAAGAGAAGGGGCGCTGTCTCCTCGCGGTGGCAGACTCTCATTGGGGTTGTCAATCCAGCCATCTCCTCTTGAGCACCTTAGCCACACAGCCTGAGATCCCTAAGAACCCAAAGCAGCTTAACGAGCTGTTGATGAGTCTCCCCGACGGAGAGGATACAGAGTCAGCCACGACCCTCTTGGTCGCTGTCTATGATCGCCATCAAGGTCAGGGTTTTGGTCTCTCCTTTGGAGACTCCAGCTTGGTGATCCTGCGCAATCACCTCCTGGCCCAGTGGCAGAACAGCTTTAATCCCCACTTTGTCTCCTCAGCGGGGAGCCTAGATCCCAGCTTGGCTCACAGCTTTGAGTTTCAGGCCCGCTCCGGACAACTCCTGCTCCTCTTCACTGACGGCATCAATGAGTGCTGCTATCGTCGGCCTGAGTGCTCTATCGGTCCTCTTCACCTGAGGCGCCTCTTTGGAGAGCTGGGAGCTCAGCCTGAGGCTTACGCTCGCGCCCTGATGAAGATGGCCCTGGAGGGAGTGGATGGAAATCCAGGCGGAGAGGACAACATCGCTCTGATCGTCAGCCCCTGTTGAGGAGGAGCCCGCTCGATATTGATCCTGAGTAACTACGGCCTGAGATATCTTCAAAATCTGCGTCGGCTGCGTTTGGAGAGTCCAGATCCATTGCTCAGGAGCCTCTTTAAGAACATGGGCTCTCCCTTCCAGGGCAAGCCTCGGCAGCTTAGCCTCTTAAAGCGAGGCTTAGTCAAACGAGTCTCTCCAGGGATGAGCGCAGAGAGCATCCAGCTTCATTATCAGCGCTGCCCTTTGGAGCATGTGAAGCGCATCGTCTTTGAATTGACACGAGCCTGTAACTTACGCTGCAAGCACTGTCGCAACGACGATGATCGTGGGGGAGCTGCGGTGAGTTTGCAGAGCCTCAAAGCTGTAGTCGATGCTGCGCGCCCTTTGGGGATCGATCGTTTTGACTTTATCGGCAGAGAGGTTACGCGCTTCGCTGAGAGCTTCATCCCTCTACTTGAGCATATCAGCGCAGGATCACCCGCTGCTCTGGCGGTGGTGAGCAACGGTTCAAGATCCAGGTGGCTTTATCACTGCGGTTAATCAGATCCAAGAGGGCCTCGTCTATAAGGTCCACGCAGAGGATCGCATAAGTGATTATCTGCCGTTTTTGGATAGAAAGATCTTTGGGGGAACGTTCTTCCACCCCTGCACCCTGCGCAGCATCCTCAGCTTGCTGGCACGAGGCGCTCAACAGAGTGGTCCCCTCTTAGGAGAGAGCGTAAAACTGCGTCTCCTCAATGAAGAGGTCGCGAGAGAGACCGGTTTCTTGAGCCCTTAGGCTGGAGCGACTCTCTTCTCAGGAGCGCTCTGGGGACATATGCTGAGTGATGCTCTTCGATATCCTGTTTACAGCTCTGCTCCTTAACGCGCCACAGCTTCAACTCTTAGAAGAGGATGGCCCTCTCCTTAACGAGACCAAAGCGGACAAGCTCTTTCAGGCAGAAGAGTTCTCCGCCGCTGCGCAGATCTATGAAGAGGCACTGAGAAGACGACCTCAAGAACCTCTCCTCCATTACAAGCGTGCGTTGAGCGCTCTGCTCCTGAATGATCCAAAAACAGCCAAGCGATACGCTCTAGAAGCCCTGCGCCTCGATCCGGGAAACAGCAAGGCTCTGGAGTTGGCCGCTCTCGCAGATCAACGCCATCCCCCCGGCCCTCCTCCTGGCTTGGCTGATGTACGGCAAGTTCTCAGGGAGGGTCGCGCTCAGACCGCAGTGCAGATGGCAGAGACTGCTCTCAGATCGGCCCAAGATAAGCAACTCAGGGCTCAACTCCTTCGCCTCCAAGGGCAGGCCCAGCTGAAGCTGGGAGAGGGTATTGAGGCCCAGAGGCTCTTTAAAGTGTCTCTAGGGCTGGGGCTCAAAGATTCAGGTATCTGGGTGGATCTCTTTGACGCCGCTCGCTTGAGGCAGGACCCTGAGAGGGCTCGTTACTATCGCAAGTTAGCGCTGCGTACTCTCTCTCCAGGTGAAGCCCTGAGGGCTCGGCTCAAGCAGGATTAAGCATGCTCGATCACGAAAACTTTATCGAAGATTCCGAAGATGAGGCTGAAGAGGGAGGGCGCTCAAGCAAGCTGGTAGAGCTGCTGCGTCGTGCGGTTACTCAGGGAGCTGAAGCGCTCTCAGAGGAGAAACTGAAAGAGACGGTGGTGGCTGAGGTGCTGCGCAAGGCGATCATCAAAAAAAATGAGGTCGTGGACAGCACTGAGGACTCTTTACGCAAGCTGATCACAGAGCTGCCGCTGCCCAAGGAGGTGGTTGATCGCATCACTGGGCGTTTGGACGACTATAAAGCTGAACTCTTTCGGATCCTCAAAGAGGAGCTACATGATTTCTTGAGCCACATTGAGTTGGGTTATGAGCTACAAAAGATGCTCACAAGCCTCTCTTTGGAGATTAAAACTGAGATCCGCTTTATCCCCAACGAGAAGCACGTGGTTAAACCCAATATCAAGTCTCATACACGGGTGCGTCGCTCGAAGGTGGAGAGCTCAGCACCTCAGCCTGAGCGATCTACTGAGACCCCAACCTAAAAAACAGATCATAAGAAGCAGCTCTCAGAGCGAGCCATCAGGAGTCGATAACGAGCATCCACGCCCATGCCAACATAGATCATCAACCAAGCTCCATCCCAACGGAGCACAGCAGGATCACGAGTAGACCAAGCATCATCTCCTTCAGAAGAGAGAGGTAGAGAGATCCCTTGACGCTCCCACTCTAGGCCATCTGAGGAGTGCGCCAAGCCGATACGCCAGGGACCTGGATCGGTTTGAGAAGTGTCATAGCCGCCATACCACATCAACCAGCGTCCTTGATGCCAGTGAACCTCAGGCTGACCCACCGCGCGATTGCCAAAGCCGGGGGAGGGGCTCAGGACTGGGGCAGGCTGCGCCTCCCAGTTCAAGCTGTCCGCTGAGTAGGCGGTTCCAATGCGATAGCCCTGACCATCAAAGCCGGTAAACCACATACGTAGACCCTCTCCCTCAAAGCGAACCTCTGGATAGAGCAGAGAGAGGGAGGCGAAGTCGCCTACCTGGCCGGGCATCAACGCAGACTCCTGATCCAACTCAAACTGAAACCCATCAGCACTGTAAGCTTTCTGAATGCTCCCACTGCCCAGCCAGAGCTGAACCTCTCCTCCTGGCTGAGCTAGAGCGGCGGGGTAGCTGCCTAACTCCTCAACACCCTCGATAGGCTGTGGTGTGCTCCAAGCCTGAGCACCCTCTGAATCACTGTAGAAAAGCTGCAGCTCCAAGCCCCGCTTGCGCATAAAGTAGAGCCGCAGCCCTCCTCCATATTGAATCAGGCTGGGAGCCAAATCACCATCCTGAGGAGCAGCGCCTTCAGGCTCCTGAAAGAGGCGTCCCCGCTTCTCCCAAACCCAACCATCTGTGGGATAGCCTTCAGGGCTACGACCTGGCTCAAGTTGACAAGCTGGAACCTCTGAGCCTTGATCCTCTGAATCTGAGATGTCTGGAAGTAAGGCTTGATCAAGGGAAGCTGTGCTGTCCTGCTCTCTGCCCAAGTCGGAGAGGAGCAGCACCAAATCTGTTTGGGTTGTGCTATCTAAAAGCTCCCCATCCATCGCTGGATCTGCTTGTTCTTCGCTACAAGCCAGAGAGAATAGCAGGAACAAAATTACCTGGGCTCTCATTTTTTGAGCTGAGCCCTGAACCTCTTTAGAAAGCATCTGTTCTCCTCTGGAGATCCTGGGGTCACAGACCGGTGAGGTCTGAGTTGAGCAAGGTCTTGAGCTCTGAACTCCTTCTCAGTAAGCAGCGCTCAGCTCACACGGCTGCCTGGAGTAAGCTGATCAGCTACGCTGATCAGCTTGATCTCAGATCCTTCTCCTGCGGCTAAGAGCATCCCCTGGCTGAGGACTCCCCGGATCTTACGAGGTGCTAGATTGGCCACCAACACCACCATCTGACCCGGTAACTCTTCAGGGCTGTAGGCCTGCGCGATGCCTGCGCAGATCGTCCTGGGCTCTATCTCGCCTGCATCTACGCTGAGCTTTAATAGGCGGTCAGCGTCTGGATGAAGCTCAGCACTCAGGACACGAGCAACGCGCAGATCTACGGCGCTGAACTGCTCAAACTCAATCGGCTCGCTCTGCTTGGGCGCTTGGGGTTTCTGTCTCTTTTTGTTTTTTTTGGCCTTCCTGGCTGGTTTGGAAGCTTTCTTGGGCTTCTCTTGCTCCAAGCGAGGGAAGAGGGGTTCTCCCGCCTGGACCTGAATCCCAGCAGGCATCGCCCCCCAGAGGGCGGTAGAGCCAAAGCTTCGCAGCTCCACAGGGGTCTGAAGATCATCCAGGAGGCGAGCAGCCTTACGAGGCAGGAAGGGCAGGGTCCAGACCCCCAAGATTCGTAAGCACTCCACCAGGGTATAGAGCACAGTATCCAGGCGAGCTTCTTTGCCCTCCTTCATCAAAGTCCAAGGGGCCGCGCTGTCCACATACTTGTTACCCGCAGAGACGAGGCTCCAGATCGCTTCCAGAGCCTTGTTGAAGCTCAGCCGCTTCATCGCTGCCTCTAGGCTCTCGCGGGCCTCCTTAAAGGTTTGGAGAAGGAGGAGATCGCAGGGCGCCTCTGCAGGCTCAACTGGGGTGGGGATCTGAGCGCCTCGATAGCGCTTCAACATCCCCAGGCTGCGGTTGAGCAGGTTGCCGTAGTCGTTGGCGAGATCTCCATTGATGCGATTCCTCAACGCGCGCTCGCTGAAATCCCCATCCTTCCCAAAGCTCACCTCTCGCAACAGAAAGTAGCGAAAGGCATCAGCTCCATAGCGCTCCTTCATCAGTTGAGGGTCCACCACATTGCCTCGGGTCTTGCTCATCTTCTCACCGTCATGACTCCACCAACCGTGGGCAAAGATGCGCTCGGGGAGAGGGAGACCTGCGCTCATCAAAAAACAGGGCCAGTAAACGGCGTGAAAACGTAGAATGTCTTTGCCGATGAGGTGGGTGACCTTGGGCCAGAAGCGCTCATAGAGCTCCGCGCCAGGCCCTCCCAGGGCGCTGATGTAGTTGCTCAGGGCATCCACCCAGACATAGACCACATGGCCCTCGATCTCAGGTACAGGGACACCCCAAGAGAAGGTGGTGCGGCTGATAGAGATATCACGCAAGCCCTGCTCTACAAAGCGTAGGATCTCGTTATAGCGACTCTTGGGGCGCAGAAACTCAGGGTGTTCTTTAAGCAGCTCTAGGAGCTTGGGACCATATTTGGAGAGGCGAAAGAAGTAGCTGGGTTCAACGACCCAGCTCACCTCATGGCCGCTGGGGCTGCGACCATCGATCAACTCCTCTTCGGTGAAATAAGCCTCATCTCCGATGCTGTACCAACCCTCGTATTTGTCTAGATAGATATCTCCAGCGGCGAGCATGCGCCGCCAAATTTCTTGAACAACACGCTGATGACGCTCCTCGGTGGTGCGGATAAAGTCATCGTGGGCCACGTCCAGTTCGCTCCAGAGCTTCCGAAAAGGTTCTGAGTAGCGATCTGCATGAGCTTTAGGGCTGATCCCTGTCTTGCGCGCGGCCTGCTCGATCTTAAGGCCATGCTCGTCGGTCCCTGTGAGGAAGTAGACATCCTCACCTTTAAGGCGCCACCAACGCGCTAAAGTGTCAGCTGCTAAGCTGGTGTAAGCATGCCCTATATGGGGAATATCATTAACATAGTAGATGGGTGTGGTGATATAGGCGCTCATGCGGACTCCAAGAGTTGATGTCCAGCTTGTTAGCACGCTCGAACAGTTCGGCCAAGCGATTGAGCTTTACCTGCGGCGACCACCCCTCTTGGGACCAGGACCCCTCCGACGCCCCCAGCGACCACGTGAGGGTCCACGCCGCTGTCGCTCCTCCTCAGAAGCAGAGACACCCAACACCATCTCCTCCTCTTCGAGGACCTCTTCTCGGGGCATCAAGAGCACATCGATCAGACGCTCAAAGGTGGTAAACTCCATCACTTTGCTCCCAAGAGAGAGAGAAATAGGCTCTCTAAAGAAAGGCGAACCTGAGCGGTGGTCTGAGTAACTGCAAACTCTGTTTGGTTGATGCGTTGAAGATCCTTGAGGATCTGAAAGAGGGGTTGCTCAGCGCAGCGCAGCTTTAAGAGTGAGAGGCGATCTTTATGGATCAGTGCTCGCTGAAGCTGCTGACTGCCAAAGGCCAAATCCCGAGACCAACTCCGCAGGAGGTGAAAGAGCAGCGGTAACTCTGCTTTCTTCTTAGCTAACTCTTCAGCCAACTCTAATACTTGAGGGATGCGCCGAGCGCCCTGGGGAGCGTAAAGCAGGTCGATGATCTCTAAACGGCGAGGCAGCAAGGGGCTCGCGGCGAGCTGTAGCCCTCGACCGATGGAGCCCTCCGCTAGATCTGCCAACAGCTCCAGTTCAGTTCCCTTTGAGGAGAGCTGCTGCTTTAGGTGGTGGATGAGCACCTCCTTAGAGAGGGGCGCAAAGCGGAGGTGTTGGCAACGAGAGATAATGGTGGGCAAGAGACGCTGAGGGGCTGACGAGAGCAGGATAAAGTGTGTTCCTTCTCCTGGCTCCTCCAGAGTCTTGAGTAGAGCGTTGGCCGTAAAGGCGTTCATCCGCTCCGCTTCATTGATGATGATGAGGCGGCGAGCGCCCTCAAAGCTTTTAAGGCTCAGGGCATTTTGAAGCTCTCGAACCTGGGCGATACGGATAACCCTCTCCAGGTTGCCATCAGATTTTCGCTGACGCTCTAAGCGGTGACAATCTGGGTGTTGTTCACTCTCGACCCGCAGACAACTTGAACAGCGCCCACAGCCTCCAGTCTCCTGAGGCTGCTTACAAAGGAGCGCCAAACTGAGCGCTCGGGCGCTGAGATCTTTGCCGATGCCCATCGGACCTGAGAAGAGATAGGCATGGTGAAGACGCCGGGAGCTGATAGCTCTCTGAAGAACCCCCAAAGCGCGCTCTTGGCCTTCGATCTTTTGGAAAGACATCAGGGCTGCTCATCTCGCGGGGGTCGCTCATCCCGGTTTTGGGAGCCTTTGTTCTTCTTCTGATAAGGTTGCGTGCTCCGGTCTTCTTGCTTCTTTTGATATTCACCGCGCTGCTCCCGCTTCTGGCGAGGCTGTCCACCGCGCTCATCCCGCTTTTGCTGATATCCACCGCGCTCATCTCGATCTCGGCGGGGACGCTCATTTCGGTCTCGACGAGGGCCACGCTCATCCCGCTTTTGTTGATATCCACCACGCTCATCTCGATCTCGACGGGGGCGCTCATCTCGATCTCGAC
>CAYLJJ010000063.1:0-39882 GCA_964384025.1 uncultured Nannocystaceae bacterium
TGCCGGAGATTTATCTCAAAAGCCCAGAAGCTCATGCTTCTGGGCTTTTTTTATTCATTCGGCGTTTAAACGCTCTAGATGTTCTAAGGCTTCGGCGAGTGTACGAATACTGTGGAAACTGCGGCTTTTTTCTAGGATCTTCATCCCCAGAGTGTCGATCATCAGGACCATCCTTCTCCCCACAGGTTGAAAATAGGGATCGAGGACCGGAACCGGATCCGCCAATACCGGGATGCTCAGCTCATAGCGCTGCCTCCACTCTTCTACATAGGCTGCATCAGCGACCTCATAATCAGCGTCTTCGAGCAAGATAACGATAGGGAGCAGACCCTCTCCCCTATGCTGATCAGCGATCTCTTGAATCTCATCTTGCTCCTCTCTACAGGAGGGGCAGTGGCCAGAGGAGGTGATGATGAGTAGGAGGCGGGCTTCATTTCGAACATCAGAGAGCCGCCAAGGTCCTTCTGGGCTCTCAAAAAGGAGATCTTCGATTACTCGACCTCGCTCTGTTCCATAGGGAGGCTCAGGGTAGGTCTCCAAGGGTATCGCTCTATCCACCTCTTCTCCCTGGTCGAGCCGTTCAAGGGATAGGTCAAAAACCACATCAGGGGACTGTTCTAGATCATCGAGAGAGTCTAAAGGAAGAGAGAGGTCTTCAATTTGAGAGAAGCTTTGATCCAGGCTGGGGAGTTCATCATCTGGCAGAGAGACGATATCCTTTCTTTGGGAGCCAAGCTCTTTGAAGGCGTCAAGAGGTTTAGAGTTGTCTGTGCTATCGCTCTGACAAGCAGCGTACAGAAGAGCGAGCAGGGGGAGGATATTTTTCATTTTTATAGGATGCAGAGGCTTCTGCTCTTGTCTCGCCCGATTTTGAAAAAAAGAAAGTCGGACTAAACTATTGATTATATTAAAATAATATTATTTTTCTGCAAAAGCATTCATCCAGTTTGGGTGCTGAGATCTATGTTTGATCACTCTTATAGTCAACTTCTTGATTTTTAAGCAGAAACTTTAAATTCAAGAGAAGCTTGACTGAGGCGATGCTTTGTTTAAGCTAGACCCCACTTGTCCTCAGACTCGAAATCGTTTTGACTCGCTCTGAGGCTTTCGTTCAATATGGCCGCGCTTTTGCGGACGGGCCGACCAATGGGCCCAACATAACATTTTGGAGGAGTTCCAAATGAACGAGCTCAAGAAGCTTCTCGCCCTGACCCTGAGCCTCACTGTCGCCTTTGTCTTTGTCGCCTGCGACGTAGACGAAGAGACCGATGGTGGTGTTGATGGTGGTGGTGAAGCGGGTAGCGGTGGTGGTGGTGAGACCCCTGAAGCTAGCTACAACTATGTCCTGATCCTAGACGAGAGCACAGAGATAAACGCCGCAGGGACCCCTGGCGTTGATATTTGTGGTGTCAGTGTCGTCTGTGGTGGCGATCCCATGGTCGCCAGCGCCGCATCCCTTGATGAGGGCGACGGTGGTGTTTGTGCTGGTGGAGCAGATTGTGACGCGCCTCGCAATGATCCAGCAGCAGCCACCGATGATGGTGCTTCCTGTGTCGCGGATTCTGCACCTGTGAGTGATTATGTCGCTACCGGTGTTGGTGGAGGTCTCTGGTTGACCTTCGATGAGGATCTTGTTGGCTGTACCGTCAACATCGTCGAGTACTCTGGTGGTGATAATGAGGGCGCCCAAGTTTGGGTCTGCACTGAAGCAAACAATACCGATTCCTGCTACCAAGTAGGCGATTTTGCATTTGGTGGCGCCAGCAGCGGTGAGACCTCCACCATCACCGTCAGTGATCCTCCGGCTGACGGCTGATCACCAAAACGCTGAATTTTAAGAGAGGACCCACCAGGGTCCTTTTTTTTTGCCTGCCTGAGCATCCAGCTCTTGCTCCTCTCCCGAATCTCAGGAAAACCGCAGCAAGATTGACGATCTCCTAAGGGGGGTCCATGATCTCCTATATGAGCCGACACTCCCAAGACATCATGAAGATGTTCGAGGGGCCGACAGAGGCCTCCCTCGACGAGTCTCAACGCCAAGTGGTGGAGCAGGCGAAGCTGGCCTTCCGTGAGTTGGAGAAGCTGACCAAGAACATCAGCCTCTACGGTTCGGAGCATCAGAGCGTCGAGCGCTTCCAGCTTCGCTTCCACGAGACCCTCACCGAGCTGCTTGAGTCTCAGGAGCAGGTCAACATTCTGGTGGGTCCCTACGAATTCAGCCTCCATGATCAGGTGATTCACCAAAATCCAAACCCAGAGAACAACTTTATCTATAAGTTCTACATGGATGGCATTCGCCATCTGGTTTTTGATCAAGGGCTTGAACTTGAGGAGGTGATCAAATTCGTCAATATCCTCCTCACCAACTGGGAAGATTCCGCGCTCTTTGAGGATGACTCCGTAACTCTTCTCTGGGATCAGGGTTTTGATCACATCGATCACCTCGTCATCGACAGCTTTCAGGAAGACGCCAAAGAGGGAGAGGAGCATCTCTACACCATCCCTGGAGTGATGAATCAGATCCGTATCGGTGCTAAGGAGGCTTCTAGAGGAGCACGACAGCGTCTCAAAGAGACTTCGAATACAGGAAGAGGGGCTCGTAAGAGCCACAAACGCTCTCACCGTACAGCAGTCCTTATTCCTGAGGGCACATCACTTCAACTCAACGATCTGGATCGTTTTGAAGAGCATCCTTTCGCGATGGATGAACAGGAGTTTCTCAAGCTTAAGTCCTTGATCACCACGACTGGACGAGAGACTTTGGAGAAGTTCATTGAGATACTCTTTAAGGTCAATTTGGTCGAAACAGATGTTCATGAACGAGAGAGCCGTGTTGTTGCTCTCTTTGATCGCATCGCTGAGCTGCTCCTGGAGGGCAAACGGATTGGGGACCTAGAGCGTCTCCTTCGCCAAGTCCATCATCTGAGTGGACCTGAACAGCATAAGATCCCCGAGAATATTGAAGCGATCCGGCGTATCTTCGCACACTGGTCCAGCCAAAGCTTTGTTGAGAAGGTGATGGCTCCACTCAATGATCCCAAGAGCAACTTCAGCCCCTCAATTTTGGCGATCTGTCAGCTCCTCAACCGAGAGGCTGCTCCAGCCATCGTTCGCTGTACAGGGCAACTCGAAATCCCCGAGCGTAAAGAGGCGATGCTCGCGATTCTGCCTGGGATCATTCAAGGAGGAGAGCAGGCCGTTGCTCGCCTGTTAAAGGAGGTAGATCAGCAGTTCGCCCACCAACTTTTTAAGCTCCTCAGATCTTCTAAAGATGCCCATGTCCTCTCTATCGCCATCTACTCCGCCCTCAAGAACCCTGAACCAGGGGTGCGTTTTGAGAGCCTCTCAACTCTGCCTCTCAAGATGGCCACCCAAAACCTGAAGCCTCTTCTACAAGCCCTTCAGGATCCAGCGAAGCTGGTTCGCAGCAAGGCGATCCATATTCTGGCCCGCATTCGTTCTCCAGAGGTACATGAACATATCATGCAGGCCATTAAGCAGAAGTCCTTTGCTCGCCGTGAGTTGGATGAAAAGCGCCGTTATTTCTCTGCTGCGGCCCTCACCGCCTCCTCTATGGAGTTTTTTATTGGACTCTTTCAGAGCAGCGCTCTACTTAAACGGGGACAGGATGAGCTGCGTCACTGCGCCGCCATCGCACTCTCCCTTAGACTTTATAGGGCGATAGAGCCTCTCTTTAAGAAGGAACTCAAGAGGCGTATGGGTTCAGAGATCGTGGCCAGCGCCTGTCGTTGGGGGCTTCAACATATGCAGCAGGATCGAGAGCTTCGCACACAGCAGCTCTACGATATCTTCTTCAAGGGTGAGCTGAATACAGAACCCTCGGAGAAGCAGAGATGAGCGAGGGTATCAATAGGCTGGCAAGTACCTTAGATTTTCTTAAAGAGCTGGACCAGGACTCGGAGCAGTTTACCGAACTCTCCCAGGCTCTCATCAATAATCTCTTTGTCTTGCTGCGCTCTGCAGGTATGCACGATCTTCAAAATGAGGCGATGAATCGTCCATTTGAGGCGATGGCTGAGACGGTCAACGCCTTCATCGACCTTTTCAACGAGGGGATCTCTCTTCAGTTGGTCGATGGCAATTTTTTCATCAGCAAGCGAATCGTCAAACTGGACTTTGGGACTTTTCAGAACGCGCGTTATCTGAAGCGGATTTTCGAGTTCCTTGGTATCAACGAGATGGCTTTTACGTCTAAACTGACCCGCTCTGCGCTCTCTCTCTTTCTGGTCGCTGCGCTGAAAGTGATCCGAGACAAGCAAGGAAAGTTGTACGACTATCCCTTAGGGACCATTCAGGTCCGTAAAATGATCGCCTCAGAGACAGAGGCCTATGAGGCTGATGAGGATCCCAGAGCACAGATACTCTCTATTTATGCCTCTGGCTTGTTGATGCTCAGGCAATTTGTCAACGATCTGCGTAAGGGGCGTGCACCTCAGCACTCTAAGGTGAAGCGTCTCTGCCTTGAGCTGATCGATATGGCTCCTCGCTTTCATAATATGCTCCTCTCCCTGATTCATCTAGAGGTGTATAAAGGGAACCTCTTCTGCCATATGCTCAATACGGCCATCATGGCCATTGTCTTTGGCTTGCGTCTGGGTATGAACCGTAAGCAGCTTGTGGATCTCGGCATGGCCGCCTTTCACCACGATCTGGGCTGGGCTCTCCTGGGAACTCTGGAGCAGTCTACCGGAGATGGAGATGATGTCGCTCTCACGATGGAGGGCATCAACTATATCCGCAACCAGTCCAACACCGAGATGGAGGAGATGCGTATCAAGGTGGCCCGAGCTTTGGTCCGCCTGGGAGGTTTCAATGAGTTGGTCATCAGCCGCCTCATTGTAGCCTATGAGTGTCAGATCCCTGAAGATCTACCCTCTGAAGGGCTTTACTATGGAGATATCGGCTCCAGTTTCATGACCAATGTGGTGCGTATGGCCAGCGCCTATGATGAGCTGACCACCCCCCGCCAGGGTAAAGATGCTTATCTACCCGATCAAGCGATGAAGCAGATCCTGGATGATGGTGGTGAGACTTACGATCTCTTCTTAGCTAAGCTCTTCGCCAGCTGCATCGGAGCCTTTCCAGTGGGCAGCATGGTGGAGCTGGACACCAGCGAGGTTGGGATCGTGGTCAACCTACCCCGAGAGCCACTACACTTTCACCGCCCACAAGTACGCTTGCTCATCGATCGCATGGGACAACCTCTAAAGGAGGGGCCTGTCGTTAGCCTAGATGAACGCAAACGGGGAGGGCGAAAATACCTTAGGACCATCGAACGTGCGCTGGACAGCCGCCTCTATGGGATCAACATCACCCACTTCTTCTTTGGCGATGGTGCAGAGGCGATGGATAGAGTCTCTAAGAGCTTTCAAGGATCTTGAAGATCCTCGACGAGAAGCAACAGGCAAATTTGAGAGAACTCATAAAAGCAACTCGCATCTCTGAAAGTTCCTCAAATATGCTCTTTTGGGCGCTGAGATCTGGGAGCCAATCCAGCGCGGAGCGAGCATAGACGTGAAGTTCAACCTCCGCACACAGAATATCGACGGAATCACTATCCTCCATATTGGAGGCGTCATTGATGAAGACAATCAGTTGGCTCGCAGCCTCAGCAAGATCGAGGGAGATACTGCGATCCTGGATTTAAGCGAAGTAAAACGCATCAACAGCTGTGGGGTTCGAGATTGGGTCAACTGGGTACAGACCCTTGAGGCTCGTGGAAAGAAACTTATCCTTGAAGGATGTAGTCCAGCAGTTGTAGCTCAGATTAACTTGGTGCACAATTTTGTTGGCCAAGCTACGGTAAAAAGCTTTTACGCTCCTTATTACTGTTCTCATTGCGACAAGGAGGAAACAGTCCTTCTCCAACCTCAGAAATTCGCCGGAATGAAACAGCTCCAGGCTCCTGATATTCGTGGCTCAGACTGTACGAAGAAAAACTGTCATATGAGCTTTGATGATATTGAGGAAGCCTATTTTGCCTTCCTGCCACACAGTATCAAGCAAGGAGCAGATGGGGAAATTGAGGATCAAAATGGAATTCCCACCCCCGCGTTACAAAAGCAGTTACATTGCTCATCTGCTATAGAAAGTTCTTCAGAAGAGCAGAAAAATAGCCTTCTTTCAAATCATAAACCAGAGGAAGAACCAGAAATCATGGGTTCTAGCCATTTGCATCCCCCAGAATTCATAAAGACTCGCACTCTATTGTTGAAATTAGGTGTTTTTATGCTGGTCGGATCTATTATCGGCTATCTTCTGTTCTATTTCAGGTTTCTGTAAGCGAATTAGAGAACATCAACGATCTCTTTTAAGGCTTTGTCCGAATAATGATCAAGAGGCTGAAGAGTTTATCCATTAGTATCAAACTGATGAGCACCATGACTGGTCTCTTGGTCTTGACAGTGGGGCTCTACACCCTGATGAATGCCTGGGAACTCAACGAGCTTCACACCCATTCCCTTGATGAACAGCAGACCATCAGTCTGCACGCTGTGGCAACCAATGCGGTCAATCTCAGCCAGACCCTCGCTTACACCGGTGCCTTACTGATCAAAAGAGAACAACTGAAAGATCTTAAAAGCTTAGCTCAAGAGATCCGCCGGATGAACCCTCATCTCCTCTCTCTTCGCCTCTACTCTGGAGAACATCTTCTAGTTGAAGAGGGAAAGACACAGAACTTAAAGGAGCTTAGCCCCCTCCTCAAGAGAGCTTGGCCGGGGGGGGTGATGATCTTTAGACGCGGGGAGCAGCTGGAGCTGCTGCACGCTCTGAGCCAGTATAAACAGGGAAAAAGCAACTGCCGGGTAGAACTGGATTGGTCCATCAGAGAGCTCAACGCTCGGCGCCAAAGGAGCGCTGGAGCCTTAAAAAATCGTAAGGAACGCTCTGTTCAGAATATTCTCTTCTTAGGGGGGATGCTGTTGCTCTTGGCTGCGGTGATCATGGCGCTCCAAAGCCTCGGCATCAGCCAGCCTATCCGCACCCTGAGCCATCATGTCGAGTGTATCGCCCGAGGAGAGCTGGAGGAGCAGATCCAGGTGGAAGGTGGGGCTGAGATCAGTCTCCTGGGTCGAAACATCAGCCATATGGTGGAGCGCTTGAAGGTGCTCTTCGAAGAGACCAAAGAGAAAACCAACTATGAGCATGAGATGGAGGTCGCCCGGCTGATTCAAGACGCCTTGCTGCCACCCCAGGGCCTTATCGATCTGGGTTTCTTTCGTTTTATGGGTTTCTTTCAAAGCGCCAGCATCTGTGGAGGGGACTGGTGGAGTTTTGCAGATCTCTCTCGGGGCCGTCTGCTGATCCTGATCGGAGATGTTACGGGTCACGGAGTGAGCAGCGCGATGATAACCGCTGCAGCGAAGTCCTGCTGTGACACTCTGCGCCACGTAAGTCAGGGAGAGTTGAGCTGTAGCCTCCTCCTAGAAGAGTTGAATAAGACCCTCTACGGTATGGCTCGCCGGGAGTTCTTGATGAGCTTCTTTGCCACGATCATCGATCCTGAGGAGCATAGCCTCAGCTTCAGTAATGCAGGACACAACTTCCCCCTGCTCTTGCGCGCTCAACCCAGACCTGGAGAGCGTGCCTTACAACCCCTGGTGGCTCGGGGCAATCGCTTAGGAGATCTTCTGGGCTCCCGCTTCCAAGAGCATAAGATCTTCTATGCCCCTGGTGATCTTCTACTCTGGTACACAGATGGTCTCACCGAGAGCCTCAACGCCGAAGGAGAGCAGTATGGAGAGCGGCGTCTCCGACGCAGCGTTCAACAAGCTCTACACTCTCCCGTCCCAGAAATAATGCAGAGGATCCTCGAAGATGCTGAGCAATTTTGTGAAGACTTTAAACATCCAGAGGACGATGTCACTTTGGTCCTAGGAAAATTTTCAGGGTGATCTGTTTTTTTTAGTAGACTACAAAAATAGAGCGAATCTAGACAGACTCTATTTTATATACAGGAGAGGTGTTTATGCCAAAGAAGGTTGAAGAAGCATCATTCAAGACAGCTCAGAACTATCGAATGCTTCAGAGATTAAAGCAAGCCGTTGAACATGAGTTGTCAGAGGGGCAGCCTGAACCTGGAAATCCTCTCCGATTTATCTTGAGCCTGAGCCCTGAGGATCTACAAAGAGCGCAGGAGATCTGCCAAGCTCGGCTCACTTGCAAAATCCCTCCCCTGGAGCAGAGTAAGCCTCAACAACAACTCCAGCGACTCCAAGAAGATCCTCTACGGAGCAGTAAAAATCACGCAAGACAGGCCCTCCTTGAAGCGACCTTGGGGCTTTTAGAAGGCTTTGATTTTACACGTTATGAGCGTGAAGAGGGCTGGCGCGATGGGGTCTTATTGAACCTCTTCTGGGGACGTTATCGCAGCCTCTGGAAGCCCAGAAGGGGGACCGGAGCCCTCTCTCTTCGCAGCCAGGAGTTGAGCCAGAGGATCTTGGAACTTAAGAGGAGGATCACCCAATCCCAACATATCCAGGCTCGAAATAAGCAGATGGAGAAGGAACAACAGGAGATCGCACGTTTGGGACGGGAGCGCTATAACCAGAGAATGCTCCGCCAAAAGCAGGAATCGGAGCAGCGCAAAGCTCAGGAGGTGATGACTGAAGCTAAGAGGCGACGTGATCCTCAATATCAGCGTTTCCTAGACTGGCGTGAAAAGCCTGAGACTCGCGCGCTCTATGAACAGCCCGATGTACAAGCTCCTCTGACTCACCTCCCCCGCGCCTCTGGTCCTGCGCCCAGGGCAAAGAGCAGCCAGAGCTTGATCTTGGCTTCCAGCTCGGAGCTGAACCAGCTGTTTGTTCGTTTGCTCCAGGAGTTTGAGATCCTGGGGCGACCCAAGGTGAGCTGCCGCTCTATCAATGGAGATGCCAGCACCATCCCCTACACCTGTGTGGCTACAACCAAGGAACTAAGCCATCTCAAAGGCTGCTCTCGCAAGGCGCTCAACTTCAGCGCTGAGATCAGCCACTTCTATACGCGGGGTGCTCGCACGGTCTTCTGTCTAGATGATGAGGCTCTCTTCGCCTACTCCCTCTTTCCTCCAGAGTACAAACGCTATGAAGGGCTTCCTGCTCCTCTTGGAAACCCCAAAAAGACCGCTCGGATGCAGGTGATGTTGGATCTCAGCGGCTGCCTCAGTCAGTTTGAAGTGCTCCTCAAAATCAAGGGCCAGAGGCAGCGCTGCGTTGCCCAACTGGGGAGTCTACGCAGCCTCTCCCCTGAAGAGGCTTTTCAGCTCCTCTTACACTCTGAAGATCCTCTCAAACAGGCAGTAGAGGAGGCTCGCAGAGAGCGTGAAACGCTGAGAGAACAAGCCCGAGAAGAAGCACGGAGGGAGGGGCAACGAAGGCAGCAGGAGGCGCTAAACTCTGGGTTGAAAGAGAAACTGCCTCAACCCAAACAGGCTCAAAAAAGTTTGGAAGAGAAGCGCCAAGTTCTAGAAGCGCTCCTCAGACAGGGACATATCGATCAAGCTCAATATGAGGAGTTGTGGAGTGAGGCTCTCGCCCACTTTGTAAAGCGCTGAGCCAGAGCTTCTTCATCTTGGAGTTGCTGTGCTACAGTCGCCGTCTAAAATTTTGGGTGAGCGCAGTGGCTTACAAGGCTTGTTACGGTTGTGAATTGCTCTTCGAGGTGGAAGCTGAGTCTCTTGGACAAGCTCTGGCCTGTCCTCAATGTGATTGTCTGCTTGAAGAGTACGAACTCGAGGAGGGAGAACTTGAGGTAGAGGATGATTTTGGGGCCCCTGAAGCGACCTTAGCTCTTGGTGATGAGGACTCCATCGCCGCGACCATCTCCGCTGCTGGTCTGAGCGAGGCGGTACAAGAGCGTATCCTCTCCGAGGAGGGCTTCAATGTTGTCGAGAGAACACAGAGCATCGATCTGGGCGCGACAGGAGGCCTTGAGGAGTTCATCGCTGAGCCCCAACAGGGCTCTTCGGAGTCTGCAAGCCCTGGGCTGGTCTTCCCCTCTCCTGCCCATCCAGGCCCTCAGACTCAACCTGAGGTTAAGCAGGTCCCGCTCCCCCAGTTTCCCAACCCCAACCCAACGCCCCTCTCTACTGAGGCTTTAGAATCTTCTCAACGCAGCAGTCGGGGAACAGGGCGGCCCAAATCTCAAGCAACTCGAGTCCTGGACCTCAACAGTGATCTCCCCGATGAGGAGGAGATGGCGCAGCTCACCCAAGTTCAACAAAGAGAACCACGTTCTCTCCAACAGAGAGTGGCGCAGCGTTCAGAACCTCAGGTGGTTCAACGATCCCCTTCCAGTTTGCCCGTCACCAGCGCCTCACGCTCAACTGTATACATTCAACCTAAACCAAAGCGCTCTTGGCGGATCCCTTTGCTCCTCCTGCTGTTTGCTGGCTTGGTACTGGGAGCTGTGGTTTGGTATCTGAACCGAGAGCCCCCGCCTAAGACCGTGGAGCCAATCAGCGAGCCTGAGTTGAGCTGGGAGGAACACCTGGAGCATCAGATCAAGGAGAGCGTGATCACTCTCCCTGCAGCCTCTAATGCAGAGCCTCTCAAAGAGATCGACTATCTCGTCGCTGGGGATGAAGCGCTCTTTAACAGCCTGGGCTCTGTCCCTGGAATGCCCTCAGCTAAGATCCCCCCAGGCATGATCAGCACCGGAAAGCAAGGTCGCTGGGTTCGCCCGCTCAAGCAGGCGCTCTCTCGGGTAGAGGAGGGGAGAGATCGTCTCTTCGCGTTGGGGCTTAACGACAACACTCCGACTGACGAGCTGCTCCTGATCGCGCGCTCAGCCTATCTAGCGGGGCGCCCTCAATTGGCTCTCCTGGTGAGGCGTGATGATTCCAGTTTGGGTACCCTCGCTTTCTGGCTTCAGATCCCAGGGGAACCTCTGCCTGTTGATGGAGCGGTTGTTATCCGTATCGGGAAACTCGGCTTCCGCGTGAACGTGAAGGATCAACAGGGCAAAAGCCTGAGTAAACAAAGCATCACGCTGAAGCCCAACCAACGTCTGGATCTCTCTGCGTTGAGGGAGCATCTTGATAAGCTCAAGGAGCTTCACGCTGAGTTACAGGACGCGATTATCTACCCCGCTCCAGAGCTTCCGTTGGAGGAACTCGCTCAGATCATGACCCTGAGCGCTCAGGGAGAGCAAGGTCCCCGTTTCCCCAGGTTGACTCTGGTTCAATAATTGCTAAAGCTCTGAACCAGCTCTACTTCGTTTGAGCATCCAGATTTATCGAAAATAGAAACTCCTTACAGGAGGCCTTATGTCTCTCCTCAGGCTGTTGTCCCTGTTGCTTCTCTTGAGCAGCGCTCAGGCCGAGAATTGGTCTCTCCTCCCTGTTCAAGTTCGCGGGATAGATCCCTCTGTCGCAGTGACTTTCCGAGATCTGCTCGTAGCTGAGATTGGCGCCCTCAATGGAGTGGGATTTGCTGATGGAGCTAAGAGCTGCCAAGATGTCCCCTGCGCTCGAGTTCAAGGAGCGAAGCTGGGAGTCTCAGTGGTGATCTATGCCAAACTCTCCCGTTTGGGTCGTAAGATCATCGCCACTGCTACAGCGGTAGAGGTCAGCGGGGCTCAGAATCTCAGTCAACAGCGTATGAGCGTAGATCAGGTTGAAGATCTAGAGGCGGTTGCCTCTCGGATGGCGCGAGCCATCGTAGAGGGACGCAGTACGGAGGATGTAGCTGAACTGGGCAACGTAACACGCTCTGAAACCAAACCTGCTCGCAGGCGAAAGGGGCAGAGTGGCCTCATCCTTAAAGTAGGGGGAGTGTCACCCATGGGAGATCTCTATCGAGCGGGTTTTGGTATCTTGTTGGATGTGGGCTACTGGTATGAGGCCCGAGACTTTGCCATCCATCCCTCTTTGAACTATCGAGGCAACGCCAAGAATCGGGAGGGAGAAAGCTACAATCAGGTCAACTTGGACATCGCCGCCAATTATATCCTGGCGCGGAGTGACTTTGCTCCCTTTATTGCTGTGGGTGGAGGGCTTCGACATATCGAGGAAGAGCGTCAACTAGAGGCCATTCAGGGGACCGTTATGGTCTTAGACAGCAGCGGTCCCAGAAAAGAGTCTACTTGGGCACCAGGAGCCTTTGTACGAGCTGGATTGCTCCTCTTCCGCACCTACACGATGCGGATGGCGCTGAGCGCTGACTATGATCTCAGCTTCGCCAGTCTTCATGGACACACCAATCCCCAAGCCTTTAATTTTGGCATCAGCGTCATATTTTAGGAGCAATCGATGTATCACCTCACACTTTTTGGCTGCATCTTCCTCCTGGCTTGTACCCCCGAAGAGGGAGAGCCTGATATGGATTGGAGCCCTAGGTCTGTCGCTGGATCTTGGAACATCGAGGGCGAGGGAGAGATATACTCCTGCCAAAGCAAGCGCTACAACACAGATGATCTCAAGATCCATATGAAGTCCTTGGAGGTCAGTCAGAATGAGGAGAACTTGAGCCTCGCAAAAGTTATTCAGGTTCAAGAGGGGAGCTTTAGCTTTACAGGGAGAGCACGAGGCCTCAATATCAACTTCAGCACCATTGAGGTTGGCCCTTTGGGGACCATTGAGATGAACTTTAGCGGTGAGTTGATCTCTCCCTTAGAGGCAGAAGGAAGCTTCCAAGGCAGCGGCCCAGGTGAATGTCGTAGTGAGGGCGAGTTCAACCTGAAAATCCACTGATCAATGGGCCCTAAGCCAACGTCTGCTATAGCGCAGCAGAAAGACTCCTCCAGAGAGAGTACCATGGAGAATAAAGGCGATGGTCATCCCCCAATAGGCTCCCGTGGGGCCCCACGCTCGACTCAGATACCAGACTAGAGGGAGCTGAAAGATGACATGGGCCAGGAGGGCTACAGACATAGCGGGGAGAGTGTGCCCCGCTCCACCAAAAGCTTTGCTGAGGACCAAAGCCAACCCGATAAAGGGAAAACAGAGCACCAGAACCCGTAGAAGCTGAGCACCCTCCCTGATCACCAAAGGGTTTCTATCAAAGGCTTGAATCAGCAGGTCTGCTCCAAACCAGATCCCCAAACCCAAAAGTGACATCAGCCCACTATAGAGTCCTACCCCAGTCCAGGCAGTCTTCCAAGCTCGCTTAGGAGCTTCAGCGCCTAGGTTTTGGCCCACCAAACTGGCGGTGGCCTGCCCCAGAGCCAGACCAGGAAAAATCAGCGCGCTTAAGACCACCATCGCTGCTGTATAGGCAGAAACAACGATGGCGCCAAAGGTGGTGAGGATCTTGACAAGAGAGAAGCCCGCTATCGTGCGCACCAAGTGTTCCAGAGAGCCGGGGATCCCGATCTTAAGCAGCTTCTTGGCGATCTTAAAGTCGGGATGAAACTCTCTCAGTTGAGGAGAGATGCTCAACCGTCTTAGAGAGAACAGAGCCACCATCAGTGCGGTGATATTGGAGAGCACCGTAGCCCAAGCTGCGCCTGGCATCCCCATCCCCAGGCCAAAGATAAAGAGGGGATCTAGAAAGAGATTCACGAGGGGAGAGATCGAGGAGCTGAGGGTCGCTGCCCGCGCCTCTCCAGCACCTTGGAGGCTAAAGATCAACAGGATCAAGGGACCGTTGATCAGTAAACCCAACATGCTGATCTGGAGATAGGCCGCCGCCTGTTGGCTGACCTGCCGCTCAGCCTCCATAAAGACCATGATCTCCTGAGGTGCAAAAGGGGAGAGGAGAGCAAAGAAGAGACCCAGGAGGAGAGAGAGCAGGCTCCCTTGAGCGATCTGATGCCTCGCGCGCTCAGGCTGCTTCGCGCCCACCGCTTGAGACACTCCAGCCAAGGTTCCGATGGCGACCCCCATAAGTAGAGTGAAGAACATCATCAAGGTGGCCTGAGCGATGCCCAATGCCGCCAAAGCCTCAGTGCCTACACGACCGATCCAGAGGCGATCAATCACCAGCGTCAAGAGACTAAAGATCTGCCCAATGAAGAAGGGGAAGGCGAGGCGAAGGAGAGGAGCGGTGATACCACCCTGGGTGAGCGCTTGAGGCACTCAGTCCAGATCCCAGGTCCCTGAAAGTGGGCCAAAGTTGAGAGAGAAGCGCCCCAGCTTGGGGACATCAAAGAAGAGGGTACCCTCAGCCTTATAGGGGATCGAGAAGCTGGGGTATTTGCCCTGCACCAGCTCATCAAGAGAGTCAAGCACCAAGGTCTCCAAGATCCCCAAGATCGCGTCTAGGCCCAGATCAAAGCGAACATGTGCTTCTAGGTGTCCTGGGCAGGAGGCGCAGGTTTGCCCCTGTTCATTCTCCTCCACCTCACAGCCGGGCTTCAGGGTCTTACAGCTCCCAGCACAGCAAAATTGATCACCCCGCACCTCACAGTCGGGATCAGGCTGACAGCTCAGCAGCTCTCGACCAGGGATCATCCGAAACTTTAGATTCTCATCCAGCTCCCCTGTAGCGACATCCTGGGCGACATCTACAGCCAGCTCGATGAGATCATCGATGCTGGGTTTGTACTCTTTGATATCTTGACCTTCCATCTGACAGGCCTCCTCCTGTTGGATATCGCAGTCCTCAACTTGAGGATCACAGAAGGAGATACAGAGGGCCGCCAGCTCTGCCTGATCAGCGCCCTCAAAGACATCCAAGGCCAAGAGCATCTCAATGGTGGGAATGGGGAAGCTATTGGGGTTGCCCAGATCAAAGACCGTCTCAAAGCTGAACTTGAGATCTGATCTCTTGGGAATCTTGGAGAAAGCCAAACTGCAGAGAAAATCATCTCCAAGATCACTACAGTAGTAAGCCGCCAGCTGCTTTTCGCTGGGATGCTCCAGCAAGTTCAGGGCGCTGATCTTAGCCTCAGGAGGGTCAGGGATAAGGGAACCTCCACCTTCACCATCAAGGTAGGGGCAGCCGGTGAGGAGCAGGAGAGGGAGAAGCAGCAGAGTGCGCATTATAGACACCTCCAAAGGGCCGAAAACCGAGGCCCGACGCAGATCAGAGAGAACTATTCTTCTCGGGTTGAAGACCAGGGCTCTTAAGAGCTGTTCCCTTAGATAACTCTAGAGGATATTTGCGCGCCAGCGCTTCCAATTTTCTCTCGGTGATGTGCAACAGGTTGAGGTCTAAAGCAGAACAGAGGTTCATCAAACAGAGAAAAACATCAGCTATCTCCTCCTCGACTCGCTCCAGAGGAGGGGGACCTGCACCTGGTGGATGGGGGCCGGGGCCCTCGACAGTCCACATATAAAGTTCCAGCAACTCAGCGGCCTCTACGCTGAGGCAGGCGGCCAGATTCTTGGGGCTATGAAACTGCTCCCAATCCCGCTCAGAGACAAAGGTCGCGAGGCGCGCTTGAAGCTTCTGAAGTTCAAGGTTTTCCATGGACCCCAATCTTAATCCGCTTAAGATCTTGAAGGAAGAGTGGGCTTTAAGCTCCTGTTTTTACAGTCGACGAGACGCTACATTCACTCTCCCTAAGGAGTTATGAGCATGGATGAACTCTCCGCCTGGCTTGATTACCTTTTCCTCTCTGTCCAGCGTTATATCCATCGTTATGGATTTCGTATGGTTCAGGCCAGCGGGACACTTAACCAGCTTTATATCAGCCTGGATGAAGCACGAGGGCTCCTCAAGATGGGACAGTCTCATGGGTCACAAGGACCAGCCCAAGCCCTGGGGCTGCCCCCCATCGCCGCTCTAGAAGCAAAACTTCAGGCCCAGATCACTCATCTGGAGAGTTTAACCGGTGGACCGGTCAGTCAACTGCGGGCTCGCTTTCAGCTCTCCACCGCTCAAACCGCTCTTTTGATGGCCGCAGCAGCCCCTCTGCTCTCGATCGATCTGGCGCGGCTCTATGCTTTTGCCTGGGCAGACTTCGCCGTTAAGTTGCCGACCGTGGGCTTCCTGATTGAGCTGCTGGGTTCGGGGCCTCTCAGCTCCCTGATGTCTGAGTTTCAGGAGGAGGCGCCCTTAGTCCGTTACCGTCTGCTGAATTTCCGTGATGGAGGCCCTTGGGGTACGCCCTCTCCCAACCTACATCGTGGAGTCTTGGTCCCTGAGGCCCTGCTGGGCTTCCTCCGAGGAGAGCTGGAGAGCCTGCCCGCGACGCTGGAACAGGTTGCTCAGCTCAGCACAGCTCTGGAGGCTCCTCCAAGCGCTCAGCTCTTTATTAATCCAGGCTTAAAAGGAGAGCTGGCTTTGGCTCTCAGGCAAGCGATTCAGAGCGGCCTTCCACGCATCCTCCTCATCGGTGCTGAAGGCTCTGGGCGTCGGAGTTTGTTGAGCAGCCTAGCCGCAGAGATGGGCTATGGTCTCCTCACCCTGAACCTCAGCCGCCTCCCCAAGGAGGATGGTGCCTATATGGAGCATCTGGCGGATGCCAGTCGAGAGGCTCTATTGCGACAGACCGTGCTCCTGATCCGAGGCGCCACGCTCTTTGAAGATCGAGAGGAGTGGGCACGACGCTCTTCGGGCTTTACACGCATCATCAACCGCTACACCGGCCCGATCATCTTTACGGCTCGTTTCCCTGCGGCCAATCTACACCGTTCTATCTCCAAACTCTTTGAGCTGAACTTTCCCCCCGCTAACTCAAAAGAGCAGCGAGAGATCTGGCACCAAGCACTCTTAGAAGATGGACAGGTTGAAGATCTGGCTCTGGCCGAGCCCCTGGCGCGTCGCTTCAGCATCCCTCCAGGGACGATCCGCCAATCCCTGCGTGAGGCGCGGGCTCAGCGCCTCTTGCTGGGTGGAGCGCTGAGCATTATAGATGTTGCTCAGGCGGTGCGTAGGCGCTTGGACCATGCTCTAAGCCAGGTGGCCGATCCCTATCACACCACCCTGAGCTGGGATGACATCATCCTGCCTGATGAGGTGATGGAGGTGTTACAGGAAATCATCTCTCATGCCAAGCATCGAGAACGTGTTTTTGACGACTGGGGGTTTCGACGCAAGATGGCCTATGGTCGAGGTCTGGCTTGCCTCTTCAGCGGGCCTCCAGGCACGGGCAAGACAATGATGGCGGGGATCCTCGCCAAAGAGCTGGGCCGGGAGATCTATCGTGTGGATCTCTCCCGCATCGTCAGCAAGTGGGTAGGGGAAACTGAGAAGAACTTAGCGCAGGTCTTTGACGAGGCGGAGAAGGCTCAGGTGATCTTGCTCTTCGATGAGGCGGACAGCCTCTTCAGCAGCCGCACCGAGGTGAAAGGCAGCAATGATCGCCACGCCAACATGGAGATAAACTATCTCCTCCAGCGCATGGAGTCCTTTGATGGGATGTCGCTGCTGACCACCAACTTTGAGAAATCGATCGATGAGGCTTTTAAGCGACGCATCAAGTTCAAGGTGGAGTTCCCCATGCCCGACGCTGAGCAGCGCGCCCTGCTCTGGCAGGTGATGATTCCAGATCGTGCTGAGGTTAAAGAGGGGATTCGCTTCTCCATCCTGGGGAAGCGATATAAGCTCTCTGGTGGCAATATCAAGAACGCAGTACTGCGAGCGGCCTTCTACGCGGTCAATGAGGGGCGCCCCATCGATCATGCCCTGCTCAATCGCGCGGCCATTGCTGAATCTCGAGATATGGGGCGGCTGATCTAAGCCCTGTCTGATCCCCCTCGATCACTTCATTGGCCCAGCTCTGTTACAGAAGCTCAGCTCTCCGCGCCTTCATCTTTGATCGTTTGGAGATCTTGGCTCTGCTCTTTCTCTTCAGGGAAGCTAAAGCTGAAAGCCTCTCCCTCTGCGTCAACCTTGATCTCTCCTCCCTTAGCCAAGCGACCAAAGAGCAACTCATCAGCGAGGGGGCGCTTGATCTGCTCACGGATCAGACGATCCATGGGCCGCGCTCCATTCTTGGGATCATGACCCAAGCGCGCCATCAGCGCGATGGCTGCCTCGCTGAACTCCAGCTCTACCCGACGATCTCTGAGCTGCTCCACCAGAGCGTGAGCGAACTTCCGCGCCACCTTAAGGGTCACCTCGGGGCTCAAAGTGGAGAAGCGGATACGCGCGTCTAGACGGTTGCGAAACTCTGGGCTGAAGCGCTCTTTATAAGCACGATCTTCAGCCCCATCCCCTCCCTGAGCTGCGCTGTTGGCGTTATGAAAGCCTGTGCGTCCCCGCTGCACGGCACGCGCGCCGATGTTGCTGGTCATGATCAGAATCACATTGCGGAAGTCAGCCTTCTTGCCGTTGTTGTCCGTCAGCGTGCCATGATCCATCACCTGAAGCAGCAGGTTGAACACCTCTAAATGGGCCTTCTCAATCTCGTCCAACAAGACCACGGTGTGTGGGTTCTTGCTGACCTGATCGGTGAGCAGCCCTCCCTGATCGAAGCCCACATAACCGGGAGGAGCGCCGATAAGACGGCTCACGGTGTGGCGCTCCATATACTCGCTCATATCAAAGCGCAGCAGCTTAAGGCTCAGGATACGGGCGAGCTGCCGAGCCACCTCTGTCTTGCCCACCCCTGTAGGCCCTGTGAAGAGGAAGGAGCCCAGGGGCTTATCTGGGTGGGCTAAGCCGGAGCGAGACATCTTGACGGCTGCGGCCAGGGCCTCCACCGCCTCGTTTTGTCCAAAGATCACCGACTTCAGCTCCGCCTCCAAGCGCAGAAGGCGTTGACGATCATCCTGTTCGATCTGCTTGGGTGGGATCTGCGCCATCTGCGCTAGAGTGCGCTGAATATCCCCCACGCTGACCTGCTCTCCCGCCTCCAAACGAACCCCTGCGGCGGCTTCATCGATGACATCGATCGCCTTATCAGGGAGGAAGCGGTCGCTGAGGTAGCGGGCGGAGAGTTCGGCGGCCTCTTTAAGCGCCTCTGCCTCATAACGCACAGAGTGGAACTCCTCATAGCGGCTCTTGAGTCCCTCCAAGATGATCACGCTCTCCTTCACCGAGGGCTCCATGATCTCCACCTTCTGGAAGCGGCGTGCGAGAGCATGATCACGCTCAAAGACCCCACGATACTCCTTCCAGGTGGTCGCCCCAATACAGCGAATCTTCCCGCGCGCTAGCAGAGGCTTGAGCAGCGCGCTGGCGTCCAAGGTGCCTCCACTGGTGGCCCCAGCGCCGATGATGGTGTGAATCTCATCGATAAAGAGGATCGCCTCTGGGATCTGCTCCAGCTCTTTGATCACCGCCTTAAGTCGCGCTTCAAAGTCTCCCCGATAGCGGGTACCTGCCACCAGAGCGCCCATGTCTAAAGCGAAGATACGCGCTTCTTGAAGCGCCGTGGGCACCGCTTCCTCGTGAATAGCACGGGCGAGGCCCTCGACGATGGCGGTCTTACCCACTCCAGCATCTCCCACCAGCACCGGATTGTTCTTACGACGACGAGCCAGGATATGGATGCTGCGGCGCAGCTCGCGCTCTCGTCCCACCATCGGATCGATGCGCCCTGCGGCGGCTTCAGCGAGCAGGTCTATGGTGTAGTTGGCTAGGGCCTTCTTATTGCGTCGCCCCTCCTCGTTCTCCTCCCCCTCTTCGCCCGGCACTCCCTCCAGCTCCGACTCTTGCTCCTCATCATCTAGGTCTAAACCGTGAGAGACCTCTCGCATCACATCCAGACGGTTGATCTCCTGCTCCTTGAGCAGGAAGATGCTGTGACAGTCTGGGAGAGCATACATGGCGATGAGCACATGGGGCCCCGCCACCTCCCCACGCCCAGAGCTTTGAGCGTTGAAGATCGCCCGCTGAAGCGCCTCCTGAAAGCCCAGAGAGGGGGCCACCTCCAGAGGGAGGCGCTCCGGTACAGAGGGGATGCTCTTCTCCATAAAGCGCATAGTCTCTATCTTGAGACTCTCAAGATCCCCATCACAGCGATGGATCAAACGGGCGGTGTCAGGATCGTGGAGGAGCGCCAAGAAGAGATGCTCGGTCCCTGAGAACTCATGACGACGCTCTCGAGCATTGTCGATGGCGACCTCAATGGCGATCTTTAGGCCTGTGCTCAACTCAACCATCAGCCCTCTCCTCCCTCTTCAGGCTCCATACTGAGACGCAGCGGCATCTCCTGTTGCTGAGCCATCTGTTCAACTTGGCTGATCTTGCTGGCCGCGATATCGCGGGGGTAGAGCCCCGCGATTCCGCGACCTCGGTGGTGGACATGAAGCATCACGCTCTTGGCCTCGCTGTGGCTCTTGTGGAAAAACTTCATCAGCACCATCACCACAAAATCCTGGGTTGTATAGTCATCATTATGAAGAATCACACGGTAGAGCGGAGGTCGCGTCAGCTTCTTACGGGTCAGAACGTCGCTCTGCTCTAGCTTCCTTGGGGCGCCTCTGTTTCTGTCCTTAGCCATATCTCTTCCTTTGCAGCATATTTTTCACTCTCTCATAGAAGGCAGAGCGCTCCGTGACAAGGGCGATAGGGGATCACATCCAGGACGCTAAGGGCCGTACCGGGGGAGCGCAACTCTTCAGGGTTGATTCCTGGACGCTCCAAGCTGCTCTGGAGGGGACCAAAACGGGGCTCAGAGCGCAGTAAGATTGTCTGTGGTTGTTCCAAACCAAAGTCGACTCGCAGCCAATAGCGGGGTGGGAGTGGCAGAGGAGCGGGCTCGAAGAGTAGATCTACTCGGCCCTCCCGGACTCCTAGGACCGATCCTCGAAAACAGCGCTCAAAGCGAGGACCACAGTTGGGGAGATCGTCAAAGCGGCTTAGACGCTCCTCTCCCTGAGCAGGCCAGGAGTAAAGGCTCTTTGAGCCAAAGCGTAGGACCTGTCCCCAGAGGAGGGGGTAGCCCAAGAGATCGCGAGGACCTCGTCGAAAGGCGAGGCGCTCAGGAGCTTTACCCAGCCACTCAAGCTCAGCGCTCCAAGCCACCGCCTCTCCCTCAAGGAGGAGGGCCTTTGCTTCTTCCTCTGGAGGTGCTTTTTTGAGCGTATGATGGCCTCGTCCGGTGGAGAGGATAAAGCGCCTTGAGGCTCCATTGAGGCTGATCTCAGGTTCCCAGGCTCGCGTCCCACGCCCTAAGCGCTGCGCTCCCTCTGGAGGGGGAGGAGCGCTCTGATAGAGGCGAAGTAGCCCCGCTCCAGGATCGATCTCTAAGGCTCCTCGCTCAAAGAGCAAGCTTCCCAAGACACCAGCGAGGGAGATTTCGTGATAGGGTGCGTCTCCCTCAGCGGGCAGGAGCCCCATCGTCACAGGTCCTAGATGGAGATCACCCAGCTCCAGATGTTGAACCTCAACGCCCGCTCTAGAGAGAGGCAGCTTGAGTAGGTTCACCAGGGCGGGGCTGAGGGCGGCTCCCTGTGTGGCGCTGTCTATAGCGAAGAGGAGGGGTCCCTGCTCATCTATCCAAGCTTCCACTAAGATCCGCTCGGCTCGCCAAGCTTCAACCAAGGGCACGGTGTAGACCGCTGCCTGTGGAGGGGGCAGGGGAGGAGGAGCTGCGCAGGCCCAGAACAGAGAAAAGATCAACCCGAGATGGAGCTGCCCAAGAGCAGCATATGCTCGGGATCGTCTGAGAGGTGTTGGTAATCCTCTAGGCGTTGAAGTCGCAAAAAGAGGCGCCAGCATCCTCGCTCTCCTTGAAAGAGGTAACCCAGATCCGCAGAACCATCCAGGTTCAACCAACTGGGTTTCTGATCATCCTTTGCGTGGATGATCAGGAGCGCCTCAAGTCGCAAAAACCAAGCCTCAAAGCGTCGCTCCCAGGCCCCGCTGAGGCCCGCGTAGTAGTGATCAAAGGGGAGAAGTTGATGCCGTCCGCTGAGTCGGGTTCCTCGATCATAGAGGAACCCCAACCTCAATTCAGCCCCTGGGAACTGATAACCCAAGCCATACCATTCATAGGAGAGGGTCTCAACGATCAGCGCACTCTCCTCTGTATCGATGTCATGGTTGGATTGGTGATGTGCAAAGAGAAAGAGGCTGCGTCCCTTCCCTTGGGGGAGACTGAGCCGAGCACCCACAGGGTAATGAATCTGTTGAGGGGAGATGCGCACTGGGGACTCCTCTGCGCGGTTCTCTCGTACAAAGCTGATCGTCTGAGTGTAGAGCTCCAGCCCCCAAGCGCTTGTCTCAAAGAGGCTGAGGTCGATAGAGAGCTTGATGCTGCCCCGCAGATCTTTATTTGCTCCCAGATCATGAGCGATCTCGGCGCTGGGGCTCAATCGAGGGAGGAAGCTGAGCAGGAGGATGATCGACATCCCATCCTTTTATCAGAGCAAGGTGCTTAAAACTCCATCCCTAAGAAGAGTTGGATGGTCTGAGCCACGTCAGGCTCGGCGATCAACTTGCCGTTGTCTCGTAGGTTAAAGGCGCCCATGGGGAAGAGGATGCCATAGGCCGCAGACCAGCGAAAGCGGTCAAACTCATGGATAAAGATCTCAGCGTCAAACTCCAGACCCAGAGGGCTTTCATCTCCAGGCGTTGCCTTCTTCTCCATAGCAAAGGCATAGAGGGCTGAGAGAGTGAAGCCCCAGGCCTCATCCTCTTCATGTACAAAGTCATAGCCCAGATAGGGCTTAAAGTAGGCCGCGTTGGTGACTCCACCGATCAGCTCTCGGAAGAGGATCAGGTCGAGGGTGTATCCCCGATGAAAGCTAAAGTTTTTGAAGGTATCATCTTTTAGATTGGGGGTATCCAGGGCGCTCTGATCAAGGATCCCGAAGCCCTCTTGCTCATCGCCTGAGGCGATCCCGTGGAGGAAGCCCCAACGCAGCTCCTTCTCACGCACATCCAGCTCCAGGGCATAGCCCCACTGCTTGATCTCTCGCTCCCGAGGGTGAACCAGCTGACTTGAGGGGCAATCCTCAATATTGGGGATGGTTGGATCCAGGCAGCGAGACTCCGCCTCTCCAGCTCGCTGAGGCAGCTCATCAATGCGACCAAAGATGCCCACCACCTCCAACTGAAACTTCCAACTTCGGTTTTTATTGGGGCGATACTCATAGCCCATCCAAAAGTCAGGGATAAAGACTTCGCTGTTGACCTCTCGTAGGGTAAAGCCGGTCTCATCAGCGGGTGGATCTCCCAATGGAAACTCAGCTTGGTAGGAGCGGCTGCGCATGATCCCCTGAAAGGCCCAATCGATCGCCCAACGGCCCTGCTCAAGGGCGCGAGCGCGTAGCTCCTGCTCTTTGCGGCTGAAGGGCTTATCAAAGAGGCTCAGGGTGACTTGAGTGATCTCATCCCGTTGATCAAAGTCATGTGCCTGGCCCTGGGCCTCTGTACGAGCATCGCCAAAGCCGCTGTAGCCCACATAGCCCTCATCGGGGAAGTCCCAGGAGAAAGAGACATAGGTGTCAAAGATGTGAGAGATGCCCTGGATGCGATCCACAGACTCACCAAAGTCGCTGTCCGGCTCATCGCCGCTGTGATTGAAGATCCCCAAGCCGAAGTGGCTGGGCATGCGCCCGAAGATCAAAAGGAGATTGAGAGGAGTGCGCCACTCTCCCCAGAGGCGCTCTACGCTCAAAGCATCTTGGTAGCCATTGATGCCTCCCTGCATAGCGCGCTGACCTGCACGGAAGTCATCTAGGGGGAGGCTGCTGTCTTTGGGAAGCGGCCCACCATCAGGAGTAGATCCCAAGACCAGGTTATCGAGGATATCCAGGGTGGTGTGAACCCGCAAGCGCTCGCTCACATGGATCGTAGGGCTCAGGCGCAGACGCATATTGGCCCCAGCCAAGCTATCAGAGGAGCTGCCAAAGCCATCATCTTCGCGCTCTGTGAGGGGGGGAGCCACCGGAGAGGTAGCGCGTCCATCTTGACGGAAGGTGTTGAGGTGAAACTGGTGGAAGAGATCAGCCCTAAGGCGGAAGGCACCGTGGGTCTCAATCCAGGGAAAAGCAGAGTGGCCAAGAGAGGAAAAGCCCCGGCCCCAGTCAGGCTCCATTTCAGCGCCTGGACCTGTTTCATTGAAGCTCTCATCATCCCAATCAGGGAGGTCATCCTCTCCCCCAAAACCCTCAGACTTGGCTTCTGATTGAGCAGGCTTGGCTTTTGATTTGGCCTTAGGCGCTCTCTTCTCTTGAGTTGCTGCTTCTAGAGCCGCCTTGGCGGCGGCCTTCTCATCCTCGACCTGAGCTTCATCATCAAGGGGAGCATCAGGCTGAGCCAGAACGGGAAAGGCGAGGAGCAGGAGCAATAGGCTGTGCTTCAAGAGAGTCCTCCATAGAGAGGGGGGGCATTATCATGAGAAGGCGAAGTGGTCAATGAGAGGAGGGAGGATTCACGCTCCAAGATCCGGTGCTCCCCCAGCCTCTAATCTCCCGGCTTTCTGCTTAAAGCCGCAAATCGCAAAATTCATTCTTGGTGATGAGAGATTCGTCTCAGAGCAAGAGCTCAGATGAGCTCTTGACGAGCGCACCCTCGTAGATTTCACGGGCCAGCGGACACTTTTTTTACAACTCCGCGTAGAGAGAGGCGCTACCGTTTGCTCTATGGAACTTATCGAAGCCTGAAACCTCAAAGCTCATCGAAACAGGAAGGAGAGATCATGTCAGTAAGCATCACACCCAAGCCCCGAGCCCCCAAGCCCCCAGGCTTCTATCTGATCACAGTAGCACTCCCCTTGGTCTGTTTGACCGCCATCCTCATCGCCTGGATCTTTAGGCCTCAACCTCCCCCTCCCCAGATGCCTTCAAAATCCCTCTTCAGCGTTCCAGTGCGGATCCAAGAGGTTCAGACTGTCAGTTACCCTCAACAACCAAGGGTGCCCACACCCAAGCTCAGCTTAGAGTTCCCCGCTGAGGAGCCGCTCCCCCCCAAAGCTGTCAAAGAGGAGGCTCGAAAGAGCCAAAAGCAAAGGAGCAAAGCAGCTCAGCTCAAGAAAACACGCGCCCGCAGATTGGCTAAGAAGAGACGCGAGAGGCTGGCCAGAGAGAGGCGCAAGAGGGCAAAGCCAAAGCCCTTTGTCCTGGGCGAAGATCTGCTGGGCAGCTCCGATACAGAGTCCGAAGTTAAGAAGTGAAGAGAGCATCGAGGCTCTGTTAGGAGAGCCTCCGCGTCTCACCCATACGACGATGATCTCCCACCCCGCTTAGGTGCCCATCTCCAGCACACCGAACCGCGTGGACACCACCAAAGAACATGCTGTGTGGCTCAAAGAGTACCAACTCATCTTGAGGCAGCTTGATCCCTTCAAGCGCTCCTCGATCTATTCCTTCAAGCTCTGCATTAAGGACTCCGGCCTCCCAGTGAATCCGGCTCCGCTCTACTGCAGCTTGGATCTCCATATCAAATTCGACGAGGTTGACGATCACTTGGAGGATCGCGCTGCGGATCCGATTGGCGCCTCCGGTGCCCAACAATGAGAGATCTCCGGTCTTGGGGTTGAGTAGGGCGCTGGGACACATCCCTGTAGCCAGCCGCTCTCCTGGAGGCCAAGTGTGGAAGCCACCAGGGTGCAGATCAGCCTCTCCCATGAGGTTGTTCATATGAATCCCGCTGCGCCCCAGGATATGCCCGTTGCCCTCCCCATAGCTGAAGGTCACCGCCGCTGCATTGCCCTCGGCGTCGATGACACTTACATGAGTCGTTGATCCGGGTCCTAGGCTCCCAGGGCGTTTGGGTCGACCGGGCTCCTCCAAGATCTCTTGAAGCCGCGCGCGCCAGTAAGGAAGATTCTCCAGCGCAGAGCCAGGGTGCTCCCGAGATTCATCCATCACCTGCATCGCTGCTCGAATACGCTGCAGATGCTCTCTCTGACCCCAGCGGGAGGCCCCAAAAGAGACCCCCTCTAGGGCCGCCAAACCCAGCGCCACCAACTCCCCCCCGATGGCAGGCGAGTCAGGGAGAAGCAACAGGCGATCTCGGTAGTTGATCTGCAAAGGCGCTGAGATCTTGACTTGGTAGTGCTTTAGATCCTCTGGAGTGAGCAACCCTCCACGATCCAGGCCCTGCTCCTCCAGGATAAGGCGACAGATCTCCCCATCATAGAAACGCCGCCAGCCCTCAGCAGCCAAAGCCTCTAGAGTGTCGGCCAGATCGGGGTTAAAGAAGCGCTCCCCCCCCTGCACCAAGCGCCCTGAGGGTGCAAAGAGGCGACGGCAGCCCTCGCTGTGGCTTAAGATCGGCTCCAGCAGCTTGATCCCAAAAGCTTGGAAGGAGTTTAGCGTGACCCCCTCTCGCATCTTTCGACAGGCTGGAGCTACGATCTCTCGAAGCGGTAAGCGACCCCAGCGCTCCTGGGCGCTAAAGAGCCCAGGGATGGTCCCAGGGACCGCCGCTGCTGCACGGCCGATATGAAACTGTTGAGTGGCTGGACCAAAGTCGATCTCTATCGCCTGAAAGTCCAGGGGAGGGGCTGAAGAGCCCAGGCCGGGTGCGTTGGAGAAGAAATCACAGAGGCTAAAACGCCCACTACTCCCTTCGCGATGCAGGAGCAGCCCTCCGCCTGCGAGGCTGGTGAGAGAGGGCTCTCCCACCCCCGTCGCCAAGCAGGCAGCCACCGCTGCATCTACAGCGCTCCCTCCAAGCTCCAAGATCTCCGCTGCGGCTTCAGCTGACTGCACAGAGCCAGACGCCACGACTCCTCTCATTGGGTGCTCCTGATCTCAGTTTTGTCCTTCCGCTCTCGTGCCCTCAGCGCTGACAGGGCCTTGACCCTTCGCCTCCAAACTTCGGACTTCGACTTGGGAAGCTGACAATCAATAGAACGATATAAAATCGAAGATTCCTAAACCGGGACAGAACTGAATTCTTTTTGGAGAAGCCTTGCTAAAGCTCTTCCCTCTGTTTCTGAATCAGCACAGATTTCAAAAAAGATGCGTTTCTGCTCAGAATGCCTAAGGTATAGTGAGAGTCCGTTCTTTCGAGCGCAATAATGCATTACATCTGAGAAGTCAAGTTTTTTTAACCCGAAAGTAGGGAGCAGCTGTTCTAAATATCTCATCAATGGAAGATTTTTTGATTTTAGAGTAGAGCTTATGGAGCGTTCAGAAGATGACATTCTCTGAACATATTGGTAGCGTTTTGGTTCTAGCTTAAGAAAAGCAAACTGGAACAGCATTTTCCGTAGGTTTTCTGAATAGAGACCATCGATCTCATCATCTGAAGTAAGCATAATATTGCAATTTCCATGAGGGCGCATATCGATAGAAACTTGATCGAGCCCGACCTGACCAATCGCAAAGACGATCATATCTTGAGGGATGCTCTCGGGTTCGAGCCGAAGGCACTCCTCATAATATTCGATCAGATACTCAATTCGAGTGATCGCGGGAAAAAACTCTAAGAGTCCTCCATCCTCTTCACCCATCGCCCGCAGAAAGCTCAGGTAGTCTTCAGGTAGGCTCTGTTTGCAGAGAGCAGAGAAGTAGGCGATACGCTCCTCGCTGGCGCCTCGCCACTGTGAGCTGATCTCAGTTGAGAACTCTTCGCTATACGATCTAAGTCTTTGAATCCAGTTCATTTATTTGCGTGGTCCATATATTCTTTAACATTGTTTGGATGACCGCAGGTGGGACAGGGATCCATTTGGCTGGGCTCTACAGATGAAGGACTTCCATCATTGTTGGGAAGGTTATCACCTGTGTAAGGATATGGATTATCTCCATCCCCTCTCCAACGAGTGTCTGAGCCTGTAACTGGACTATCATGCCCATTAGAGGCGTCCACCGCCTTAGGTTCTCCACACACTCCAGGAATATTCCCATCTTTTCCTTCTACCAAATTGGTAGTCGGCATCGAATCACCAGAAACTCTATATTTATCTGGGACATCTTTCTGTTTCAGCCCTGTCTCTCTACTCACATCTTGCTTATGTTTGTCATTTAGCTTCTTTTGAAGCGTATGAGCAAACTGGTCTGATTTTTTCCCAGGCTTTCCAGATACGCCAACCGATACAGTTCCATCTTCATGTGTCAGAACCGTAACGACTTTCCTCTTCTTTGGGCTTGAGATTTCGTTAGCTGCAGATACTACATTTTTAGCTTCATTTCGAGCCGTTTCTGTCCTCGGCGGATATCCGTCCTGAACCGGAGAGCTGCTGCCTCCATCGATCTTGCTTGTATCGGGAGGTTCAGTTGATTTAACCGTTTGGGGCTCTACTGTATCTGTTTTTGGCGTTGTTCCCGGTTCATCATGCAATCCAAGCGGATCCACTCGTCGGATGGGATCACCTGAAGCGTAGCTATAGGGGTTAAGACCTCCGCTTACTCCGATGGGATCTGGGCTGATATAACGACCCCAGATCGGTGAATACCAACGAAAGCGGTTGTAGTAGAGCGGGACTTCGGGATCGGACCACATCCCCATCAAACGGAGGCGTTGATCTAAACCCCTATCTTGAAAGCGGCACTCCCCATAAGAGCTATAATGGCCCACCCAATAGGGCACACCACGCTGATCACTGACTAAGCGGATAGCGCCTCTCTGATCAGCATAAAAGCGCAGGAAGCGAGCCCCCTGAGGGTCAATATGCCAAGCCCCCCAAGGAGAATAGTCCTCAGGCTCCAGATGGAGATAGCGCAGCTGGGTCCCATCTGAGCGGTCCTCAGCGACGAGTTGATTCTCCAACCAAAGGAAGGTGCTGATCTGACTTGGGCCATATACAGGATCTGAGCGACGCTCGATCAGGCGGTTGAGCGCATCATAGCGATAGAAGATGATCCGACCATCAGGACAGCTGATCTCTCTCAGTCGCTCATGATCATCCCAGAGCAGAGAGAAGCTCCCCTCTTCGCTCTCCCAGGAGCTTAGGCGACCCCGAGCGTCATAGCTCAAAGGGCCCAAGGCATCCTCTTTGAGGAGCTGAGCAGCACCGTAAGAAGCTCCTGGAAATATGCGATTTCCACTCTGATCTATCTCATCCAGCAGGTTGCCATCTTGGTCAAAAGAAACCTGTAGATGGTTGAACTCTTTGCCGAGGTAGAGGAATGACTCATCATACTTTTCTCCGTAGTCTACCTGCTTTAATTGAGCGATCGCTAGACCATCAACTCCAAATAGGGCCCAGCCTTCGCTGGTTTGTCTAAACTGAAGCTCCTCACCAGAGACATCACCATTATTCAGCTCGAACTGATCTTCAGGAGAGATAATCCTTCGACACTCTCCGCTTGAGCTCCGCTCCATATGGAAAGCACAATCTGAAAACCTCAGAGCCCTACGCCTCCCCCGATAGAGATCGAGAGAGACGCGACCGTGGGGGGCGATCTCCTCCCCAACTCGACCCTATGTATCGCGGATAAAGCGAACACACATCACTCCAGGAGAGGGCTTCGCTTGCTCTTGGCGTTTAGGGACATCAGGAGCGAACTCGATCGCTTCTAATACACGACCCAGCTTGTCTCGCTTGAACTCTTGACGTATTCCACTCCGAGTACCGATGAAGAGAGGCTGCCCCATCTCATCATTCTCAAAGCGCTTCCAACTTTCATCTGAGTATCTGATCTCTATCAAGGCACCAGATAGGTCCCGCTCATACTGCTCATCGATGCCATCATCTCTTCGATGTCGGCTTAATAGATCCCGCGCATCATATTCATAGAAATACCCTCGACCCTCCCCATCTTGATGTGATGAATAGAGTCCGTTAAGCCCTCGCTCAGTCTTTAAAACGCGCCCCTCAGGGCTATACCGCGCGGTGAAACGACCCATCGGATCATAGCAGCTCTTCCACTCTCCACCATCCCTCTCTCGAAGGCTGCTCACTTTCCCCTTGGGTGTATATCCCCAAGTTCTGAAGCTCTTGTCCGGCTCAACCTGCTCTATCAGCCTCCACCCCTTGCTATAGCGAAACAGGGTCTGTTGCTCCTGGCTCTCGCTCCGAATTCGTCGCCCAAATTCATCATAGCTGTGGAACGTGGAGATCCCATCGTGGATCTCTTCGATAAGCAAACCCTCTTCATAGCGATAGCTGTGCTCGCTGGTGTCAGGCTTTACTTGGGCGATAAGCTGTCCCTGCTCATTAAAGCGGCTTAGAGTCTCGCGTCCGTCAGGATGCTTAATACGGATGGCGTCGCCTCGGATATCGCGGGTGTAGAAGGTCGTAGCTTTACAGGGGTCTACTTCCTCTACTAACCATCCACGGCGGTCAAAGCGCCAACTGTATACCCCTCCGTTGGGCAGAGTCTTCTTGATGAGGCGCCCCCCCTCGTCATACTCAAACTCGGTGGTGTTACCCAGGGCGTCGCTCTCCAAGACCAACTGCCCCTCTTCATCAAACTCCCGCTCAACGAGCCCCCCCTCAGGATCCAAAAGCTTGATCCGCTGCCCCGCTTCATCGTGTTCATAGAAGGTTTTACGGGCGGCCCAGTCGCTGACTATGGTGACACCAGGCTGATACTCCAGCTCAGCCCAGGCGTGGAGATCCTCACCATAGGTGGTGCTCACGCGCCCCAGAGGATCGTAGTGGAAGCGCCAGAGATAACCCCCTATTTCCCGCTCATGGGTCAGGAGGTTGCGCTCATCGTAGAGAAAGCGGTGTGGGTGTTCATCGGGGCCGTGAGTCTCGATAAGGCGGCCTTGAGCGTCGTAGCGGTAGCTGCGCAGAGTTTGGGGACACCAATGCTCCCTTCGACGCTCCAGTTTGATCTCTTGGAGCAGATCGCGCTCATCGTAGTTTAAACGGAGAAAACGCCCCAGGCTGTCGGTGATCCCATCGGGGTGGTGAGCCTCAGCGCTGTCGTAGTGTAGGGTGATGCTGTTTCCATAGCGATCAAAGTAAGCGATGAGACGAGCATTAAAGCTTTGATGCTGCTCAAAACGCCAAGTGAGTCCTTCACGATCTCTGAGATCCCAGAGCAGATCATCAGCGCGGCAAAACTCTATCTTCTCTCCCTTCTCCTGGTGCCAGTCCCCGAAATTCTTGAGCCAGGGGAGCCGCCGTATACGTAACTCTCCATCATGCAGCAGCCAATAGGGCTCGCTCTTGCGATCTTTGCGATGGAGGCTCAGATAGGCCTCCAGGTTAAGGCGCCAACCGATACCACAGCTGCCCCCCCAGGACTCCAGGGCAGCACGAGAGTTGTAGTTCCTCTCGATCTTAAGAGGCAGAGGGCCATCCAGCTTCAGATCGAGCTGCTTATCAAAGAGAGTGCCGGTGGCTGGATCAACAGGGTGTCCAACGGCGTCACAGTCGCTCTGAGGGCGTCGAGGGCTGCTGTCGGCGTCGATCCCAAAGCGGCTGTTCTTGAGCTCAGGCGGATCGCCTCCCTGTAGACGTCGAGGGCGCTGCTGCCCCACCTTGCTGGCCAACTTCCCTGCACCCATAGCGATGCCTCCAAAGATAGCCTGCATCACCAGTTGGTCAACGACCCCCTTGAGATCGATACCCACCAACACAGGGCTGGAGGCCATCGCCATGGCGTTGGGGATGATGGGGATATCAGAGCAGGTGTTGGCAAAGGGCATCGCTCCCATGCTCATCGGAGCGTCCTCGGCCAAGACATTGGGGGCGCCGATAGTCATAGAGCCGTTGGCGATGGGGTAGGGGAGCAGGCCTGCTAAGAGCCCCATAAAGGCCCCAAAGGAGCTGAACTGAGGGAAAGCGCGGGTAAACCACTGCTGAGCGGCCCCCGAAGGGCTGTCTGCCCCCGCCATCAACACCCCTCGAGGATCAGCCCCCCCCATCGCCGCTGAGATCATCCCCAAGGCGAGACTACCCGCCGCGATGATGGCGGGCAGAGCTGAAGCGACGATGGCTCCAGTGATCGCCCCTCGAGGGGTGATAGGGATCGGCGTCCAGGGTGCAGGATAGACCGGGATATGGATCCCCACCGCAGTAGCCCCCACCCCAGCGACGGGGGTTCCAGCTACCAATACAGTGGGCTTGGTGTCGATACAGATGGGGTTGATAAAGCCGTGTGGCATAAAGGGAAAGGGAGCAGGCATGATCGGCGGCGTCGGCGCGACGCTGTGATAATCCAACCCCATCAACACATCGAGGTTTCGCGTCGTCGGAAAAGTGAAGGTCCCAGGGTTGAGGCTGATACAGCCAGCCAACATCTGCACTAGAGAGGCAGGCTCCACTGCCTGTCCATCCTGAGCGCCCTTGCCCATGAAGATCTGCGTCGCTGAGATCTGCGCCGCGCCCGCTTGTAGGTTGAGCGGCCCTCCAGCGCGCAGGATCAACCGCTCCTTGGCTTTGAGATCCAGGGTCGCTCCGCTCAGGTTCAGCGGTCCTGAAGGCCCCCCATTCTCTGTGCGGAAGCTATCGACCTTAAAGCTGGCCTGTCCTGAGACCGTGCGGGTCACAGGGCCTTTAAACTCCAACTCCAATTTTGGTTTGATCTCGGCGTTAACGCTGCCCACGCTCACCGAGGTTGAGCCGCTGCTCTGATTGTAGAGTTTACAGGAGATCGCCAAGCTGGGCGTGCTGATCGAGAGGCTGTTGCCCGCCGCTTGGCTCAGCATATCTGCCTGATAACTGCGCGTCCCCCCCACCTTGATTTCATGGGCCTTAGCGACCTGTATGCTGGTGTCCTTGGTGCTTTTGAGCACAAAGTCCACACACTCCATCCTGATCTTCCCCTTGGGGGCTCTCAGGGTGATCGTGCCAGAGTCTGCGAGCCAATGAATATGCTTCCCTGGAACATCAAACTTTGTATGCAGCCTGCTCTTACAATCATGAACCTCGATAAAACCTCCGTCACTTCCATCATTAAAGATCAGTTGGTGATCGCTGCGGCTCTGAAAGAACTTATGATCATTCTTGCCATCAGGGTTCCCTGGTCCAGGAGGTTCATCTTGGCCATTCCAGAGCACACCGACGATAAAACCTTGGTTGGGATCGCCCCGTTCAAACATAAGGAGGACTTCATCCCCCAACTCAGGGCGGATGAAGTTGCCTCGACTTTTTCCCGCCTGACTCGCACGAATGCGAGCCCAGAAAGACTCCTCGCTCTCGTGCATCCAGGGGAAGCGTACTTTGACGCGGCCCTGCTGCTCAGGATCGTTGAGGTTGGTGACGATGCCGATAGCAGCCCCTGGGAAGCGTCGTGTGTTCATGGGAGGACTTTAGCGCTGCTTGGGGATCAATGCCTCAGAAATTCAGCGCGAGGGAGAAGAGATGGGAGCGATATAGAGCCAACGCCCCTCCAGACGACGAAACAGAGAGCGTTCTCTCAAGATCTGCACTTGGCCCAGCTCTCGATAGCGAGCTTCAAAAAGCACCTCTCCCTCCTCATCTGTGCTCTCTCCCGCCTTCACCTCTAAAATTTTCAACCCCAGCCACTTAAGCTTCTTCAATGAGCCTAGAGGCGCTGGGCTCTCTTGGCTGCGCTCCAGATAGCGCCGATCGCCACGCACAAAGGCGCTGTAACGTGAGCGCATCAAGGCTTCAGCGCTCTCAGGCAGAGCGCGACCCTTTAGAAAAGGTCCACAACAACGAGCGAAGGGGAGAGGTCGGCCACAGGGGCAGGGAGAAGGACGTCGCATAGAGACTCCAGCTCATAATAAGGATCCGCTGACAGTCCAAGATCTGTGTTTAGGCTCTCTGGGTCAAAGAACAACTGAAGATCGGGGGGGTGGTGGAGCAAAACCACTGGACAATCAAAGTGCGTAAGGCTCTAGCGAAGGCCCTGGAGCGCGCTGAAGCGGCAGGCGCTCCAGAGCTGAAGCCCGCTCATCTCCTCCTCGCCCTGTTGGAGCAGAGGGATGGGATCCTCTCTGTTCTCCTGAGAGACCTAAGCCTTGACCCTCAAGCGATCATCAGCGTCGCTGAAGAGGAGCTGAGTCGCTTGGCGCGGGTCTCAGGGGAGTATCGTATTCAGGAGAGCGCCTCGCTGCGGCGATTGATGCAAGAGGCAGGGCGAGAAGCGCAGAGGATGGGAGATCGATATCTCTCAGGGGAGCATCTGCTCTTAGCCCTCCTGAAACAGGAGCCCAGGCTGCTCCCTGGCCTTGAGCGAGAGGTGCTCTTGGGAGCGCTCCAAAAGATCCGAGGAGGAGAGCAGATCACAGATGTTGAGCCTGAACGCCATTACAAGGTTCTGGAGAGATATTGCCAGGACCTGACCGCCCTGGCTCAGGATGGGAAGCTGGATCCTCTCATCGGGCGAGAGGAGGAACTGCGACGCATCATGCAGGTCCTTCAACGTCGCCGCAAAAACAACCCTGTGTTGATCGGCGCGCCTGGCGTAGGCAAGACCGCCATCGTCGAGGGGCTCGCTCAGCGAATCGCCGTCGATGATGTTCCTGAGGGCCTCCGAGGGCGGCGCTTGCTCTCTCTGGATCTGGCCTCCCTGATCGCTGGAGCTAAACTGCGGGGAGAGTTTGAGGAGCGCCTTAAAGCGCTCCTTAAGGAGGTCAAAGAGGCCGCAGGGCAGATCGTCCTCTTTATCGATGAGCTGCACACTTTGGTGGGCGCAGGGGCTGCTCAGGGAAAGATGGACGCCTCTAATATGCTTAAGCCTGCCTTGGCTCGAGGGCTCTTGCGCTGCATCGGTGCCACCACCCCAAACGAGTACCGCGAGCATATCGAGAAGGATGGTGCCCTGGAGCGTCGTTTTCAACCTGTGAAGGTGGATGAGCCCAGCTTAGAGGACAGCCTCTCGATCCTGCGCGGGATTAAAGAGAAGTATGAGGTTCACCACGGCATTAAGATCCTCGACGCCGCTCTGCTGGCCGCCGCCCGGCTCTCTTACCGCTACCTCCCTGAGCGTCAGCTCCCTGATAAGGCGATCGATCTTATGGATGAGGCCGCCAGCTTGATCCGCATCCAACTGGACAGTCGCCCAGTCGCCATCGATGACCTAGAGCGCCGCCTCACGGGGCTTCAGATCGAGGAGCGAGCCTTGAGCCTTGAGGATCTCAGGCGGGCTGAACTCCTCAAGGGGGAGATCTTCAACCTCCAAGAGCAGCTGCGGGTGGTGCGGAGCAGTTGGCTGGCGGAGCGCAGCGCCCTGACTCGGGTCAACACTCTGCGGGGGGATCTGGAGCAGGCCCGCGCTGAAGAGGAGCGTCTGAGGCAGATGCTCCCCAAGGTTGTAGGCTACGAGGCGCGGGAGCAGATGTATCAGCGGGTTGGGGCGCTGAGCGCTCAGATCCAGGGTATGCAAAAGAAGCAAGATGAGGCGGAGGAGCGTCTCAAGCTGATGCAAGAGGAGCACAGCCATCTACGACAGGAGGTGGGTCCTGAGGAGATCGCCCAGGTCCTGAGCCGCTGGACTGGGATCCCGGTGGAGAAGATGTTGGGCTCTGAGGCGGAGAAGCTGTTGGAGATGGAGGCGTGGCTCCATAAGAGGTTGGTGGGCCAAGAGGAGGCGGTGAGGGCGGTCTCCAACGCCGTACGTCGTGCCCGCGCGGGGCTCTCAGATCCTCAGCGTCCCATGGGCAGCTTCCTCTTCCTTGGCCCCACAGGGGTAGGGAAGACTGAGCTGGCGCGGGCCCTCGCGGATCTCCTCTTTGATGATCCTCAAGCGATCATCCGCGTCGATATGTCGGAATATATGGAGCGTCACGCCCTCTCACGGCTCATCGGCGCGCCTCCTGGGTATATCGGCTATGAGGAGGGGGGGCAGCTCACCGAGGCGGTGCGGCGGAACCCTTATTCTGTGGTGCTCCTGGATGAGCTGGAGAAGGCTCACCCTGAGATCTCCCATCTGCTCCTACAGCTCCTGGATGATGGGCGGCTTACAGATGGTCACGGCCGCCGCGTGGATTTTCGTAACACCCTGATCATCATGACCAGCAACCTGGGCTCAGAGCTGATCCAGTCAGAGGAGAATCCAGTCGCGCTGGAGCGGCAGCTGAATGAGTCCCTGATGCAGCATTTTCGCCCTGAGTTTCTCAACCGTATCGATGAGCAGATCATCTTTCATCGCCTGGAACGCGAACATCTAAGGGAGATCATCCAACTCCAGCTCCAGGGCTTCCGTGCTCGCTTAGCGGAGCGAGAGATTCAGCTTGAACTGAGCCCTGAAGCCCAAGAGTTTCTCAGCCGGATGGGCTATGATCCTGCCTTTGGAGCGCGACCCCTTAAGCGCGCGCTTCAGCGTCACCTTGAGAATCCTTTGGCGATAGAGCTGATCAGCGGCAGGGTCAAATCAGGGCAGCTCCTACAGGTTGCCCTGAAGGGGGAGCGGCTCTCCTTCAACACATCTTTACGATGCTGAGATCTGAGATGCCCTTTAAGATTCTCCTCCTGCTCCTCTCCATCAGCTGCTCGGCGCCAGAGGAAAGCTTCTTGGACCAGGACTCAGCGGCCCCTCTTGATCTTAGAATCCTCCCTAACCGTAACGAGGAACTCGACGCTATGACAGAGCCTAAGCCAGAGCTTCAGAGCGATCTTTTGGAGTTGGATCAGGAGCAGATTGAGCTTAATCAGAGCCTGGACTCTGAGCCCCAAGAGCTGAGATCCTCGCCAGATGCTGCTCCTCAAAGAGAGTGGAATCAGCCCTTTGGCTTGCTCTCGCTTAACCTCCACTGCCTTAAGTTGGAGGGCACCTCCTTTGAAAGCAATCGGGCGCGGATGGAGGCGATCGCCCAGGTGGTCAAGGATCGAGAGATCAAAGTCTTGGCGCTTCAGGAGCTCTGTGTTCAGGGTGAGGTGGAGGCTCTTGAGCTGCTACAGAGCGCGCTAGAGGAGGCCACCAGCCTGCCCTGGAGCAAAGCCTGGGCCTTTGTACATATCGCCTGGGAGGGCAGCCCTGATGAGGCGGAGGAGGGTCTAGGTTTTCTAATTCAGGGGGAGATTCAGGAGCGCTGGGAGTATCTCTATCTCAACCAAGGAGTTCTACGTCGCCTCGCGTTGGGGATCAGGCTGCCTCCTGAGTTGGGGGGCTTTGATCTCTACAGCCTCCACCTGGACTATAACATCCCCGAAGCGCGAAGACTTCAGGCCCTAGAGAGCGTCGGACAGGCCCTTCTCAGGCGCAGAGATGGGCAGATTCTGATGGTGGGGGACCTCAACGGTCAGGCAGGTTCAGAGCCCCACCGCGCCTTCTTAGATATGGGCTTTGAGGATCTCAGCGCTGGTCTAGATCCTCAAGGAATCGACCATCTGTTGGCTCACCGAGGGGCGGCTTTAGAGGGCAGCGAGGCCGCGCTTTTCTTTAGGGGAGAGGGAGAGCCTCTCGTCTCTGACCACCCTGGTGTCTATCTCAAGCTGAGCCCAGGGGCTCCAGAGCCCTTCTGTTTGACTGAGATCCAAGCTCGCTATGATGCCGGCTTTGGACGCAGCCTCAGCCTGCGAGGAGAGGGCGATTCTCTGAGTTGGGAGCGTGGCTTCCCGATGATCAACACCGGCCCTGAAGGGTGGTCTCTGGCCCTGACAGAGATCTCTGAAGGTTTTGAGTACAAGCTGCTCTTGGATGATGAGATTTGGCAGCAGGGTGAAAATCAGCAGGGAAACGCCTGTCTCCTTAACTTGTCGAGCCCGGAGTTTTAGATCGACGACAATTCTCTCAACCTGGAACGAAGGGAGAGAGCATCTCCCGTATCCCCTCGCGCTCTTCCGGCAGCCCGACAACCTCCATAAGCTTGCTCCTGGCAGCGCATGTCCAATAGAACTCAAGGGCAGCAACTTTATGGTTTTAGAACCCCGCGATGATCTCGTTAAAGGTCGCGCTGGGTCGCATACGCCGCTCGGTGATCTCACTGTTGGGTTGATAATAGCCACCGATATCCTCAGCTGTCCCCTGAGCGGCGAGCAGCTCATCAACGATCTTCGCTTCCGCTTGGTTCAGGGCCTCGGCTAGCTTCTTAAAGCGCTCAGCGAGGGCGAGATCATCACTCTGAGCAGCGAGGCTCTCTGCCCAATAAAGCGCCAGATAGAAGCTGCTGTGGCGATTATCAGGCTCATTGACCTTGCGAGATGGTGACTTGTTATTGAGCAGATACTGCGTCGCGGCGACATCAAGGGTCCTGCCCAGGAGCTGAGCGCCTGCATGCTTATATTGCGCGCCCATATGTTGGAAGGAAGCCGCCAATGCGAGATACTCACCTAGGGAGTCCCAGCGTAGGTGCCCCTCATCGGCGAACTGATGAGCATGTTTGGGCGCAGATCCACCCGCGCCGGTTTCAAAGAGCCCACCGCCTGCCATCAGAGGGACGATTGAGAGCATCTTGGCGCTCGTGCCCACCTCGAGGATAGGGAAGAGATCGGTCAGGAAATCACGCAGCACATTGCCCGTGACCGAGATTGTATCCTCACCCTCCTTAATACGCTCAAGAGAGGCACGGCAAGCTTCTATAGGAGCCATGATCGGCAGCTCAAGCCCTGTAAGATCATGATCTCCCAGGTAGCGCTTCACCTTCTTGATGATCTGTGCATCATGAGCGCGCTCCTCATCCAACCAGAAGATCGCCGGGGTGCCTGTCGCTCTTGCACGGGTGACCGCCAACTTAACCCAGTCCTGAATCGGCGCGTCCTTGGTTTGGCAAGCGCGCCAGATATCGCCCGCCTCGACGCTGTGCTTCATCAACAGTTCGCCCTTGGCGTTGATGATGCGGATCTCGCCATCTGAAGCGACTTCAAAGGTCTTGTCGTGAGAGCCATACTCCTCAGCCTTCTGAGCCATCAGGCCGACATTGGGCACACTGCCCATCGTCCTGGGATCAAAGGCGCCGTTGGCCTTACAGAAGTCGATCACCGCTTGGTAGATGCCTGCGTAGCTGCTGTCTGGGATCGTCGCCTTGGTGTCTTGCAGTTGACCCTCAGGGTTCCACATCTGGCCAGAGGATCGCAGCATAGCGGGCATAGAGGCGTCGATGATCACATCACTGGGAACGTGCAGGTTGGTGATCCCCTTGTCAGAGTTGACCATCGCGGTGGCTGGACCCTTGGCGAAGATCGCCTCAATGTCCGCCTCAATATCAGCGCGCTGCGCCTCTGGGAGCCCCTTGAGCCGCGCGAGTAAGTCTCCAAGACCGTTGTTGACGTTTACGCCGAGGGCTTCAAAGGTCTCACCATGCTTGGCGAAGAGATCCTTAAAGAAAACACGCACCGCATGACCAAAGATGATCGGGTCGGAGACCTTCATCATCGTCGCCTTCATATGCAGCGAAAAGAGCACTCCCTGCTCACGCGCTTCGTTGATCTGCTTCGTGAGGAAGCGGATCAACGCTTTTTTGCTCATAAAGGTGGCGTCGAGGATCTCTCCTTCAAGCAGCTTCAAGCCCTCTTTGAGAACGTTGATCGTGCCATCTGTAGTCACATGCTCAAAGCGCAGGCTTGTAGCAGCATCCAGGGTCACAGACTGTTCGTTATGAAAAAAATCTCCCTCACTCATGGTCGAGACAGCGCTCTTGGAATTCGCAGACCAAACACCCATGCGGTGAGGATGGTTGCGAGCGTACTCTTTAACAGCGATGGGTGCTCGACGGTCTGAGTTGCCCTGACGCAATACAGGGTTGACCGCGCTCCCCATCACCTTGGCGTAGCTGGCGTTGATGGCCCACTCTGCATCTGTCTTGGGCTCTGCGGGGAAATCAGGCAGGGCATAACCCTGGGCTTGAAGCTCAGCAATGGCTGTCTTGAGTTGGGGAACCGAAGCGCTGATGTTGGGCAGCTTGATGATGTTGGCCTCTGGCTTCATCGCCAGTTCGCCAAGCTCCGCGAGGGCGTCGGGGAGACGCTGATCTTCGCTCAGATGATCTGGGAAGTTCGCCAAGATGCGACCCGCAAGCGAGATATCACGGGTCTCAATGCGAACCCCTGCGGAGGCTGCGAAGGCCTGGATGATGGGCAGCAGCGAGTAGGTCGCCAGCGCAGGGCCTTCGTCGGTCTTTGTATAGATGATTGGGGGAATTTTGCTCATCTTCGCGCCTCTCTGGCATGGGTCGATAGAGTTTGCTGTCTGACTTTGTAGTGATACAGGCAGCAGACCACAACCACTTCACGGTTGAGCGCGCAAATCCTCTCCCAATAAAGCGCTTTATTGATCAATAGTCCGGTCATCTTCAGGCGGCGATGAGGCCGTGGTCTATGAGCGCGGGTAGGTGTGGCTGAATTAATGGTCTCCTAGACCGTGCCTTAGGGCGATGGGCGATGAGGAAATTTAAAAATCTG
>CAYLJJ010000064.1:0-39728 GCA_964384025.1 uncultured Nannocystaceae bacterium
CTATCATTTCGCTCAGGGGTGTCGTCGTCGGAGATCTCATGTTGAACCAGATCGAAACTCGAGGAGCGAGGCTCCTGATCGTCGATGATGCCTTAGGGAATCTCATGATCCTCTCTAAGAAGCTGGGAGAGCAGTATCAGGTCCAGACCGCTCAAAGCGGTCAAGAGGCCTTGGATATCTTAGAGAACGGAGCGAACATCGACCTGATCCTCTTAGACGTGATGATGCCCGAGATGGATGGTTATGAGGTTTGTCGTCGCTTAAAACAGGATTCAGACACCCAGGAGATCCCGATCATCTTTGTCACTTCGCGCTCTCGTGTACAGGATGAGGCTTTTGGGCTCTCCCTGGGAGCGGTGGATTACATCACTAAGCCTTTTAGCATCGCCATCGTCCGCGCTCGAGTGCGCACCCATGTAGAGCTAAAGCGCAGCCGTGATCATCTTCGCGCGCTCTCCCAACTGGATGGTCTCACCGGGATCTCCAACCGCCGCCGCTTTGACGAGGTCTTGGAGAGAGAGTGGCGCCGTTGTATGCGACGAGGTGATGAACTCTCTCTGATGATGATCGATATCGACCGTTTTAAAGACTATAATGACAGTTTAGGGCACCCCCAAGGGGATCGCTGTATTCAGAAGATAGCTCAAGCTCTCACAGCTCAGGTGCGACGCTCCAGCGATGAGCTGGCTCGTTACGGTGGAGAGGAGTTTGCCGCCATCCTCCCCAATACATCTCTCCTCGCGAGCGCTCAACTCGCTGAGTCGATGTGCCAAGCGGTTCGTGATCTTAAGATGCTTCACGGAGCAGCGGATTTAGAATATGTCAGCATCTCCATTGGCGTCGCTTGCCTTTGTCCAGGCGGCAGACTCAGCATTGAAGATCTCCTGGATTTGGCCGATCAGGGGCTCTATGCAGCCAAACGCGCTGGTCGGGATCGGGTGATGCTCGCTCCTGGCCTTAAGGAACTCAGAAACCTCCAGGGGCTCAAGACTCCAAGCAACTCGAACAATTGACAGCGCACTCCCTTCCCGTTAGTTCTCTGCAACGAAAACCGTCTTGGGATTCTAAAGATAAACAAAAATGCTGCGTGATATCGCCTATATGCTCTTCCGCAGCAGATGGCAGGTGCTGAGCAGCTTTGGCCTGATCTTCGGCGCGACGATCCTCTTTACCCTCCTCTCTCCTCCCCTGTTTCGCTCTGAAGCACAGATTATGATCCGCCTGGGCCGTGAGAGTGTCGCCTTTGTCAGCGCTCAGGATCAGGTCGTCTCCATCCGTGAGGATCGTGAGCATGAGATCAACTCCGGCCTCGCTATCCTGAGGAGTCGTCAGTTGGCAGAGGGGGCGGTTGCTCAAATCGGAGCGGAGAAGATCCTCCATCGCCCCAGCAGAGCCGAGCTTCAGAGCAGCTTAGCTCGTTGCCTCCCCCTAACCTCCAAGGGCTCCTCTGCTCAACAAGCTCCTGAGCAAGATGATCTCAGCGCTTGGCGTCGTCAAGATAGGGCTGTCCAGGTGGTCCGTAAGGGGCTGAGTGCAGAGTCGCGCACACGCAGCAACATTCTCCATCTCTCCTTTCAAACTCAGAGCCCTCAACTCGCTCAGCAGCTCCTTTGGACGATCATCAAGCTCTATATGGCGCGACATATCGTGGTGCATGCTCGCGGAGACAACCTGATCCTCCTGCGTGAAAAGCTGCTTGAGCTGCGAGAGACCCTTGAGCATCGAGAGGAAGCGCTACGGCTCCTTAAAGATCAGGAACAGGTCCTGGATCTGAAAGAGCAGAAGAGAGCCTTGGTCAACCGCTTGAGCGGTCTCAGAGAGCGCCTGGGTCAAGATCGCGCCGAGCGTGCCGCTGCTCAAGCGAGCTTGAGCAGCTTAGAGGCAGCCCTAGAGAATCTGCCCAAGACGATAGTGACTGAGCACCGTACAGGCATCGCCAACTCCGCCGCAGATGGGATGCGCCTGCGTCTCTATGAGCTGGAGCTGCGTGAGCAGGAGCTGCTCTCAAAGTATAAAAAGAGCAGCCGCATCGTGCGAGATCTTCAGGAGCAGCTCGCTAAAGCCAGAGCCTTGCTTGAAGGGGAGGAGCGCAGCCGCAGCGAGCAGCGGCGAGGACCCAGACCCGCTCACAGCAGCTTGAGCCTCTTGATCTTAGAAACTCAGGCTCAGTTTATGGCCTTGGAGGCTGGAATCAGAGTCCTCAAGGAGGAGCAACAGGCTGCAGAGGAGCGGCTCTTAAGGCTCAACAGCGCAGAGCTTAAGATCAAAGCTCTGGAGCGTGAACTGGAGCCTCTACGCGGTGATCATCGAAGATATGTGGGAGCGCTGGAGCAGGCTCGAGTAGAGCAGGCCCAGGAGCAGGAGAAGCGCTCCAACTTGGTCTTGGTGGAGACCCCCAGCTGCCCTGCACATAAGCTGCGACCGCGTACAACGATCAACCTGATCATCGGCTTTATCCTGGGAATCTTCGGGGCTGTGGTGGTGGCCTACACCCTCGAGTTCTTCAACAACAGCTTTCGACGGCCTGAGGAGCTCTCCAAATATCTGGAGTTGCCTGCGTTAAGCAGCACCCCTCAGGTGCCTACCCAGGCGCTTCAAGCTGCGCCCTGGGCTCAAACGCCCAGCCTTCAACATGCCTATGGAGAGCTGCGAGAGCGCCTCTTGGCTCTGGAGCCTCAAGCTCAGACACTCCTCTTAACCGCTTGTCGACCTGAGCAAGGAGTCAGCACTCTGGCGCGAGGCTTAGCGCATATCTTCAGCCAAAGCGGTCAGCCCTGCATCCTTCTTGAACTTCAGGATGGGAGTGGAGAACAGCCCTTTTTAACAGAGCGTTTGGAGCAGGGGGAGCTCTTGGAGGAGATCCTCAAGCGCGCGAACATCGCTCCCAATCTGGATCTCTTCACCCCCATCTGTCCTAGAGCCCTGGTCGAGAGCCCTCACTTTGAGGCCCTCTTAAAAAAGCTCAGAGCGCGTTATGAGCTGATTCTCTTTGATGCTCCTTCCCTCTCAGAGCCTGGCGCTACAGCCCGTCTGGCCAGCCGCCTGGATGGTAGCCTCCTGATCGTTCAGGCCGAGTCGATCTCCCGAGAGGCGGCTCAAGCCCTCAAGGCTCGCCTGGACGCTACAGGAGCTCAGATCTTAGGAGCTGTCCTGAGCCAACGGTGTATGCCGATTCCAGACTGGATCTATCGGAGGCTTTAATCTGTGTCTGCTCCTCTCCAAGTCCGCCTCATCAGCAGCCCTGAGGCGCTGCCTGCTCTGGCCCCTCTCTGGGCTCAGCTCCTCAGCAAGAGCGAGACAAATACTCCCTTTATGACCTTGGCCTGGTTACAAGCTTGGTGGCGCTGTTTTGGAGATCGGCAGGAGCTGCTTTTGCTGATCGTCGAGGATGAAGTGGGGCCCTGCGCCATCGCTCCCCTCGCGCTGGCTCATCGTCCCGGTTATCGAGCCCTGGAGCTGATCGGTACAGGCGCCCTCTGGGGCGCGGGAGCAGGCTTAGCGGATCGTACGGACTTTATCCTGGCTCGTCGTCATCAAGAGAGCGTCGAAGCGATCCTGGGCTACCTGATGCAGATTTCTCAGCGCTGGGATCTCCTGGATCTGCGAGGTCTCCCTGAGGAGGGCAGCAGCGCCAAGACCTTGAACCTCATTGGACCTCAGCTGGGGTTTCGGCTCCTATCCCAGCCTCGCTGGCGCTCCCCCTACCTCAAGTTGGAGGGCAGCCATAGAGAGTATCTAAAGCAGAAGGGACGAAGTCATCGCAAAGATCTCAGGCGCAAACAGCGCAGGCTGGAGCGCTTGGGCTCCATGAATTTGGTGGAAGATCTGAGCCTTGAGGATCCTGACTGGGCGATAGATCGTGCGGTGGGTATCGCTCGGCGCAGCTGGAAATGGTCTCAGGGGACCGCCCTCCTCCAACGGGCGCCGATGCGTCGCTTCTTCCGCGAGCTGCTGAGCCAGAAGGCGGCGGGGCTTTTCATCGCTGAGCTGCGCGCGGGGCTGCGACCGGTGGCCTATGAGCTGGGGTTTCAACACGCAGGCATTCTCTGGTCTTATGACTGCGCTTTTGACGCCAGCTGCGCCTCAGCATCTCCCGGTATGCTGCTCAGCACCCAGCTCATCCAGAGGGCCTATGAATGGGGCCTGGAGGAGTATGATTTCCTTCGGGGCGAAGAGCCTTATAAAGCTCGCTGGCAGAATGGAGTTCGCCAAGAGATGGAATTTGTCTTGGATCTGGGAGGCTCAAGGGCCCGGCTGATGAGGCTGCTGAGCTTCCACGCCCGTTGGCGTCTCGCCAAAAGCCCTGACCTGGTGTGGCTTAAGACGCGCGCGACCGGCTTGCTCAATCGGAGGGCTTGATGCTCAAACTCTCTCCTCTCCTCTGCCTCCTGGCCTGCAGCGGCGCAGCCCCCTTGATGAGCCCCAAGGATCAGCTCTCCCCGTCCCCAGCTCTTCAACTGAGCCCTGGAGATGAGCTGGAGATCAAATTCTTTCACACTCCAGAACTCAACAGTCGCCAGGTGGTGCGCTATGACGGTCACATCAGTATGGCCCTCATCGGAGAGCTGGATGTGCGTGGTCTCAGCGGCGAGCAGCTGCGCCAAAATCTGCTCAAAGCCTATGAACCTCACCTTAAACAGCCTGAACTCAATGTCATTATCCGAGGACTTGATCACCGGAGGGTCTTTGTAGGTGGAGAGGTGCGTCGCCCTGGCCCGTTGCCTATGCCTGCGCGGATGAACGTTTTAGAGGCGATCCTCCTCGCAGGCGGCTTGGATCGCAGCAGCGCAGATCCTGAAAATATCCTCATCATTCGCCAAGAAGAGGGATCGTTTCGAGGGCAACGCCTCGATCTAGGCCCCATCTTTGAGGGAAGGTCGAGCCCGCTCTATGAGCTGAGGCCCATGGATATCGTCTTTGTCCCCAAGAGTCGCATCGCCGAGATCGATCAGTGGGTAGATCAGCATATCTATCAGCTCATCCCCAGCTTGGGGTTCTACTATTCGACAGGGATTCAGGGCAGCAGCGTTGGAGTCAGTGGCTCAGCGGGGGGGCATTAACTCAGAAATTTTAGGGTGTTCCTCTCATACAGTCAGCGATCACTGCGCACTCCGCCTCAATCATACAGGCTGCCCTTGAAGCATCCTCGCTGAGACAAAGCCCTACGCACTCCTCCATCTCAAAGAGATCAAAGCCACAACCGATAAAGCGCTCACACGCTCTCTGACAATCCTCTTCACTTGGTGGAGGGGCCGCGCTCATACAGTTTGAGATCTCATCACAGCCAGCGTCGAGCATACAGCTTGCCCTCCAGGGATCGTGCCCTTGGCAAACTTGCACACACTCCTCCGCTTCAAAGATCTCAAAGCCACAGCCGATAAAGCGCTCACAAGCTGCTGGGCAGTGTTCAGATGGGGGGTTGGTCTCAAAGCAGGTCTGTGTAGCGTCACAAGCGGAGCCCAGGATGCACTCAGCTCGCGCGGGATCATCCGCCTCACACCCCCGCACGCAGCTCTCGATCTCCACGCCAGCCAAGCCGCAACTAGAGAGGTGCTCACAGGCCCCCTGACAGCCGCTGGGAGGAGGAGTAAAGCAGCTTTCCAGGGTCTGGCAGCTGGAGGTGAGGATACAGGCGCGTTGCTCAGGGGGTGTTTGCTGGCAGCTTTGAAGACAGTTGGCTTCCTCGAAGCCTTGAGGGGGGCAGCCTTGAAGCTGAATGCAGAGCTGCTCGCACTCGCTTGGTTCGACAGGGTTGAGCGCCGCGTCTTCTGTGGAAGGGAGCGTAACACCATCTCCCTCCGGTGAGGGCTGCTGGGTGCCCTCTCCCCCCTGTTGGGGTTCTGTACTCCATGCCGCAGGGGGCACCTCTGGACCCACCTCCTCCTCACAGCCCATGAAAGAGAGCAGGCTCAAAGCGACAAAGAGCCTACTCGATTGATTAACAGCGCTTCGCATCATAACCTCTCTGAGTAGCCTGCTTACTCTACTTCAGCTACGCCCTGTTGAATAGATACAATCATCCAAGGGAGGACTGTCTTTGGCTTTTCCAAAGGTTGTTATTGAGAATCCTTTTCAGAGCGAATTTTAGCGTGGTGGTCTGTGTGTCCGGTCGTAATCATCGGATAGTGTACGCATCTTAAACTGAGAATACTGGAAAACTTCAGAATAGTACTTATAATTGTCTGCATTATTGAGTTTTTGAGCGTCGCTAAGCGTTCGAACGCAGCTTCGCATTCCATAACAGTGGTCAACAGTCCCAAGCGTCAGATGTGATAGTTCATGAATTATTGTGCCGAGTGTGGAGTTGGTACCCAGTACAGAGTAGCCTGTAAACAGTGGTGGACATAGATATAAATCAGCAGTATAAGTTCCACCAGGAGTTGTTGCTTTATCGGCAGTATAAACAAATGCTTTAGAATCATCATCACCATCATAAGTAACAGTTAGATCATTAATTGCTCCCTTTCTGATATACCCCAAGTAACGTGAAACTATTGCTGGATCATTAGCTCCAAAAAAAGAAGCAAAAGCTGCTTTTGCGTTCTTTTTATGAGGAGTATTTGCCTTGAAATAGGGAGTAGCTAAGAGCGCTGTTTGACGCATCGCTTTGTATAACAGTGACGATGTTGAGCTCATCGCTGCTCGAGCAAGTGAAGTTCTCTGGCCAGTAAAGCCGACATAGGTTGCGCTCACGATTTGCCTCCGTAACAAATAACCGCAATAGTATTCTCGTGGGAGAAATTTGAGCAGTCAAGCCAGCAGAAATTATGGGCGATCAGCAGCGGAGCCCAGGGCCTCAGTCTGGCGCCGCCCTGGTCCCGCTAATCGATCACTACATCTTCATCACTATCCAACAATTTTATGTATGATCGCTCTGCTCATAAAACCGACCACGCTGGATCTCTGAGCCCTGAACAGGCATAGATCCAGATTCGGATGATCCCTGGAGATGATCGATGTCGCGAACCCTACTTCTGCTCCTCTCTCTGTCGGCTTGTGGGGGGCCTGAACTTAAAACAGGGCCAGATCCCTGCCAAGTTAGCGGCCATCTGCTCAGCCATAAGATCGGACCGGAGCTCAATAAAATCTTGCTGAGACGAGCTCTCCCTCTCCCCACCCCCAGTCGGGGGGGCTGTGCCCTGATCTACACCCAAGTGGGAGAAGAGATGCCTGGAGAGGTGGAGGATGACTTCAGCGACGCCTCTGCAGATCATCGCCTAGCCATCGGGATCCCTGATCAGGGAGGTAACCTCAACCTGAGGGTGATCGATCCAGGGCAACACTCTCCGCTCACCGCTCTGTTGGAGCTGGATCTGAAAGATCTCAATGGAGATGCTCAAGTCGATCTGGTGGTCACCGAGGACTCAGCGACACCAGGAGACTCCAAACGCAGCCTGCGTATCTTCTCCTACAGCGTTGGGAGCGAACCCAAGGAGCTCTTCAATGAGCAGCTCAAGGTGATCACTCCAGAGCAGCTGGAGATTATCGCTGAGTGGAAGAGCGGTCGGGTGATGGGCACGCCCGCGATCCTCTTTCAAGCTGCCGGGGTCGCGCGAATCTTCACCTGGGATTCCAGCTCAGGGCGCTTCCTCTTTAACGAGGCCGCCACCACGGCTCAGAATCCCAAGCCCGCCAGCAAGCCTGTCGAGGAGACGATCCCCGGCACCGAAGAGAAAAAGGAGCCTGAAAAAACCAAGAAGGGACAGAAAAAGAAGAGATCAAAGAAAACCAAAAATGAAGAGCCTCCCAAGCTTGATCTCAAAGAATTGGGGCTGGAATGAGCGCTTCAACCTCTCCAGATAGCTCTTTTGATTCCAGCCCAGAGATCGCCGAGAGCCTGGGGCTCAAGCTCAGAGCTGTTCAAGAGACCTTGATCCTCCTCGCGGATAACACGGTCCCTTTTATCGCGCGTTATCGAAAAGAAGCGACTGGGGGCTTGGATGAGGTTGCGATCCGCCATATTCAGGAGCGTCACCTCTACCTCACAGAGCTAGAAGCTCGACGACAGAGTATCCTCTCCAGCGTTGAAGAGCAGGGGAAGCTGAGTCCAGAGCTGAGGCAGCGCATCGAAGCCTGTCAGAGCAAGAGTGCTCTTGAAGATCTCTATCTGCCCTACAAGCGCCGCCGTCAGACACGAGCCAGTAAGGCCCGCGATAGGGGCCTGCTCCCACTGGCGAAGCGTATCCTAAAGCAGCCAATGACAGGGCATCCTCAAAGTGAGGCGCGGGCTTTTCAGGGAGAGAAGGTCCCTGATTTTGAGAGTGCCTTGGCGGGAGCCCGTGACATTATCGCGGAGTGGGTGGCGGAGGAGCCCCGTGTCCGTAGCTTGTTGCGGGAGCGCTTCTGGACAAGAGGCCAGCTCTGCTCTAAGCAGAAGCCCAAGGCGCCCAGCGGGCGGAGCCGCTTTGAGCAATACTACGACTACAGCGAGGCTGTAAAGAGGATTCCCTCTCATCGCTATCTGGCGATGCGACGGGGCGAAGAGGAGGGCCTCCTCAAGCTCAAGATCGTCCTGGATATCAAGCCGCTCCTTTTCAAAATCGAGAAGCTCATGGGGCTGAGGCCGCGCTCCCCCTTCGCTGAAGCGCTGCGGCTCGCCATCCAGGAGGGCTATAAGCGCCTGCTTCAGAAGTCTTTAGAGGCGGAGGTCCTTAAGCGCCTCAAGGAGCGTGCTGATGAGGAGGCGGTAGAGGTCTTCGCTCGCAACCTCCGTGATCTCCTGCTCGCTGCCCCCTTGGGAGAGCTGCCGGTCATCGCTGTTGATCCTGGTCTTAGGACTGGCTCTAAGTGCGTCGCTCTGGATGCCAATGGAACTCTACGAGGGCAGCTGATCCTTTACCTCTCCCGAGGTACAAAGGAGCTTAAGCGGGCAGAGCAGGCGTTTAAGCTGTTCTTTGAGCGTCATCGCCCAAGGGCCATCGCGGTAGGCAATGGCACAGGAGGGAGGGAGAGCCTTAAGATCCTGGAAGCTTGGCTGAAGGTTTGGGAGCCTCAAGTGCTCCTGATCAGCGTCAATGAGGCGGGGGCCAGCATCTACAGCGCCTCTGATATTGCGCGCCAAGAGTTTCCTCAGCTTGATCTAAGCTTTCGGGGAGCGATCTCCATCGGGCGGCGTCTCCAAGATCCCTTAGCGGAGTTGGTGAAGATCGATCCCAAATCGATGGGAGTTGGACAGTACCAGCATGATGTGCACCAACCTCTGCTTAAGCGCAAGCTGGCTGAGATCGTCGAGAGCTGTGTGAACCATGTAGGGGTTCGCCTCAACACCGCCAGCGCGCCGCTCTTGGCCCAGGTCGCGGGTATCGGCCCTGGTCTGGCTCAGAAGATCCTCAAATATCGTGAGGAAAAAGGCCCTTTTAAGCACCGGCAAGCGCTCCTAAAAGTCCCCGGTCTGGGTCCTAAGACCTTCCGTCAATGTGCAGGCTTCTTGAGGATATTGGATGGAGATCAGGCCCTGGATGCCTCTGCGGTTCACCCAGAGCGCTATAAGCTGGTCGCTCAGATGGCTGCCGATCTGGGGCTCTCGCTGAACGCCTTGATGAAGCAGCCTGAACGTCTTGAAGCTCTTGAGTTGGAACGCTATCAGGCAAAGGATCTCGGGCTGCCCACCCTCCTGGATATCTTGGCTGAGCTGCAACGACCGGGCTTAGATCCTCGTCAGGAGTTTGAGGCTCCTCGCTTTCGAGAAGATGTGCAGGAGCTAGAAGATCTCCAGCAAGGGATGATTTTGGAGGGGGTTGTCAGCAACGTGACCCATTTTGGCGCCTTTGTTGATTTGGGGGTACATCAGGACGGCCTCATTCATATCTCTCAGCTCGCGGACCACTTTGTAAAAGACCCCCATGATGTTGTCTCTCCGGGGCAACGCCTTCGTGTGATGGTGCTCGAAATCGACCTGGAGCGCCGCCGCATCTCTCTGAGCGCGCGCGGGCTCTCTCAAAATCGGAGTTGAGGGGATGTATCGCCTTCTCCACGGATCAGCGTTAGAGCCCAACGCCCTGGAGCGCTGCCTAAATAAGCTCCGCCGAAATCCACTGCTCTCAGCGCCCAGCTTGGAGTGGTTGGTTCGTCGAGCTGAAACTTGGCTGCTCTTAGAAGAGGGCCTGGAGGCGCATAATCAGATGCCCCTGGGCTTTGGTTTCCGCCACCGGGTTGAGGGTTGGTGTCGTCTGGGGGTCTGGATCTGGCCCGAAGCTCGTGGGCGGGGCCTGAGCCGCTTGCTGATGGAGCCCTTGCTGGAAGCTGAGGACCCCTTCTTGATGGCCTTTCATCCCGCTCAAGAGCGGGCGATGAGCTTTGCTCAACATCACGGCTTTAAACAGCGGGCGCTCTGCTTTCAGCAGCGCTGGGATGGCAGCCCTGATGAGGTCCCCCCCGCCTTTCAGAATGTAACCCTAGACCTTCAGCCTGATCCTCAGCAGCTCGCCTCGCTGCTTCGACGAGCGCATGGAGAGAGTTGGCCTCCTCTGGGGGTAGAGATGGAGTTGCTGCTCTCAACAGGGAGCCTACGTTGTATAGCGAAAGATCAGGGGCAGGCCCTCGGCGCCCTCTTGGCTTTTCCTTGGCAGGAGGAGTGGCAGCTCAGCGGCCTCGCCGTGCTCCCAGAGGCCCGAGGACAGGGGATCGGTCGCGCTCTCCTCACCGCCTTGATGCGTCGCGCGGCTGAGGAGGGTCGAGGGGTGATCTTACAGGTCGATCAGAGCGCAGAGGAGACCCTACGCTGGACCCAGAGCCTGGGATTCTGGACCTTTAGGAGTCAGATCCACTGCATCCGGGAGTAGGCACTCCCGGCCGGAGGGAAAGGAACTTCACTTCCAGAGCGCGATCACTTCTCTTATCCTTTCGCTCTTTGGAGGTCACTGAATGCATCGACTCTTTCTGCTGTTTTTAGGGCTCTTGGCTTGCGCTGAGCCCTCTGAAGTCTCTCTGGATTTTCAGAGAGAGCCTCTTGTCAACGCGGATCGAGAGTCGGGCTGGTCTGGGGTTGGCGCCTTGACCATGGAGCATCCCTATATGGGCTATGGAGGCTCCTTCTGTACGGGGACCCTCATCGAACCTGACTGGGTGCTCACGGCGGCTCACTGTATCGAGGGGATGCGTGATGAGGGTCTTGATCCAAGCCCAGAGCTGATCTTCTTCTATGAGGGGCCAAACGCCAACCCGGTGGGCTTTGGTGAGCGCCCTAGAAATGGACGCTTCTATCCGCTGAGTGAAATCTTTGTCCATCCAGGCTATACACACGACGCCTTTATGGCCCTTAATGATGTCGCTCTCTTGCACCTTCAGCAACCCTCAGAGTCAAGCCCCTATCCAATCCGCCGAGAGCCTCTCTCAGAGGAGGTCGTCGGGGGCGAACTCTTTGCTGTGGGCTATGGAGTGAGCGATGGCCGCAACCAAAGCGGTGGGGGGATCAAGCGCTCCGCCTCCCTCGCACTGCACAGCCTGAATGAACTCTTTTATGTCTCGGATGGGGGCGAGTCTGGGGTCTGTTTTGGAGACTCAGGTGGCCCAGGTTTTATGGAGATCGGTGGAGCCTGGACCGTAATTGGGGTCAACAGCACTACCGCCTCCAGTGGCATCAGCGATCCCTGCGCTGGGCGCTCTAACCAACTCCGTGTAGATGCTTATATCAGCTGGATCGACGCCCAGATGGGGCGTTCAGAGGGCTGTGCTCCTCTGGATTGCCAATGCCCCGAGGCCTGCACCGAGGTGGGCTATTGTGACAATCAAATTTGCCACGCCAGCTTCAACTGCTCAGAGATCCTCAGCTGCTTGAACAGCTGCGCGATCAACGACGGCTGCCCAGTCAGCTGCTACTTCCAAGGTGTCGAGGAGGCGCGTGGACTCTTTGATGATGTATCAAGCTGCCTTAGAAGCTGTGAGAATTCAAACCCTACAGAGTATCAAAGCTGCATAGAACGACGCTGCGCTGAGGAGATGATGGCTTGTCAAGGCCAAGCGACTCAAGGGACCTACAGCTGTGAGGAGGTCCTGCACTGTCACCTGGGCTGCGAGACTGAGAGCTGTGATGACTTCTGCCTTGAGCGAAGCAGAGAGGGGGCGGTCCCACTCTTTGAAGCGCTCCAGAGCTGCACAGAGTCCTCCTGTGGAGGAGGGCTGCGGGACTCTGAGAGCCGCAGCTGCAGTCAAGCAAGCTGCCAAAGCGATTGGAGCAACTGTCGCCCCCCAGATAACTGCCGCGTGCAGGGAGGAGACTGTAGCGAGGGGGCCTGCTTGCCCGCCCCTTGGGGCGCAAATTACTGCTATGAGACTGAGGGCCTGGAGGAGGGCAGCGCCTGCAATACTCTCTCTCCCCTGCTCTCCTGTCGAGATGGCTTGATCTGCCTGGGAACACCCAGCGGGAGCTGCCAGAAGATGTGTCAAGAGGATGGGGATTGCGCTGCTGAGCTGCGCTGTGATCTTGAGCAGGTCAAAGCGAGCCCCTCGGTGGGGGCCTGTGTTGAGGGTTGTCTAGACGCTGATCAGGATGGGAGCTGCGCAGATCAAGATTGCGATGATGATGATCCTCAGCGTGCTCCCAACCTGAGTGAAATCTGCGGAGATTCCCTAGATAACAACTGTGACGAACAGGTAGATGAGGAGTGCCAAGGTGCTGGAGATGCAGGGGTTGATGAGCCTGGAGATGAGGATGACAGCGGCTTCTGTGCTCAGGGTCAACCCGACGCAGCCTTCCCTCTGCCCCTCCTCTTGGCTGCGTTTTTACTGTTGCGTAGGCGAGATCCCTCTCACCCCTGATCCTCTGGCTCCTCAAGCTCTGCGTCGGGAGGACCTGCATCTGGAGGCTTCTCAGCGGTGGGGCGTAGGTGGATCTTGGGGCTGGAGATGATCGGATCTGAGAGAGACTCAGGGTGAAGGATCTTGAGCTTAACCTCCTTAGGACAGGCTCGCCTCTGATCATCACAGGGCAGGAGGATCACCCGCCCTCGACCTTCTCTGTCCGGTTTTAGCTCCTGAGCGTCCAAACTGCCCCCCTCTTCAGGTTGGAGCATCAACTTCAGCTTATCTTTATAGGGGTTATCCTCTTGGTCCCAAACGCGGAAGTCGATGTTGAGTCTGTCCAGGCCATCGGCCCAGATCTCATACCGTTCCATAGTGATGCTGCCGAAGAGGAGGGGACGACCCTCAGGAGGGAGCTGACACTTTCCCTCTGAGCAGATCAGCTCCTCATCACACTGATCTGTCGAGACACGGCAGGCCCCCCCCAGGGTCCCCGCCTCCAGCTCCGAGCTACCGCAACCAAAGAGCAATCCAAGTAGAAGTATTTTACGCATAGGAGCAGTCTAGGAGATCGACCATAGAGGATCTAGGGACAGCCCAGGCACTCCGTTAAGACAAAGAGGTAAGGGCCTGCACGAGGACCCTCCTGGGCGTGGCTCCAGCTGTCTAAGGCAAAATAGTAACGCCCAGGCCCGAGGCGAGCTTCGATGATGCGATCATGCCTCCTGATACAGCCCGCTTCGCTGGCGCTCTCATCCAGGAGATGCAGGTCAATATCTACCTCTCCCTGGTCAAAGACCATCGCCCGAATATGCACTGGCTCCTGGGGCTCATAGATGTAGAGATATTCAGGACCGCTCTCATCGCTCTCACTCTGGCAACCTGAGTAGAGGCTGCGTGAAGAGTCCTCTGAATCTCGGGTGTCTCTAAAGTCCGCGAAGGGAAGCTCACGGATCTCAAAGGGCGGCCCCTCTCGCGTAGGCCGCGCGGCTTGGTCCTGAGGCTCCTCACTGAAGATCGCCTGCCAGGCTCGCTGTAACGCTTCCAAGACGATCAGGTTGCGGAGGTTATAGCCATAGTTTAAGCCCTCCTCATCTAGGCGGCAGGCCCCATCCGAGTGACGGTTGGGATGGATCCCATCTCTGGCGAGGCCATAGCGAGGCAGACCCTCGAAGGCGAGATGGAGATCTATAAAGGGGATCTGTCGAGCCTGCGCCATCCCACGGAGCACCGCGTTAAAGCTGGGCACCCAGAGATCCGCCTCCGCGTTGTCTTGGCGATGAGAGATCCCGATCAGGATGGGGAGGATCCCTTGCTCTACCAGCCGCCCAGTCAGGCGCATCATGTTGTCGTAGAAGTTCGCGAGGGCGCTGGCGTAGGTGGTTCCATAGCCCATATCGTTGGTGCCATAGTGAACCAGAGCGAAGCGGGGATGGATGGCGGCGATCTCCCGCTCTATGGGCGAAGGGTTACCGGTGATGGCCCAGCGCGCGTTGCGCCCCACCTCGGCCGCTAGGCTGTTTCGGTTAAAGGGGCTGCGCCCCTGCGCCTCTCCCTGAAGGAAGAACTCCAACGTGCCCCTGAGCGCCTCATGTGCGCCCAGATCGATCCCCTCTTGAGCAAAGCAGTGCAGGGTGTTGGTGTTCACTGTGCTCGAAGCCCCCACCTTCATGAAGACCTCCTCTCGCTGATCTCCCTCTAGAGCAGCGATGGTGCGGAGCCGATCACGCACAAAGGGGGTGATGGGAGAGTGAATCACTCCTGAGGGATAGGCCTCGGGAGCGTAGATGGACTCCAACTCCTCTGAAACAAGATCTCTTGAGCTTAAGTCCTCAAACACAGCCAGATCCGGCGGAGAGAGATCTCGCTCTAGACCCTCCAGATCTTGGGCTTGTTGTGGAAGATCTTGGAGCTGCTGTGAAAGATCCTCAGACGGCCCTCCATCCTGCCTTCTTCCTCCGGAGAGATCAAAGGGCTGCTCTATCTCCCCCCCATCCTGGAGCGTTGGCTCTAAGAGATCTGGCTCTTGAGGATCCAGGCTGGCCCCCCCACAGGAGTAGAGCAGGAGAAGCAGGCTGAGGGTCTGGACTCTTTGCATCTCTTCGGCTCCTCCTCACTCAGGAGATACAGCGGGGCTGGGACTTTAATCCCAGATCGAGTTGAGGGCGAGCTTTCAGGAGATCTGAGCAGGAGGCGGTGTAGGCGGGCGAAAGCAGGCAGAGGCGCTTCATGGCAGGCCCCCTTCATCGACGCTGAGGTTGAAAGGTCCAAAAAGAGCACCAACGATAATTTATAGAGGAATTCCCCCGCCCCAGAGCTTGGCCACAGCCCCACTTATAGCGAAGTTGAGGAAGGCTACAGTGGCTCCGCAAAAGTCAGGAAGCTTGCGATCTCCTCTAACATCTGAGAACTGGAGCCTTGATAGGCGATAATTGGATCGTGATCTTATGAAGCTCTTTGGACAACACCCCCTCGCCGGCCTCTTTAACGATCTGGAGCCCCAACAGGTGATGGAGGCGGTGGAGCAGGATGGGAGACGTTGTACAGGCCGCGCTCAAATCCTCAACAGCTACGAGAACCGCGTCTACCAGCTTGAGTTGGAGGATGGTGAGTGGGTGGTTGCTAAGTTTTACCGCCCTGGTCGCTGGTCTGAAGCAGCCATCTTAGAGGAGCATCAGTTCCTCTGGGAGTTGGAGGAGATGGAGATCCCCATCGCGGCGCCTCTGGCGATCGACAGTGAAGGAGAAACTCTGGGGCTGCTTCCATCTGGGATTTATTATGCTCTCTATCCCCAGCTCCCAGGGCGCATCCCTGAAGAGTTCAACCTCCAACAGGTGGCTGTACTGGGTCGGATTTTGGCGCGCATCCACGCGGTGGGCGCGGAGCAGGATGCTCTCCACCGCCCACGCTTAGATCCTGAGAGCTATGGTCGCCAAAATCTGCGTTGGCTTCTAGAGAACGACAGTCTACCTAAAGAGCTTCGGGCCACTTATGAGGATGAAGTGGAGGGCCTCCTTGAGCAGATCAGCCCTCTCTTTGAGGGCTTGCCCTACAGCCGCATCCATGGAGACTGTCATCGAGGCAACCTGCTCTACTTTGAGAATCGCCCCGCTCTCCTCGACTTTGATGATCTGCTCATGGGGCCAGCGGTTCAGGATATCTGGATGTTGATCCCTGGAGTTGATCATCTGTCGATCCAGATGCGCGCAGCTCTGGTGATGGCCTACCGCCAGGAGCATGAGTTCGATCTTCAGCAGCTCAAGCTGATCGAACCACTGCGTGCTCTACGCTTTATCCACTACAGCTGCTGGATCGCACGACGTATCCATGATCCTGCTTTCCAACGGACCTTTGGAGGCTTTGGAGATCTGCGTTACTGGCAACAGGAGATTCAAGACCTTAGAGAGCAGCGAGAGCGCATCCGATGAAGATTATCTCCTGCGCTGAACGTGGTGTGTTCAAGATCTACGCTCTGGCTTAAAGGAGCCCTTGAGGCTTCGACACCAAGCCGCATCGAGTTCCTGTGGTGTCATTTCTAAGGATCCCCTCCCTGAAAAGCCCTCGACATCCCATTCCTGAGCTGCTACCTCTCCTCTAGGTGGCTATGAAGGTGCTTCCTCCTCTTAATTTTTAAGAAAAATCACGGCCCCTCTCTTTTCACCCTTTTATTACTCAAAACGATGAAGTGGGCTCTATGAAACATCTCCTCTTGCTCCTCTTGGCTTTTAATCTGTCTATTGGCTGTGAGGCTGAGGATGAGAATCCTGATGGGCAGTCTTCTTCTGAGGACGCTGCGGGTTTGAAGGATCGCCCTCTTCTGGATTTGGAGAGGATCAATGACGCCATCTTAGAGCAGAGACACCCTGATCTTCTCTTCTTAGATCAAAGGCTCCCTGTTGACGCTGCCCGAGATCTCGAGCACCCGGATCTTCTCCTCCAGGACAGCAAACCCCAAGATCGTCTACCTCCCTCTGATGTGGCGGTTTGCCAGGATCTGTGTATGTTTGGAGAGTCTCAGTGTGTTGCCCTGGGCTTGGTGATCTGTGGGCAGTTTGATGAGGATGAGTGTCTGGAGTTTGGTCCTCCAGAGCCCTGTCCTCCAGGCAACCGCTGTGAAGTTGGTCGTTGTATCCAAGGCTGTCGAGACGATTGTGAATTGGGAGAGGTCATCTGTTTGGATGATCGCCGTCGAGCACGCTGTGGGAATTTTGATGAGGATGAGTGTCTGGAGTTTGCTCCCGCTGAAGAGTGTGAGCAGGAAGAGCGCTGCGCTGAAGGCCGCTGCCTCTGCAGCGACCAGTGTGAGGAGGCTGAAGCTGAGTGCCTTGAAGGTCTACGACGGCTCTGTGGGGATTTTGATGAGGATGAATGTTTGGAGTGGAGCGCTGGAGTGCCCTGTCCTCAGGGGCAGAGCTGTCAAGAGGGAGAGTGCCTTCGGGGCTGTCAGGATCTCTGCCAAGAGGGGGAACGGGGCTGTCGAGATGTGCAGAGAATAGAAAGTTGTGGCTTTGGAGAGAGTGGCTGTTTGGAGATGCAGCTCCTTGAGCGCTGCGCGGAAGGGAGCTTCTGTGAGGCGGGGCGTTGCCAAGCCTTCTGTGAAGATGAATGCCAGGAGGGGCTCCGACGCTGTGTAGGCCCTCAAACAGAGGAGATCTGTGGAGAGTTCGATGAGGATCCCTGCTTAGAGATGGGGGCGATCAGCTGCGCTGAGGGAGAGCACTGCATTGAAGATCGCTGCCAGCTCAGCTGCGAGGAGCAGTGTGAGCTGAACAGCCATCGCTGTCTGGATCAGGGACACTTTGAGATCTGTAGATTCCAGGAGGGCTGTCTGAGCTATGGAGCCCCTCAGAGCTGTCCTCAGGGGACACGTTGTCAGGAGGGGAGCTGTCAAGCGATCATAGAGGCGCCTCCAGTGATCATCAATGAGGTTCGCTATGACGATATGGAGGATGATGGTGAGGAGATCTTTGTTGAGCTCTTTGGCCCTCCAGGGACCTCTCTGGAGGGGTTCAACCTGTTGGGTTGGAACGGAGGCAACAACGCGGAGTATCTGCGCTTCCCTCTCTCAGGTCAGATCCCTGAAGACAGCCTCTTTGTCATCGCTCATCCCCGAGCAGCTCCAGCCTTGATGGCGCGGGCCAATCTGCTTCACGCTGGGGTGGACTTTCAGAACGGTGCCGATGCCATTCAGCTTCGCTGGGGGGAGGAGATCGTCGATGCCCTGGCTTATGGAGATGATCCCCTGTGCTGTGAGACCACCCCTGGCGGTGAAGGAAGGCCTGCTCCAGATGCCAACTATCAACACTCCCTGAGTCGAGATGAAGAGCACAGCGACACGGACGACAACGCCCGAGATTTTCAGCTCGCTGAACCCAGCCCCGGGATCGGGGGAGGAGTAGAGCCCTTACCCAGCTGTGAAGGAGATGATTGCCGCCTGATCCGTATTATGGCCGCCAATTTAAGTTGTGAGCGGGGACAGAGCTACACTCATCAGGGGATGAGGCTCTTTCAGGGCTTACACCCCGATATTGTGTTGATTCAGGAGTTTAGCTATGACTCTACGGACTTTAACTCCATCGCTGACTTTATAGCCCAGAGCTTTGGCCCTGAATTTCAGTGGGTCCGAGGTGATGATTCTCTCCCCAATGGGGTGATCAGCCGCTTCCCTATTTTGGAGTCGGGGATCTGGAGAGACCCTCACATCAACAACCGAGACTTTCCCTGGGCCCGCATCGATCTCCCGGGGCCGATAGATCTCTGGGCGGTCAGCCTGCATCTTAAGGCAAGCTCTGGAGATCGTGATATTCGGCTCGATGAGGTTAATGTCCTGGTGCCATTGATCCAGGGCCGCATTCCGGCGGGAGATTATCTGGTCATTGGGGGAGATCTCAACACCAGCTCCCGCAATGAAGAGTGTCTTCTGCTCCTCGATCAGGTGATCAGCCGAGCTCACCAACCCGTTGATCAGAGAGGAGATCCAGACACCAATATGTCACAGCGAAAGACCTATGATTGGGTGCTTCCCAACCTAAACTTAGAAGCTTTCCACACAGATTTGATCATCGGGGATCATCGCTATCCTCACGGCCTCGTCTTTGATAGCCGAGACTATAATCCCCTCGCTGATGTGGCCCCAATTCAAAGGCTGGACAGCTCAGATTGTGGTATGCAGCATTTGGCAGTGATCAAAGATTTTCGCCTCCCTGAGTAGGTTCAGATAAGAATGAAAAGATTGAAACATTCTGTGATTTTTATGCTCTGTGGTTTGGGCAGTGTGCTGCTCCTCTCCACCTGTGGAGGCTCCATCAATATCAAGGAGTTCCCAGAGTCTCCACATGCGGCTGATCATCCCCTGCCTAAGGTCGCTCTACAGTTCTCTCTTATCCAGACTGGAGCAGGGCAGACCCTGGAGGCCTTCACTCACAGCGATGGGAGCTACTTTGAGAGCCGTGAGGTCGCCCATATCGCCATCCTGATCATCCATCCACAGGGTAAGCTGCTCTTTGACACAGGCTTGGGAGAGAAAGTAGATGCTCAATTTGAGGAGATCCCCTGGCTGCTTAGGCCCCTGATGGCCTATGAGAAGCACGGCAGCGCCCGAAGCCAGCTGGAGCGTGCAGAGATCGATCTCCAAGGGCTGCGAATCATCCTCTCTCATATGCACTGGGACCACGCCAGCGGGATTGAGGATTTCCCAGAGCAGGAGATCTGGACCACCAAGCTGGAGCATGACTGGGCGCTGAAAAAGGCGGAGGAGGAGTCAGGGCTGCTCTCCTCTCAGTTTGATGCTGAGGAGATCAAGTGGCGCTATCTCAGCTTTGAGGATCGATCCTATGAGAACTTCTCGCAGAGCCTTGATCTCTTTAAGGATGGCAGCGTCATTCTGGTCCCTCTCCCTGGACACACTCCAGGAGCCATCGGGATGTTTATCAACCTCCCCTCAGGCGAGCGCTACCTCTTCACTGGAGACACAAGCTGGAGCCTGGAGGGGATACAAAAGCCCTCAGAGAAGTTCTGGATCTCGCGTCTCCTGGCAGACGATAACAGCGAAGGGACGACAAGAGAGCTGGTTCGTCTTCATCGGCTCATGCTGCGCCGTCCTGAGCTACAGCTGATTCCCTCCCATGATGCTCGAACCCAAGCGAAGCTGCCGCGCTTCCCTCAGCTTGGACCTCAACTGAGGACCACGCTTTGAACCTGGGACGTGCTCTCACCCAGATCCAGCTCTCTCGCTTCCTCCTCAACGCCGCGATCATCCGCCCAGTCTTTATCTGGGGGCCGCCAGGGATCGGTAAGTCCGCCTTGGTCGAGGAGTTCGCCGAAGAGGTGGGGCTGCCCTGTGTCTCTCTCTTGGGCAGCCAGTTGGCGCCTGAGGATATCTTGGGGGTTCCCCAGATCCAGGAGAACAAGACGATCTTCTGTCCTCCCGCTTCTATCGCCCAAGCGGAGCCCTACTGCCTCTTCCTGGATGAGCTAAACGCTTGTAGTCACGAGGTGCAGAAATCTTTCTATAGTCTGATCCATGAGCGCCGGGTGGGGGCTTATCATCTGCCCGAGGGCTCCATCGTCATCGGCGCAGGGAATCGGGCTCAAGACAGCGCCATCGTCCGCCCCATCTCCTCGGCCCTGCTCAACCGCATGATCCATGTAGAGCTGAGGGTCTCTCATCGAGACTGGCTGGCCTGGGCCGCAGGAGCGGAGATCCATCCCTGGATTTTGGAGTATATCGGCCTCCGCCCTGATCACCTCTGGAGCCGCCCCCCTAAGACTGAGGAGCCCTTCTCCACTCCCCGAAGCTGGCATATGCTCTCAGACAGCCTCAAGGAGTATGGAGAGGATCTTCAAGAGGAGGATCTGGAGTTTTTGACCTATGGCTGCCTCAGCCCCAGCCACGCGGGGCAGTTCAGAGCTTTCCTTAAACAGCTCCGCAACAAGTACCGGGTCCATGATCTCATCAAGGGCTGCCTTCGTTGGCCCAGCGCCCCGAAGGATCGAGATCTCCTCTACTTTCTGGCCCAATCCTTCCGAGTTCATCTGAGCCGCGAGCTGCCCTTAAAGCGTGAGCTGCTCAAAGGACATCAACGGGAGCTGGCTCACCGTGCCAAAGCTCTGGTCAAAGATCTGGCGACCATCAGCTTGGAGATCGCTCAGATGGTGGTGGCTGAGGAGAGCGAGGGGGAGCAGCTCCCCTCCTGGTTCCTGGTAGAGATCTTTCGGGATCTGCCTCGTTTGGTTGAACGCAAGAGTGGGAGCTAAGCGCCGCCGTCGTCGAAACGAGCAGCCTCCTCATCCCTTTGAGATCGCGCTCAAGCGGGCGCGAAGGCATCTCTTTTTGGCTCCTCTTGTCGGTGGCTTTTCTCCACGCCATCTAGAGACCCTGCCTGAGCAGAGCTGGGCACGAGTCTCCATCGGAGATTGGAGCACGCTCTATTGGAATCGAAAGCGACAGGGCAGCCCTGAAGAGTGGCTCTATGTGATCGCTCATGCGCTCCTACATCTGGGCCTGGGGCACTTCCGCCCTCAAGCTCAACCCAGAGCTTGGGCGGCGGCTTGTGACTACTGCGCCGCCCGTTTTATCGCTGATCTTAAGCTGGCCCCTCTCCTCTCTCCACTCCCCGATCTGGGGCGTCCCCAGGAGCAGGTGCTCTATCAACGCTTCTGTCGGCGAGGGATCCCTGAAAATGTCAGCCATCTGAGCATCGGCTTCCCCAGCATGGATCTCAGCCATGCTGATCCTCAGCGCCTTGAGAAATACCTTGAGCGCTGGGAGGAGCGCTTTGCGTTGGCGATCAAGGGCGCGGTTCGAGGAGCAGTAGAGCTGGCCGCAGGTCGCTCTTTGGAGGATCAACGGAGCCCCAGCCCTGGAGAGCAGGCACGCTCCTGGTTTGTCAGCAGCTATCCCCTCTTAGGGGCTCTGGCCGCCAGCTTTGAGATCATTGAAGATCCCCTCATCTGCCAGCGCTTAGAGATCAGCGTCGCGGCGGTAGATGAGATCAGCCAAGAGATCTTCCTTAATCCCAGCGCTGGGCTCTTGGAGGAGGAGCTGCGCTTTGTGATGGCCCACGAGCTGCTCCATGTGGGTCTGCGTCATGGTGCTCGCTGCCGAGGGCGGGATCCTTGGTATTGGAACATCGCCTGTGACTATGTGATCAACGGCTGGTTGGTGGAGATGCAGCTTGGGGTGATGCCAGCTCGAGGTAGCCTCTATGATCGGCGCCTCAAGAGCCTCTCCGCTGAGTCTGTCTATGATCAGATCGTCCGAGATCTACGGCGTTATCGCAAGCTGGAGAGCTTCGCAGGTCGAGAGAAGCCTGACATTCTAAGCGGTCGAGGTGTAGAGGGGGCCGCCATCGATCTGGATGCCTTTTACCGTCGCGCTTTAAGTCAGGGTCTGAGCTACCACTACGACCAGGAGCGGGGGCTCCTACCTGCGGGGCTGGTGGAGGAGATCCGCGCCTTAGACCAGCCTCCTATCCCCTGGGATGTAGAGCTGGCTCGCTGGTTTGATCACTTCTTCCAGCCTCTAGAGCGACGACGAAGCTATGCCCGCCCCAGCCGCCGCCAAGCCTCCACCCCAAAGATCCCCCGCCCTCGCTGGATCGAGGACCCTCGCGTTCGTGAGGGCCGCACCTACGGGGTGGTTCTAGACACCTCAGGCTCTATGGATCGGCGCCTGTTGGCCAAAGCCCTGGGCTCTATCGCCAGCTACAGCGTCTCCAGAGAGGTGGGCCTAGTGCGGGTGGTCTTCTGTGACGCTGTCGCCTACGATCAGGGCTATATGCCCCCCGAGGAGCTGATGGAGCGGGTTCGAGTAAGGGGTCGGGGCGGGACCATCCTTCAGCCGGGGATCCGGCTCTTGGAGAACGCCCTCGACTTCCCTAAAAAGGCGCCGATCCTGATCATCACCGATGGCTTCTGTGATCCCCTGCGCGTCAAGAGAGAGCACGCCTTCCTGCTCCCCAAGGGAAGACACCTACCCTTTCAGCCCAGAGGCCCACTCTTTCACTTGGAGTAGGTGGAGGCTCAAATTTCGGAAAAAGCTCAGGGCTGGCTGACAACCACCTATGCTCAATGCCCCTTGCTCTATATAAGCGCAGCTCAATCTCGTGATGTTTCGATGCGAAGTCTACTTCCAAGAGAGCAACGGCGGCTCTTGATCCTCAGCTTGGGGATCTTGCTCCTCCTCTTGTCGATCATCTTGGCCCTCACCCTGGGCGCGGAGCCTATCCCACTGGCTGAGATCTTCCGGATCCTCAGCGAGGGAGAGGCAGAGAATCCTGCCCACAGGCTGATCGTCCAGAATCTACGCAGCCCCCGTGCCCTCTTGGCCCTCTTAGTGGGAGCCTCTCTGGCCCTCTCGGGGGTGGGCCTCCAGGGGCTCTTTCGCAACCCGCTGGCGGACCCCTCCATCTTGGGGATCTCCTCAGGCGCCGCGCTGGGCGCCGCGCTGGCGCTGCTTTGGGCCCTGCCTCCACCTCCTTTGGCCTTCCTCGGAGCTGCAGGGGCTGGCGCCCTGCTCTATGGGCTGGCCCAAGTAGAGGGTCGCCTCTCCCTAGAGAGCCTACTTTTGGCGGGGGTGGCCCTGAGCATCTCACTGGCAGCGGGGCTCTCGGTGCTGATCTTTATGGCAGGGGAGGGGGCTGATCAGCTTCTCCTCTGGCTGATGGGACATATGGGTGGGCTGGGTTGGGCGCCTCTACCCTGGGTGCTGCTCTGTGCAGGCTCAGGAGCGCTCCTCCTGCTCCTTGAGGCACAGAACCTCAACGCCCTGCTGGAGGGAGAGGAGCTGGCTCTCTCTCTGGGGGTGGACTTAGAGCGCGCTAAGCGGCGGATCCTCTTGGCCACCTCTCTGCTGGTCACAGGGGCTGTGGCCTTCTGTGGGGTGATCGGCTTTATCGGCCTGATCGTGCCTCACGCGCTGCGGCTCCTCCAGGGTCCAGATCATCGCTGGCTTCTGCCCAACGCGGCCCTCTTTGGGGCCCTGATCCTCCTGCTGGCAGATACCCTAGCGCGCAGCTTGATCTCTGAGTCTGAGCTGCCCGTTGGGGTGATCACCGGCTTGGCGGGAGGCCCCTTCTTTCTCTGGATGCTGCGACAACGGTTACGGAATGTTTGAGCTGCGTGGAGTTGAGGCTCCTTATGGCCTTAAGGCTGCCCTGGATCTCTCCATCTCCAAGGGCTGCTTCCTGGGAATCTTGGGGCCAAACGGGGCGGGGAAATCGACCCTCCTGCGCCTCTTAGCGGGTTTCCTTAAGCCCAAGGCTGGAGAGATTTTGCTGGAGGGGGAGCCTCTCTCTGGCATCCCTCGCCGTCGATTGGCCTGTCAGATGGCGGTGGTGATGCAAGAGGCTGGGGCGCGTTTCGATTTTACGGTGCTGGAGGCCGCACGGATGGGCCGCAACCCTCACCGCCGCCCCTTTCGCGCCCTGAGCCAAACCGATCATAAGGCGGTCGAGTCCGCCCTGAAACAGACAGGGCTCTTGAGGCTCAAAGAGCGCTCGCTGCGACACCTGAGCGGAGGAGAGCATCAACGGCTGCGTCTGGCCCGCGCCCTGGCTCAGGAGCCTCAACTCCTTCTCCTGGATGAACCCAACAGTCACCTTGATCCTGGTCACGCTGAGGCTCTTCTACAGCTCTTGGCTCAGGCTCATCGGGGAGGGCTGAGTGTGGTGATGGCCCTGCATGATCCCAACGCCGCTGCGCGCTTCTGTCAGCGTCTCCTCTTGATGAAGGCGGGTCGCGTCGTAGCTCAGGGCAGCCCTGAAGAGGTTCTCAGCCCTGAGCGAGTGGAGGCTATCTATGATCTACGGGTACATTCCCTGAGGCATCCCGATAGTGGTGTCCCTCAACTCCTCCCTCGTTCTCCTCAGGAGCATCTATGAAGGCTCTACTGATCCTCTCTTTGCTGCCGAGCTTGGCCGCCGCGGTCTGCGCCCCCCCAGAGCTGATCTTCAACTGGTCCACTCCCCCTCGTGCTGCCATCGATGAAGAGCAGGCGGTGCGTTGGCCCCTAGACGCGACCCTCCGTCTGGCTTTTGCTGGGAGCTGGTGCCCTCTCTCCGAAGAGCTGATCCTCGTGCCCCTGGATGGAGAGGAAGAGGGGAAGCCACTGCCCGCCCAGGTGAGGACCTTAGCCCCTCAGGCTCTGGTGCCTGGGAGCCCGGCGGAGGTGGTGGTGTTGGAGATAGATCCTGAGCAGCCCCTAGAGCCCCGCAGCGACTACCGGCTCCGCCCCATCCTGCCTGATGATCGTCTTATGCCGCTCTCCCGAGGCTGGAGCTTGGAGTTTCGCACCCTAGCCCGTGAGATGGAGCCGATCCCTGAGTTTTCTGGGATCCAGAGCGTGGAGATCGATCTGGAGAGCCTCTGCGGCTCTCAGACTCCTTTTCGACCTCAGAATGACTGTCGAGAGGCCCACGGCCTCAACTTGATCGTGCAGTTTCGCCCCCTGGATCGTCCCGATCTCATCTATGAGCTGATCCGCAGTCGCTGTCTGAGCTTGGATGAGGAAGGGGTGACAGGAGAGCTCCTGGCTGAGGGGCCTCAGCTCCTCTCGATTCAGGCTCCAGGGCGAGATACACGGGGCAGCGGAGTGCCGGTTCGCAGTATAAATATCGAGGTGCCCTACAGCCCTCTGCCTCGGCAGGAGTGCTTTAAGGTGCTGCTGCTGGATGAGTGGGGTCGTGTAGCGGGAGGAGAAGAGGAGGAGGCTTGCCTTGATCTTCAGCCCTTGCCTCCCTGTCCTGGCCCTCCCTGGCCCTCTACCTCCGGAGAGCTTCCCGAGCCTACGCTTGGGGCGATCTGCGCCAACATCGGCTTGGAGGGCGCTGATCCAACGCGGCTCCCTGATGTCAGCCCTCCCCCTGAAGATCTTGGCTTGGTCACCGACGGAGGGGTCTCCGAAGATCTAGCCTTGGAGCCCGCTGAAGAGGCCAACGGTGGAGATGATGGAGGCTGCCAACAGGGCAGCGTCTCTTCAAAGCTCCCCCTCCTCCTTCTCCTGCTCCCCCTCCTCCTGTTTAGAGCAGCTCGCCTTAGGATTCGCTGAACAAAGAACGAGGCCGAACAAATGTATAGGCTGGCACCTGAACCGATCATCCGATAGGATGCCGCTCTCTTAAAAGAGCGGTTGGAGAGAATCATGGGTGCATTCGCGGGGGGGCTGACCTTCCGACAATACTATCTACGCGAGCCTCTGCCCAAAGATTGGAAGCAGCGCTTCCAAGAGGGCATCGAATCCAACACCTTCAAGGAGATTGAGCTTCAAGGTGAAGAAGATCGTGCTGTGGGTTGGTGCAGTGTTCACTTCCCTCTGGATCTAGAGCTGAGCCCTGAGCAGTACCTCTATAATGAGTACCTCATCTTGGGGATGCGGATAGACACCCTCAGCGTCCCTGGTAACCTGCTGCGCATCTTCTCTGAGTCTCGTGCTCGTCAGATCATGATGGAGCAGAAGCGCGACAGCTTGACTCGTTTTGAGCGCGCAGAGATCAAGGAGCAGGTGAAGCGTGAGCTGCGCAAGCGGATGATGCCCAGCATCAAGAGCGTCGATATGATTTGGAGCTGGCAGCAGGGCATCCTGCGCTTCTTTAATGGAAATGAGAAGCTGAACTTAGAGTTTATGGAGCTGTTTGAGAACAGTTTTGGGCTTCAGCTCATTCCAGACAATGCTTATACTGCGACCCTCTACGCTGGGATGGACCTGAGCGATGCCGAGCGCCAAGCGTTGGAGAGCGTTGAGCCCAGCTCCTTTGTTGATCAAGATGTGGCTGTCGCCGCGATGACGGAGGTGTGATGGATCTCCTTGAACAGATGCACCGGACCTCCTTTCTTGGAGCGGAGTTTATCACCTGGCTCTGGTTCCGCAGTGACCATGACGAGGGGATCTTTGAGCTGGACCCTGAGTTTGGGCCCTTCGAGCTGTGGTTTGAAGATAAACTGGTCGTCGGCTCAGCAACGGTCAACGCTCAAGAGAACTTTTTTAAAGGGGGCCACCCCAGCTCCAGCCTAGAGGCTCGCACCGCCCTGCGCCTGGGTAAGCTGGCCTATGAAGCCAAGCTGCGGATCGTGCGCGGCGCTCAGGAGTGGTCCTTCCTCTTTAAGGCGGAAAACCTCTCCGCTTCAGGGACTAAGCTGCCCGCGATCCTCTCCAAAGAGGAGGATGATCGCTTCTATGAGCGGATGTTCCTCATCGAACAGCTTGAGCAGATGCTCAAGGGCCTCTTCTCCGTTTTCTTGAAGCTGCGGCTCTCTCCTGAATGGGAGGCGCAAGAGCTGCCCGCCATCCGCGCTTGGGTAGCTGTAGCGGAGGAGCGCCCGAGCGCCGCTGAGCTGCCTAAGTGTCGCCTGCCTATACAGCGTATCCCCAGCGTTGAGGCTCCCAGAGCAGAGGAGGTCCCTGAGCCGAGCCTCGAAGAGCCCACTCCACCAGAGATCCAAGAGGAGGAGCCCACCGGGCTCAGCTTGGGTGCTTTGACGGGAGGTGGCTGATGTACGCGGTGATCATGGCGGGGGGCTCAGGGACACGCTTCTGGCCCCTTTCGCGCAAACATAGGCCCAAGCAGCTCCTGCCCATCGGTACTGAGGAGGCGTTGATCGTTGAGACGGTTAAGCGCCTCAGTCCCCTGCTCTCTCCTGAGCAGATCATGGTCGTAGCGGGTCCTCAGCACGCTGAGCCCATCGCTGCGTTGTTGCCCAACTTAGGCTCTCTGATCATCGAGCCCTGTGCTCGCAACACCGCCGCCGCCATCGGCTTGGCAGCGATCCACCTGCGACATCGAGATCCTCAGGCGGTGATGGCGGTCCTCCCCGCCGATCATCACATTGAGGATGGGGCGCGCTTTCGGACCCTGTTAAGCTCCGCTGCTGAACAGGCGCAAGCGGGAGAGATCATCACCCTGGGGATCAAGCCCAACCGCCCAGAGACAGGCTATGGCTATATCCAATATCAACCTTCCGGCTCAGGCGAGTCGATCTATGAGGTCAAGCGCTTTGTTGAGAAACCTCCCGAGTCTCTGGCGAAGCGCTATCTCAGTGAGGGAGACTATCTCTGGAACAGCGGGATGTTTGTCTTCTCAGCGCAGCGCATCCTTGAGGATCTAACGCGCTTCCTCCCTGAGCTGGCTGCGGGCCTGGAGGAGATCGCTGGGGCGATCGATACCTCTTGGTATGAGCAGGTCTTAGATGAGATCTTCGCCAGCTTCGCCTCCATCAGCATCGACTATGGGGTGATGGAGCAGGCGGAGCGAGTACAGGTAATCCCCGCTGAGATGGGCTGGAACGATGTGGGACATTGGGCCGCGATGGCGGACTTCGCTCAAGCTGATCAGCAGGGCAATATCCTACGAGGACCCGGCCTGCTCTTAGACTCACAGGGCTGCATCGCCCACAGTGAAGATGGCCGTCTATTGGCTCTCTTGGGCCTTGAAGAGATGGTGGTGGTCAGCACCGATGATGTGGTGATGGTCTGCCCTAAGGCGCGCGCCCAGGATGTACGCGACTTGGTTCAAAAGCTCAAAGAGCGTGGAGAGGAGAGGCTGCTGTGAACCCAGAGATCATTCGACGCTATGATATCCGTGGTCTCGCGGAGAGCGATCTTAGAGATGAGGTGGTCTACGACATAGGTCGCGCCTATGGCAGCTTGATTCGTCGAGCTGGAGGGCGACAGATCAGCTTAGGGCGTGATGCTCGCCTCAGTGGCCCTCGTATTCAGGCTACTTTCTCCCGAGGGGTTCGCGCTGCTGGAGTTGATGTCCTCGATATTGGAGAGTTGGGCACCCCTCTGCTCTACTTCTCCCTACACACTCTGCCTGTCGATGGCGGGGTGATCATCACTGGGAGTCACAACCCCTCCGACTGGAACGGCCTTAAAATCTGCGTAGGAACCGCCTCGCTCCATGGCGAGAAGCTTCAGGCCCTGGGGCGGATGATCCAGGAGCGGGACTTTGAGGAGGGCGCTGGGCGCGAGGAGTCTCAGGAGATTCAAGGGGCCTATCTGGATCAGCTCGCTGGAGATCTTCGTAGAGCGCGCCCTTTAAAGGTCGTGGTCGATGCAGGCAATGGCACAGGGGGTATCGCGGTGGAACTCTATCGCCGCCTGGGCTTTGAGGTATTTCCCCTCTTCTGTGAGCCTGATGGCCACTTCCCCAACCATCATCCTGATCCCACCGTGGAGGCCAACCTAAGCCACCTCAGGGCAGCTGTCTTGGAGCACCAAGCAGATCTGGGCCTTGCCTTTGATGGAGACAGCGACCGTCTGGGCGCTGTGGATCAGCGAGGCCGTGTCGTCTGGGGGGATCAGCTTCTGCTCTTCCTGGGGCGCGCGCTCCTTAAAGAGCGCCCTGGCGCGGGCATCGTCGGCGAAGTGAAATGCTCTCGGCTTCTCTTTGAGGGCCTCAAGGCGGCTGGAGGCCATCCTGAAATGTGGAAGGTGGGGCACTCTCTGATCAAGGCACGCATGCGAGAGAGCGGCGCGCTCTTAGCGGGAGAGATGAGTGGGCACCTCTTCTTTGCAGATCGATACTTTGGCTATGATGACGCCATCTACGCTGGGGGGCGACTGCTTGAGCTGCTGAGCGAGCGCTCAGACTCTCTGGCGGAGATGCTGGACGCCCTGCCACAGACCTACACTACGCCGGAGATCCGAAGACCTTGCCCTGACCAGCTCAAGTTTGAGTTGGTTGAGCGCGCTCAAGAACACTTTAAGGCTCGCTACCCCAGCTTGGATATCGATGGTGTTCGTATCGAGTTTCCTCAGGGTTGGGGCCTGATCCGTGCGAGCAATACACAGCCGATCTTGGTGATGCGCTTTGAAGCGGAGACGGAGGAGGCGCTCAGTGAGCAAAGGACCGAAGTGGAGAACTGGTTGGAGAAGGCTTTATGTTCTGGAGAGTGAGCAGCGCCTAGTTCCTCAGGTCGATATCAAGACCTACTGTTGATCTTCATGATAGGCAGGGGTTGTAGAGCCAGAGATGTTACCAAAGGATGAGATTTTGATCCGTCCATCTCCACCAGCACCACCGATACAATAACCATCATTAAAACCACCAGCTCCACCCCTTGCATCAACTTGGGTTATGTTGATCTCATTTGTTGTTAACCAGATTGTTCCACCTGCTCCACCTCCAGTTTGGCCACCATAGCTACCAGAATAGATCTCATCTTCACCCTTGCTGTAGATTCGAGCGTCTATGATCTGGCTTGCATTTATGATCACGATCCCCCCTCCATCAGCATACTGAGGGCTGGGTTGGAGACCATCATTGTCGCCACCACCACCGGCGCCTCCTCCAAAGAAGATCTTTTCCAACATAGGATCGCCTATAGCTTCTCCTCCTGGAGAGTCGATTCCATTACAGCTAATATGGTCTCCGACACCTCCCGCTGTACCATGCCCACCTCCTCCTCCACATGAGCCACCACAGCCAGAAGGCCCATATCCACCACCACCACCATTGCGATATCTTTCTATACTCTGCCCACCACGGCCCGATATGCTCTCTCCCTGATCACCCCAACTTGCATTGCCGCAACCATTGCAACTGCCACCTCTAAAGCCCTTTTGGCTGACATCAACAGCTCCATTCATATTCAGCGCTCCTGTAGCTCTAAATACGACGATACCGCCCTTATATCCATCCCAAGCAGAAGCCGTGATCGAGGCACCCGCATTAATTGTCACATCGGTATACTGGGGAACTCTTACAACCTGAGCAATTATGGAATTTGATGTATTTGGTGTTGCATGACCATAACTATTTTTTAGTCCAGATGCAAATGTTAGGTTGTTTCCATCTTTGCCCACTATATCCTTAAATTCATAAACACCTGATGGATAGTTGGCTCCATCAGCTTCCTGCATTTGAATGATAAGAACTTGTTCACCTACGGAGAATGGAGAAGCATCATTGAGCGTAATCGTAGACTGGTTTGCATCAACACTCGCATTTAGATATGCGTAGTCATTGACTATTGTATTGGCATTGGTGATGGTAATTTCACCATCAGAGCCATTACCAAAGGTATTGCCAACCTGAAAACCGCCGATAGGCTCCCAGCCTGTACCGTTAAAGATCCGCAGATCGTGAACTTGTCCATCAAAATATAGGGTACCTTTTAGCGGATTCTCAGGAGAGGCGTTCAAAGGTGTGAGCTTGGCCTGCCGAGCTTGGATAAAGTTGGCCTCAACGCGGTTGGCTGTAAGGGTCCCTGTGATCTGGGCTCCATCACTTGAGAAGAGCCCTCCTACGGCGAGATCACCGCTTGTCTCTGTATCCTGATCGACCCGCATAAAGCTGCTGGCTTGGAGACCATCAAGGAGATCAGCGTCCATTTCGCTGCCCGCGCCGTCCACCGTCAAGAGCAGATTTAGGATCTGTGTCGCTGTAGCAGCTTGCCCTGTTCTCATAAAAGCGCTGCTGTCCAGACCATCCAGACGATCAGCGTTCAAGGTACTGCCTTGACCATCTACGCTGAGAAGAAGTCCGAGGAGTTGAGCTGCGGCGGCAGCTGGATCTGTAGCGCTCATAAACTCAGCGCTGTTGTGACCATCTAGATGATCAGCGTCCAAGCCAGAGCTTGCTCCATCTACCGTCAGCAGGAGTTCAAGGAGCTGAGCCGCTGTTCTGACAAAAACGCTGCTGTCATGACCATCCAATTGGTCAGCATCCAGGCCACTGCCTCCACCGTCCCTCTCTTGGACCAGGACCATAACCTGATCATCTCCTTGGATAAAAGCTGCGCTGCTTAGACCGTCCAAGAGATCTGCATCCAGACCTGAGCCGCTACCATCTACACCCTTAACGGCGGCCAAAGCTGCTTCTGGAGTGTTATAACCCACCCCATCGTTTGTGCCGTCGATGGGAGGTCCTATCCAGTTGCCCCCTTCATCGATGATAGGCTCTCCGCCCACGCTGATACTGTGGGGGTTGATATCACCCTCTACATCTTCAGCCAACCGCGCATAGGGGACGCTGGAGAGTTGCACACGCGGCGACATCTCGGCTCCGTCCACAGATACTCCGATGAAACGAGGTTCACCATTTAGGGTTTCTTCAAAGGCGGTCTGAGATCCAAGTGTGGCGCTGTAGTAACCCAGATGGAGATTCAGATTTTGATCTTCGAACCAAAGAGCTGCTCCCCCTTCAGCCTGCTCATAGAGAGAGAAACGCATCTGGGTTGGACCCTCGTAGGGGATCCCCTGATCGTTCATCAGGACGCCCTCTTGCTGGATCGTAGCGGGTATCGCTTGCGCTCCAACAGGGAAGATCAGGAAGAGAAGCGGAACAATCCATCGCATAGCAAACCTCAGACTACAATTTTGATGTCCATAGAATTATACAGAGCTGCCCCTTCCAGAAAAATAGATTTTTAGAACAATTCTCGTCTCTTCCTTGAAGATCTCAAAAAAAGTTAAGGGTCCACGCTTAAAGTGCTGTCGGCGTTTATCGGTCGAGCTTTTTAAATCAAGGCAGGGTGCTTGTTACCTGCATCCCTGCTCTATCGTGGGCTTACCCTACCCAAGGAGAGCGCAAGAGCTCTTTTACTCCTTGGAGAACTTTTTCTCCATTGAAAGGCTTGGCAAATGACTTCTGGGCTCCGAGCTGTTCAGCCGTGGGCAAATAGTCGAATGCTGAGAGACGCCCTCTCCCGGAAACAGCGATTATTTTCATTGCTCATGTAGGGCAGATATCGAGGAGGAGTACTTGGGCGTGAGAAACTGAGGTTTCAGCTCATGTTCAAATGCGTAATTCGACTATTTCGCGGTTGTTTCTGTTGATACATCTTAGTGTTGTTTTGATCGGATCAAACAGGTTATGCATTAACCCATTAACTATCAACTTTAGTTGATCCTGTTCACGGGCATTTTTGGCAATTCTTTCTGAAAAGAAGAGTGCTACTCTCCTCGGAATTAAAAGCTTAACTCTGCACTTCCCTGAAATTTCTAAGGACATGGCTTATTGCATTCCTCTTCTATCTCGATATTTGGCTGCGATTGCCCTAACTTTGTGCTGTGATTGAGGTTGACAAAGCAAAATCCTGCCGTTAGGGTCCCGTCGATTTTCTCAGGAGGCTTGCCCTCCAATCCCCCAACATTTCCGATTCACGGAAATCCTTTTTAAGGACCAACCTACCATCCAACGTCAGCCCTAAAAGTTGAGAGACCCTTGAAGGGCCCCTCCGGGAGCGCTCCTGTGCTCGACGGCGGATGGATTGAGGGAGCTTATGAACCTCAAAGAGTTGAAGCAACTCAAGATCGGCGAGCTCGCCGCCCTCGCGCGCGAGATGGATATCGAAAACTCTTCTGGGCTGCGCAAGCAGGAGCTGATCTTCGCGTTGCTGGGCGAGCAGACCAAGAAGAACGAACCTATCTTTGGTGAGGGGGTTTTAGAGATCCTGCCCGATGGCTTCGGCTTTTTGCGCGCGCCAGACTACAACTATCTGCCGGGGCCAGATGACATCTATGTCTCCCCCTCTCAGATCCGACGCTTTGGGCTGCGTACCGGCGACACCATCGCCGGTCAGATTCGTCCCCCCAAGGACAATGAGCGCTACTTCGCGCTCCTTAAGGTGGAGACGATCAACTTCGAGGAGCCCGAGGCCAGCAAGCGCAAGATCCTCTTCGACAACCTCACTCCACTCTATCCCGATGCCAAGCTGGAGATGGAGTATCACCCCAAGAACTTCAGCACACGCATCATCGACCTGCTCTGCCCCATCGGCTTGGGACAGCGCGCTCTGATAGTCTCTCCTCCTCGCGCGGGTAAGACGGTGTTGATGCAGAACATCGCTAACGCCATCGTGCACAACCATCCCGAGGTTTACCTCATCGTGTTGCTCATCGATGAGCGCCCCGAGGAGGTCACGGATATGGAGCGTTCAGTTGAAGGTGAGGTGGTCAGTTCAACCTTTGATGAGCCCGCTCAGCGCCATGTTCAGGTAGCTGAGATGGTGATCGAGAAGGCCAAGCGTCTGGTCGAGCATAAGAAGCATGTGGTGATTCTTCTGGATTCGATCACCCGTTTGGCGCGGGCCTATAACACCGTGGTGCCCCCTTCAGGGAAGATCCTCTCTGGTGGTGTGGACTCCAACGCCCTGCATAAGCCCAAGCGCTTCTTCGGCGCGGCCCGCAATATCGAGGAGGGGGGCAGCCTGACGATCATCGCCACCGCCCTGATCGATACCGGCTCGCGTATGGATGAGGTGATCTTTGAGGAGTTCAAGGGTACTGGCAACAGCGAGCTGCATCTGGATCGCAAGCTGATGGAGAAGCGCATCTTCCCCTGCTTGGATATCAACAAATCAGGGACCCGCAAAGAGGAGCTGCTCATGGATCAGCTCACCCTCAACCGGGTCTGGATCCTGCGCCAGCTCCTCCATCCCCTCAACGTGGTTGATTCTATGGAGTTCATGCTCGACAAGATCAGCCGAACCGACGATAACAACGAGTTCCTGGAGTCGATGTCGGGCTAAAGCGCCCCTAACGAGCATCAATCTCTTGAAATCTGAAGCGGTCTTCCGCAAATGAGGTTTTGAAATGAAAGCGGGAATCCACCCTAAGTATCTGCCAGCCACCATCACCTGTGCCTGCGGAAATGCCATCGAGACTCACTCCACCAAGGGCTCATATAAGATCGAGATCTGCTCCAAGTGTCATCCCTTCTTCACAGGGAAGACTAAGCTGGTCGATACGGCCGGTCGAGTTGAGCGCTTCAATCGCAAGTATGGTCGCCGCCGCTCTCTCAGCAGCTGAAGCCTAAGTTGAGCTGTCATGCAAGAGAAAATGGGCGAGATCTGTCGCCGCTTTGATGAGCTGAGCGCCCGGATGGGCTCTCCCGAGATCTATCAGATCCCCGGTGAGTATCAGAAGGTGGCCAAAGAGGCTGCTCAACTTGAGCCCCTTGCCCTCTCTTGGCGTCGCTTACAAGCGATCGAAGAGGGGATCGAAGACGCAAAGCTGATGCTGGATGATGAGGAGCTGGCTGAGTTGGCTCGTGCCGAACTCAAGGCGCTTCAGGTGGAGCAGCTTGAGCTGCGTGACTCCCTGAGGCTGTTGCTGCTCCCCAAAGATCCCAACGACGAGAAGGATATTCTTTTAGAGATCCGCGCTGGGACGGGGGGAGAGGAGGCCAGCCTCTTCGCCGCCGATCTCTTCCGCATGTACAGCCGCTATGCCGATAAGCAGGGCTGGAAGGTGGGAATCATAAGCAAATCTCTGAGCGACACCGGAGGCTTTAAGGAGGTGATCGCTTCCATCTCCGGTGATCGTGTCTTCAGCACTCTTAAGTTTGAGGTGGGTGTTCACCGCGTTCAGCGGGTCCCCAGCACCGAGAGTCAAGGACGCATCCATACCTCAGCCTGTACGGTGGCAGTGCTCCCTGAGGCTGAGGAGCTGGAGTTGGAGATACCAGAGATAGATATTCGCGTTGACCGCTATCGAGCCAGCGGCCCTGGAGGGCAGAGCGTCAACACCACCGACTCCGCCATCCGCCTCACCCATAAGCCAAGCGGCCTCGTGGTGAGCTGCCAAGATGAAAAGAGCCAACATAAGAACAAGGCCAAAGCGCTCACGGTCCTGCGCGCCCGTCTCTTTGAGATGAAGCAAGCTGAGATGCACGCCGAGCGGGCCGATGCTCGCCGCTCGATGGTCGGCTCAGGAGATCGATCAGAGCGCATCCGCACTTATAACTTCCCTCAGAATCGCGTGACAGATCATCGCGTTGGTCTGACCCTCTATAAGCTGGAGGAGATCATCGATGGAGGTCTTGATCCGGTGATCAACCCTGTCCGCGCCGCCCAGCAGGCTGAGCTGCTCAAATCCCAAGGCTAAGCACAGAGCGATGCTCTATAAGGGACCGTGATGAGCGAGAAACAAGATTTTCAGCACGAGTCACTGGAAGATAGAGAGAGCATCGCACGCTACTTTGCGGCCCTCCAAGAATGCCTCAGTAAGGGACAACTTCGAGCAGATAATGGCACAGAGAGTATGGAGCTACAGCTGGAGGGGATGATTCGTCTCCAGCTACAGATCACGCAGAGCGAGCACAGCGCGAAACTCAACCTAAACTTACACTGGAACACGCAAGAATCGCCCGTTTCAGGAGCTCTAAGACTCTCAGCTGAGCAGAGCTGAAAGATGCTCTTGCAGCAAGCCGTTAAAGAGAATCTGCGCTTCTTGATCCTTGAGGTTCTCAAGCAGCTGCACCACACCGATGAATGTTTAAGAGAGTCTAATTTTGCTTTGCAACGCAAAGTCTTAGATCGAGACAACTACATCGACAACCTCAAATCCTTGATCACTGAAACTTGCTTTGATGGTGCGGGGGGCGAGCCTCAACTCCTCGCCTTTTTTCGCGCCTCTCACGCTACCGCGTTGAACCTCGAGCGGATCGCTGATTTCTGTGAGAACGTGATCACCCAGATAGGCAATCTGAGAAATAGAGCGGTCCTACAGGAGGTCGACTTCAGCCCCTCCTGGGCTGAGATCTTTGGGGGAGTAGAGCGGATCGAACACGCCCTGTTTGAGCGAGACCTGCGCTTGGCCTTAAAGATCTGCCACAGCGAAGCTGAGCTGGATCGACTCTACTCTCAGATCTGTACTCAAGTCGCCAAGAGGATGGAGGGCAGCGACTCTGCTCAGGCTTGGTTGCCAGTCCTCTCCATCTCTCACTATCTGGAGCGGATGGGAGACTCTCTCCTTAACATCGGCGAGGCGATCGCCTCAGCCTGTTTGGGCCATCAGCTCAAGTTGGATGAGCTTCAGGGCCTCGTTGAGATGGAGCCTCAAGAGCCTCTGGAGGCGTTTCGACTCTCTGGCGTAGGGAAGACTCAGTCGGGGTGTCGGATCTCCATCTTGGAGAGGCAGCGAGGGAAAGAGAGAGGAGAGCGGACGGTCTTTAAACAGGGCAGCCGAGAGAAGCTGATTGGAGAGAAGAGAGGGATCGAACTTTGGAACAAACGTGTGCCTGGAGTAGCGCCTCGGCTTATCTCGCACACTCAAAATGATCACAGCGCCTCCATCCTATGCGAGTTTCTCTCTGGGCAAACCTTTGAGAAGCTTCTTATATCAGGGAGCCATCTGGAGCTTGAGCAGGGGCTCTGCTCGCTCAGCGAGGCTCTGGATTCGATCTGGAGGGATACAAGCGAACTACAGCAGATCCCCTCAACTTTTCTCTCTCAACTGAGCTTGCGCCTGCCGGCGATCTATGCTGTCCATCCGCACTTTCAGAGCAAGAGACGACAGCTCGGAGCCCTCTCTCTTCCCAACTTAGAGGAGCTCCTTGAGAGATTGATGAGCTTGGAGAGGGAGCTGTACGCTCCCTTTTCGGTCATCGGTCATGGGGATTTTAATGTGGACAATGTGATCATCGGTAGTGACGGAGAGGGGATCCGTCTGATCGATCTACACCGATCACGTCCAATGGACTACCTACAAGATGTCTCGGTCTTCATGGTCTCCAATCTGCGCCTGAGAATCCTTGATCTGGGCACACGGGCGCGCGCCAAAGGGGTGGTTCTGCGCTTCTACCACTTCGCCAAGGAGTTTGCAGTCTCCAACGGAGATGAGCAGTTTGATCTTCGTTTGGCCCTAGGGCTGGCGAGATCTTTGATCACTTCAACCCGCTTTGTTTTGGACCGAGGCTTGGCCGACTCTCTGTTTCTCAGGGGGCGCTATCTGCTTGAGCGCCTGAGCGAGCTGTCTGAGCCACAGTATCACAGCTATGAGATCCCTATGGAGGCCCTCTTTGACTGAACATCCCTTGAAAATCGCAGTGGTAGGCACACCCGGGGGTTGGTCCTCGGAGCGACTTGCTGATGCCCTTGAGGAGCGTTGCGGTTTTCGCCTGCTGATCGACCTCAAAGAGCTGGTGTTTGATCTGGAGCGCCTTAAGGTCAGCTTTCGGGGTTTGGATCTGAGCAAGCTGGACGCTCTGGTGATCAAGAAACTGGATCCCATCTATAGCCCTGAGCTGCTTGATCGCCTGGAGTTGCTGCGATTCCTCAAAGAGCAGGGTTTGGCGATCTTCTCCGATCCATCGCATATTGGGCAGATGCTCAACCGCCTGAGCTGTACTCTGAGGTTGCGAAGTGGGCAGATACCGATGCCTCCGACCTTGGCTACCGAGAACCTCGCGGAGGCTCAGCGCGCCATCGAGGGCTATGGGGAGGCGGTTCTTAAACCCCTCTTCAGTACGAAGGCGCGGGGGATGAAGCTTATCCAACAAGGAGATGATATCCCCGCGGCTCTCGCTGAGTTTCGCGCAGCGGGTCATAAAATCATCTATGTGCAGAAGAAGCTTGAGCTGCCTGGGCGTGACCTGGGGATCGCCTTCCTGGGAGGGCGATATCTTGGCAGCTATGCTCGCGTTCAGGGAGCAGGAGCTTGGTCAACGACGATCAATGAAGGGGGACACTATGCTCCATATGAACCTCCAACCGAGATCATCACCCTTGCGGAGCGGGCTCAAGCCCTCTTTGGCTTGGACTTTTGCAGCGTCGATGTAGTGGAGACTCCAGAGGGACCGATGGTCTTTGAGGTCTCCGCCTTTGGAGGGTTTCGCGGCTTGTACAAAGGGGCGGGGATCGACGCAGCTGAGCGGCTGGCTGAGCATCTCGCTTCGTCGCTGGAGAGAACGACTTGACCGAAAAGATCTGTAAAAACAGCTCCAAACTTCCCAGCTTAATGGAGATCAGCCAAAGGGCACGGGGGCGAACCCGCCTCTGTGGAGCTCTCTGGATCAAGCTCAACTCCTGCGTCCTGCGCTTTGAGAGCAACTCAACGCTGCTCTTAGACGAACTGAGCCGCTATTTTGCTCCCCTGCTGGTCAAGAGTGAGCGCGAACATCTCCGAGTAACTGCTCTACAGGGTGAGCCGATCGATCTGGGGATCCCCTTTAGAGACTGGCTTGATGAATCTCATCAAGCGGCGGGCAAAGACTCCTTTTGTGAGGTTCCAGGGGGTCGTGTCTGTCGTAAGCTTCGCACTGGTCTACAATCCCTTGTGGGGGCCAAGGAGCGGCTGGTTTTTGGAGACTGTCTGAGCAACAGCAATCAGGTGGTCAACTTCATCATCTCTCAATATTTGAGCTACTGGATCCATCGCGGCTTCGCTCTCTGCCACGCAGCGGGGTTGAGCTCTTCTCAGGGTGGTTTGGGCCTAGCGGGGCTCCCAGGTCGTGGCAAATCCACCCTCTCTTTGGCGCTCCTGAGCCGAGGTCTGCTCTTCAACAGCAATGATCGGCTCCTCCTCCGAGAGTTGGGCTCAGAGAGGCTTATGCAGGGTGTCCCCAAGATGCCACGAGTCAACCCTGGGACCCTACTCAACAACCCTGATCTAAGAGAGCTGCTCCCTGTAAAGCGTCGCCGAGAGCTTGAGCGCCTCTCTCCTCGTGCCCTTTGGGAGGTAGAGGAGAAATATGATGTGATGCTTGGGCCGGTCTTTGGGCCACAACGGATCAGATATGAGGCTCCACTGAAGCTTTTCGCGGTTTTAAATTGGGATCGCTTCAGTGACGAGCCTGTCACGCTTAAGCGCGTTGATCTGCGCCACCGACCGGATCTGCTCTGCGCGATCAAGAAGTCCCCAGGAGTCTTTCACACAGACGCAGAGGGGAACCCCTGGTTGGCTGAGGTAAAGGACCAGCCCTATCTGGATGCCCTGAAGTCCACTCCGGTCTATGAGATCAGCGGGGGGGTCGATTTTAAAGTGGGAGCTGAAGCCCTATTGAAGCTGCTGGCGGAGAACACTTGAGGCTCTCTCAAGCTGGGTTTGGTTCGGTCTGAAGGCGATCCCAATAAACCATCCCGCCGACCTTTTGAAACCCCTGCCGGGCGACGATCGGGGCTGAGGTATCCCTACGAGCATAGAGGCCTACCGCCCCGATCCCCATCCGTGCTGCCTCTTGAATCCGCGCAGCGAGGATCGCAGAGTAAGCTCCTCTTCCTCGGGCGCTGGGCCGTGTCCCTCCAGCCCAGAGAAGGGCAAAATTAAG
>CAYLJJ010000065.1:0-17039 GCA_964384025.1 uncultured Nannocystaceae bacterium
GCTTGGAACGTCCTTAGACCTGCCTTTCGAACTGAGTTCGAAGTGGACCCGGATACCACTCGGCTCAAGCCCAGGAGGCTTGCTGCCTGAGAAGATCCGGTGCTGCGGAGTGGAGGAGGGTTCTTTTCTGGCTACATCTGCCATGGCGGATGGGCACCCGATCGGCTCCCAGCTCTGTTGCCACTCAGCCAGCAGTGTTTGAGTTTGCTCACGCATCTGCCCCTGACACTGCCCAAGGGTGAGGTGGGGAGAGTAGCTCCCACGCTTGCTCAGCTCATCACAGCGAGGGAAGAGAGCTTGGAGTTGCGCCTGAAGCCGCTGAAGCGCCTCTTTTGGCTCTGTTTGAGGAGCGAGCCAGATGGTGTCACTCTTTCCATGTTGGAAGTGATCAAGGTGCTTAAAGCTCAACTGGAAGGGCTCAATCTGGGCTAGGGTTTTAGAGAGCAGCGTCGCTGCCTCGGGGAAGTGCTCCTCTGAGATGAACCCATAGATCAGATTGATATGTGGCATCCACCGCCGAAAGCTCTTATCATATTTGGACCGGATTCTCTGGATTGCTCCCCAAAGCTTCCCAGGAGGGATCAACACCAAGGCGCTGCGATTTACCGGTGGCATCCCCTGACACAATCTCTGTTTCATTTCCTATACTCCTCTTTGGAGAACCAGAGAGTGCAATATGATCAGATCTCCTCGGCGCGGTCTATAGCATCCTGTAAAAACTCAGGAGAGCATAATTCCAAACGGGGGAGAGAAGACCTGAACCTTCTTGGAACGGATTTTTCTGGGTTCTGCTGTAAACCGGATTGGTTATGATGATGACAAGGACTTTTATGCAGTGTGTAATGCTGATTTTGATTGCAAAAATGGCAGAATTTGCAACCAAGATAAGCGTATGACAGCTTGGTTTTGAATGACAGAGGTTTATCCGGTAAAAATGGATTTTTAGATCCATAGAGAAAGGACAAATTAGCCACAAAATACAGAGAAAATCATATAAATGCCTACTTATTGTTGACGAGAGCATAGCTGTGAATCAACACAGCACGCCTGGTTCAAAAATATGTAATATCAGTGTTTATTGTAATGTCATCGTTCACATCGCCATCGCAATCCTTGAAGAGGGAAATGATGTGATAGCACCGCTTATGGCGAATGCTCTGCTCCCCGAAACGATTCCATAGCAGCCGACGATGGTTCTTCTTGTGGGCCAGGCTCCGATCCCAGTGACTACGTCTGTACTGGTATAAGCGGGAACCTCCGGTTGACCTTTGGAGAGGATCTCGTCGGCTGCATCACCAACATCGTCGAGTATGCTGGCGGCAACAGCGGGGTCCTACTGATGCCAAGAGCAGCATCTCCGATCTTCCTAGTGGCTAGAACAATTGCCACTTTGAAACCTCTTAAAACCTGAGTTTTGAGACTCTGGCTCAAAGGAGCTTCCAGGTCCGACTCTTGCTAGAATAGCACCTCAAACGAAGTACAACGGAAGAGATTGATGAACACAGGCTCAAAGCTGCTGCTCCTCGCCCTCCTCAGCACCCTCTCCGCTTGTGGAGAAGAGGAGAACTCTAAGGCCTCAGATGAGATGGAGGCGCGAGAAGATCCCACGCTCTGGAACGCCAGCTTTGAGGAGATGGAGGCCCTCAAGGGAGACACCTCTACCTGCTCTGGGGTTACTGTTCCTGATCAGAGCGGCTTCAACAAGCGGGTGGCTTTTACCTTTGACGATGGCCCCAACTTGAGCACCACCCCTGCCCTTCTAGAGGCGCTTCGCCGCCATGAAGTCCCCGCGACCTTTTTCATCAACCAGGTGAGAGGGGGAGAGAGCAGCAAGCTGGAGTTGCTCAAGGAGATGGTCGCCGATCCTCTGTTTATCGTCGGAAACCACACTTGGTCCCACCCCAATATGCGTCAAAAAGAAGAGGAGCGAGTCATCGCGGAGATCGATCAGATGACAGCGGTGCTGGACGAGGTTGGAGAGATAGAGAGCCCTCGCTTCTTCCGCTTTCCCTTCGGCTCCTCCAACTGTATGACCTATGGCAAAGTCCAAGAGCGGGGCTACTTTGTCACCGGCTGGCACATCGACACCGCCGACTGGTGCTTTAACGCTGGGGAGAAGGGTTACTGCGATCCCGGCACCTTTGCTTACGTTCCTGATGAATACCGCCGCGATATTCAGGGCTTCAGTATGCAGCAGATCCGCAGGCGTGAGGGTGGAGTGATCCTCTTCCACGATATCCATCAATTCAGCGTCGATCAGGTCGAGCCTCTCATCCTGAAGCTCAAAGAGGAGGGCTATAGCTTCGTCAACCTGGACGATGAGGACACCTTCCCGCTGCTCAACGGGGTTGAAGCCAGCTTTATCGGTGATCCCTGTATTGAGGAGGCGGAGTGTAATGTGGGGCAGTTTTGTATCGCGGGCTTCTGCTCTTTGAGCTGTGAGGGCTACTGTCCTGATCGCGCAGATAGAGCGCGCACCTTCTGCGTTGAAGATCCCCGAGAGGAGCAGAGCGGTGGGATCTGTGTCAGTAAGTCAGAGGAGATCAACGGGCACTGCGCTGATCTTGAAGGCAGCCTTGACATGAGCATTTCGCGCTTTGTCGGTCAGAGCAGCGCCCAGGAGGGGGTCGCTGAGGTCTGTATGCCCCAAATCAGCGCAGCGGAGCCTGAAGAGGGCTAAAACCTTAGGGATTGGCCAGGACCTCAAGCATCCCTTGGATCCCCTCCACCGCGCGGGTATAGCGAGAGAGGTCCAGGGTCTCAACGCTGTCTGTGGGGGCATGATAGTGAGGGTTTCTCAAGAAAGCGGTGTCGGTGATCATGATCGCGGGGTAGCCCACCTGCCAAAACGACCAATGATCCGAGAAGCCTGCCTCAGGCAGCGCGGCAGGGGCCGCCAGCTTCTCAGCAGGGAGTCCCTGGACTCGAAAAGCGGCGTGAGCCTCGTCTAGGAGCTCTCTGGAGGCGAAGTCGCTGACAAAGGCGATGAAGTTTCCGGTGGTGGGGAAGAGGCCCGCGAGGCCCATCGGCAGCTCCTGAGAGTTGGGCTCGTCAGAGTAGAAGCCCAACATCTCCAGAGAGAACATCAAGACCACCTCCTCTCCCGCCTGCTGTAAACTGCGAGCATAGATAAGGCTGCCCATGCCATCGGTCTGGAAGAAGGGGGGCTCCTCGTTGGCGAAGAGGAGAAAGCGTAGGGTTTGCGCCTGAGGCTGCGCCGCGAAGTGACGCGCCAACTCTAAGGTGGCGATCGCTCCTGTGGCATTGTCATCCGCACCGGGTGTGCTGGGCACACTGTCATAGTGCGCCCCCACAACGATGATCTCCTCAGGCCGCTCTCTCCCTCGCACTTCAAAGATCAGGTTGCTGAAGGTTTGCCCTCCCACCTCAAACTCCTGGATCTGCATAGGCAGCCCAGTGCTCTCCAGCTCTCCTCTAAAATAGTCAATCGCCCTCTGAAGCTTCTCTGGCGTATGGCTGCTGCGGCTGCCTATCTCCTGAGCGAGCATCTCTACCCCAACCTGCAGCCGCTCCTCCAAGGCTGCTGTCTGAGGAGAAGCATCAAGGTGACCCTGAATGTCCATAAGCTGTATATCTCCCAGAGTTTGAGCATCCCTTTGAGTTTGGGTATCCCCCTGGAGCTTGATATCTCTCTCAAATTGAGCGTCCAAATAGGGGGCTGTATCACTGAGCTGAGGATGGTCCTGAGCAACGCCCAGATCCTCAGAGGGCTCTCCCTCAGCTTCTTCTTTACAAGCACAGTTTAGGCTCAGGGCCAAACAGAAGATAAGACCACGCATCAATATACTCCCTTTGCATCGAGCAGACTCTTTACCTGCTCATCAAGATCTTGAGCGACTTGGGGCCAAGCATAACGATGTAGGAAAGCTTGGCGAGCGGGGTAAAGGCTGGGTCGCTTTAAGAGGCGCAGCAGACGCGATTCTAGAGCCTCATCTTTGGAATAGAGCAGCCCCTGTTGATCTTCGGGCAACAGGAAAGGATAGCTCAGGCGCTTGGGGAGCAGAGGATAACAACCACACCACATCGCCTCCAAGACCGAGAGCCCTAAGAACTCCTGAAGGGCGGTAGAGATCACTACATCAGCGCGCCAGAGGAGCTGAGCGTATTCTGTGCGGCTGAGATAGCCAAAGCTGTCGATCTCATCTCTGAACTCCTTTTCCGCCTGAGCAAAGCAGGTTGGGCGATTTTGAAACTGCTCTCCACAGACCGCTAAGCGAAAAGGGATCCCGCGAGCTTTGATCCCCCGAAGGGCTTTAAAGAGCAACTCAGGCTGCTTGTCATGCTCCCAGCGGTGGTTCCAGAGGAGGAGAGGAGGGCCAGGGCTCTTGAGAACCTCCTCTCGATCCAGGGCATCAAAGTCCAGCCCGACCGGGATCACTCGAGCGGCGTTCTCTTTGGCTGCCAAGAGCGCCTCCCCCAAGCGACCATCGGGCATCACTCGATCCCCTCGTCGCCAGTGTTTAAAGAAGTCTCTCTTATGGAATTCAGAGTTGAAGAGCAAACGATCTGCGGCCAACGCTGAGGCGCTGTTGATCACCCCCCAATGGTAACTCTGTCCCTGACGCTCGGGGTAGGAATATTGGTTCTCATGAAAGTAGAGCAGGAGCGGCGTCTGAGGGAGCTGTCGCCGGATGAGCCCCAGCAGCTCAGCGGCGTTTAAGAGGGCACTACAGGCGATCAGATCTGGGCGCAGATTCTGGGCCTTGATCATCTCGGCGAAGGTCCAAGCGCCTGCTTGCATCCGCCACTTCCATTTGCGGGCAGGGAGGCTCAAGAGCTGGATTTGATAGCGACTGTGCCGCCTCCAGCCATCTACAAAGCTGCGGTGAGAGCCCCCATAGTAGGGCTCAAGAAAGAGGATCTTTGGCATATGTGTTGAGGGGGCTTAGGGTCTGAAGGGTTCCTCTGGAGTATAGATGCATTGGTTCTCTACACAGCCCACCGGTGGAGGTGGAGCGCAAGGAGCAGGGATACATTCCTGAATCCAGGGCAGAGCTGCGCAGTGAAGCTGCCAACTGGCTTGATTCAGCTCCTCCTCCATCTGACCCATGGGTATCGGGCAGGTGAGGCAGTAACACTCCCCCTCCGCATTTACAAATTCATGATACCAGCCCTGGGTGCAGTCCTCATCAGCGACACACTCAGGAAGATCTTGAGCGGGAGCAACAGGCAGATAGATTTGACTCGCCACCAAGCTTAAACCACGCTCCATCCCTCTCTCTTGCGCTTCCCAATAGAGCGCACCGCTCAGGAGGAGTTGACCCTCTTGAGCCGCCATCAGCGCTGCGGCGCGCTGCTCATCTGTGGGCCTTGGATCCTCGAGATTTAGATTTGAGAGGGCCAGATGGCGAGGCTGATTGAGGAGGTGAGCCCGCATCGAAAAGCAGGGTGCACGAAGACAGCGTAGGCCCAGATCTTCAACACGGAAGCTGGCTCCTCTGGGCGCTTGAGCGTTGATCGCCTCCCAAGCCCCCAGCGCTCTCAATATCCCCAGATGATAATCCCCCAAATACTCTTGGAGATGTTGAGGCCCTCGGAGGATAAGGCGCCCCTCAGCGGCGCGTTGTCTCAGCAGCTCAAGTTGGGGCTCAGACCAGGGCTCGGCCCACTCAATCTCAGCCACATAGCAACGCTCCGCGTGGCTGCCATCAGCACAGCGAGTCTGCTTACGATTGATAGACTCCAGCCAATATCCTCCACAGAGAGGGCTCATGCAGCGACGATAATCTGGGCTGATTTTATAATAGCTGGTGCGAGCTGAGAACTCCTCTGGAGGCATCTCTGCAATGGGAACCGAGAGTAGGAGCAGAGAGAGAAACGATAGCATCTAAACCTCCTTGATTGATCTGCTTGATAGTGGAGAGAGAATGTGAGCGAATCAAGACGATTTTCAGGACCTTCTTGAGCTTGGAGAGCTGCTGTTGTTGCCTGAAGTTCAAGGGAGATCCCAATACTCCTTGAACCTCAACAGTTGTTTGGCTAAACAAGGCCTCAAGGAGGCGACATGATGCGACATTGGCTGCTGATTTTATTGGGGCTGCTGCTTTGGGCTTGTGATGGCGATGACGACGGTGAGACGAACGCCGGAGAGACCGACACAGGTATCCATCAGGGAGAGGGAGGTTCGGGAGGAAGCATCGAGCCAGAGGGGCTTGAGGTCTGGATCAGCCCAGTAGAGAAGGCCTGTGGAGGTCAAGTTGAGCTGGAAGTGGGCTGTCGTGGAGATGTGCAGGAGCTTCAACTCTCAGCTGGAGATCAGCTCTTGGCGACGGTCAGCGCTGAGGGAGAGAACCAGGTCATCTCTTGGGATGCCAGCGCCTTTGAGGATGGGGAGCTGAGCCTGATCCTCAAGGCTGTCGGTCCAGGAGGAGAGCTGGAGTCTGAGCCGGTAACCGTGACCATCGATAACACCCCTCCAGAAGCGGAACTCGCGCTCTCCAGATGGATGGTCTTAGAGGGCAACCTCAACCTAGATTTTGAAGCTCAGGATGCTCACCTTGAGCAGGTGCGGCTCCTCGGTCCCGCCGATCTCGCGGTAGAGGCAGAGGGGGAGGAGCTGAGGCTGGACACCAGCCTGATTGAGGATGGTGTCGTTGAGCTTCAGCTTGAGGTCACAGATGAGGCGGGGAATCAGACCCTCACTCCTGGAATCAAAGTGTTTGTAGTCAACAACGGTCGTGAGGTCCCTGTAGATTATGCTACCGGGCAGTATGCTGAGGTCCCTGAGAACTACAGAGATGTAGAATATCACGCTCGTGTCTATGCGGTATCTGAGCCCAATGTAAAGCGCGTCATCAGCATCTTGACTTGGAAAGAGGATTGGAGCTTGGAGTATGCCTTTGGACAGGGCTTCTGTCCTCACCGAGGTACCACCTATCTTCGTGAGGTCTCCGACTCAGGTGAGATCCTGATCGACTTCGGCAAGAGTGATATGACCTCTGTGCAGCGCGCCTCCCTGCCCGCTGATGCCCGTGATGGAGACAGCTTCCCCCACAATGACGATCCCGCTACGTATGGAAGCTTCTTCGCCCATATCGATCCTCTGGAACCCGCTGAGCATGTGGGCAAACGGATCGAGATTGAGGTGCGAATGATCTATCTCTATGAGTGATCTTTACTCCTGTACTGCCATTCCTGCTCAACAAAGCCCAGCCCTTCAGATCATCTAGCCCTCCAGATCATAAAGCCCTACACTCTCCCAAGCCATTTTAACCATGTTTAAGGAGAGATGGATGCGCTCACTTCCTCTACTCATGCTCCTCTTCAGTCTCCCAGCTCAGGCTGTGGATGTAATTGACTGGGCTCCCTCAGAAGAGAACGCCTCGATCATCTTTCGAGGAGCTGGGTTTATCAAAGAGGCCCTGGACGGCCTTGAGGCCCGTTTTAAAGATGAGGCACAGATCCAGGCTGCGATACAGCGCCTGCGAGCTTGGGAGCGTCTGGGGATGCGCCCGGCTCAGGGAGAGTGGGGAGAGGGCTTGGCCCTGGAGAAGGGTCTCGCGCTCTTTATCAAAGGCAAGAAGAACCTGCGCTTTGTGATGGGGATCAGCGATCTGGGCAAGGCCAAGACTACTCTCTTGGCCTACGCCAAATTGGCTGAGGTTCCGCTTCAGTTCACCGCCGAGGGCCTACAGGTGGATGATCTGAAGTTCCTCTGTGCCCAGCGAGAAGGCTTCTTTATCTGTGATACAGATGGAGTCCCTCAAGAGCGCTCTAAGGCTCCAAGCGGGCTCTCTAAGGAGGCGATTTTTGAGGTCCAGCTTCGGGGACCGCTGATGGCAAAGATCGCTGAAGGCAAACCTGTTCAGAGTTTTAAGCTGATCTGGCTTCGAGGAGGGGAACTCAAGGCCCAGCTTCAACTCCTCCCTCCACTCCAAGGAATGTTGGCGCCCTTCCAGGTTGGAAAAGAGCCTGCGCGAGGCTTAGAGGTGATCGATGCACGCAGCCCAGGGCTCTTTAAGCTCTCCTTTGATGGTCCTAAGATCTTCGCTGCTGTAGAGTCTCAGACCGGTCCCCCACCCCCTCCCATCGCTCCGCTCTGGAGCGCTCTTAAGAGCAATCTTTCAGGAGACCTCAACATCTCCCTCGCGGGTGGCTTGCTTCACCCCATCTTCTCCTTTGGGCTTCAAAAGGGGGGCTCCGCTGAGAAGATCCTAAATCCCCTCTTTGCGCTCCTCAATCAGCAGCAGAGCTTCCGAGGCTTTAAGCTCAGTCATGAGAAGGGTACCATCAACCTAGAGATTGCTCCTTTTCCAGCTCTAGAGCTTGAGGATCCAGTGCACTTCAAGCTGCGCTTTGGAACCTGTGGAGATAGCTTTATTTTGGCTTTGGCAGAGGCAGACATAAAGCGCTGTCAGGAGAAGAGAGTCCAGAAGGCCCAACTCCCCGCCGCGCTGAGCAGCAAGGGTCAACATGGCTTTGTGATCTGGGATGTTCCCTCACTCTTCCCAGGTGGTTATCTCCCTGGCTTCTTTGAGGGAGGAGGAGATCTTCAAGCCTTCAGTGATCTCCAAGATCTGCTCTCTATCCGCTCTCTCTCTGTTGAGGAGATGGGTTTGGCCCTCAGCGTTGAGGGGTTGAACGTTAACCTTGACCTCTGGTGCAAGCTTCCCAAAGGAGACAAGGAGGGCGCTGCGCGCTTTGATCAGGCCATCGCTTTGGATCTGAGTGGAGATGCCCTGGGCGCTGAAGAGTTGCTTTTGAAGTTGATGAGTGAGCGCCCCAACACAACCTATGGTCGTCTCGCTCAGCGCCGTTTGATGGGCTCTAGTCTGCTGCTTGGAGTGGCTGGTGTAGGTATCCTTTCTGCCATCGCCATCCCCGCCTTTATAAAATATATACGCCGCGCCAAGACCGCTGAGGCGACCATGAACTTGCGTAAGATGTTTGATGGCGCTGTAGTCTTCTACGAGAGTGAACGCGTGGACAAAAACGGCAACATTCTCCCACGGCGTTTTCCCCAGAGCAGCCCGTTGAGCCCCAAGCTCAGCAAATGTAAGGAGAAGGCTGTGCTCGCGCCTCCAGAGACCTGGGCAGCCCAGGGTTGGCGGGAGTTGGAGTTCGCCATCCACGGTCCCCAACACTATCAATATGAGTTTGTCTCCGAGGGCCACGGCGAGGAGGCTCGCTTTACTGCTCGAGCCATCGGAGATCTAGACTGTGATGGAGTCTTCTCTACCTTTGAGCGGATCGGAGAGATTCGAGCGGGCAGTATTAACGGTGGTGCGGGACTCTACATAGAGAAGCAGTTTGAGTAAAAGCCTACTGTGGGGTTGATCGAGCGCCAAGGTTGAGCTTTCTAAGCAAAGTGTTTCGACCGATCCCCAAGAGCCGCGCTGCGGCGCTGCGATTGCCCTTCACCCTCTTGAGGACAAACTCGATATAGGCCCGCTCCAGCTCCTTGAGGGGCATCAAATCCGCAAAGAAGGGCTCCTCTCTGCCCTCATCCCTATCGAGAGGCTTTCCCAGAGAGAAGAGTTCCTCACCCAAGAGAGGCTCTGAGGCCAGGACGACGGCAGCCTCTAGAGCGTTCTCAAGCTCTCTTACATTTCCAGGCCAGCTGTGTTGGTGAAGCCGCGCTCGCGCCTTGGAGCTCAGCTCCAGCTCAGGGCGAGCGTGGCGGCGCTTGAACTCAAAGAGAAAATAGTCGATGAGGCGATCCAGATCTGCGTTGCCCCGCTCTTGAAGGTTGGGGACCTGAATCTGAATCACCCGTAGACGATAGTAGAGATCTGCACGAAAGCGCCCCTCAGCGACATCACGCTCTAGATCCCGGTGGGTGGCGCAGACAAAGCGAACTTGAGCTTGTTGAGCTTGAGTTCCACCCACCCGCAGATAGAGGCGCTCCTGTAAGAGCCTGAGGATCTTGCCCTGTACTCCAAGGGGCAGCTCTCCGATCTCATCCAGGAAGAGAGTCCCCCCCTCTGCTGCTCGAACTTTGCCATCCGCGCTGCGATGAGCCCCAGTAAAAGCTCCTTGCTCATGTCCAAAGAGTTCATTCTCGATCAGCTGGGCGGGGAGCGCGGCGCAATCAACTTTGATAAAAGGGGCTTGTCGTCGAGGAGAGTTGACATGCACGGCACGGGCGATCAGCTCCTTGCCAGAGCCGCTCTCTCCTCGCACCAAGACTGTGGCGTTGCTGCGGGCTGCTCGCGCAGTGCGGCGAAAAATGCGCCGCATAGCGGGGGAGTCTCCGACGACATGATTGAAGTGAAAAGAGATAGGGCGCGGGTTGTCTGGTCGCAGCTGATTGCGCAGGCTGGTCTCATCCAAGACCTTGAGGATCTCAGCGCCCAGTCGCTCCAGCCGTCGTTGATCTCTCTCCTGAAAATGACCCTCCTTTTGATTGAGCACCTGCAGGACCCCCAAGACATCCCCTCCCTTCTTGAGCGGGACTGTGAGGATGTTGCGGGTCTGATAGCCAGTCTGAAAATCGATCCTGGGGCTAAAGCGCTCATCCTGCTCTCCATCTGGAACGATGAGAGGCTCTCCGTTGAGCGCAACCCAACCTGCGATTCCCTCTCCGATGCGCAGACGAATCTCGCTGATCTCTGGCAACTGAGCCACACGGCTCACCAACTCTCCCCGAGCATGATCGACCAGATAGAGGGTGCCTCGATCGGCCTTCAGGCGACGAGCGACCTCCTCTACCAGGAGCTGAAGGAGTTCCTCCAGGTTCACCTGTTTGCCTAGAGCTGTCTGGCGTAGGAGCTTAAAGGGCACGCTCCGCTCTCCCTCTGGCTTAAACGCCCGGTTCAAAAGGAGAGCAACATACTCCTGGAAATCAGAGGGGGTCAAAGGGCGACCGCCCAACCCTCCCGCGCGGCGAAGGTTTCAGGGAAAACGCTACGAGCGCAGCGCTCAAAATGCTCCACCTCTTCATCTGTGCGGTTTGGATCGTGGTGAAAGAGAGCCAAGCGCTGGACCCCCGCTTCTCGCGCTACCTGAGCCGCCGCCCGCCAGCTGCTGTGTCCCCAACCTCTGCGGCTGGGACCCCTGAGGCCCTGATATTCATCGGGGCTATACTGAGCATCATGGATCAAAAGATCGCAGCCCTCAGCGAGAGCCATCAGCTCTTGAGCATCATCCCCCTCATGCTCTGTATCGGTGGCGAAGACCAAGCTTTGACCCCCACACTCAATCCGATAAGCGATCCCTCCATCAGGGTGAGACTGAGGCAGAGCGCGTAGAGAGAATGGACCCAATTCTAGGCGCTCTCCGATGAGGATTTGGCAAAAGTCATGCAGGCCTTGGAGCTTCTCCAAACCCACGGGGAAGGTGGGAGGCTTCATCTGAAGGGAGAGGATCTCCTTGAGGTGTTCAGGGCTGCCTGCGTTCATTAAGGTCAGCTCACTCTCAGGATGGTAGGCTGGCTGAAAGAAAGGCAGCCCCTGAATATGGTCCCAGTGAAGGTGGCTAAAGAGTATGGTCGCTTTAAGAGGAGCCCAACCCAGATGAGCCCCCAGAGCCCTCAACCCAGTCCCTGCATCCAAGATCAACCGATGCTCACCCTGAGTCAGCTCTACACAGGTCGTGCTGCCCCCTGTGACGTTAAAGTCAGCCCCCGAGACGGGGATACTGCCTCGAACACCCCAAAATCGAATCTCCATATTCTTCCTCCACGATCATTGCTTAGGGGCATAGCAAGGGGTATTCCGAGAGCGAGAGCTTGAGAATAGGTGGTTTGACCCAGTGGGTGATCTAAAATAGATCACCCGAGTGTTCCAAAATGGATCAGATCTTCAAAGCGCTTCAGAGCCTTTGATCTCAAGGCTCCCTCCCTCGCTTTGAGCCCAACATTTATCACGATAGATCTCCTTGAGCTGAGCAGGAGGTTGCGCAAAGCGTCCCTGACTGTGGGCTCGAAGCGGGAGTCTATAGTCGTAGCGACCTGAGTTGAGCTGTTCAGCAAAGAGCCTCAGCTCTAGAGGGTTGGGTTTGAGTTGAGAGAGCGGCGCCCAGGGGGGAGGGCTCCCCTCTAAGGCCAAACCTGCTGGGAGGGGGAGGCTGAGGAGGAGATGATGCCGAGCTTCAGTCAGCTCAAGTTGAACTCGAAGCTCCAAGCGCTGATCCAAGGTGATCTCTTGGCTCAGCGCCTCCTCTTGACCTGGAGAATGGAGGCTGCGTTGTAGCTTGATCCCTCCACCCTGAGCTTGGGAGCAGGCGCCTTTAGGGTGTTGAAACTGAAGGGTGTAGTAGAGCACCCCACTGCCTGAACTTTGGAGCTTTAAGCCTTCAGGGCGCTTCAGTTTACGTTTGATTATCCCTGGTTGCTCACCCTGAAGCTGCTCCTCAAGCACCCCTCCTGCCCAGCTCAGATCGATCTTGAGATCGGTCTGTTCGCGCTCTTGCTGCTCTGCAAATTGGCTTAGGGCCAGGAGCCGAAAGCCTGCGGTGGGGCTGCTCTCAGTGTCGCTCTTTTCCAAACTCTTTAAGAGGCTCTGAGCGAGCTTCTGTGTCTCAGGCAGCTTGGGTCTCAGCGATAGGAGAGCGCTTAGGAGCATAGCTTGGCGATAGATCTCTCCCTGAAAAAGAGAGGAGCCTGAGCGGGGCTGCTCCGGGCTTTTCAGCTCAGGAGCCTCTAAGATCTCCTCAAGCAGATGCTGCCCTCCCGCCTCTGGGTTCAAGCTCTGAAGCAGGAGCGCCTTAGCTGAGAAGCTTAAGGCCGCGCGGCTCTCAAAGAGCCGCCTCTCCAACTCAGGTTGGGCTCTCTTAAGCGCTCTTAGGCTTAAGAGGATCAGCGCCCGCTCATCTAAGCTCGCCTGAGGCCAAGCCTTGAGCAGATAGGCTCCACCGGCTTCTAGATCGATCCACCTGATCTTCTGCCCCTGGCTCTGTAAACGACCCAAGATCAGCAGGGCATAGGCGCTGCCTGAGCAGCTCGTATCTGCCCCTTCTGGCCAGCGCTTAAAGCCCCCATCTGGACCTTGGAGTCTACTCAGCGCCCTGATCTCTTGAGCGAGAAGCTCCTGCCATGTCTGCTCACTCACCCAATCTTGTGCTTGGCGCTGCATCAGCTCCCCAAGGGCAACAAAGGGGAGCAGGCGGGTGACGCGCTGCTCTAAGGCACCATAGGGGAGCTGGCTGAGGCGCTTGGCCTCGGGCTCCAGGCTCTCTAAGAGCGAGGCTGAGAGTTGGAGCTGCAGCTCCTTCAGCTCCTTGGGCAGCTCAACCTCCTGAATCTCACCCGCCTTCAATTGACCAGAGATCCACTGAGTCTCTGGAGCCTGAAGGGGATAGATGGGCAGAAATAGGCTCTCTCCACCTCGTCGCCCTGGACCCTCCGCTCCTAAGATCAGCTCCGCCTCTCCAACCGCCTTTGCCTCTAAGGGAAGCCAGCGTTCAAGCTGTCCACTGGGAGGAAGCTTAAGCTGCTGCTTTAAAGGAGCGGTGCTGCTCAAAGGCCCCTCCAGCTCTAGGCTGAGCTGGATCTCTTCAGCCTCCTTAGGCTCAGCCTCAATCTGAAGCTTCAAGAGGAGCTGATCTCCGACCCTCAGCCCAGGAGGAGGTTGGCTCTGAAGCTTAATCGGCTTTGAGCGAGGCAGAGCGCTGAGACCCTGCTGAGAGGAGAGCATCGATTTGAGATTCTGAGTCTGCGCTCTGCGGCGCTTGACCTTCGCCTCTAAGCTTTTCATATGCCAGGAGATGGGCAGAAGTTCTCCCATTAAGATAAGCGCCTCGGTCCTCCTGAGCAGGCTCACCAGCAGCTCAGGAGAGAGGCTATCGGCGATGCCCAGGAGGGTGGGCCAGCGCTGCTCTATTGGCAGCGCCTGGATAGACCCCCTCAACTCCTCAAGCCAAGCTTGAGAAGCTCCCTTGGCTTCATCTAAGAGGGCACGACCCTCTGGATGAATCGCCTCTCTAAGGCCCTGCTCCTGAACAGACCAGTCAAAGAGCTGCTGGCTGAGACCGGGATGATCAGGGAGGCTGGGAGCTTCACGATCTCCTAAGAACCAGCTCAGGTGAGCGATCAAGCAGCCCAAAATACCCAGAAGGGCCAGGGCGCCGATGATGGGGGTTAAACGGCGACGGTCGGGATATTGTGGAGACTCTGGACCCAGGAGCCAGCCCACCAGGAGCCCTCCAGCCAAGCCACCAAAGTGAGCACCATGAGCGACATTGATTCCTGCGCCTCCCACCATGACCCCGAAGATGGTGGTGTAGAGCATCCAGCGGATCATCACATCGCGAATCTGCTTGCCCTGTGGAGTCTTGCTCAGGTGTCCCTGGATCATCGCCATACCGATGAGGCCCGAGATCGCCCCAGAGGCGCCCACCACTGGGACCATACTCTCGATGCCCAGGAGCGAGGGACCCACCACCCCAGCAGCTCCCCCTAAGAACCAGCCAAAGAGGAAGCGGGCCCCACCAAACCAACGCTCGATAAGGGGGCCAATCTGGCTGAGGGCAAAGAGGTTAAAGCCCAGGTGCATCAGGCCTCCATGCACCAGGGTATAACTGAAGGCGCGCCAGGGCTGCGGTCCCAGGGTGAGGGGGCCAAAGGAGGCCCCCAGCGTATAGGTTTCTTGAAAATTCTTGGGGCTCATCCCCCCCTGGTAGCGAATCTGGAGGAGGTAGCTCAGGCCGATGAGGAGCATCAAGCCGGTGGAGGCGGTGGTGCTTGAGAGCCTGCTTAAGCCCAGCAGCTTGATCAGCCCTCGGAGCCAGCGAGGCATCCACTGTCGTCGCCCACAGTGATGGCAGCGTCGCTCTCCACCCTTGAGGAGCTGCCCACAGACACAATTAAAGCGATCATCTCGCAGGCGCGCGCCCTGTTGAGAGAGGCTCTGGCGGGTCTGTTTGGGGCGGTTCATGGTCCGTCGAGCGCGCCACTGAGCCTGAACAGGGCTGCTGCCCAATAGGCGATACCAGAAACTGAGGAGGCGATAGATAAGAGCGTTCATGGCCGCATTGAACCCTTTTCAACTCACGGCGGCAATGCCAGCAAAGACGCCAGAGGCTTTGCCTCGGTTGCTGTCAGTGATAACAACGGTAAGAAGGAGGCTCTTCTCAGATGACAGCGACCTCTTCAGCGCAACGGCTCTTAGCAGTAGATCTGGGCCAGCGCACCGGCTTGGCCCTCTTTGAAGGGCAGCGGCTCCTCTGGTATCGCAGCCAGCACTTCGGTCGTCGTAATCAGCTCCGCCGTGCCATCCCTAGAATCTTAAGAGAGGCGAAGCCAGCCTGCCTCTATGTGGAGGGGGATCGGGGGCTGGCTGCCCTCTGGGCTAAAGTCGCTGAGCGTCTCGGGATCCTGCTCAAGCAGGTCAGCCCAGAGACCTGGAGGGAGCCTCTGTTGCTGCCTCGAGAACGACGAGATCCCAAAGCTCACGCAGCCCGCTTGGCGCGAGAGGTGATCCAGGCGCGAGGAGGTCCTAAGCCCATCCACCTACGCCATGATGCTGCTGAAGCGATCCTCATTGGGGATTGGGCTCTTAAATTTGGAGAAACTCAGAGGGCTGAATCTTGAGATTGATCTACATCAATAAAGGGGACCTCTGGCCTCTGAAAAAGTAGAGGCTTTGCCTCCGTTGCAGTCGATGGTAACAAGAGCACCAAGGAGGGAAGATGAACCCATCCAAGACCATCGCCCAAGCTGAGTTGCCTCTAAGCCCCGCGAGCCTCAACCTCCTAAAGAACCCCGCCAAACGCCAGGAGCTGCTCTGGACAGCACAGGCCGCTGGACTCTTGGCTGCCAAGCGCAGCCATGAGCTGGTTCCCAGCCTCGCCATACAGCTCATTGAGGAACTCAAGCTAGAGTTGGAGATCGATGAGGAGCGCGCTCAGCTCTTGATTCGCGCAGAGCTGGCTGCTGAGAGCGGAGATCTCCCCAGCCTCACCGGGGTGAGCGTCGCAGCGCTGAGCGTCTTTGATCTATTGAAAGCCTATGATCCTCAGATCGAGATTCGGCATCTGCGCGTCTTGGAGCGCCCTCAGGGTGAACCTACCCCCCTGCGTATCGTTCCTAAAATCAGCACCCCCCCTGCGAACCCCTTCCCGCCTGAGCCCCCATCTCAACCCCAGCTCAGCACCTGCGCGGCCCCTCCACGCCTCGCGCCTCCCAGCCTCAGTGACTCCGCCCGAGCGCTGCTGCCCCTGATCAGAGAGCTGCCCGGAGAGAGCCCAGAGATATACGCGCTCTTGGTTGAGGAGCCTATGGAGTCCGCCTATATGTTGGGGAAGCTGGCCTCTCCCTTCAATGAACACTGTCGCTGGTTTGGGCTGCTTCGGGGAGGGGAGCTGAAGAGTCTTCTGCTCTCTTTCAGTGGGCTGAGCAGACATACGATCTTCAGCGTGGGTGATCCAATAGAGATTGAGGCGATCTTCAGGGCCAAAGCTCGGGAATTGCCCCTGAGCTTCCAGGCTCATATCCCCGAAGAGCATCGCCGCGCCTTTGAGGTCAGCTATAACTATCAAGAGCCTAAGCGGATGGTGCGGATGGGTCTGGAGCGCGCACACTTCAGCGACTCTTCAGAGGTGGAAGGGGTTGTACAGCTCAGCCATCGCGATACCGGAGCCCTGATGAGGCTCTTTTTGCACCACCCAGACAACTTCTTTGAACCCTCCCTTTTGGATATTGGGCTCTTCGCAGGGATCTGGGACGAAGATGAGTTGGTTTGCGCTATGGGCCTACATATCTTAGATGAACGACATCGGGTGGCGGCCGTTGGAAATATGGTGACTCACGCTGATTATCGTCGGCGAGGATATGCAACACGTTGTGCTCGTTGGCTTCTCCAGGAGACTTTTAAGCGAGTCGATTGCGTCGCCCTCAACGTGCTCCAAGAGAGCCAAGAGGCGATCCTCCTCTACCAAAGTTTTGGCTTTAAAGAGCACTTTCGCTTCTTTGAGGGCTGGGCTACTCGACGCTGAACCGATCAAGTGATAGGAGGCGCCTCTTAAAAATCATGAGGGAAGCATTGATGTTTAGGAGAAACTTGGGGCTCTTGCTGTTGAGCACTCTCGCCTGGGCGTGTGATAGCGAAACAAGCAGCGGTGAAGCGGATGTCGGCGAAGCT
>CAYLJJ010000065.1:17139-39262 GCA_964384025.1 uncultured Nannocystaceae bacterium
GGAACAGGCGGCGAAGCTGGAACAGGCGGCGAAGCTGGAACAGGCGGCGAAGCTGGAACAGGCGGCGAAGCTGAGGGGGTACCCGAGATCATCGGTCGTTATAACGATGGCTTTCAAAATCACGAGATCAACGCAGATCTCTGGACTCAGGGGGAGGGAGCAGAGTCCAGTCTCTTCCATATCGATCATATCGACAACCAGGCCAACTTCCTCACCGCCCTGGGCGATGAGCAGAACCCCTGGAATTCTGGGCTCTGGAGTCGCTTTGATTGGGTGGTAGAGGATGGGCTGCTCTATTACTGTCAGGGGATCTTTGATGCAGAGACTGAGGCTGAAGCTCGCGCCTTTCAGGAGGCTGAGCCTCTTGATCTCGCTGAGGGCTGTGGAAGCTTCTCTTGGAGCGTCCTTAATCCTCTCTGAGTTCTAGGATTTTCTATGCTTGATCTCCGCCCCTTGACGTTCTTCATGCTCGGCCTGAGCGCCTGCTATGAATGGGAGAGCAGCGAAGAGCTTTATTTTGACCAGAGCCTCTACTCTGACAGCAGCCAAGCTCTTGATGTTGGCCTCGCTCTAGATCAGGGGAACTCGCGAGATCTGGCTCCTCGTCTGGACAGTGATTCTATATTCGATCAAGGCCCTCTGCTGGACCACTCTTCTGGAGACAGCGTGCTTCTCTTGGATATAGAAGCTCTCTTCGATAGAGCGCCTCTCCTCGATATGCTCCCTCCAGATATGGCTCCTCAGCTCGACGTGGTGCCTCTCGATATGGCTCCTCAGCTCGACGTAGTGCCTCTCGATATGGCTCCTCAGCTCGACGTGATGCTTCTCGATATGGCTCCTCAACCTGATGCTGATCCCGATGATCCCTACGCTCCCTTGGAGAACCTACAGGGAGTAGCCCTCGCGGACGCGATCAGTACGCTGATCGCTCAAAGCCACCGCAGCCCGATTCTCTGGGATAACTCCAAGTTCGCGATCTTCACAGATCTAGATCTTCAGGAAGAGCCTGATGGTAGTTTCTATGCAGAGTGCATCTATACAGGGCAGCACTTTCCTCTAAACGGGATAGACCTGCCCAACTTTAATGATTTCAACATCGAGCACAGTTGGCCCAAGAGCTTAGGGGCGGGTCGAGAGCCTGCTAAAGGAGATCTCCATCATCTCTTTCCAGTCAACTCTAGGGTGAACAGCTTTCGGAGCAGCCATCACTTTGGAGATACAGATTGTGAACAGCACAACAGCTGTAATTGGAGCGATGGCAATGGATCAGCCTTGGGCAGTCCTGCGGCTCATATCGGCGCAGGGGGAACCGATAAGGTCTTTATGGTTCGCCGTAAGTTTCGTGGAGATATCGCCCGCGCTCACTTCTATTTTGCTCTCCGTTATCCCCGCGAGAATACTCAGAACAGCTTCCCTGATTGGGAAGAGACGCTCCTGCGTCGCTGGCATGAGGATGATCCTGTAGATGATTGGGAGCGACGCAGAAACGATGGGATCGAAGGCTATCAGGGCAATCGCAGCCCCTTTGTTGATCATCCAGAGTGGGTTGAGCGCATCCAAAATTTTTAGAAGGCTCTCAGGGCAGCAGTTTGGCCGCACCTCGTCGATGAAAGAGCAGCTCTAGATCTCCGCTTTTGCGATCCCGTCGCAGCTCAATGCGATATTCCAGGCTGCGCCAGAGTTGCCCCTCGTGGGTATTGGTCACCAAGCGCTCCCCCTTGCCCAAACGGATCTTAAGCTCCTCCTCAAGCTCTCTAAAGCGGCTGGGGTAGGGCTCCCGGAAGCTCATCAGGATCGCCTTGATCTCCTCCTTTTTGGGATCCAGCAAGTAGTGAATGCTGCGAAAGGGGCCGCTGCGCGGCTGCTGAAATTGGACAAAGGAGCCATAGCTGGAGGGGCGGAGATCTTTAAGCCCCAAGAGGAGCTGGCTTGGATCGCCTGGGCTGAGGAGTACTGGAGGTGGAGGCGCGGGCATGTGTTGAAAGAGCCGCCGAGGAGGGACCGAAACATCTGGGCGAAGCGTCGCGTCTCGAGACCCCGCCTCTGGACCCGCCTCGCTCTGAGCATCCAGACGCTCCACAGGGGGCGGATCCTTCTCACAGCCAGGGAGGGCGTTGAAAAGCAGGAGGACGGCGCATATGCTCCCGCGCCGGAGGAGTTGGGATGCTACTGTCACGGGATAAAAGATATCATTTTGTGGGTATTGGGGGCATCGGCGTAAGCGCCGTGGCTCGTCTGCTCCATCATCAGGGCGTCGCTGTACAGGGTTCGGACATCCGCGCCTCTCAGCTCACCGAGGCTCTAGAGGCCCTGGGGATCCCTGTCTATATCGGGCACAACCCCAAGCACCTCCAGGGTGCAGATCTCCTAGTCTACTCCACGGCGGTTCCCTACGATAATCCAGAGCGAGTAGCCGCGCGGGAAGCGGGGATCCCAGAGGCCCATCGCTCGGAGCTGCTGGGTCTCTGTATGGAGGGACCTGAGAGTGTGGGCGTCGCTGGGACACATGGCAAGGGCACTGTCTCCGCGATGATCACCCATATGCTGATCAGCGCTGAGCGGGATCCCAGCTATGTGATCGGCGGCCTCCTCAACAACTACGGCCTCAACGCTCAGCATGGTAAAGGCCCTCACCTCATCGCTGAGGTAGATGAGAGTGATGGCAGCCATCTCAACCTGCGCCCTGAGCATCTCCTGATCAACAACCTAGAGGTCGATCACCTCAACTACTACTCCGGCCTTGAAGAGATCGTAGAGACGATGAGGCGCTTTATCGGGGAGAACCCCAAACTCAAGAGCCTCTATCTCAACGGTGATGATCCCGCCTGCGCCTCTCTGGCTGAGGGCCTCTCTCTACCCTGTCTTCTCTTTGGTGAGGACCTCAATCATCACTTCTCTGCCCAGGAGATCGAAGATCAGGGCGCGCGGATCTGCTTTCAGCTCTACAGGCGAGGGGAGCTGTTGGGTCCCATAGAGTTGAGGATTCCAGGGGCCTATAACGCTCTTAATGCTACCGGCGCCGCTGCTTTGGCGATCAACACCCTCGGCCTCAGCTTTGAGGAGGTGCAGGGAGCGCTGGCGAGTTATACAGGCCTCGAGAACCGCTTTACGCTGATGAAGGCGGGTGGCTACACCCTGGTTAAGGATTATATCTCTCACCCTACAGGGATGCGTAAGGTCCTGGAGAGCGCACGTAAGCTGCCCCATCACCGCATCTTCTGCGTCTTCAAGCCTTATCGCTTCACCCTGATGCGCTACCACGGTGAAGAGTACGCCGAAGCTTTTCGGGGCGCTGATGAGCTGGTGATCACCACCATGTATGCTGCCGAAGAGCGCCCCATTGATGGCATCGACACCCCCTGGTTTGTCAAGCTGTTGCGAGAAGCGGGCAATGTCGTTCACCACGTCCCCGAGAACAGTCAAGTGTTGGAGTTCCTGAGCCCTCGTCTAGAGCCAGGAGATATGGTGATCTTCTTTGGAGGAGATGACTTCTTCCGTATGGCTGACGCCTGGGCGCAGAATTTGGAGAGGGTGTGAGTCCTTATCATGGTCGAAGGGTCGCGGTCTGGGGTGCGGCCCGTACCGGGATCGCCGCAGCCAACCTCTTGGTGGAGCTGGGTGCTTCAGTGCTCCTCAGCGACCCCCGTGAAGATCCAGATCTCAGCGGTCTAGATGCGCAGGTTTGTTTTGAAGGGGGTGGTAATTGTCTTGGCGATGCTCAACTCCTGCTGCCCAGCCCAGGTATCCCCCCCTCCACCCTCGCGCTTCAAGAGGCCCTTGCTCAGGGCGCGCTCCTCTTAAACGAGCTGGATCTAGCGGCCTCGGTGGCGCAGGCGCCGATCATCGCCATCAGCGGGACCGATGGAAAGAGCAGCACCACCGAGATGATCGGCGCAGCTCTGCGTGGAGCGGGGCGGCGAGCTATCGTCGCGGGCAATATTGGTGTGCCCTTCTCTGCGCGGGTCTCGGAGGCGGGGCCGCAAGATTTTCTGGTGATCGAGGTGAGCGCCTTTCAGCTCTGGTCCTGTCGTCACTTTAAGCCCCGTGTCGCGGTGCTCTGTAACATCGCCGAAGATCATATCGAATATTTCAAGGGAGATCGGCTGGCCTATGCAAAGGCCAAGCTGAAAGTCTTTGAACAGATGGGCACGGAGGATACCGCGATCTTGCGAGCCGATGAGCTTCAACGCTGGGGTGAGCTGCTCCCCGCTGAGGTCCGCCGCTGGAGCTTCTCCTCTGAGCCTCGCGCCCAAGGTTGGAGTCTCTCCAAAGATCAACTCTGCTGGGATGGTCGCCCTCAGATGTCGGCTCAAGAGGTCCCTGTTCCAGGGCGCCATAATCAACTTAACGCCCTATCTGCTCTGGCGGCGGGGAGCGCCCTCCGGCTTCCCATCTCAAGCTTGGTCGAGGGCCTTAAAAGCTTCAAAGGTCTGCCCCATCGCCTGGAGCGGATCCCTACTCAGGATGGCCTAAATTGGTTTAATGACTCCAAGGCCACCAACCCACACGCAGCCCTCACCGGCCTGCGCTCTCAAGATGGTCCAATGGTGGTGATCGCTGGGGGTTATGAGAAGGGTCTCTGTTTGGAAGCGTTTGCTGCTTTCCTGCGCGTTCAAGCGCGGCATGTGGTCTTACTGGGGCAGACCTCAGTGCGTCTCGCAGCCCTTCTGGATAATCCCAGCCTCTGGAGTCAGGCTCAGACGATGGATGAAGCGGTTGCCCTGGCCGCTCAAGCAGCTCAGCCTGGGGATCAGGTTCTCCTCTCTCCAGCAGCTTCCTCCTTTGACCTCTACACAAGCTATAAAGCACGCGGGGAGATCTTCAAGGCGGCAGTGCTGCTCAGATCCACAGCAAACGCTTCACTCTAGATAAAAGCGCTTCGATATGGCTGTCAATCCGCAGGCCGCACGCATTCCTGGAGGTTCGTCTTGCTTGGGTGCAGGCTCAAAAAGGGGCCAGCGCCCGGAGATCTATGTTACAGGTGAGGCCTCAACGTTTGCTTAGATCCGAAGCTCTGCGGCCCCAGATGCCCTTGGGATCCAGTTTCATCACACGACCCAACTCTCGAAGCCCCTGTGCGCGAGTTCCCTGGGTCTTGTAGAGGATCTGGGCATAGTAGAAGCCGATCTCAGGATCAGCGGGGGCCACTTTGGCGGCGCGATGTAGAGTGTGGAGCGTCCTCTCCAGATCTTTTTTACGATCAAACCAGAGCCCCAAAGCCATCAAAGCTCGAGGGTGACTGTGCTCAACGCTCTGAGCCTTATCCAAGAGCTGCTTGGCCTTGCGGGTGTTGACAGCGCGACCCGATTGAAGCAGCGCTAAAGCCTGCAGAGTCAGGCTCTCGGCGCGCTGCCTGGGGTGGCTCAGGCTTCGCTTCGACTTACGCATCGCCAGACGTGCTAAGGCAAGAGCCCCCTTCCAGTCTCGTTGAGCAAGAGCTGATCGGCTCGCAGCTAAGGATGCCCAAGGGCCATTCCCCACCCGCATGGCTCGCTTAAAGAAAGGCATGGCCCGTTTGGGTTCTCCCAGACGCATCAACAGCTCTCCATAGGCCAGCTGAGCCCAGAGATCCGAACTCAGGGCATCCGCAGCAGTCAGGAGCAGAGGGCGAGCTTGAGGGAGTTGATTGCGCTGCTTGGCGATGAGCCCTCGGATATAGTTTCTGTCCGCCTCTAGAGTGCTCTGCGCCTCCAGGAGAGCCAGGGCCTTCTCCGGTCGCCGTTGGTATATATAGGCGCGAGCCAGACGCCTCAGCGTTCGCCCAGTCAGCCCTGAACGAGCCAGAGGATCCAAGGCAGAGAGCACCGCACCATAATCTTCATGAGCCTCAGCGATCCGGGCGGCAGTATCAGCAGCAGGGATATAGAAGGGGTTGATGCTCAACGCAGAGTGGCAACTGACCAAGGCCTTACGCGCTTCAAAGTTGCGTGAATAAACATGACACAGCTCATTGTGAAGACGAAACTCTTTGGGATCAATCTTCAGCCCTGCTTGGAGGACCTGAACTGCCTCGGTGCTCTTACGAGCATGAGAGAGCGCCATACCATGAGCGAGCCAGGGGAGCGCAGGCCGAGAGAGCTTGAGTCGATCTTCTTCGCTCAGCTCCTTAAAGCGGCTCAGACGCTTCAGGTTGCGCTCAGCTCGATCACCCCCCAAGAGATAGGCTGAGAGTGTATGGATGATACGCGCCTCCAGATGATCAGCGTGCAGCCTGAGCACCTCTCTGAGGGTGGCCTCAGCGGCCTCTGGATCATCTTGGCTGAGGTGAGCTTCAGCCTTGAGCAGCAAGGCCCACAGAGAGGGACGCTTGATCGACTTGAGTTGAAGCAGAGCCCCCGCCGAGTCACCCCGCAGGAGGTAGAGATGGGTCAGAGAGACGCGATATTGAACCGAGGCGGGTTGAAGCCTAATCGCCTCCTTGAGCATCGGCTCTGCGCGGCTCAGCTCATAGCTCCTGAGGAGCACTTCGGCGAAACTTGCCGAGAAGCGAGGATCTCCCTGGGCGCTCTGCATCGCAGCCTTAAAGGCAGTCTGGGCGGAACTCTCGTTGCCAGCCAAAATATAGTAGCGCCCCATCCCCTCATGGATAGAGGCGCGTTCTCGAGGAGAGAGCTGCTCGCGAGAGAGCAACATCTTCAGGCGCTCAAAGGCGCGCCTGGGGTTTTGCCTTAGGTTGATGCGGAGCTGCTCTCGGGCGATAAGGCTGGGGAGATGCTCCTGCTGTTCCAAGAGCTTGTCGTAAATCTGAAGCGCTTGAGGATCATTCTGAAGCGCCTTGATCTTCGCTTGAAGAGCCTGAGCTTGGATATGTCGTGGTTCGATCTGAGAGGCGGTCTCCAAATAATTCAGCGCCTCCTCTGAGTGTCCTCTCGCTAAGCTGAGCCTGGCAAAGAGCAACTGCCCATCGGCAGTGTTACGCGCTGCCTCTCTGAGCTGCTCCAGTCGCACCTGAGCAAGACCCGGTTGCCCCTTGTAGAGCTTGAGGAGAAGATCAGCTATGACCGCGTTAAGTTCAGAACTCTCTTCTAATCCGTTGACCAGCTCCTCAACCCTCTCCTGTCGTTGTCGTTCGCCAAAGAGGCTCAATCGCTCAGCTTCCAAACGACAGATCAGAGCCTGGCGTTTTTCCTCTGCTCGGTTCAGGGCTTGACCGCCCACAAGTTGGGCCAAAGATCGCCCCATCTGAGTGAAGGGATCCTCTGGCACTACGGATGTAGAGAGGAACTCTTGGGCCTTTAAGCGGCTCCCATAGTTGCCATCGGCGATCTCAAGTTGAGCCCACTCCAGCTGCTCTTGCTGAGCAGAGACCGCCGCTCGAAAGCGCCAGACAGAGAGAAGAAAGAGGATCAACAGAAGGCCGCTGAGCGTCGCCAACAGAGACTTCCAGAGGGGGCGCCGCTGAGAGAATTGAGCAGGAGAAGCTGGCAGACTCCGTTGTTCAACACCGCGAGGCGGCCCCCGGCGCGGGGCTCTAGGAGAGTGTCCTGCAAAAGGAGAAGGGGAGCTTAAACGAGATGCTGGGCTTTGCTGAGCGACCCCAAAATCTTTAGGCGGAGAGAAGAGTTCCGGCTTGGGGACTTGAGGCATCGAGGCTCTTGGCTGCTTGGCCTGGAGCTGCTCGGCTGCGAGCCCCCCGCTTCCCGAATTGTGCGGTTGTGCACGATTTCGTGCCTGATGCCGGGCGAAGTCGATGGTCTCCTCCATCGAAGCCTTCCCCGCTTCTTTTTGCTGCGCCTGATGGCGGGCGTAATCGATGGTCGCCTCCTCCTCATCTTGCATATCGGGAGGCAGTGGGTGGGCTCTGGGTGAGGGCTTCGTAGGCAGATTCTCAAACTCCCCTGGATCAAAGGGGATCTCTAGGAGTTCTAGAGGTGTTGGAGAGCCGACCTGCTCTTCCTTTACCGCTCCCTGCTGCGGAAGAGGCAGCTCGAGATCTGAGTCTTGAGAGGGGAACCCAGGATCAGAGAGGGGAGCAGGCTGACCCAAAGCGAGCGGGGGCCTAAGCGTTCGTAGTTGAAGCTCAGGAGGCGGAGATGGAATCTGCATTGGAACTGATGGAGGTTTGAGTTGCTCCTGCCGCGTTGCTTCCTCTGGGCTGGACCTCTTTGGGATAGACTCCTCTAGGGAAGCCGAGGGCTGCTGGGGGCTGGAAGAGGAACGCTCAGTAGGAAGCACGGGCTCTCCAAAAGGAGAGCGAAGCTCAGCTTGGGAGCTTGGAGGTTCTGAGCGCTCCTTAGGCTCAGGAGAGTAAGGCAAGGCTGGAGCTGGAGAGCTTGGAGACCCAAGCTCAAGAGGTCGACCTGGAGGCTGACGCTTGGGCAGATGAACCGTGCTGGGACCTTGAGCCGCAGAGTCTCCCCAGCCAGAGCCCCCGGGATCAGAGGGGGCTTCTTGAGAGGAGAGCTCCTCTCTCTCAGGCGGTTGAAGCTCCTCCCAGTCGAACTGGGGGAGTTCCAAAGAACCCTCTACGCTCTCCGTAAGCTCCAAAGAGGGAGCCTGCTCAGGCTCCTGCCATCTGGGATTTAAGCCGGGACTCAAGCTTCCTGCTGAGGTCTCCTCCAGAGAGAGCTCTTCACTGAAGTCCTCTGAGATCTCTTGCCCAGCGATGGCCTGAATTGAGAGGGGTGCGAGAGAGAGGGGACCTGTGGGTTCATCCTGAGGTCGAGGCTCAGCGAAGAGATCCTCGAGGGGGAGGTGAAAGGCTGAGGAATGCTCCTCCTCTGTCTCATCAAAGGGGAGGTTGAGAGGAAAGGTATCGCCTTGGTGTTCCTGTTCCCAGGGCATTTGATACTCCAGGGGCTCCTGCTCAGAGGTCTCATCGTTGAGAAGCATCCCGATGGGAGGGGCGCTCATCGGTCGTGTAGCATCCTCTTCCTCCTCCTCTTGGCTGATCAAACCAGGGATGGTTGACTCTCGAGTATTCTCTCCGGTTATGGGGTGGGGGCCGATACCAGGATGTGTGGCGAAGCCCCCTTGCTGACTGTGCTGTTGAGCTTCTAGACGGCTGGGAGGTAGATCGATGCCTGTATCTGTCTCAGGAAACTGGGTGATCTCGTGGGCGTAGCTCTCCTCAATGATCACGTTGGGATCCAGAGGTGAAGAGTCCAGGGTAGCCGTTCCCTGCTTTGCTGGTTCCAGCCCTTGAAGCAGGGTCTGAGCGCTGGATTCTCCCAGATTTTGAAGATCGAAGATCAACTCCCTCAGCTCGGGATCTTTGGGTTTGAGCCTCTTAGCGCGCTCTAAAACCACCGAGGCTGCACTAAGCTGGGTCTGAGAGATGAGGGTTCGAGCCAGGAGGAGCATCACTTCAAAGCGCTCGGGAGCTGCGCTGAGGATGCGGGCCAGCTCCCGAGTGCAGGCTTTGAGTTGATTTTGTCTGAAGAGAACCTGACTCAGGAGTAGACGCCCATCCAGATCCCTGGGGTTCTGTTTTAGCCCCTCTTGAAGCACCTCTAGGGCTCGATCGCTCTCTCCTCGCTCTAGATGAGCCCGCGCCAGCTCTCGGTAGATTCCCGAGCCTGGGTTGCTCGCCAGAGCGCGTCTGAGCGCGACGATATGGCCTGGTTCGTCTGGATAACCGGGCATCCTGATCCGTCTCACCTCCCAAATTCTTGGGGGACACTACCTTATGTAAGGCTTTCAGGCCATCCTTCAAGCAGACTAGGTACAGAGCCACCGGAGTCTTGATGAACGAACACCTCCTCGTAGCAGATGATGAGAGCAACCTCCGCAAGGTCTTGGGCGCCCTCCTGCGCCGCCAAGGCTATCGAGTGACAACCGTTTCAGATGGAGAGGAGGCCCTCCTCAAACTCTCAGAGACTCACTTTAACGCGGTGATCACCGATCTACGCATGCCCCGCTTAGATGGGATGAGCCTACTTAAGAAGATCCAGGAGCGCAGCTCAGACCTCCCTGTGATCATCATCACCGCTCATGGCACAGTGGATACTGCGGTGGAAGCACTTAAGCTGGGGGCCTTTGACTTTATCACTAAGCCTTATGATCGAGATGAGTTGAAGAGGGTTGTACGCAAGGCTTTGGCGATTCACCGCCTGGATCAAGTGGAGACTCAGGGTCATAAGAGTCAGAAGTTACCGGGGCGCTTTGGTCTCATCGGTGACTCTCCACCTATGCGGCGGATCTTTCAGATCGTGGACAAGATCGCTCGCAGCCCCTCTACGGTACTGATCAGCGGTGAGAGTGGTACGGGCAAAGAGCTGATCGCGCGGGCTCTTCATTATGAATCAGATCGAGCAGAGCGCCCCTTTATCCGGGTCAACTGTGCTGCGATCCCCGTCAACCTCATGGAGGCAGAGTTCTTTGGCTATGAACGTGGCGCCTTTACAGGGGCGGTCACCAGCAAACCGGGGCGCTTTGAATTGGCTCATCGAGGCAGCCTCTTTCTGGATGAGATTGGAGAGATCTCTACGGAGATGCAGGTCAAGCTTTTGCGAGCAATCCAAGAGGGAGAGTTTGAGCGGGTGGGCGGGCTCTCCACGCGCCGGGTGGAGCTGCGTCTGATCACAGCCACCAATCGAAACCTGCTGGAGGAGATCCGCCGAGGTAACTTCCGAGAGGATCTCTATTATCGTCTTAACGTCGTTCCCATCAGCCTCCCTCCCCTGCGTGAACGCCTTGGAGATATCCCGCTCTTGGTGAGACATCTCCTTGAGAAGTACAGTCGACGCCTTAAACGAGAGGTTTTGGGGATTGAGGAGGAGGCGATGGGTAAGCTCCTCACTTATGCCTGGCCGGGTAACATTCGAGAGCTGGAGAATGTGATTGAGCGGGGAATCCTCTTTAGCGAGGGCCAACAGATCTGCGTTCAAGATCTACCCTCAGAGATCAGAGGGCTCTCCCCGACTCAAACCTCCTCAGAAGGGCTGGGCCTGAAAGAGGTGGTGCGGATGAACACTCAGAGGATCGAGCGGGAGATGATAGAACGCGCTCTAGAAGCGACTGGAAGAAATGTCACTCGTACAGCTAAGCGTCTCTCAATCTCGCGTAAGAGCCTCCAAACTAAGATGAAAGAGCTGGGCCTACGAGAACCTAACTAAAATGGGTGACAATGGCCTGAAAGGAACCGCCCCAACTTATACATGTTAATGTAAGGATACGATTGATACTCTAGAAAATCAAGGATGAGCAGGAGTTATTGCGGATGATGATAAAGTGGTTGGCTATGGAGGACTCACTATTCAGCTCTGATCCAAGCGAATTTTTAAAACAGGTCCTTCACCTCCTTAGAAGCTATAGTGTCATATCGGGCTGATCTATAACCTTTGGAGAATCTCAATATGCGCAGCTCCCTTCTTTGTCTCCTCCTCCTGGCTTGTGGAGAGTCCAGCTCCAGCGTAGATGAAGATCTGGGCCTGCTCGACCAAGAATCACTCTCTCCGGGTATAGACGCTGAGGTAGATCTGAGACCGATCGATACTCCCTCCCCCGAGCAGCAACGGCTGCTTACAGATCTCCTGATCTGTGTCGCTCCAGGCCTGGAAGAGGTCGCTGAAGAGTATGCCCGCGCGAGAGAGAGCAGCGGTCATGGAGTCGAGCTGTTTCATTTTCGCTCCGGCCAGCGTATCCCTGAGCTTCAGGAGCGCCTCAGGAGCCTCAAAGCGCTCCTCCCAGAAGAACAACCCCTCTATCTCCTCCTTATGGGAGATGCTCCCGAGCTGGGAGAGCGTGGAGATGGCCTCCTCCCCGCTTACCGATGTGAGAATGATGAGGGGCGCTGTCACAGCGACAACCGCTATGGAGATCTGGACGGGGACGACCTCAGCGATGTGATCTTAGGGCGCCTACCCTTTAGGACTCCTGAGGAGGTTCGCGACTATCTAGAGAAGCTCAAACGCCATGAAGAGCAGTATCGTCCTGGCCCCTGGAACCATCGCTTTACGGTCTATACCGGCTTCCCAGGCTTTGGAGAGATGGATGATCTACTGGAAAGCGTGGTGATGAAGAGCCTCGCTGTCGTCGATCATGCTTTCCAGCTTAATGGGGTTTATAATCATCCTGCCAGCCCCTATTACTACCTACCCTTCAATGAGAAGGTGCTTGAGCTGGTCAACGCGGGGAGCTTGCTCACCGTTTATATTGGTCATGGCAGCAGCGGCTCCACGGATGGTCTGGATCTTCGGGATATGGAGCACATTGGGGGCGCTCCACGGCAGCCCTTCTGGTTCTTCTTTGCCTGCTCCAATGGAGAGTATGTAGGCCCCAACGATTCGATGGCCGAGGCGGTCCTTAAGCGTCCCGATGGGGCGATCGTGAGTATGGGAGCCTCTGGGGTCTCTCATCCCTATCCCAACGCGGTCCTGCCCTATGAGCTACAACGTCTACTCCTGGGTCCCTGTCCAGAGAGCATCGGCTTAGGAGTTCAACAAGCTTGGAGGGCAGCCCAAGAGCATGATGATGAGCTACGAGGGCTGATCCGTACGGGAGGAATCGTGGGGGGCATCGCTCCAGAGCAGCAGAAGCGGCTCGTAGAGCAGCACCTGAGGCTCTATAACCTCTTTGGTGATCCCAGCGCTCCTCTTCGCTGCCCCCCTGGACAGATTCAGATGGAGGCTGAGGTTCAGGAGGGCGGGTTTTATGTACAGGGTTGGGTGGATGGCCCTGAGGCTCAAACAGTTAGGATTTTCTTAGAGCCTGAGCGGGATGTGATCTTAGGGGAGCTGGAGCCTGTCGATCCTCAAGATCCAGATCCCGCGACGGTGCGCGCCAACTGGGGGGTGGCGATGGATAAGATCATCGAAGAGTGGGAGCTTGAGCTGGAGGAGGGAGGGCGCTTTGAGTTCCTCTTGGAGTTTGAGCCCCTTTCCGGTCAGCGCTACTACCTGCGCGCCAGCGCAGAAGATGCTGAAACAGATGCCATCGGCTCTCTACGGCTTCAGTGATGCTCATTCAGCTCCCCAAAGGTGCCTTAGTCCTGCTCGTCGGCCTTTCTGGCTCAGGAAAGAGCTACTTGGCCGCGCAGCACTTCCTGGAGACCGAGATCCTCTCTTCAGATCTACTGCGCGCTTGGATCTGTGATGACGCAAATGATCAGAGCGCCACCGAGGCGGCCTTCGATCTCCTGCACTACATCTTGGATCTCCGTCTGGCGCGGGGTTGCTTGAGCGTAGTGGACGCCACCAACATCTATGACTTTGGGCGCGCGATCTTGCTGGAGCGAGCCCGAGCTTGGAGGCGTCCCGCTGTGGCTCTGATCTTGGATCAACCTCTGGAGTTTTGTGTCCAGCGAGCAGAGGCGCGCGCTCCTCGGCCCGTCGCTCGAGAGGTGATCCTTCTGCAAGCTGAGAAGCTGGAGGAGACGCTTAAAGCGCTCCCCACCGAGGGATTTGACCAGATCTATCTGATCCGCAATCCCGAAGAGTTGGAGATCGTGAGAGCTTAAAACTGAGACTTCTCCATAACCCAAATCCCACCATCGTTCTGATCCAGATCATAGCCCCAACGCCCCTTCAAGAACTTGCCCTTCGGGCCAACACGCAACCAGGCCTTGCCGCGCATCCCTTGAATCGCCGCGATGGGGTTCCCGGGCTTGATCCAGTCCAGACGTAGCAGATCCCCTTGTAAAACCCCTCGAATGGTGCCGTTGTGATCAGGCCCTCGATCATCTTCATAGTGTCCTCTGACCTTGTTGCCTGATTGGATCAGCTCTGTGTTTCCAAACTGCTCGCTGTACCAACTGCCTGAGAGCTTTAGGCCGGGGATCGGAGGGCCAGGCTCCTGTTCAGGATACTGGGGTCCTCCTCCACATGCGGTCAAGAGAAAGATCAGGATGAGGAGACGAGACATAGGCTCTCCTTTGCTGCCCTTGGGATGGACTCAGAGTTCCCACCAAAGCCCCGGCAAGCAAGAAAAACAGGGCTCTTTTCAGGAAGAAACTCCCCTTCTGTTTTAAGCGCAGCCATCGAGTAGTTCATCTCCGCTCCCCTCAGCTGATATTTTTAGGGGATCTCTTCGGCGAGCGCGTCTGAGAGCGCTTGGAGAGCGGCAGGGCCATCTTTTCGGCGACTGGCCTCAATGATGCGGCGTTCTACCGGACTCAGCTCATCTAGGTTCTTGGGCCCTGAGCTTTGTTTGGTCTCAGCTTTGGGCTTCCCTTTGGGCTCTCTCTTGCGCTTAGCCTTGGGCCGATTCAGAACGCTGAGCCGCACCGGAGCGACCCCCTCTCTGATAATCCCCAATCTCTCTGCGGCTGCCTTGCTGAGATCGATGACCCTCTTTTTACTCTGAGGACCTCGATCGTTGATACGCACGATGACGCTGCGTCCGCTCTTTCTATGAGTGACTTTCACCCGCGTTCCAAAGGGGAGGCTGCGATGAGCAGCGGTGAGTTTCTTCATATCAAAGGTCTCTCCGCTGGCCGTGGGGCGACCATTAAGCCGGGGACCATACCAGGAAGCTTTGCCGAGCTGAGCTGAACTTTGAGCCCTCGAAGGGGGCGGTCTGAGCTGGGGGTCGCTGCGTTGCTCAGGGGAGCCTGAGCAGGCCAGGAGGCTGAGTCCAAGGAGAAGGAGGCTGATTCGCATACTCTGCGCTATCATGGCTTCAGGCTCAAATCCAAGAGGAACCAACCCAACCAAAAACAGAAGCCTTTACATCAGCCTGGAGTCTCCTCGCTTACGACGACCAAAGCGCAGCCAAAGCCAGATCCCCAGCGTGAAGATCAAAAGCAGCAGCTCTATGGGAATTCTCAGATGGTGAACTCGCTGCTGTACTTGAGGTTTGGGGCGAATGCTGGGGCGGGGGTCACTGCGACGGAAGTGCAAAACCCCCAGATCAGTTGGACGCTGAACTTGAAAGGCGCTGAGGGTCCCCGCGCGGCGAAAGGCCCAAGGGAGCCCCCCCGACTCAGAGCTGATCCGTGCGATCTCCTTGGCAGAGATGGAGTTGGCATAGAAGGGCTTCAGGCTGGGATCAGAGTCAAGCTGAACTGCCCACTCTGTGAGCACCGCGATCTCCAAGAGGCTCTTCTCCCCTCCCCCCATGATAGAGAAGCTGGGGTGTCCCCCTGGATAGCCGGGTTGGTTGGCCTGATGGCTCAGGGCAAGGACAGGCCCTCGCAGCTGAGGGGGGGGCCCTGGACCTGAGCTGGGTGGTTGCACGACGATCCCCAAGATAGACCAGCCTCGGCTCCTCAGCTCGCTGAGCCAACTGCTCTGAGCTGGAGAGAGAGTGAAGCCGTTCTTGAGGAGCCAATCGTGGATCGGCTCAGCGGCGCTCCCCAGGCTGGTAGGACGCGCCCGCGCAGGGGAGGGGCGTTTGCTCTGGGATTCTACTCCTCGGCCATCCCCAACCTCTCTCAGCGCGCAGCCGCTCAGAGATGAGACATACTCTAATTCTAAGACCCGACGAACCCGCCCACGGGGGTGTAAACGCTTCTGGATAGCGCGCTGAAGCCGCTCTGAGGGCAGCACAATGCGGGCTGCGTGGGGGCTGGGGATAAGCAGACCAAAGGGCGCTGAGGTGCCCTCAAAGATGTGCTGCATCAGGGTAGTCTGAGAGGCGGTGAGGGGATCATAGACCAGGAGAACACGCTCCTCTAAGAGCCGCACCTCTCGCCCCGGTGGAGGCGCGATGACCAAGGCCCAGAGCTGAGCTGGGAGGAGCAGCAGAGAGAGCGCTCGGGAGAGGGTGATGAGCAGGTTCAGAGGGCCTCCAAAATCCGCGCACAGCGCTTGAGCGCTTCCTCCATCTTCAAGCGCTCAAACAGTCGCTGAGCGCTCTGGAGTTGGGCTCGAGCGATCTCAATACGACCCGCCTCAGCCAAGAAGGCTCCCTGAATTAAGAGAGAGCGCCCCAATTCGGCCTCCTGACCCATAGCATCAAAGAGCTGGACTGCGCGCTCAAAGTGTTGAGCTGCTTGATCTGCGCGATCCTCAACTTGCTCTAGATCTGAGAAGAGGGTTTGAGCATAGATCTCTCCCAGGCTACGCTCCGCTTGAGCTTCCAAGCTTTGAGAGCCCATCCCCTGAGCTTCTTTAAGAGAGGAGTGGACCTCCTGCCGTGCGCGTTGGAAGTCTCCCAGCTGAAGATGCACCCTCCCCAGGTTGCGATAGGCTTCGGTCAACCCGCGACGATCCCGTGTCTCCTGGAAGAGGTTGACAGCCTGCTCAAGCTCTCCCCGCGCCTCCTCAGGCTGCTCTCGACTGAGGCTCTCCCCGAGGTTGTTGTATAGGGTCCCTTGGAGCTGTCGCAGCTCCAACTCCTGCGCGATGGAGAGCGCCTCTTGCCAAGCTTCGCTGGCTTGCTCTGAGCGCTCAAGGAGGGTGTAAAGGACCCCAAGGGTGTTGAGGATCTCCGCCTCTGTGCGGCGGTCGGCCTGAGTACGGGCTCCCTCCAGTGCCTCAACCAAGAGGGCCTCAGCGGAATCCAAGCGCCCTCGCTCCAGGGTGATGTTTCCCAGGTGATAGAGGGAGAGGGCCGCGCCCCGCTCATCTTCTAGATAGCGCCGCAGGCGGAGCCCCTCCTCGATATGAGTTTCAGCTTGATCGTAGTCGGCCATAAGACGATAGATGCACCCCAGCTCATCAGCGCAGGCGGCCAAGCCTCGAATATCCTCCAGTTGGCGAAAGAGGACTTGGGCCTGTTTTAGGTGTTCCTGAGCCTCTGGATAGGCTCCCAGAGCGCGAGAGGACTGCCCCAGCTTATGGTGAGCCAGGCCCCCTCGTCGGGGATCATTGAGGCGCCAAGCCAGATCACGCATCTTTAGAAGCTGGGTTTGGGCTTGAGGATGGTCGCTCCTCAAGAGCGCAAGACGCCCTAAGGCGTGATGAAGGTCGATCCGCTCCAGCCATGCAGTATCTGGAAAGCTGTCCAGGGCCTGTTGATAGGCGGCGCGTGCCTCTCCATAAACATGTCCCGCCTCAGCACGCTCTGCCGCTTGACGATACGCCCAGGCGGCCCGCTCTGGACAGCCTCCCAAGCTCCAATGCTGGGCGAGCAGCCCCGCAAACTGCTTCTGAGATTGAGAGGCTGAGGCCATCCATTGAGCTACCCAACGATGCCCCTGCGCGCGGCGCTCAGAGGAGAGCCCAGAGTAAAGCAGCTCTCGCTCCAGAGCGTGCTTGAAAGAGAAGGTCTTGAAGCCTTTGAGGGGGGTGGGCAGTTGAAGGATAAAGCGTCGTTGTCGCAAGCTGCTCAGCATCCGCTCCAACTCAACCGAGCGCTTGGGCCAGCAACTATCTGTCTCAGGAGCTTCAGCTCGTAAGAGCGCCTCGATCGCTTCGGCCCAGAAGATCTCTCCGATGATGGCGGCCCTCTCCAGGACACGACGCTCCCAAGGGATCAGGCGCTCCAGCTTGGCTCGGATGGTGTCCTCTAAGCTCTCCTGAATGCCCAGGCTCTGGACCTGATCCAGCTGCAACTTCCAGAGGTTTGTAGAGGTCTCTAGAGCCCCCCGTTCCATCTGTAGCTCTAAAAGCTGCTCCAGGCGCAGAGGGTTGCCATGTGCCTGTTCAACCACCGCTTTTAAGAAGCTTTCAGGCGGCTCTTTGAGGCGCTTAAGGAGATCTCTGAGGATCCGCTCTCCTGCTCGATCAGGGAAGCCGCTCAATTCCAAGAGGCTGCCCTCCTGCTGTACCAAGCGCAGAAAGCGGCTGTGCTTACGGATCTCTGGGCGCGCTGCAGCGACACAGAGCAGCGGGATCTCTTTTAGGCGCTCCGCCAAACTTGAAAGGAGGTTCAGCTGCTCTCCCTGAGCCAAGTGCAGATCGTCGAGGAGGATAAGCTGAGCTCTTTGTTTGGCGTCAGCCTTTAAGAGGAGCGCGCTGGCGTCTAGAGCGGCCTCTAGGTCTCGCTCCTCCCCGCTCTCCTCCCAACCGAGAAAACAAGAGAGCGCTGTGCTCGCTCGACGCCCCTCTTCATTCCCCAAGAGCTGCTGGAGACCGCTGCGCAGACGAATCTTGGCTCGTTGAGGAGGATCTTGAGGATGGATCTGAAAGCGTTGCTGAAGGAATTGAAGGGGGAGGCTCTCTAGGAGCGCCCCCTGAATACAGCTCAAATGGAGGGGAGAGACACCATCGATGTGTTCGTGGAGGCTGTGAGCAAACTCTGCCAAGAGGCGACTTTTTCCTAAGCCTGGATCAGCCAGGAGGAGGATCACCTCCTGGCGACCGTCCTCAATGACATTCCGCATCGCTTCTCTAAGAAGGTGAAGCTCGCGAGCCCGACCAATAAAGTCGGTCGCTTGACCGCGAAAAAGCCACTGAGAGGAGGCGCTGTTCCGTTTCTGCATTTTGTTTGGGCTACAGTCCCTGAGGCCTAAAGTGAGAAAGATGAAGTCAGCTTGCGCCATCAACCACGCAGTGTTCTATATTGCATAAGCAGAATGGAGACTAGAGATGCGGCTCCTCTTTTTTAGCCTGACGCTTCTGACATTCACCCCTGGACATCTAAAAGCCAAGAGAAAGAAGATCTCTGAGGTCCTGGAGAACCTCAGTTGGGGAGCAGGCAGCCAGAAGCTGCTGCTCCAGATCAAAGAGAAGATCGATACGCGCTATGAAGAGCGCATTGAGAAGGCAGGAGGAGCGCTCCAGGTAGATCGAATCCTCAGAGAGAAACGCCGAGCCTTCGCGGCGGTGAAGCAGACGCATACTCGCTTTGTCGGCCAACAGACAGGCTATGAGTCTTCGATCATCTCTGATGATTTTGAGACCAATAATGGGGAGTCAGTGATCCAGGTAGATGAGGGTGGAGAGCAGAGGTATTACTTTTTCAAAGATGATCTTCTCTGGAAGATTCTGATCGCTTACAGCGCGAGGATGAGCCGTTCAAAACCTTTCCCTCAACTCCTCAAGGAGAAACAGAAGATATATGGTCGTTATAAGAGGAGTGAGAGCTATCCTCCCTCGGCAGACAAAGAGGGGATTCGGGCGGCCATTTGGGAAGATGAGAAGAGCTTGATGCGCTTAGAGGATCGCAGCGCTTTTTATGATGTCTATGTCGCCATCTTCGTGGATAAGAAAGAGCGTGTCGCCTTAGAGCAAAGCCACAAGAAGGAAGCAGGCAACGAGGAGCCTGATGCTGAGATGGACAGCTTGATGAATGATATCTTGGGCGGCAACATTGAGGATGATCAGAATGAGTCCGTCGTGGATCAACTCACTGGCGTTCAGCACAAAGTTGATTTTGAAACAGGCCGACCCGTTTATGAGGAACTAAAGCGAGAGAAGCCTGTTCCTTCAAAGAAACCTAAAAAACGTGGTAAGCGGCGCAGTAAAAAGAGACAAGTGAAGAAGAAAAAAACTATTCCTGAAAACGACAAAATCATTTATTGACTGTAAATTCCAGAAAAACAAGGAGACATTGATGCCTTATCTACTTTGGATCTGTATTCTGGCCCTGTTTTGGGCGTGTGGGGAAGAAGAAACTATTGAAGAGCCTCCTGCTCCACCACAAGACATTATCCCAAATGAGCCTGAGCCAAGCTATGGTCCTGGTCATCTTTCTGCAGCTCAACGAGGAGTTCCGATAGATTCAGATGATCTTGTAGTGATTTCAGAAGAAGGTAACGTTTCTCCTGCTCAGATAGAAGAGAAATTTGGTGTCCTAGTTCTTAATCGTCCTCTCTATAACTCGGAGTGGCAATCCGTATATCGCTCCTCTGGATGGTCTCCTGCACCAGGGAGTGATATAGCGAGTTGCTCAACTCGAGATGCAGAGGAGCGTTGCGGCGAGCCTCGCCTGACCGCTGAGTTCTTTATTGAGCAGATGAAGGCCACAAAGGGGATCTCCTTTGATCGCGTCGCCGTCAATGTAGATCTGCTGCTACCGGAACGCACTGGCCTGCTCCACGCCCCCTTCTCAGATGGCTCAAGCCAGCCTCGCTTTGGCCTCTATGAACACCGCAATGATATCCTGAGGGCCTTCCAAGATCTAGCGGAGATGCCCAACATCGCCTATATCACCGTGGGCTTGGAGATGAATGGTTACTACCACTTAGAGCTTAATAAGCAGCGCTTCATTGATGATTACAGCAACTACATCAGCCTCTACCATGAGGTCTATGAAGCGATCAAAGAGCGCAACCCCAATGTCAAGGTGGCGCCTGGCATCCGTTGGGCCACCTTTATGCGCCGCACGGTTCCTGAGATCGCTGAAGAGATGGGTCTAGAGAAGGAAGATATGGTGGCGGTCTGGCGTGCTTGGCAACGCAGCATTGAACCCTTGCTCTATAAGGGCCAAGCTCGGGAACCCAAGGCTGACTATCTCGCCATCACCTTGATGCCCTTTGAGTCAGAGGAGCCTTTCCATGGAGATCCAAGCCCCCCTACTGAAGCCAGCAAAGAGGGTATTCGCGCTTACTATCGTCGCTTAGAGACCATCTGTAATGGTCTCCCAGTGGTGATTCCTCAGATGGACTGGCGCAACTCTGGGGATAAGAGTGGTCTGCTCAAGACCGTCAAAGAGAACCTCAGCCACCTCTCAGTAGAGTGGATCTCTTGGCGTCGCTTAGCAGATCTCCCCGATGTAGAGGGTGCCAGCGCCTGTCTCAGCTATACAAGGCGGGGGTATCTCGATGATTTTTGTCGTGCAGGGATGCTTGAGGAATCGGGTAACCCGCGTTCGGTCTATGAGGAGTTTATCAAGGACCCTTGAGCAACAGTTGGCTCTGATCTCTGTGCCTCGCTCCCAAATGACCCACTCGGCGCGGCGCATATGGGTGTGGCGATAACACCTCTTCCATCTCAGAGCAGAGCCAGTGAATTTGGCCCAACCAGGCTTCTGGTTGCCATTCCGGTTGACGACGGCTGATCTCTTTGGCGAGGAAGTTCAGAATCAACCAGAAATCGTAACCTGTTTGCCGGATTTTTGAAGCGCCTTTTTGAGTTCTCTGATCTGTTGCTGGCTCTGTCTGGCCTGGAAACACCCAATTAGAACGTTTTCCGCCTCAAAAACAAAGGTTATTCTTCGATTATAGTTCCGAGGTTTTTTCCGGATAAGTCATAGACACAAACATACCCATTCGTGATGTTGTTATATATATATAATGAACATAGGTTTTTAAATTGTATGGAAAGATGTGCATATAGCCAATTCGGTCCTCTTCCGTTTAGAGCTACTGCTCTAGATGCACTTAGAGGCTTTCCATCTCCGATAAAATCACTTTCGATGTTCAGATTTAACCTAGCTAAGTTTTCAGGTAATAGCTTCCCTCCTTGAATATCAAATTTAATAATCTGAATTTCCGTATTTTCGATGTTTCTGGTCTCAATTTGGCTAAAGATGATCCCATCTTCATTTGAGATGGCTTTCAGGATCTCATTAGCCCCCTTATCCCTCCTAAGATTATCATAACTGACATATAGACTGCTAAGTAAATTCCTGATTATATGCCTATCTTGGACATCATCACCATTTAAATTCAGTTTATCCAAGTTTTCTTCTAATAACACAGGAATAACAAATAGCCCATTATAATTTTTGCGGTCAAATGCATGCTTGAGTTCAATCATACATGATTTTGAACGAATATACTCATATGAAATGAAAGCAACGAAATACTGACTTTCATCAATGTTTTTGATCACATTTCCCATGATTGGCTGTCCACCACTCAGATGTGTCAGATCCATCCAAGCAGAAATGAGTGATTTAGCCAAGAAATCTTTGACATAAAGAACTTCTCTTCTATCTTGTGTCTTATAGCTAAGAAAAACACGTGCCATCTGCCGACTCCCTATCATTCGTTATGAGATTCCTACAATCTCATCCAGCAATTGTAGTCTTATTTTCGTTTTTTATTGATGTCAAGAAGAAAGATTGCAAATATTCACATTTTTCAAGGAATTTGAGAAAAGACAAATAAATGAGAGTAACTAAGTGAATAATCACAAGAATATGCCCAGAGAACTTTGAAGGGGGCTACTGGAGAACGACCGAAATCTTCTTCTTTCTAATTTTACCCAAGCCGAAGTCTCTACAGCAGCGATCATTACACTGCTCATATTCTCTCCAATCGATAAAGCCCCAATCCAAATGGGGTCCAGCGCCCTACTCCGAGAACCTCTCCGATGATCAAGTGTTGAGTTGGGCTTGAGGGAAGGGATCAAGCTCCGGAGAGTCGCCTGAAGGGATTTCAGCTCCAGGCGCTCGCAGAACCGTACGTGAG
>CAYLJJ010000066.1:0-13610 GCA_964384025.1 uncultured Nannocystaceae bacterium
GTTGAGCTTGCGGTTCTTCGGGCTTTTAGGTGTGCTTTTAAGCGGGCCTTAGGATCAAGGATCTCTTGTTCAGGTTTCTTGGATTCCAGTTCCTCAGGCTTGGCTCCTACACTGCTGCCTTCGGCGGCGCCAGGTTCGGCTTCATCTTCAGTACGTCGATGACGTAAGACCGCCTTAATCCGTGCTTTGGGATCTGCGCCTAGCTCGGTAGAGGGGAGCGACATCCTAGGCGCTCTAGGCTCGGGACGATCCTCTTTTGGTTCAATCTGAACATCTGCGTTCTGAGCTGCGCGAAGCTTGACCCGCTCCCAAAGCTTTTGGCGCAGTTGACTGCGATCCTTTGAGGTTTGCAGTTGCTCTACAGCAGCTTCAATGCTGGGAGGAGCCGCGGGCTCTTGATTCTTTCGTGGAGCGAGGAGAGCGACAAAAACTCCTCTGCGTGGCTCAGAAAGGCGCTCCTTCTCAGCGGCGGCCTCAGAGAGAACCCTCCTGAGGCTCTTCATCTCAGGCAAAGTTTCAAAGAGACCTTGAGCCTTGGCAGTTTGAAAGATGCGGCGCACGTTCAGGGGTCGGCCAGCCTCTACAAGTACCTGTAGAGCGATATCCAGTAGATTGTCCATCTCACCTCGCGTCTCTCAAATGCCCAGGAAGAGCCGCTTCCCAAAGGCAACCGAGAGATCGACATCAAAGATTTTTTGGGCCGCGGCCTCTATATCGTAGGGCCTGCGGTGATACTCATAGCGTTGCGTCTCTGTATCATAGACGCCAAAGCAGGCTCGGGGATCGTAATCTCGTGGCTGCCCTACGCTCCCCCCTGTAATTATGTATTTTCGACCTGGTTTAAGCCTAAAACGGGTATGTAGAACTTCCCTGGCATTCTCCTCATCAAAGTGAAAGCACTTACAGAGATGGGAGTGTCCGATAAAGGTCACCTTTGCCAGACGTTCAGAGGCTTTCAGGAGAGGTTTCACCTGATCCAGGATGAAAATATACTCAAACTCCTCCAGCGCCAGGGGGGAGCCGTGGGAGAAGGCCAGCTCACCCATGCGGTGGCTGTAGGGTAAAGAACTAAGCCACTTTAGATTCTCAGCGCTGAGGCGGTTCGCGTGCCAATCTAAGGCATCTCGCGCTGCTGCTCTATAGTAACTGTAGTCCATCCGGCCACAGACGGCCGCGTCATGATTGCCCAGTACAGCGACATCCACCAGCTCGCGGATTCGCTCACAACACTCGTTGGGCTGAGCCCCATAGCCCACCACATCTCCCAAACAGGCCAGGAGATCAACTTGCAACTCCTCCAGGGCAAAAAGGACCACCTCTAGAGCGTCTAGATTGGCGTGGACATCTGAGAAGACCCCGACGCGCATCAGACTTCAATCCTCGACCGCTCCGCGGAGTCAAGCGTGCTCTCAGTAGAGCGCTCTATCCCAGCAACTTCAAAGGCTTCAGCCAGGCGCTCTTTAAAGTCGGCGGCGTCTCCAAAGCCCACCTCTCGCATCTGCTCCAACGCGGCGCTGATGCAGTGCTGACTGAGTTCATCACCCTGCTGCTCACGTGCTGCACCTAAAGCTCCACGAGCATCTGTCCCTAAGAGTGCCAAGGCTCTCGTGATCCGAGGGAGTGCCTCAGCGTCCTGAGTGAGCTGTTCAAGGGCGGGCTGAATGATGCGACGACCCATCCGCGCGATGGCCCGCGCCAATACAGGCCAGAGACGTTCATCAGCCTCCGTCATCAACAACAAAAGAGGCTTGATGGCGCGCTCAGAGCGAATCTCGGCCAGGAAGAGGGCGCTGGCCAATCTGAGGCTCAGTTGAGAAGAGGAGAGTCCGTTGAGGAAAGCGCTCTCGAAGTTGGGACCCTGCGCCAGTGCTCCAGGGACCATCCGGTTCAGCTCTTCCCGGTTCATGGTCTGAATCGCATCAAAGATGGCGGGGATATAGATCTCCCCACGATTGAGAAGGATAAGGCTGGCCTCCAGGCGATGCTCCTCTCCCTCCAAGAGCCCCAGGAGATCTCCATCTCCCAACTCACTCAGCTCTGTTACCTCCTCCATCTCGATAGAGCTACCAGCATCGATATGGATCGACTCTAAGCTCTGCGCAGCTTGGCGAGCTCGCTCCAAAGCCTGAACAGCAAGAGCCTCAATATCTTCCTCTACCCTGAGGTCCAGCTCCTCAGCGAGAGCCAGGAGAGCTTCCCAGTTCTCCCAAGTGTCCAGGGCATCCAGTTGGCTTGAGCGCAATCCCAGATGCACCTCTGCAAAGTTGACGAGGCTCGACTGCAAAAGCTTGCTGCTGCTCTCAGCCAGTTCCATCTCTAGAGCCTTGCGCCTTAGGTGAGGCTCCATAGAGAGCCCAAAGTGCAGCGCCGCCTTGAGCACCCGAGAGAGCATCTTCTCATACCAAACTTCAGGGAAGGATTTGATACGGAGGAGATAATCTCTGCGCTCAGGGGCACTCCAATAGGAGAGGATCCCAAGAGCTAGACCTGCGTCAGCGGCGGAGGATAGCGTGGAGAAGCTCTCCTCCTGGAAGTTATGTTGGAGTCGTCCCAGGCGTGGAAAATCGGAGGCACAGACCTTGAGGCGTGCAGCCTCAAGGTTGCTCTGCTGCTCCTGTTCCAGCTGCTTTGCCGCAGCTCTGAGCGAGATGACGTTTCTCTCCAAGGCAGCTCGATAGATTCGACGGCCATGAAAACTGCCATCCGGGTTGTGAAAGATCACATCCACGCCAAAGGACTGTTGAAGAGCATCTAGGATCCCTTCTCCTCTCCGCGTCTCGTGAGGAATCACCCAGAAGAGTTGATCTAGAAGCTCTCTCTTCTTTAGACGAAGAAGGAGCAACAGTAGGACCGGACCAGAAGAGGTCTGGTGCAACTGGAACCAGAGTTCGCTGTCTCCCTCCTCTTCAAAAGCGCAGGCTCGCTCTGGCTCTAAGCGGTAGACCAGGCGAACCGCCTCTCCATCCAACTCGATATAGTTATCTCCCTCTGCGCGCTCCTCATCAAAGAAAGGCCCTGAGGGGCGCCTCTCCATCTCTTCCATCTTGACGACCTGAGTCGCCTCCTCAGGTGTGGAGGGCTCAGGCTCATCCAGAGACCAAGCATCATCCAAGGAGACATCCCAGAGATCAGCCTTCGAAGAGAGGGAGGGGGGCAGAGGCAGGCTCTGAGAGCCTAGGCTCTCTAGAAGTTTGGGGAGTTTGTCAGAGGGCAGCTCAGCAAACAGGTTGGAATCTAAAGCTGTTTCTTCGAAGATCTCCTTCGCCTCTTCTGAGACTTCAGGATCTGGAGCGATCTGGAAGATAGGCGCATCGCTCTCTTCTACTCTGGCTGGCTCCAGCAGCTCGGTTGGCTCTGCTTCCAGCGTTTGTTGAACTGAAGCTGGACTCGTCTGCACCCCAGCGTGCTCTTGGAACTCAGGCTCCTCGACTTTAAGATCCTCGGGGAAAAACTCTTGAGAGTCAGACGATATATCTAGAGTCTCTTGGTGAGGGTGCTCAAGAGCCTGTTCTGGAGAAAACAGAGAGGGTTCATTCTCAACAACCCTGCTCTGAGGCTGAACTGATTGCTCCTGTCCTGAAGCAGGAGAGAACAGGGCTTTGAGTTGCAGATGTCCCACCAAGAGCTTTGGCTCTAAAGCGTAGAGGGGAACCTCCTCTCCAGGATCAGCGACGACCGCTTGGATCAGCTCCGCTCTAAGCTGTTGAGCGCGATGCCGGAGGGTTTCAGGGATCAGCAGAAATAGCTGAGCTTGTTGTGGTAGGTGTAGTCTGAGCGGCTCTTGAGCGATATAGACCTCGGCGCAGCGAGGACAAACCATTCGGTTGAGCCCCTCATAACCGGACTCCAAAAGGCGTTCAAGCAGGCTCGTATCTTTGGCCGCGTTTAGGCCCTGAAAGCAGCGTGCGCCATACCAGGCTCCGCAGCCAGCGCACCAAACGATGGTCTCATCGCTCTGGGTTTCTCCAGCCGCTCCTGTGAAGGGTGTGCTCTCCCCCATGCTTCAACTCCTCAGGGCTCTCAGCGAGGCGAGCATATATCACGCTGTCGCTCAGAGCGTAAGTTAGAGTGCAAACCTGGGAATAAAGGAGCGGGAGGGGCGCCTTTGTTCGGCGTCTATTATCCTTTGTTCGGCGTCTATTATTAAGGTGGATTCAGGTTGGTTGGGAGGAGGCTCAGGGCTCGGAATGCTCCTCTAACTCCTCCTCAAGGAGCGCGAGGGGGATCTGATCCAAAGACTCTGCGAGGGGCTTTTTGGCGCCGACAAGGCGAGCACTCCCCCTTCTCAAAGCCCAGACCCCTTCGGGGGTCTCCCTGATTTGAAACTTACCCTGGAACATGCCCACAGTGCGGAGACGATTACTCTGTTTTAGGGGATTGAGGAAGAGCAACACCTGCTCTCCCAAGCGATATTGAGAGACTCCTTGTACTCTCATCTCTAGATCATCGACAGCTCCCCCTAAGACGCGGACGATGAGGACCTCAGATTCACAGTCCCCTTTAAAGCAGCGATCAACCCCAACATGGACATCTGTAAAGATCAGTTGTCCTTCCCAGAGGCTTTCGATTTCAAGGACGATCCCCTCCAAGACGACAGAGGAGTTTTGATTAAGCTCCTCCAGATCCAGAGCCCGAAGGCTCCCAGCGTTGGCGGAGAGGGCCAAGGAGAGCAGGGAGAGAGTGTAGAGAGCCTTCATCTTCTATTTCCTAGAGTTCGGAGTGTACAGAAGAGCAGAGAGAGCATCAGAAGGGGAGCGGTAGGGGCGCCCCCAGCAGAGATCCCACAGCTTACGTTTGCTTGAGGAGCGACCCACTCCTCCTCATCATCCTGAACTTCAGCAGCTGGGGGAGCGACGGAGTCATCCCGTTCAGAGGCGGAGAGTGGGGTGGGCGGGATATAGGGCGCGCTGTCGGGATCGGGATAGAGAGCACGGATGCCATCACCATCATCTTCATGAAGATCGCGCTTAAGCAGCTCATGGGGTGCTGCGGTGGCGAACATCGTGGCTTCAGGCTCCGAAGAGTGCCCCAAGCCGAGGAAATGCCCAACTTCATGAGTGAGGCTATTTTGGAGATCGTTCTCGCCCGCTTCTTCCCACTCATAATCCCGCTCATTGATCAGGATATCAGCGTCGACCAGTTCGCCTGTGCCTCGGCGAAAGATGGTTACGGTGATCGCCAACGACTCTTCTCCAAATTCCCAGTCATCGCGCATCCAGATAACCGCGTTGTGGTTGCTTTCAGGAGCAGAGCGATCGTAACCAGGTTTTTGATCCTCTAAGAAGCCCTCATAGTTAAAGCGGAGGAGGCTCGCGGGGATCAGGGTCCAAGCTGTGAAGCTGGCCCTGACGATGCGCTCGATATCATCATCGTCTATATCCCGGGCAGCGTCTGCGTCGATGGCATAGGAGATGGGCTGATCAAACCAACGAACCGGATGTCCCTCTCCGTCGGTCTTCAACTCATAGGCTGCCGCTGAGCCGATGAGTAGAAGAAAGATGATTGTCAGAGAGCGCATGGTGACCCCGTTGTGATTTTCTTTGGGCACCAAGAAAGACGGTTATTAAGAAGAAATATAAAATATAGAAGCAGAAACTCCTCGTTTTCCTAAAATCTGTGTCAAGGGAGACCCACCAAAGAGACAGTTGCTTTTAGATACATCGTTTTTTGCTCAGCCTCGAAAAACTGAGAAGCTCTGGAAGAGATCTTGAAACTCTCAGACTCCTTGAAACCAAAGTCTGGGCTTTGCGAGCTGGTACATCTATTGCTATCCGGCCCGTCCCGCCATTTTACAGAAGGAAAAACTATGAAAAAAATGTGGATTATCACTATCTTAGCCCTGGTAGCCTGTGATGATAACGGGGCTGAAGAGAACATAGATGCTGGGCTCGCGGGTCAAGGCGGTGAGGCGGGTCAAGGCGGTGAGGCGGGTCAAGGCGGTACAGCAGGCACGATCTCCAGCGAGGGTGATGAGGTTCGCTCAGAGAAGAGTCGGGTAATGGCTCCTGATGTTGCTTCTGAGGAGTTGGAGCTGCTGACCCAAGGAGAGCAGGCTTTCTCCTTGGAGTTACATCAGATCCTCAAGAAGGATGGTGGCAATCTCTTCTACTCCCCCTTCAGCATCTCTCAGGCCCTTGCCATGACCTGGGCTGGAGCTCGAGCTGAGACTGAGGCTGAGATGGCCGAGGTGCTTCACTTTGATCTAGAGCAGGCACGCCTCCACCCTGCCTATAACGCCCTAGACCTAGAGCTGATGAGCCGCGCTGATGATCTCGGCGGTCAGGAGGAGGGAGATGGCTTTGAATTGAGCATCGCTAATGCGCTCTGGGGTCGTATCGGTTGGTCTTTCTTGGAGGAGTTTCTAGACACTCTGGCTCTTAACTATGGAGCAGGGATGCGTCTGATGGATTTTGTTAACCAGGCTGAAGAGGCACGGCTGACCATCAACGCTTGGGTAGAGGAGAAGACTCAGGGTCGCATCAAGGATCTCCTCAAGCCCGGCACCGTCAACCCCAATACAGTCCTGGTGCTCACCAACGCCATCTATTTCAAAGCCTCCTGGTTCAATCAGTTTGATGAGGAGAGCACCGAAGAGGCGCAGTTCAAGCTTCTAGAGGGAGGAGAGGCTCCAGTAGAGATGATGCACCAAGAGACCCGCCTACCCTACTACACTGGTGCTGGTTTTCAGGCCTTCGCGCTGCCCTATGTGGGTATGAAGGTCTCCATGTTGGCTCTGCTGCCTGATGAGGGGAACTTTGAGTCTTTTGAGGAGAGTTTGGACGGGGTGCTCTTTCAGGAGATCCTAGAGGGCCTCCGTGAGCAGCGGGTGGAGTTGGGCTTCCCCAAGTTCTCCTTTGAGTCGGAGTTCTCTCTAAAGGCGGCGCTGAGCAGTTTGGGGATGGAACGGGCCTTTGGAGATGCTGACTTCTCAGGTATCGATGGGAGCCAAAGCCTCTATATCGGAGATGTGATTCATAAAGCCTTTGTAGCTGTGGATGAGGAGGGCACCGAAGCTGCTGCCGCCACCGCCGTAGTGATGGAGGGCTCCGCTGCGCCTCCACCCGAGACGATCCATCTGGAAGTGGATCGCCCCTTCCTCTTCTTTATCCGCGATCAGACCGGTGCAATCCTCTTTGTTGGTCGCGTGACTCAGCCCTGAATGCCTATTTGATCTTATTCTCAATCTCAGAAATCAGCTGAAGCAGAGCCGCTGCCAAGCGACGGTGCGCCTTGGGATAACGTGCCTTCCACTCCGGGCTGCTGAAGAAGATGGCGTTGAGAGTAGGGGTCTTAATATCCTCATTTTGGAGGGTTGGGTAGGTGCCCTGAGGGATCAAGCCCATCTGATAGACAGGGCGCTGCTCTCGGCCGACAGGGCGCTCCAGCTTGCGATCTGAAATATGCAGGAGCTTAAAGCGATCCCCAAAGCCCTTATCTACCATCATGGGGCCTTTAGAGCCCTTGGCGGTGACGATCACCAAGCAGTGAGCTTCGATCCCATCAGCGACCTTGAGGAGGCTCTCATTAAAGGAACCCTCGGGGCTGGTCAGAGCCCTAAAGCGCTTATCAAGGCGCTTAAACAAGCTCCAGGTGATATGGGTGCCTGAGCCATACTCATTGATCATCACCTTATGGTTCTTGGGGTTGAGGTCAAAGACTCGCTCAACTCCAACAGAGCGGTTGCAGATCAGGTGTACATACTCGGTGTAGATGGAGGCGGTGCGCTCCATGGTGAGGTGGCTCTCTGGGTGCTCATAGGAGTAGAGGGCATAGGCATCATCTTGGGCGAGGATGGCGTCACAGCGCCGGGGATCAGTGTCGATCGCCTCTAAGTTCTCCCAAGAGCCCTTTGTGCGGATGAGCTTGACATCGATGTGATACTTGAGGAGTCGAGCGATCTCCATCCCCAGTCTGTGATAGACCCCGTTGGGGTTTCCGGTGCAGAGATAAAGCTCAGGGGTCTGCTCCTCCTCTGCCTCCTTCTGCCCTTTGCTCACCTTTGCTCCCGCTCGAGAGGGTTTTATTCCCTCCTGAGCGAAGGCCAAAGAGGCAAACAAAACCACAAAAAATAGAACCCTCATCTCTCCTCCTCCGGGATCTCAACCTGCTCCTCTTGAAAGCGCAGAGAGAGGCCCCCAATGCTCAGATTCTCTAAAATCAGCGCCAACATCTCCTCTACAGAGCCCAGGGTGTTGGCGAAGTAGAGGCTGCCTCCCCTGAGCTGGCTCTGTAGGAGGAGAGGACGCCCCTCCAGATACTCCAGCGTCGCTGGGCGCTCTGAGGCCAGGAGCATCAGCCGCGTAGAGTCTCCTCGCCAAGCAGCGTAAAAGAGTGGGTGCTCAGGAGCAAGGAGCTGCTCTCCCAGCTCAGGGATCAACCCCTCAGGCGCCAGCAACTCAAGGCGGAGGCGATGTGAACTTGCACCTGAAAAGCGTACTCGCAGGATCCCGGGCGCGATGAGCTGATTCTCCCCGTGGATCTCCTCTCCATCCAACTCCAAGCTCCAAGGACCCAAAGCCATGGGCAGGCTGAGGCTGGATTCTCCACTGAGGTAGAGCGGCCCAAAGCGTTGGTCATCGCTCCACCAAACATCTCCACCAGGGCCTGATTCAAGGCCCTGCTCTGGGCGATAAGCGCGGCCTTCAAGGGTCAATGGATCAAAGTCAGGGAGGTCACCTAAGGGGGCAGCGATCGCCTCCCCTCTGAGACCCACCCAAAGATGGTGCTCTCCAGGCTCAAAATCCCAAGCCGACGCCGACTCACAGCTCACAGGTTGGCAGCCCTCGACTCTGGAGAGGATCAAGCCCTGAGACCAAGCGGCTTCAGCTTGAACCTCTAGATGGCCGGGCTCCAAGCTGATATGGCGAATGAGCCGTCCTCGAGCAGCTTCACAGGCTCCGTCTACTCGTAGATCTGAGGGCTCCAAACGCAAACGCTCCTCTCCCTCCCAGTTGATCACTCTGGGGCAAGCGCGATGAAACTCGCTCTCATCTTCTGGACTCTCACAGCCTGGATCGAACAGATCAGGGAGGCCATCTCCATCGTTATCCAAGCCGTCGTTACAGTCAGGAGGGGGCGGAGGACCATGACCCTCCACCTCAACCTCTAGAGTGGCTGAACCAGAGTTATTACTGCTGTAACCGTCGACAAAGAGAAAGTAGTTACCCGGCTCCAACTCCAGATCCAGGAGTGAGCGTGTGCTCTGACCTCCATCATCGTTGCAGGCGATGAGGCTCCCTGGATCTTCACAGTCGCGTTGGATATAGAGGACAGTGTCGAAGTTGGCTTCGATCAGCTCCGCTCGGACCTGAGAAGGGTGCTCAAGTTGGAGGATCAGGACCGCTTCAGCGCTCCGCGCTCCACTCCCACAATTTGATTCATAGTGGCTCTCCCCTGAGGTTTGAACTTCAGCTCGCCCGCCCTCTTGCCCCAAGATCCCCTCTGGCGGCCTGTGGAGACAAGAGATCCCCTCACGAGTTCCACTTGCTGCACGACACTCTCCATCCTCGGGATAGTCGATGAGCCCATCTTCATCATTATCTAGGCCATCTGCACACTCAGGGAGAGGATCAGGATCTGCTTCGTCATCATCAGAGGGCGTACTGCAACCTGAATCTAGAGGAAAATCGCTCAGGCCATCCTCATCATTGTCCTCGCCATCCTCACAGAGCATGGCGCGGATGGGGCTGCTGCGCACCTCAAGGGTGGCGAGGCCCCCTGAGCCGGAATAAGCCTCTACAAAGATGAAGTAGCGCCCTGCATCTAGGCGATCAAAGCGCAAGAGAGAGAGCAGACGCTCCCCTGAGTCATCATCACAGGCCAACATGCTGTCGGGATCATCACAAACCTCACGGATGGAGAGCTTGGTGTCAAAGTCCCCCTCCACCGTCTCCAGTTCAAGTTGATGAGGCCCATCTAGATCGAGGCGGACGACCGCCTCATTGCTCCCCCCTCTGGCACAGCTGCCTCCATAGAGGTCCTGGGAGGTGCGAACCTCGACACGACCTCCCTCTGATCCCAAGACGGGTAGATTTGAGAGTTGTGCGCACTCGCGCAGCTCTTCAGGATCACCCGCCGCATCACAGCCCTCATCCTCGGGGTAATCCACAGCCCCATCTCCATCATTATCCTCACCATCAGCGCAGGCGGGCAGGGCTTCATGCTGCTCATCCTGGTCCTCGTCATACTCACAACCGGGATCAAAGAGATCGACAAAGCCATCCTCGTCATTGTCCAAGCCGTCATTGCACTGAGTGATCAGGCTGATCCACTCCAGATCGACAGAGATCCCGTCAAGCCCATCAGGGCTCAGAGCATCTAAGATGAGGAAATACTCTCCCGGCTCAAGCTCGCGGTTGAGGGGCTGCTCTGGTTGGGAATAGCAAAACAGCTCCCTTTGACTCTGCTCGCAGCCGGGACGCAGAGAGAGGGCAACAGGGGCGGGAGCCCCCTCTCGCTCTACCTGCAAGCTGAAGCCTGAGGGCTCCTCCAACCGAAAGTAGATGACCGCTTCAGGCCCCGGTCCTCCACAGCTGCTCTCCATCAGCTCCTCACCCCAAAGATCAACCTGGAGAGAGGCAGGCCCCTCCAGCTCATAGATGGGGACCTCGCTCTCACAGAGAGGCTCCTCCCGATCTGCTCCTGCCGCCTCGCAGTCAGGATCAGCAGGATAATCGATGAGGCCATCACCATCATTATCTCGACGATCAGCGCACTCAGAGAGGCTCTCTGGATCCAACTCAGAGGGATCTTCTGGAGTTTGGCAGCCAGGATCACGGAGATCGATCTCTCCATCCTCATCATTGTCTTTGCTGTCGCGGCACTCTGGGGGAAAGACCTCCTCTACGCTCAGGGCAAAACGACCCGGTCCTAAGCTGCGGTTGCCTGTATCCACAAAGAGAAAATAGAGCCCAGGTTCAGGTCTGGAGAGCCTGATTTGAGCGCCTGGCTGCTCTCGGCTGCCTCGCTCACAGACCAGATCCGCTTGGAACTCACAGGAGCGGCGCAGATAGAGGACGGTAGGCTTCTCTGTCTCGGGAAAATCACTGCGAAAAATCAGCGCCTCTAGAGGCTCCTCCACCCGCCACACAAAGATCTGCTCAGGACCAGAGCTGCCCCCACAGCTCCCCAGGGTTTGCCCCTCTCCCTGGAGCTGTCCCAGGAATTGAGGTGCCTCAGCCAGGGCGGCCTTGAGATTGATCACCTCTCCCTGACACTGCTCCGTCTCACTGCTGTCCCCTGCGCTTTGACAGCCCATATCCAGAGGGAAGTCGATCAGACCATCCTCATCATCATCTAGGCCATTAAAACAGAGAGGGAGAGGAGATGGGTCCTCCTCATGGGGATCTCCCAAGCCCGCGCAGCCTGGATCCAAGGGGAAGTCGATCAGGCCATCCTCATCATCATCAATCTCATTTCCACAGGCTCTGGGGATGGCGTTGTTCAACTCATCTTCATCGCCAGCAGCAGCACAGCCTGGATCAAAGGGGAAGTCGATCAGGCCATCCTCATCATCATCCAAGCCATTTGAGCAGATCGTATCGGGATCAGCACCATTCTCAGTGTTATCCACCACATTGGCGCAGTCACTGTCCTCTAGATCGACGCGACCATCCCCATCATTATCCAGGCCATCGGCGCAGGCGAAAGAGGCTACGTCGGGCTCCAAGGCAATATCAGGCGTTAAAGCAAGATCAGGTTTTAAGAGAAGATCCTCCCCCAGATCTTCACCCTCATCTGCTTCAATATGGAGCCCCTCATCTAATTGAACGCCCAGCTCTTCCTGAGGTGAGTTGAGATCGACGAGCGCCTCTGCTCCAGAGTCTGAGCTTTGTTGAGGTGCTGACTCTTGAACACAGGCGTGGAGAAACAGAGAGAAGAGGAGTAGATTCCGGCTCATTATTGAGTCTCTCAATTATACAATTTCCTTTTTGAGTGCGTTCTAGAGCGCCCTGACTCAACAAGCAGCTGGATCCAGCCCAGCAACAGCTCTCATCAAAATATCGTACGCCTCAAATCGATGTTGAGCAGCAGACCCACGGCTCCCATAACGGTGAGCACTGAAGTCCCTCCATAGCTTAAAAGGGGGAGGGTCACGCCTGTGACAGGCATCAAGTTGAGTACCATGCCCATATTCATGACGACGTGCCAGAAGATCAAGCCAGCCACGCCTACTGCTACGTGACCCCCGAAACGATCTCGCGCCAGGGTCGCGCTCCTCAAAGCCGCGAGGATGATAAAGAGATAGATCCCCAGGACCAAGAGCCCTCCCAAGAAGCCCTGTTCCTCCGCCAGATGAGCAAAGACAAAGTCTGTATGATTCTCGGGGAGGAAGCCTCCAGCGACCTGAGTTCCATCTCCATGCCCTTTGCCTAGGAGCCCTCCGCTCCCTACCGCGACTCGCGCTTGTCGAGCGTGCCAACCAGCCCCCAAGCTGTCCGCTTTTCCGTCCACCAAGGTGAGGATACGATCCTTCTGATAGTCCCGTAGAACAAAGACCCAACCCAAGGGGGCGACCACTAGGCTCAGGGCTACGACGGTGACCAAGGCGCGGCGCTCAAAGCGCTCATAGGCCAGCATAGAGCCGCCGATAAAGAGGATCATCAAAGTGTGACCCAAATCGGGCTCTTGAAGGATCAGAAACATGGGGAGGCCGATGAGCAGAGCTACTGGAAAGAGATCTCGGAGAGTATACCCCCCTGGTCGAGCGTTCCTCTGAAACCAACTCGCTAAGCTGAGGATCACCGCTATCTTGGCCAACTCCGAGGGCTGAAAGCCCACGAACCCCAAATTTAACCAGCGTTTGGAGCCATTGATCTCACGCCCTAAGACCAACACTAGGATCAAGAGGACGATCACCAAGCAGTAGAAGATAGGGACAAAGCGCTGGAGGTTTCTATAATCGATGATAGCTGCTGCAGCCATCACTCCAGAACCGATGAGTATCCAGTAAAAGTGTCGTAGGTAGACATCAGTGCCAGAAGAGGTGGAGTGCAGGTTAAAGAGGCTGATGCCCGCCAAAAGGTAAACGAGGAAGATGAGGTGCCAGGGCAGTCGGCCCATGGCGGAAGCAGCCCGGCTCACCGTCGAGGGCTGTTTTGAGCTTGAGTCTGGAAGATGGGCTCGATCTGTTGGTGGTATGCTTCAAAGATCTCACGCGCGATGGGCGCAGCGTTCTTCCCTCCGCTGCCTCCATGTTCCAAAAAGACCACCACCACTAGACGCGGAGATTCAAAGGGACCAAAGGCGGCGAACCAAGCATGATCCCGATCTCGAAAACGGTTGACGTTTTGCCGTTTCAGCCCTCGGATGATGTTACGTACTTGCGCGGTGCCCGTCTTTCCTGCGATGCGTGCATAGGGCAGCGCGGCCAAATGTCCGGTCGCCAACTTGGGATCGTTCACCGTCCGCTCCAGAGCGCGGGCGATGATCTGGAGGTGCTCAGGTTTGACTCCCAGCCGAGCCTGCTCCTGAGGCGCATAGCGGCTCAGGACACGCCCCTCTTGGCTGCGGATGTGATCGACAACGCGGGGGCTATAGAGAACCCCCCCGTGGGGGGGGGGGGGGGGGGCCCAACCCCCCCCCCAAGGGCGGGGGGGGGCCAACCCCGG
>CAYLJJ010000066.1:13620-38754 GCA_964384025.1 uncultured Nannocystaceae bacterium
ATGGCCGCGTAGGCCATCGCCATCTGAAGGGGGCTGGTGCGCACATCCCCTTGACCGATGGCGGTGGAGAGAGAGAGACCATATTGAAACCCTCCCCGGCTGTGCTGCTCATGATGTGCTCGAGTGGGTACGATACCCGCAGACTCACCATTGATGGCGATGCCTGTGCGTTGACCCAAGCCAAAGCGCTTGGCGTAGATGGCGAGCGTGTCGATGCCCAGGCGCTCTCCCAACTTATAGAAATAGACATCCGCTGAAGCTGCCATCGCCTGATGGAGATCGACAGCGCCATGCCCTGCGCGCTTATGGCAGTGAAAAATGCGGTTTCCAAACTCGTAGAAACCTGGACTCTCTATGGACTGGCTGGGATCCAAGACCCCCTCCTCTAGAGCAGCCAGCGCGGTGATCGGTTTGTAGATGGAGCCAGGGAAATAGGAGTGAACAGCCTTGTCCAGCATGGGATTATAGGGGTTCTCATCGATGCTTCGTTTAACAGAGGCGCTGAGACGACCAGACCACTGGTTGGGATCAAAGCCGGGCTTGCTGACCATACCCAAAACCGCGCCATCTTGAGGATCGACCACCACAGCGGCGCCTGACTCATAACCGGAGAGAGCGCTCAATAAGATCTGCTGCACATCAGCATCGATGGTGAGCACCAGATCATGCCCTCGCTGAGGGGCGCGGTGAGCGAGCATCTCCTCCATAGCGCGCTCAGCCCAGCCGCTGTTTAGACGCGCCCCCTTAGCGTCAACAACATAGCGCTCAAAGCCATCCCGCCCCATTAAGACCGCTTCATAACGTCGCTCCAGCCCAAAGCGACCGAGCATTGAGTCTGCCCTGTAGCGTCCCTCTTTATCTTCGCGTAGCTCTTTGGCTCTGGGCTTGCCAAGGTAGCCGATGAGGTGAGCCCCAACCTCCCCCATGGGGAACTCGCGTTGATACCGGATCTTAAAAGAGAGGCCATCCAAGCGCGCCTTTAAGGCCTCAGCGAGAGCAACGCGCTTGCGATCTACATCGCGGGCGACTCGAATGGCTCGATAGCGCCACATTCCACGGGGCTGCTCAATGCGCTCTCTCAGGCGAATCAGGTCAAGCTCATCCAGCTCTAAGATCCCTCTGACCCCCTCCAGGAGTTCATCTAGTTTATCGATCTGGGCAGGAGTGACATAGAGGTCAAAGGAGGGGCGATTAAAGGCCAGGACGCGGCCATTGCGATCAAAGATGCTGCCTCGATTGGCAGGGATGATGATGCTGCGTGAGAAGTTGCGTACTGAAGCATCGTGGAGCTTATCACCCTCAATAAACTGTAGATGGATCAGTCGAGCACCTAGAGTGACAAAGGTGAGCAGCACGATCCCCATCAAGCGTCTCGCCCTCTTCTGATATCCGATCGTTGATGAGTCGAGGTAGACGTTAGACATACATTGACATACATGTCGCCTTGAAGTTGGCGACAAACTAGCAGATCAGCCCTCGCTCGCCAACCGCCCTGATGAGCTGAGCTAGAGAAACTCTCGATCTGCTCGTGGGCTGGAGAGGGTGTCGAAACGGTTGAGGAGCGGGAAACCCAGGATCGTACAGAGGATGATCAGGAGCAGGTGGGGGAGCAGCTGCCTGCTCAGGTGTTGAGAGAGCAGCGGGTTGTCCAGAAATATGCGGCTCAGGACCCCAAAGAGGAAGAGGCTCATCAACCCCGCGGCGAGCCCCAAGAAGGCGCTGCTGAAGAAGCTCTGAAAGCTTAGCCTCTGGTTAAGGCTGAGGGCGGCCAAGTAGATCAGCAAGCTGTGGAGCATATAGAAACCCAGAGGGCTGGCCGCGAAGCCATCCATCAGGAGCCCCAAGATGGCGGCGAGGAGCAGGCTCTGACTGGAGGGGTGCTGGATCCCGAGCCAAACGAGGAAGACCACCAAGAGGTTGGGGCTCCAGCTGTCCAAAGCAAAGGTCTCTTGAAGAAAGAGCTGGGTGCAGAGCGCCAAGAACCCCAAGAGCAGAGAAAGGAAAAAGCGCATCTCAGGGGATCCCTTTAAACTCTGTACCTTTAGGGTTTAAGCCGGTGAGGCCAAGGATCACAAAGACCTCATCAAGAGCGTTTAGATCCACCAGAGGGCGAACTTGGGCTCCCTGAAAAGGGCTGCTGGTGTCCTGATTCACCGAGATGATCTCACCTACGACCAAGCCTCGGGGATAACGACCGTCATCTCCTGTCGTGATCACTCGTTCCCCTAAGATCGCTTTGTTGGAGTGCTCCAGATATTTAAGCTGGGCGGTGTAGCGATCCGCCTCGCCGGTGCCTACAGCCACCCCACGAGCGCGGCTCTGCTCTAAGACCACATCGATGGCGCTGCGTGGATCGGTCAACAGCATCACTTCAGCTCGAGGACCAACGCGCAGGCGAAGATGCCCGACGATTCCCCCAGGAGCGATGACCGGCATCCCAGCCTGAGCCTGTTCACCCTCAAGATCCAGGGTGAGCCCCAGGACCCGGAAGAAGGGGCTCAGGCTACGAGAGACCACATAGGCAGCCTTAAGCCGCAGATCTTTACGTCGATCAGCCAGCTCAAGGAGGCGATGAAGGCGTTCGTTCTCTGCGACTAGATCTGCAGACTGAGCGGCCCTCTCTTTGAGCCCCTGAAGCTCTCGCTCCAGGGCACGATTCCTTGCCTGAGTGTTTACAAGAGCCAGGTAGTTCAGCCAGAGATCTCGAAGAGTTTGACCCGCGCTGCTCACTACTTGGCGAACAGGAGAGACACCCCAGACGATCGCCTTGCCGATGGGACCAGGCTGATCTCCACGTCGATCAAAATAGAGGAGGACCAGAGAGAAGGAGAGGAGAGCCAGGGCCAGGAGGAGGGGCTTCTTTGATTGAGGGTGAGAGCCGCTGCGCACCCGACTCAGGCCTCGATAGCGACATTCTTCAGCAGCTCAATCTCGTCCAGGGCACCTCCGCAGCCCAGAACAACTGCTGAGAGAGGATCATCAGCGATCATCACAGGGAGCCCCGTCTCTTCACGAAGCAGGACATCCAGACCCTTGAGGAGGGCGCCTCCGCCCGCCAGGACGATACCTTTATCCACGATGTCGGCGCTCAGCTCTGGGGGGGTGCGCTCCAGGGCGACGCGGACAGCATCGATGATCGCTGAGATGGGCTCCGCTAGAGCTTCTCGGATCTCATCGGAGCTGATGGTCAATGTCTTGGGGAGTCCTGCGACGAGATCGCGACCCTTGACCTCCATATGCTCAATCTGCCCCATATCAAAGGCGTTACCGATATGGCATTTGATCTTCTCAGCGGTGGGTTCACCAATCAACAGATTGTACTTGCGTTTCATGTGCTGGACGATCGCTTCATCCATGCGATCTCCACCCACCCTCACTGAGCGGGAGAAGACGATCCCGGAGAGGGAGATCACAGCCACCTCGGTGGTCCCTCCACCGATATCCACGATCATATTGCCGCTGGGCTCAGTGATGGGCAGACCAGCGCCGATGGCCGCCGCGATGGGCTCCTCGATGAGGTAAACTTCACGGGCTCCGGCCATCTCCGCTGACTCTCGCACGGCGCGCTTCTCTACCTCTGTGATTCCATAAGGGACCCCGATGATCACTCGAGGTTTGACCAAACTGGTGCCCTGATGCACCCGGCGGATAAAGTGGCGAATCATCGCCTCGGTTACGTCAAAGTCAGCGATGACGCCATCCTTCATCGGTCGAATAGCCACGATGCTGCCGGGGGTGCGACCCAGCATCTCCTTGGCCTCTCGTCCGACAGCGAGGACTCGACGCCCGTGATGGGCATCTTTTTTGACCGCCACGACGGAGGGTTCACAGGAGACGATACCCTTACCACGCGCATAGATCAGGGTGTTGGCGGTTCCCAGATCGATGGCCAAGTCGTTGCTGAACATCCCGTAGATGTAGTCGAACAGCATACTCTCTGGCAGCTCACAGCACAGAATTAAGGAAGAAGAGCTATACCAAACCCCCCCTCAAGCAGCAACCCGATTCGCCCTTGTCCTGGCTCTTAGAGGGAATAAGTCCTGGCTCTTAGAGGAAATAAGAGGGAGACTTAGGGGCTCTTGGAGGGCTGGGATTCTCCCTGAGATCCGCTATCCAGTTGACCCCAGGCAGCTTGAACCATAGGATTCTGCGCTCATTTATCAGGACCTATCGGAATGCTGACCAGACTTCGCGAACAATCACAGAGTTTTCTGATCTTCATCCTCTTCGGGATGCTGATCGTCGTCTTTATCTTTTTCTTTGGCCCCCAATCCCAGGGATGGAAGCCAGGTGGGGGGGGCGGCTCTTCGATGACCTGGGCAGCGCGGATCAATGGTCAGGAGATCCCGCTCCAGGATATCGAGATCGCTGTTAGGCGCCACGCTCAAGACAGCATGGAGGCTCAACAGGTCTATCAGATGCGCTCAGCGGCTCGGCGACAGATTATGGATCAGGTGCTCTTGGAGCAGAGCGCTCGGAAGATGGGCCTCACCGTCAGCGAAACCGATGTGACCAATTACATCACAGGGAAGAGAAACCCCGATTTTGGTGCTTTCCGAGATCGCAAAGGGAGCTTCAGCTATGAGCGTTATCAAGCTCAGGTAACTCAGGGCTTTGGAGCCCGTACAGAGATCTATCGTGAAGCCAAGGGCAGAGAGCTGCTGCTCAACCGCTATCTCAGCTTCCTCTCCGATCAGATCAAGGTGAGTGAGGCAGAGGTGAAGGCAGCTTTTGAGGCCAAGAACCGCAAATGGAACTTGGAGTATCTCATGGTGGATCCCCTTGAGCACGCCAAGAAGCTCCCAGAGCTTAAAAAGGAAGATGGTCTGAAGTACGCTGCGGCTCATGAAGAGGAGATCAAGGGGTACTATGAAGACAATAAGAAGCAGTATGACCGTGAAAAGGAGATCAAGATCCGAAGGATCTTACTGCGGCTCCCTCCCAACTCCACCGAGCTTCAACGACAAGCTGTTAAGAAGAAGGCAGAGGCGCTGTTAACCAAGGCTCGCAAAGAGGGAGCTGACTTTGCGAAACTAGCTTCTGAGTCATCTGAAGGTTACTATAAGGATTACAAAGGTGATATGGGTTGGCAAAACAAGGCCAACTCAGGGGCAAAGGGCTATGAGATCTATGTAGCTTTAGAGAAGGGGCAGATCTCCACGCTCCAGGAAGACAGCATGGGCTACTGGTTTGTCAAGGCTGAGGAGATCAAGCCTGCGATCAAGAAAGCGTTGGAGGAGGTCAAGGGAGAGATCGGACTTAAGCTCGCTAAGGAGAGCCAACGCAAAAGGGTCGCCTTAAAAAAGGCTCAAGCGATGCTCGACCAGCTTAAGGGAGGTCGCAGTATGGCCGAGCTTAAACCTTCCAAGGTGGCTCCAGATGCTGAGCCTGAGCCCGCTCCCGAAGATCAACTCCTGAGCAGCTCTCCTGAGGAGGACAAAAAGGCTGAACATCTGAGGGATACAGGTCTCTTTAGCGCCGAGCGCTCTGTCTACGAGCAGATCCCTGGTATCGGCAAGAGCCAAAAACTGGCTCAGCTTCTCCCAAATTTGAAAAGCGAGGCGTCCTTGATACAAGAGGTGATCGAAGCTGATGGACGCTTCTTCTTGGTCCAACTCAAAGAGCGAATCGAGCCAGATATGGAGCTCTTCGCTAAGGAGAAGGTGAAGCTGAGTGAGGACCTGCGCCGTCAACAGGTCCTTAAGCTGATGGGGGGGTGGAGACAATCTCTCTTTGGCCCTGTTCAGCAGCGAGAGATGTTGAAGCAGTTCGTCGGCGGCAACCTACAAGACGCGCTGCCGGGCTTCCTCCAGAGCGCCTCTGTAGAGTTCAACCCTGAGGCTCTCCCTGCTCCTCGTGAAGATCCTGAGAAGCCGAAGAGCTAGGTCCGGGCAGCTGAGCGATCAACCATCCTCTTCAGCGCGGAGCTGATAAACAGCTTCGCTCACTCCTGAGTTACATGTCGCGCAACTGCGAGCCTCACAGCTGTTCTTATGAACACTCTTGATGATCCTCACCGGGATCTGGGCTCGCTTCTTGACCTGCTGAGCAAGGCCACCATAGATCCAGCGGGCCAAGCCTTGTCGTCCGTGGCTCCCCATGATGATCTCATCGGCTTGGATCTCTTGAGCAACCCTCAGGATCGAGGAGAGGACCTCGCCCTCCTCCACTCGCCGCTCTACCGCGTAGCCCTTAAAGTGCGGAGTATAGAGCCGCATTTGAGCCTCAGCATCCTCAAGCAGATGCTCTTGGATAGAGCGAGGGGGACCCTCCTTAAGATGCAGAAGGGCCTTGTCTTCAGCCCCCTGAACTACATAGAGCAAGGTCAGCTGTGCATCCAACTCCTGGGCTTGTTTCAGGGCCTCCGCCAACACCAGGTATGAGCAGTCAGAGAAATCCACAGGAATAAGGATTGTCAGCATCTCTGCTCCTTATTATCTCAGCTAAGGAAGTTTATGGGCATCTTAAAGTATACACGTCCATCGCTCTCTGCTTGGGGAAGTTGCCCGGCGCGGATGTTGACTTGCAGACTCTGAAAGAGCAACTTTGGAGGCGCGAGTTGAGCATCTCGCGTCTCTCTGAAGTTTAGAAAATCCTCTAGGCTGCTCTGTGTATTGAGCTGTTTATTCTCTCGCTTGGAGGCGCCAATGCTGGTCTCATAGGCCAGCGCCCGCCCCCCTGGCTGATAGTCATGACCTACAAAGACACGGGTCTCATCTGGCAAACTGTAGAGCTTATGAACCACAGAGCGGTAGAGCTGCTCGGCGGAGCCCTTGGGGAAGTCACAGCGCCCTGTTCCAAAGTCCGGCATAAAGAGCGCGTCTCCGCTGAAGAGCACACCCTCGATGAGATAACTCATACAGGCAGGTGTGTGTCCAGGGGTATGGATCGCCTTGATCTCCAAGCTTCCAGCCTGGAGGAGTTCTCCATCCTTGATGAGATGATCAAAGTGACGCCCATCTGTAGGGAAACCCTCCAGGTTAAAAGCTCCCGCGAAGAGAGCTTGCACATCTTTGATCTTCTCACCGATAGCGGTTTTGGCCCCCAACTCATGCTTGAGGATCTCCATCGCTGTGAGATGATCAGCGTGGGCGTGGGTCTCTAGGATCCAATGAACCTTGAGCTGAGCCTCCCGAACAAAATGGATCAGACGGTAAGCGCTCTCCTCGCTGACGCGCCAAGCGTTGGGATCAAAGTCCAAGACAGGATCGATGATCAATGCATCACGGCTCTGCTCATCCCAGAGGAGATAACTCAGGGTGTAGGTGGCTTGATCGAAGAAGCTCTTGATCTGCATCTCTCTCCTTAATCTTCAGGTTAATTGTGTGTTCTGTGCTCTCTCGAAGTGGCGCCTTCTCTGCTGCTGCCAGCGCTGATGGCGTTCTTTGAGCCACATCCCCAAGGTCATGGCGAGCAGGAAGGCGACAATCCTCAGAGAGCCTCCTCCCGCGATGACCAGGGCAGGACCTGGACAGAGGCCGCTGAGCCCCCAGCCCAAACCGTAAAGCAGAGAGCCAAGGATCAAAGGGCGTGTGATGTCTCGCCGCGTAGGGATCATAAAGCGGGGCGTAAAGATGGGTTGAGCCTGCCGTAGGATCAGTCGAAAGATCAACGCATAGCTGAGGACAGCGCTGAACAGGACCAAGCCTAGATCGGGGCGCCAAGCTTCATCTAGGCGTAGAAAGCCGATGACGGTCTGAGGTTGGGTCATCTTGGAGAGGCCCAAACCCAGGGCAAAGAGGAGCCCCACAGAGAAAGAGGAGAGCATCGCCTTCATCAGCCAATCCCTAAGAGTGGGCTGAGAAGTGTGGCCACCAACATCCCCACCCCCACGAAGCTTAGAGTGGCCACCAAAGAGCGAGGAGAGAAACGGCCCAGCCCGCAGATCCCGTGTCCGCTGGCGCAGCCACTTCCCAATCGGGTCCCTATGCCGACGAGGAGGCCAGAGATGAGGAGCAGCCAGAGTGGGATTTGGACTCTATCCTCGAGCACCTCAGGAGCCAGGAGGTTGAGGAGCAGTCCGCCGCTGAATAGACCGCCCAGGAAGCTGAGGCGCCAGCCCAGATCACCCGGCTTGGGAGAAAGCAGGGCAGCATAGATCCCACTGATGCCATGAACCCGACCGTTAAAGAGCATCAGGCCAGCGGCGGCTGATCCCATAATCAGACCACCGAGGATGGCCAAGATAAGATCACTCATCGATCCTCTCCCTTAAACTCTCTGAGGAGTTGGGACTCAGAGATGAACTTGACCGCTTCTGAAGTATCGTTGAAGAGATGATCCTCTCCGATAAAGCGTAGGAAACCTGAGCGTTTCATTATCGCGCGTAGGGGACCTTTAAGGTTAGAGAAAAAGAGAGAGATCCCTCGACTCTGATACTCCTCCTTCAACTCTCGAAGCATACTCTCTGCTGAAGAATCTAGGTCATTGCTGCTGCTGGCGTCGATAAGCACCACCTTGAGTGGCTCTGGAGCCTCAGCCTCTAAGCGCTCCAAGCTGCTGCTCAAGAAAGCGAGGTTGCCAAAGAAGAAGGGGGCATCCATACGCAGAATCAAGAGCCCGGGCCAAGTCACAGCTTCGGGGTGGTGCTTGATATTGCGAAAGAGATCTCGCCCTGGCAACTTGCCCAAGACCGCCATATGAGGACGGATCGCCTTGAGAATGAACCAAAGGATCGAAGCAGCTACGCCCAGCAAAATTCCCTCCTCGATGCCCAGCATGAGGGTGCTCAAGAAGGTTAAGAGCAGGAAGAGAAGATCGGAGCGCTTCGCCTTCCAGAGGTGTCTGATCTCCTTGAGATCCACCAAACCAAAGACCGCCACCATGATGATGGCTGAGAGCACAGCCTTGGGGAGAAAATAGAAGGCGCCGGTGAGGAATTGAAGGGTGAAGAGGATACAGATCGCGGTGATCGCTGAAGCAAGGCTGCTCTGAGCCCCCGCTTGGGCGTTTACTGCCGTACGCGAAAAGCCCCCAGTCACTGGATAGCCGCCAAAGAAGCTCCCCCCCACATTCGCCAGACCCAGGGCGATCAGCTCTCGATTGGGATCGACCTTGTAGCGGTTGCGCCGCGCGAAAGCCTTAGCCACCGAGATCGATTCCATAAAACTCACGAGGGAGATGGTCAGAGCGATGGGCAGGAGGGCTCGAAAGCTCTCCCAACTTAGGATGGGGAGCTTCGGGCTGGGTAGACCGGCAGGGACCTCGCCCACTACAGCAATTCCAGCCTCCAATAGGCCATTCTGAACTAAGAGAGTTCCAAATAACACAACGATAAGCGCTCCTGGTATCCGAGGCGCCCAACGCCGCAGAGCCAAGAGAAGCAGGATCGCTCCCAAACCCAAGATCAGGGCACCTGTTTGGATCTCAGCCAAGCGACCAAGGGTTTCATAGAGCAGCAGATCGATGCGATGACTTCGGGTCAGGGAGATCCCTAAGAGGTGCTTAAGTTGGCTCAGACCGATAATCAGGGCCGCTGCTGATGTGAAACCGCTGATGACAGGGTGGGAGAGGAAGTTGACCAAGAAGCCCATACGAAACAGACCCATAAGAGTCTGAATCAAGCCCACCATCAAAGCCAAAAGCAGGGCTAAGCTGACGGCGGTGTCTGGATCTCCCTGAGCCAAAGGACCGATGCCCGCAGCGACCAAGAGAGAGACCATCGCCACAGGACCCACTGCGAGCTGCCGAGAGCTTCCCAAGAGGGCATAGATAAAGAGAGGGATGGTTGAGGCGTAGAGCCCGACGATGGGGGGAAGATCTGCGAGAATGGCGTAGGCCATACCCTGAGGGACCAACATCACCGCGGTCGTAAGGCCAGCGCTGAGATCCCCTCGAAGCTTCGGGCTGAGCTTTGGGATTAGAGGAGGCTGCTCGCTCAAGGTCTCTCCTGGCTTGCTGAAGTTTCGACCTACAGCGCAGAGAACATGCCAAGCCTCAGCCTCAGAGCTTCTTGTCGCTCTCCTTAAAAAATGTTTCAAAGAGTTGAAATCTGTCGCAGGAGATATGAAACAGAATGGCCTTAAGAGAGCAGAACGGAGCACTTCAACTCTTTCATAAAATGATCAGCGGTGCTCCTGAGATGAAACGCTTCTTTGATCAGCTTCGACGAGCGGCCCGCAGCGGGGCTCCCATCCTGATCCGTGGAGAGACCGGGACGGGTAAGGAGCTGGCTGCCCAAGCGATTCACGCTGAGAGTCCGCGTCGGCAGGGTCCTTTTCGAGCGATAAACTGCGCTACACTTACCCCAGATCTTCTGGCCTCAGAGCTGTTTGGTCATGTTCGGGGGGCTTTCACGGGAGCGATACGCGATCACGCGGGGCTCTTTGAGCAGGCGCATGGTGGGACCCTTTTTCTGGATGAGGTGGCTGAGCTGCCCCTACAACTTCAAGCGCGCCTGCTTCGGGTCCTTCAAGAGCGCAGCTTTGTACCTGTGGGAGGCAGTAGACATATCAAGGTTGATATTCACCTACTCTCTGCGACTCACCAATCCCTGAGAGAGCGTTTGGCGGAGGGGCTGTTTCGAGAAGATCTCATGTATCGCCTGCGGGTGATCCCCCTCTTCCTCCCGCGGCTCAGAGATCGTCATGGAGATATCGAGCTTTTAAGTTGGCATTTTATCCAGCGCTTCAACCAGCGCGGCCACCGCACAATCGATGAGATCGACGCAGCCACCCTGCGGCGCCTCAAGAGCTACCCTTGGCCGGGCAACATCCGCGAGCTGAGGAATGTCATTGAGTACGCCTTCGCCATGGGGGAGGGACCTGTGCTGCGCTGCGAAGATCTGCTCCCTGACCTCTACGCGCCTCTCCCAGAGGATAGAGAGGAGCAGGAGCGCCTACGCATTCTCTTGGCTCTGAGAGAAGCTAAGGGAAGACGAGCTGAGGCGGCAAAGGCGTTGGGGATGAGCCGCTCTACGCTCTGGCGCAGGCTCAGGAGCTATGGGCTCTAGAACCTCTGCTCCTTCAGGGAACAAAATCTGCTAAAGCGGTCCATAAACAGGATCTGTGTCAAAGGAGCAAAATGAACATCATCATCTGGAGCGGCTGGCTGGGAGGGTTGGCCATCGGCTTCTACTTCCTTTTCCAGCTCTGGTTGACTGGGAAGCTGTTGGGGGTCTCTACAGGTTATGGCAACCTCTGTAGCTTCGCCTCAAAGGCCTCTTTCTTTCAGAGCGGGGACTATACGGATCCTCTCAACTGGCGCCTCTTCTTTCTCTTGGGCTTACCTCTCGGGGGGCTCTTGGCCCTGCTCCTCTCTCCTGGTGCTGAGTTTATAGGCAGCCTCTCTATGGGGCCGCTCTATGACTCCATCCTGCCCTCGGGTTGGCTTCGAGCGCCCATCTTGATCTTGGGGGGCTTCGCCCTCGGCTATGGAGCTCGTTTGGCGGGGGGCTGTACCAGCGGCCATGCCATCGCAGGCATCTCTCTGCTCAACCCCCCCAGCCTCCTCGCGGGGCTCCTCTTCTTTCTGGGCGGCATCTTCATGGTGCAGCTCCTCTTCTGGCTCTTTTGAGGAGGAAAAGCGATGCGCCTGCCTTTTCTCGCCCTGGGAATTCTCTTTGGTTTTCTCCTCAGTCGTGTCGGGGCCAGCGAGCCCGACTACTACGCTGCGCTCTTCCTCTTTAAGGATCTTCAACTTATGCAGGTGATCGGAGGAGCCGCCGCTGTGGGGGCCTTGGGGGTGCTGCTGATGAAGGCTCTCTCTCTTAAGACCTTCCTAGGCTCGGAAGCGATCAACTATCAAGCCAAGCCCTGGAGCAGGACCCTGATACCGGGCGCGCTGCTCTTTGGAGCGGGTTGGGGGCTCTCAGGAGCCTGCCCTGGAACCGCCTTGGTGATGCTGGGAGAGGGACGATTCAGCGCCCTCTTTGTGATCTTGGGCATGCTCTTGGGCACTTGGCTCTACGGAGTTCAGCAGAGCGACTCCTAAGGCGAGCCTGCGTCAAAGGAGATAGGGATCAGAGGACTGGATGGTGTTTGTTTGCTTGGTTTTGGAGCTGACTTTCCAAAAGAGATCGGAATCAATGGACTCTCAGGGAGAGCAGGTTTTGAGATCTTTTTTGCTTTGGCTCTTTGCAATCGCTTTTTACGTTTAAAGTCTTTAAGCCATCGGCGCTTCTGAGTGTTTTCTCTCTCAGAAGAAGGTCTTTGAGAGAGATTCGCAGACTGAAGATCTTGTTTTTTAGAACGAGCATCTATATTTTCAACCTGAGCATCTAAACTCATATCAGGAATCTGATGAGTTTTAGGTTGTACGTCATAAATAGACACAATCATATCTCTAAGAACCATACCTGAATCTAAAGACTGTCTACCATTTGAAATAATCGATGATTTATGAGATCCGAGATCCAAATCTACACTTACAGAAGCAGGGTCTTGCGCGTTCAAGTTTTTTGATTGTTCGTCCATCTGTCTAAAAACAACATAAGTCAGCATGAGCGCAGCAATAACCAAGAGCTTCAGCCAAAATTTTGAAATTCCTCGTCGAATCGGCGCAGTTATAGTGGTGAGCTGCTTGATTTTATCTATCTGGGCTCTCTCTTGAGGGGCCTCCTCTTTTTTGTCCAGCTCTAGAAGCTCTGTGATGACTGTAGAGCGCTGCGCCTCAACTCTCGAGATGAGCTCTTCTCGGCTCGGAGCTTGGGCAGCTGTCAGGGTTTGAAGTCCCAGATCCAGGCTCTCTCGGATACGATCATTTTGGATCTCCAAGACTCGATCACGCAGCTCAACCACAGACTGAGGGCGATGTTCAGGCTCCTTCTCCAAGAGATCTAAGATGAGCTGGTCCACAGCGACGGAGATCTGAAGAGAGGGATACTCTCTGAGGCTCTTTGGCTTCTGGGTGGCGTGTTTCAGGAGGATGCTCATCACCTGCTCCCCTTGAAAGGGGGGTTGTCCAGAGAGACACTCATAGATGATCGCGCCCAAGCTGTAGATGTCGCTGCGAGCATCCAGCTCCTTGCCTGCAGCCTGCTCGATGGACATATAGAGCGGCGTCCCCAAGATCCCTTGGGTGAGGGATTGAGCACCCAGCTCCTTGGCGATGCCAAAGTCGAGGACCTTGAGGATCTCTTGAGCCTGCCCAGGTACATACTGAAGAAAGAGATTGCCCGGCTTGAGATCTCGATGGACGATGCCTTGAGCGTGGGCTTCTGCGAGAGCATTACAGCAATCCAGCAGAAGCTGGAGGCTGCGCTCGACAGAGAGAGGACCAGCTTTAAGGATGGTATCTAGAGAGTCTCCTTTAAGCAGCTCCATCACCAGATAGGGCTGCCCGCTCTTTATATAGCCAAAGTCATACAGCCTGATCGTATTGGTGTGGCTCAGCTGAGAAATGACCCTCGCCTCGCGCTCAAAGCGTTGCACCGACTCAGGCGTAGTCAGCGCCTTAGCATGGAGAAGCTTGATCGCCACCGCACGAACAGTGCTGAGCTGGGTGGCGCGATAGACACTCCCCATCCCTCCTTCACCGATAAGCTCTTCAATCCGAAAGCGTTCGTCTAAGATTGTCCCGATGAAAGGATCATTGGGACCAGCGGTGAAGCGTTCGCGGAGAGGATGACCATCACGGGGACAATAACCACCTTGGGAGCCAGAAAAATCCTGATCACAGTGGGGGCAGTACATCTGAGTTCTTTCCTCTCCGTCTGCTTTGCCGCCTTGCATCTACCTCTACCTCCGCTGTTTGATCCTCAGATCGGCTTGGGATTGGGACCTGATAGTTCGATTTTCTCAAGTAAGCAAGTATGCTATCTCTTTTCCATGGAGATTTACGAGACGATAAAAGCAAGATCAAGACTCCAAAACAGCTCAGAGGTCCCCAAATTACGCCTATTGACCTTGGTCTATCCAAAAACAAAGCGAGCTTTAGAGCTAAAAAAACCTCTTGTTATTGGTCGTGCTCCTGGTGAGGGTCAGTGGAGCATCAGGGACAATCAAGCGAGCCGACGACATCTTCAGCTCCGTCCGATAGGTCAGGGCTGCCTCTTGGAGGATTTAGAGAGCACAAACGGTACTTTCTTAGATGAATACCCTTGCAGACGTGCGGTCCTCAAGGACCAGCAGCTCATTCAAGCAGGTAACCATTTCTTTGTGTATACTGAGAAGAGCATACCGTTGGACAAACAGATATTCTCACGTCTGGGCTATTCAGCCCCACTCAGTCAGGCTCATCATCTTATAGATCGCTTCGCAACAACCCAGCATTCCATCTTGATCATGGGCCCCACAGGAGCAGGAAAAGAGTCCCTCGCGCGGCATCTGCATCAGGCCAGCGGTCGCCAAGGGGCTTGGATCTCTGCAAACTGCGCGGTCAGAGGGGGGGAGCCTCTGGCTAACAAACTCTTTGGGCAGCCCGTAGGTGCTTCTGGAGTTCATGAGGGCCTCTTTATAGCCGCCGACAAGGGAACACTCTTCTTAGATGAGGTCTCGGAGATCTCTTTGGGGCTGCAATCTGTCCTGTTGAGAGCATTGGAGAAGAGGAGGATCAGAGCTGTGGGAGGTGCCCAGGGGCATCGCGTAGATGTGCGCGTCATCGCGGCGAGTCAAAAAGATCTCCAGGAACTTCAGTCGGAGGGTCGTTTTCTGCGAGATCTCAGAAGTCGCTTGGCTCAGATCAGCATCGATCTCCCCGGCCTAAATGAGCGGCGCGTCGACATACTGCCCCTGCTTCAAAAGTCTCTCTCAAGGAAAATGCAGCTCTCAGTGGAAGCTGCCAAGGCGCTCTTGCTCTATAACTGGCCCAACAATCTACAGGATATCCAGCATCTGAGCATCCAACTCAATAACTCTCCCTGGGAGAAAACCCTTATCGACCTAAACGATCTGCCCTGTCAGATTCGCCACGAGATCTCCTGAGCCTCAGCCAGAGATAAGGTTCGACCCTTAGGATATCCATTGACTTGGAGAAGACCCTGTGCCCAATAAAAGAGACGGAATGGAGGCTCTTATGAGGATCAAAGAAAGAGGAATCCGAGGAAGGCACACACTCTATCTATGGGTTCTCTTTTCGCTGCTCACGACCTCCGCTTTTGGGAAAAATCTCCTTAAGACAGAGGCTGAGAAAAATAGATATGCTGAGCAGCATATGAAAGATGCAGATCTCTGTATCCGCAAGGGCGATCATGCTGGAGCCATCAAGCATTTTAAGATGATCCAGAAGGAAATGCCACGTCGACCCCTTGTCTGGCTTAACAGCGCCATTACCTACCAGCTCTGGGGAGGACATTGCAGAGAAGGTATAGATGGATTTAAACACTATTTTGCTGAATGCAAACACTGCCAGGGTTCATATTGTAATAAAGAGTGCAATCCGATCCTGAAAGATAATATGCGAAAACGGATGAATACCTTTAAGGAAAGTTGTTCCGGTAAAATCGATATTGAAAGCAGCCCAAATGGACTCAATGTTTATATCAATTCTAAACTTAAAGGAACTACTCCAATTCATCTGAGTTTGGTTGAGGGTTCTCATCAGATTCGAGTGGATTGCCCAAAACCAGACGAGCGACCTATCCAAATTACTGCAGGTAAAAGAAAGGAGATCGATTTTAACTGTCCGACTCCTGCCTCTCTCCCTGTTGCTCCAGTTCCTCCTGATCCGATCCCTCCTCTCTCCGCAGAGGGCTGCTCAGGGCTCTGCCCTTGGATCTGGATCTCAGGGGGCCTCGCTGCCGCCGGCTTGGTTGGTGCGGGTTTCTTTGGTTACCAGTACAGGGTTGCTTATAAGGATGCGGAGTCGATCGAGAGGCGCGATGATCCAGATTACCATGATGCCTATGATCGCAGCGCGAACAATATGACCTGGGGAATTGCCGCAGGTGTTTTCAGCGGTCTGGCGCTGACCGCGGGCCTGATCATCTATAATCTAGAGGAGCCCAGCAAAGAGAGCGCCTTAACCCCAAATGGTCTCCTCTTCAGGTTTTAGTTCAACCCAAACCAAGGCGCTTCAAGACCTCTTGGCAGATTCGATCATAACCCAAGCGTCGAGCATATTGGGCGCGCTCAGCTCGGGACTTGAGGGGATCATCCTGGGCGCCCAATAGCGCCGTCGCTGAGAGGATCGCTTCGATCATCTGAGGAACCTCATCTCGCGGAAAGAGAGCGCCCTGGCTGGGATGGCTCAGGAGATGGTCCATAGAGCCATCATCGGCGAGAAGAGCATAGAGCCCAGTCCCCATCGACTCTTGGCAGGAGATGCTGGGACGCACAAAGAGGGCCACATCGGCAGCATGATAGAGCTGGCTGAGGCGCTCTCTGGGAGCAAAGGGAGCCATATGAAAGCGCTGAGGCGAAGGGCCTTGCTGGATCATCTCTTGAAAACGACGGCTGATCTCTCCTCCGTCAAAGCCGATCAGCAAAGCCTGAATCCTGGGATCCTGCTCCATCGCTCCCTGCAAAGCCTGGATGCTCAACTCAATGGCGCGCTCCTTATTGGAAGCAAAGCGAGAGGAGTACATAAAGAGCAGGGCCTCTTCTGAGAGCGCAAACTCCGCTCGCGCAGGCGCCAAGCGTTGAGGAGCAAAACAGAAGAAGCTGGGGCTAAAGCCCAGGGGGAGCTGTAGGATACGACCCTGGATCTTCCGGCGTTTGGAGCCTTGGGGGTAGTAGAGCAGGATCTCTTCGGTCTCGGGGGTGTTGGCGACGATGAGCTGAGAACGGAGGCAGCCTGCTACAGTGTCTGGGCCTCTAAAGAGGTGATAACCCAGGGCGTGAAGCCGCGCTCTCCAGGGCAGGCGAGCATCGCTCCAGTCAAAGGCATGCATCCCCCCTACATTCTCACTAAAGAAGGAGACTACCGGGATATTCGCCAAGCGGGGATCTCGATGAAGAGCGCGACCAAAGCCAGTGGCTACAGCGCCCCAGAAAGCACAGTCAGGCGCAAACTCCAACAAGGCTGGCGCGAGGGCCTGGCTGTTGTAACTCTGTCGAGGCAGACAGAAGCTCTTAACCCCCCGCACCTCATAGCTCCCTTGAGGTCCTTGTTCTCTCCGCAGAGGAGCATCTGAGGGTTGCGCATGAAAGACCCGCACCTGATGCCCCAAGCCCGCGAGAACCTCAGGCCAGATGTTCTCTTGATAGGAGAAACCCTGACGATAGGGGCCGCTGATGACCGCGATCCTCAACTCTCCAGCGCCTCCCTGAGCTGGCGCCGCAGCTCCATCAGCAGATGGCCCAGGCGGTTGCGACCCTTGCCATCAGCCCCACAGCCCCAATACCGGTCCCGTGGAGCATCTTCGATGATCTTCTCATCTCCGGTAGAGAGCAGCAGGGTTTGCAGTTCTGGGTGAGTTTCAAACTTGGCTCGCAGGGCCTGAGCCATGATCTGCTCCTTGATGCTCTCCCAATCTCTTCGTAGGGGGCGCTTACGGGAGCGACCCATACGTGCCGCCATAGAGGGGCTCTTAGCTCTCCTGATCTCCTCCTCATGCCGAGTTCCAGGAAACTTCTGGGCCTGAAAATAGTGCTCACTGGTGGCCCAACGCTTTCCATCCAAGCTGAAGGGGTGAGCAGAAAAGTTAGAGAAGGCGCCATACTCGCCTCGGGTTGAATAGAACTCGATGGCCATAATTTCAGCTCCGCTTCAAGCTCCTTTCTGGAGCGAGAAACAGCTATCCTCCACACTTCTGACAGGAGAATCCATGCTTGCCGGAAAGTTGTTCTTTGCTCCCTTGGGCTTCATCATTCTCTTGCTGAGCTTTAGCGCTCTACCCAGGGTCCATGAGAGCCCAGCGCTCCTGGGCTCTCTCTTGGGAAGCGCAGCTCTCCTGTTGCTTTTTTGGAGCCTGCTTTTCTCTCGACGAGGGCGGTTGACAGTGCAGCCTCATCTGCAGGTCAATCACTGGATTCAGGCCATCGTTCAGGGGGGGATCTATCTCTACTGGCCCGATGTCCTGGCTCAGATCCCTCTGATCTTGACTCAAGTAGCCTTCGCTTTTGCCCTAAATACGATCTCCTCAACTCTAGGTGTTGTCCATGAGTAAGCCCATCTACTTGGATTATAACGCCACCACGCCCATCGCCCCCCAAGTCGCTGAGGCGATGCTTCCCTACCTCTATGGGGTCTTTGGCAACCCCTCCAGCGCCCACAGCTATGGTCTAGAGGCTCGTCAAGCTCTAGAACGTTCACGAGGACAAGTCGCCGCTCTCCTGAACGCTCAACCCGAAGAGATCACCTTCACCAGCGGAGGAACAGAGAGCAATAACTTGGCCCTGAGGGGTTTGGCTCGTGGACATATCATCACCTCTATGGTGGAGCACCCTGCGGTGCTTCAGGTTTGTGAGCACTTAGAGCACCAAGGGATCAAGCTGACTCGCCTCCCTGTAGATGAGCGGGGTTTGGTGGATCCTGAGGATCTTCGTGTTGCCCTACGCCCAGAGACCTCCTTGGTGAGCATCATGCTGGCCAATAACGAGGTGGGCAGCATTCAACCCATCAGAGCCTTGGCGAAGATCACACATGCTGCGGGGGCTCTCTTCCACACCGACGCTGCTCAAGCGGTGGGCAAGATCCCCGTCGATGTTCGTGAGCTGGGCGTGGACCTGCTCTCGGTGGCGGGACATAAGCTCTATGGACCCAAAGGGGTGGGGGCGCTCTATGTACGAGCGAAGCTTGAACTGCCTCCCCTGCTTCTGGGCGGGGGGCATGAGCGGGGGGTTCGTCCTGGGACTGAGAATGTGCTCCTCTTGGTGGGCTTAGGGGCCGCCTGCGCGCTGGCTCAGGAGAAGCTCTTAGAGGAGGGCGCCCGCCTGGAGGGGCTCAGAGATCAACTCGAAGAGGCGCTGCGTGCTCGCCTCGGTGAACGGCTGCGTCTCAATGGAGATCGAGAGTACCGCCTACCCAACACCCTCAACTTGAGCATTCGGGGCCTAGCCGCTGATACTCTCTTGGCTGAGATCGCCGATGAGGTGGCCGCCTCGGCAGGCTCCGCCTGTCATACAGGAGAAGAGATCGAGATCTCCCCGGTATTACAAGCAATGGCGGTCCCAATGGAGTGGGCGATGGGAACCCTACGCCTCAGCTTGGGGCGGGGCAGCTGCGCAGAGGAGATCGAGCGAGCAGCAGAGATCATCAGCGCAGCTGCTCTACGGATGCTGCCCTCAGATCAACTCAGGCCGTATTCTGAAGAGCCCTCAGAGGAGATCCGGCTGACCCGCTTTACACATGGCCTGGGCTGCGCTTGCAAGCTGCGCCCCCAGGATCTCGCGCGCCTCCTTAAGCGCCTCCCTCCGGCGACTCATCTCGACCTGCTCAGCGGGATTGGAGAGGACGCTGCTGTCTGGCGCATCCGTCCAGACTTGGCCCTGATCCAGACGCTGGACTTTTTTAGTCCCATTGTTGACAGCCCTCGGGAGTTTGGGGCCATCGCTGCGGCCAACGCCCTCAGTGACATCTATGCGATGGGAGGGACACCGATCAGCGCCCTGAACATCCTTGGATTTCCAGTGGGACGCTTACCCCTCGTGGTGATGGAGGAGATCCTTTTAGGGGCTGCTGAGAAGGCAAAGGAGGCTGGGGTTGTCCTCGTGGGAGGACACAGCATCGACAACCCTGAGCCGATCTTTGGGCTCTCGGTGTTGGGACAGGTTCATCCAGAGCAGCTCTGGAGAAAGGGGGGAGGTCAGCCGGGGGACTGGTTGATCTTGACCAAGCCTCTGGGCTTGGGGCTGATCTCCACAGCGGTTAAACAGGGCCTCGCTCCTTCAGGGAGCTTGGAGGCGGCGCTCTCTTGGATGCAGAAGCTCAATGCTCAGGCCGCCGCCCTGGCTCAGGAGTTCCCAGTCAGCGCCTGCACTGACATCACCGGCTTTGGCCTCTTGGGGCATCTCAAGGAGATGATTGAGGGCAACGGTTTGAGCGCTCGGCTTCAGCTCTCGGCGATTCCAAGCCTGCTGGGGGTGGAGGAGTGTATCCAGGCTGGGGCCATCCCTGGGGGCAGCCTTAACAATCTGCGCCATGTGAGCTCTCAGCTTGATCCCGGTCCCAGCTCTGAGGCTCAACGTCTCCTCCTGGCTGATGCTCAGACCTCAGGGGGGTTGCTCTTGGCGCTCCCTCCAAAAGCAGCGATCCTCTATCTGGAGCGGTTAGAGTCTGAGGGAGCCTTTGGGGTCTCTATTGGAAGCCTTGAGGTGGGAGATGAACGGATCGTTTTAGAGATCTAGACAGCGATGAAAAGAGGGCCTGCGCCTCACAGGGCTGTTGTAAATAAGGGGCCTTTCGGCCCCATCAAAGAGCAACAAAATCGCAGCATCTATCTCTTGACCAACCCTAAGTCTGGTCTGCTCAGCCCTGGGCTGACAACATCTCAGCATGTCGATTCAAGTGGCCACCGTCCGCGATCTTCAATCTGCCGAACATCTCAAGAGCCAAGCCCTTGCAGAGTCTGACAAAGCTCGAGCCCTTGAGCTGTGGAGCAGCGCTCGTCGCTTTGATCCAGAGAGCGCCACACTCCTGGGACATGAGGCTCTCATCCTCCTTGATCTGGGTCGTCCTGAAGAGGCGCTGAGGCTCCTGCTCCCCACTCTCCCCCGCTGGCCTCGTCTGATCCACCTGATGAACTTGGCGGGGGTCGCGCTCTATGAGCTGCGCTATGCACAGGCCGCAGCTCAGCTTTTCAAGCATTGCCTCTGGTTGGATCCCCACTACCCCAGCGCCCATCAAAGCTTGCTTAACGCCGAGAACCTAAAGAACCCGCGCCGGACCCCCGCTCAGATCCGGCAGATCATCAAAGAGACCCTGAGCGCCGCCGAGGGTACATCTCCCCCCCGGCTCTCGGTCTGTATGATCGTGCGAGATGAGGAGGAGTTTATCCAGGGCGCCTTGGACTCCGTGAAGGGCCTAGCTTGGGAGATCATCGTGGTGGATACAGGCTCAAAAGACAGCACGGTGGCTCTGGCTGAGGCTGCCGGAGCCAAGCTGAGTTTCTTTGAATGGTGCGGAGATTTTTCAGCCGCTCGCAATGTCTCCCTTGAGAGGGCCAGCGGAGAATGGATCTTGGTTTTGGACGCCGATGAGCGTCTCCTGCCTGAGTCTCATACTGTGATCCGCGCGGTGATGGAGGAGTACAGCGGTCAACTTCGAGTCATCTGTCCCCGAGTCCGCAACTACACCCGCGCGGGTCGCTACCTCAACGATGGCTTCAGCGGCCGCCTCTTTCCTCGCCGGGAGGAGCTTATCTTTGAAGGACAAGTGCATGAGGAGGTGGGACGAGGGATGCCTGGGATCACCACCGACTACCGCCTGGATATCGGCCTTGATCATTACGGCGCCGATCCAGAGGTGATGCATGAGAAGGCCAAGGATGCTCGTAACCTAAAGCTCTTAGAGGAGCGCTTGGCGGAGGATCCAGAGGCGCTGATCACCTGGTTCTATCTGGCCTCTCAGCACTGGATTGGGGGACGCACAGAGCAGGCGCTGGAGGCTTTTGAGCGGGTCCTCAACCTCTATGAGCGCGCCCCCAGTCGCTTTGGGATGGCGGTGCGTCATGTGCCTGTGCCTTACAGTTATGTGGGTGCAGTGCGAGCCAACCTGGATCTTCAACGCCCTCAAGCGGCTCAGGCGGTCGCCCGGCGGGGTCTAGCGCGTTTCCCAGAGAACCCAGATCTTTGGTATCACGCCGCCTTTGCTTGGCTTCAGATGGGTGATGCTTCGGAGGCGCGACAGCTGCTAGAGCGAGCCGCCGAAGGTCGCCTTAAAGGCTATGCCCTCATCAGCATGCATGATCCCAGCATCCCTGCTTGGAAGGCGGAGAAGAGCCTCGCGGATCTGGAGTTTGAGGCGGGCGAGCAGGCTGCTGCGTTGAGGCGCTATGAGGCCCTCTATGAGCGCCTCCCTGAGGGAGAGGAGCAGGTCACCGCTGCGGCTCGTATGTTGGAGTTGGCTGCAGATTTGGGGGAGTATCAAGCTTTGATTTCCCACTCCCTCCGCTATCTCGGCCTCAAACCAGAGCAGCGAGAAGTAGCTCTACAGGTGGTTCAGCTCCTGATTCAACGCCAGGGCCTTGAGCCTGCTGCTGAGCTGCTCAAGGCACTCTTAGCTCTTGAAGCCCTCTCAGACTGGTCAGAAGCTTGGATGGCTTTAGGGCAGCTTCAGGAGGAGATGGGAGCCGACAGAGAGGCCTTGAGCTGTTATGAGCGGGTGGCTGAGAACCAGCCTCAAGATCCACGCTTCTGGCTGCGCCTCGCTCAGCTCCTGCTGCGTCTCAACCAGACTCAGGCAGCCGCGGAGGCTTTTCGCGTGGCGAAATCTCTACATTCAGGGGCTCAAGGATAGGGTGGAGTCCCATCGCTGCTGATGCCGATAAAGGGCAGGTTGCGTAGGCGCTCGGCGTAATCCAAGCCGTAGCCGATGACAAACTTATCGGGGATGGTGAAGCCCAGATAGTGTATGGGTACCTGAACCTTAGCGCGCGCGGGTTTATGCAGAAGAGAAGCAACCTTGAGACTGCGCGGACGACGGGTGCTCAGGTTATCCAGGAGATATTTCATAGTCAATCCGGTGTCTACGATATCCTCGACGATGAGGACATCAAGATCCTTGATAGACTTGCTCAGGTCCTGAGTCATCCGCACCACACCGCTGCTCTTGGTAGAGTTGCCATAGCTGGACAGCCCCAGAAAGTCCACAGAGATGGGCAGATCGATAGCGCGCACGAGATCTGCCAAAAAGAGGAAGCAGCCCTTAAGCACTCCGATAAGAAGCAGCTCTTGAGAGTCAGCGTAGTCCTCTTTGATCTGAGCGCCCAGCTCGTGGATACGCTCCTGAAGTTGCTCCTCAGAGATCAGGACTTCGATACGCTTGGGATCGTAGAAGCTCATCGCTTAAATCCGGGTGTTGTTAAACGACTCCCCAGAGGTCAAGACTCCGGGGTTGATGGGTTGAATGCTGCGACCAGGGTGGTTGGGCATTCGCTGTGGCTCTGGAGCAACGGCGTTGGGAGAGTGACAGCGCCGACAGCGGGCCTGATAGATTCCCTTGGCGCCGATCAGCACCTTACGCTCTTCAGAGTCCATCCGTTGAGAGCGGTTGGCGGGGTTGCCACACACCATACAGACCGCCAACTTCTTGGTGACAAACTCAGCCACCGCCATAAGCTGGGGGATGGGCTCAAAGGGTCGCCCCAGGTAGTCTTGATCTAGACCCGCGCAGATCACCCGAAGGCCTCGATTGGCCATCTCCTCCACTGTGGAGATCAGCTCGGTTCCAAAGAACTGACACTCATCAATGCCCACTACTGAGGTATCCTCTTCGAGCAACCCCAGCAGCTCTTCAGCTTTGGAGACAGCTACACACTCCAAGCGCCCTGCGTCGTGGGTGACGACCGCTTCGCAAGCGTAGCGGTTGTCGGTTTCAGGCTTGAAAACCTGGATCTTGCGTTTGGCGTAGAGTTCTCGCCGTAGCCTGCTGATCAGCTCCTGGGTCTTACCCGAGAACATGCTCCCGCAGATCACCTCGATCCATCCGCTATTTTCTGGCAGTCGATGCATGGTCAGAACCTATCGGATGGCCCTCCAGGGCACAATGAGGGGGATATGTAAATCTGTTTTTACGTTTAAAATCATAGGTCTGACTGAAGCAAGGAGAGCTGGACCAAGAGAGAGAGCTTTTCAGAGAAAAACTCTGATATTCAAAGATCTTGGCCTCAAAATCGAGGCATCCAGAGCTTCTACGGAGCCTTCGATGCTTCAGGAGCTGACCGCCTGTGAGGAGGCTAGAGGGCCACTCTCAGCCTCTTTGGCCTGCTTATAGAGGCATCTGAGGATCCCCGACTCACCGTCTTGATAGAGATGCAGCGCGCCTCCTCCACAGCGTTCATATTCGGAGCAGTCAGCGCAGATGCCCTGTTGAGTCCAGCTGCGATCTCGCAGCGCTTGATAGCGCGTTTCCCAGACTGTACGAAAACGCTCTGTCTTGATATCCCCCTGAACAAAGGCATCGCTCAGCTCAGGGCAGGCGCCGATGCGACCATCGGAGAGGATCCCAGCGATATCCACCCCTGCGCCACACTGGCAGAGATAGGGCCGTACATTGCCTTCGTAACGATTGCCCAGGTAACCCTCCTCAGAGAACTCAGGGCGGGGGCGCCACTCATCCTTTCGAGATTGATGGACAAACTCCAGGATGTCGCGCACCTGTTGAGCATTAGGGACCAACTCTGGCTGCTCAGCGGCGCGGCCGATGGGCATCACTGGAGCCACTCGCCAGAGAGGCACCTTGAGCTGAGCCACATAGCGACGCATCTCGTCGAGGTAGGGGACGGCGGGGGCTGTGATCGTGGAGATGATCTCCAGTTTGCCACCAAATCCCGCTGCTCTTAGATTGAGGATCGCCTGCTCTACCGCCGCCGAGGCTCCTTCGCCTCGGAGACGATCATTGATCTTTGGGGGAGCGTCCATGCTGAGAGAGATGGAGCCGATGCCCGCCTTAACCAGCTTTACTGCCATCTCTTCGCTGATCAGGAAGGCGTTAGAGACCATCCCAAAGGCGAAGCCATAGTGATGCAGTGCTGAGAAGATCTCCAAGACTCCCTTTTTCATCAGGGGCTCTCCTCCAGTCACCGCGACCATGATGCGGCTGGAATCAAAGTCCCCAGCGACCTGGCGAATCACCCCGATCCACTGTTCAGCGCTCAGCTCACGGCGCTGCTCTTCCACCGTACAGTTGCTGCCACAGTAGACACAGCTGAGGTTGCAACGTCGGGTGATCTCCAAGAAGAGATAGCGGAGTTGATGCCGCTGCTGCTTCTGCTTTCGATGAAAGAGGTGCTTTTGCCAGAGATACTCTCGGCGAAGCGTACTGCGGAGCTCTTGAAGTGCGCTCACCGCTCTTCACGCCCCTCACGGCAGAGAGGCCAGTGGCTCTCATCCCCAGTGCAGGGATCTATCATGGTATGGCCTTGATCGCAATACCACCCGGACCCATACATATCGACGCACTGTTCATCATCTTGGCAGGGCGGAGGACCATACCAAGCGATATTACACTGCGCGTCGGGGCGCTCTGGAGAGCCCATATCCACCGGCATAGGGCCATAGTAGGCGACCATAGCGTCGGGCCTAACCGCTGCCTCAGGTGCTCCCATATCCACCGGCATAGGGCCATAGTAGGCGACCATAGCGTCGGGCCTAACCG
>CAYLJJ010000067.1:0-29309 GCA_964384025.1 uncultured Nannocystaceae bacterium
GTTCCAGTAAAGCTGGTTCCGGTAAAGCCGGTCCCAGTAAAGCCGGTCCCAGTAAAGCCGGTCCCAGTAAAGCCAGTTCCGGTAAAGCCAGTTCCGGTAAGGCCAGCTCCAGTAAAGCCTGCCCCTGTGGTTCCAGCTCCGCCTTCGGTGGTACCAGCACCGGTTAAGCCCAAGCCGGTGGAGCCTGCCCCTATCCCCTGGAGCGAAGAGCCTCAGGCTCCATAATCCCTGAGCTGAGGCAGGCGCGAGGAGTTGCTCCAAGCCCCCTCTCTTAGATCAGTGGTAGCCCCGCTCCTCTTCAAACCACCCTTCCCGAGAAGGAGAAGCTGTTGATCAAAGCACTCCTTGATGCCCTGGGGCGGGTGATTCTGGGTAAAGAGAGGCTCTTAGAGGACGCTCTCACTGCCATCCTGGCACGAGGACATCTCCTCTTAGAGGACCTCCCAGGGGTGGGCAAAACGACTCTGGCGAGGGCCCTCGCGCAGCTCCTGGGCTGCCAATTTAAGCGCATTCAGTTCACCAGCGATCTCCTCCCCAGTGATATTCTGGGGGTGAACATCTATAGCCGCCAAAGCGAACAGTTCCGGTTCTGTCCAGGCCCCATCTTCTCTCATATTGTCCTGGCGGATGAGATCAATCGGACGACGCCCAAGACCCAATCCAGCTTGTTGGAGGCGATGAATGAGGGGCAGGTCTCCATCGATGATGAAACCCGCCCTCTCCCGCGACCCTTTGTCGTCATCGCGACTCAAAATCCTCAAGATTATCATGGCACTTACCCTCTCCCTGAAGGGCAGCTGGATCGTTTCCTTATGCGCCTTCGCTTGGGCTATCCCCATGGCGATCAGGAGCGACAGATCCTCCGCAATAATGGTGCAGCGAACGCGCTGCTGAACTTGAAGCCGCTCTTGAACCCTGAGCGCCTCTTGGAGCTACAGGAGCAGGCCAGCGCGGTGCGGGTCAGCGAGCCCGTCTTGGATTACATCATGGCGCTGGTAGAGGAGACCCGAAAGATGCCACAGCTTCGGTTGGGGATCAGCACCCGAGGCGCCCTGGCTCTCCAAGCCGCCGCTCGGGCGCGGGCCTTTGTCTTAGGGCGCGGCTACGTGCTCCCCGATGATGCCAAATATCTGGCTGTGCCTGTGTTGGCTCATCGAATCCAGCTCGCTGGGGTCAGCAGCCTGTTGCGCCCTCCAAAGGAGGCTGAGCAGCTCATCCGCCGTCTCCTGGAGACCCTGCCTGTTCCTCTTTAACAGGAGAGGCAGATCGGCACTCGACAGGCTCCAGTAAGTTGTGCTCCTCTTTTTAAAAGTCGCTGACCCCTTTTTTGAGTTCATCCATAATACCAACACTCACGACATTTTTGAGTGATCAAGAGCGGCAAACGTGTACTTTCTGGGGGCTGCTTGAAATGATATTATTTAAAATTCGCCTCATTACTGAATCAGAGCGTCGGGGGGCACCACCGAGCTGGATATTGTTTGAAGGCTGGGTTCGAACATCAGGAGTAGAGTTGTGATACAGATCCTTTTGCTTGCTCTATTGCTTATCGGATGCGGCACGGGTTCTTCAGCCACTGCGATATATCCCAATCAACTCGAAGCTGCGACCGCTATGCAAGGGGTGATTTGCGCGAACGCCAATGATGAGGCTGAGTTGCTGATCATCGACTTGCTCGCGAGTCAGCGCGGTGATCTTGAGATCATCATGAGCGAAGGTTTGGCTGCGGTGCGTTATGACTGCAAGAACATCAAGGTTCTTAAGGGCTGCCACATAGAGGGGGGCTACGCTTATAAAGGCACTCTCCTCAAAGAAGAATTCCTGCGCTTAGAGAACGCTGATGAGGTGCGCGCCAATCTGCCCTTCAGCGGCGCGAAAATCGGCGCCTCAATGGATCGGAACGCGACTTTGAATCTGGCCATTGCGATGGTCGGTCAGCTGCGAGCGGCTCGCTATGAGGTGAGCCAAGATGAACTCAAGGGGCGCTGTAAGGAAGCCACCCACTTTGTGCAATCCGCGCATGTTGGCGCCTTTGTGATGAATCGTGGTGAGCGCGCAAAGCTGAGCAGCGCGGTCGAGATGTTCGAGGTTGGTGCCTCCGGTGACCTCAACAGCGATCGAGCCTTACAGAATGCTGACGGCGACATTGAGGCCTGCCGCCAGACAAAGGCTGAGTCCAGCCAGCTGGAGAGCGGCTGTGGCGCGCTCCTGCGCCTCAACCTGGTACCAATCTCTGCTGCAGGTACAGCACCCTCAGCCTTGGAACAGGAAACTTTACGACGCCCCGGCTGCCCCAAAGGGATGAGCTACTTAACCGGGAAGTGCGTTCGTGTGAGCGGCCCTGTTTGCAGTAAATTACAGCCAAGAGCCTGTGAGCAGCCTTGCGCTCGGGGCGATGGCAACGCCTGTGGGATACTCGGGGCGGCGCTACGCAGCGGTGAACAGATCAGCAAAAACCCTACAGCCGCCATCCAAGTTCAAGCCCGCGCCTGCGAGCTGGGCCATGCGACTTCCTGTTATCGGCTCAGCCGTCAGATCCCACAGAGACGTCATGCTCTCCTTGAGCGTGGTTGTGCCCTAGGTTCTGGGAAGGCTTGCTTCAAAATGGGTTGGATCTACAGCAAGGGGGATGGTGTGCCACAGGACCTGAATAAGGCCTTCATCGCCTATAACCAAGGCTGCGCTGCTGGTTGGCATTCAGCCTGTGTTAGCTTAGGCAAAGCCTACAGTAAGGGAAGAGGTGTCAAACAGGATAAAAAGAGGTCCTTTCAGCTTTACAAACGCGCCTGTGAAGGTGGAAGCGCAACCGGTTGTTACAATGTTGGGACTCGCTTCAAAAAGGGCTCAGGCACCCAAAGGGATGAGAGCCGTGCTCTGGCTTACTTTCTCCGTGGCTGCCATTTGGGCAGGGGCAAGTCCTGTTACGCCGCCGCCAAGATGAATGGAGATCATAGCCTCTTTCAACAGGCTTGTAGGCTGAAGTATGAAAAGGCATGTGAGCGTTGATGCTCTTTGGACAACAGCCTCCTCATCTCCTAACATTTTATCAAGCTCCTCGACGGTCGTTAAAGTGCGATTGTCTTGGGTGAAAGCGATTGACAGATCTCCTCCTCGGAGAAAATCTGTCGCTTGAGAACCTGAAAAGGAGCGCTCTTGATGAAAAGCCTCTCTCTTTCTCTCCTCTTTGCTCTCCCTGCCCTCGCCCAGGGCGACTTTGATGGGAGGATCAACCAGGATGGTTGGTGTGTCATCTTGGGGGCCTTTCCCCAACAGAAATTTGCTCCTGCCCTCGCCTTTACTCAGCAGGCTCAGGCCAAAGGCTTAAAGCGGGCTGCGATCTACGAAGCGCGGGCTTTTAAAAACTTTGCTTGGGGAGATTTGGTGGTGATCGCTGAGTGGCTTCAGGACCGGGAACAGGCTCGAAAGACAGCTCAAGCAGCCCAGACCCTGGGGCTCTCAGCCTACTCAAAGTCCTGCCCTCTCCAGATGGGACCTACCCAACCCATCAGAAACCTCAAGGAGCTTAAAGCGCCTTGGTCTCTACCCAAGATCCGCCCAAAGGTAGAGGCCAAGAGTCCTGAGTCCTGGTCAGGCTGCTTTGCTTGGTCCCCCAAGAGAGAGATCGCCGCCTGCCTCACGGGTGAGACCAGCATTCAGGGAGAGGGGCAGGACTCGATCCTCTTCTTGGGTAAGCAAAGCCAGGGGTTCAAGAAGCTCCGGCTCTGGAGCAAGTCCGAAGATCAGCAGTTCGCTGAGGCCGATATGAGGTTGAATCCAAGAGAGCAGAGGAGCTTAAGGCAAGATCTTAAGAGAGGGGGTTTCTTCTCCCTCTCCAAAGGAACCAAAGCTTCCTGGATGCGCATTCTGAAGGTCAGAGGTCTGCTTCACTGGGGAGCACCCAGGATCAGCCTACGTTGGAAGCGCAAAACAGAGGAGATTGTCGAGGAGATGGAAGGGAGTTGGAACAGCCATGAAGAGAGCTTAGAGTTTCGCTGTGGAGGCCCAAAGGGTGTTTGGCATGCGCTCTTGGGCTTCAACACCCATGATGATGAACCCAGGCTTTCCGCAGGGCTCCTCCCTGGGAGCAAGATCCTGCTCCTTGAGTGGTCTGACTCCTGGTCTATCGGAGGTGATATGGGCAGCTCCACCATCTCAGCCCTGATCGACGCTGAACGCTGCGCCCTGATCCAATCCTCACAGTAGACTCAGCCTCTTCTCAGAAAGAGTCGCTGCCCTGAACCCTCAGAGCGGAGGTTGATCAAGCTCCAAAGTTGCCCCAGCTCTAGATCCGCATGGAGGGCGCGGATCGCTTGGCTGTCATCCCCCAACAGCGTGCGCTCTCCCTCCTCATCTACCCGCCGCCACTCAGGAGCGAGGCTGGCTTCGATCTGCCCTGGCTTAACCGGAATAAGATAGCTGAAGGTCTCTTCATGAGTGTGCGCGGGGGTATAGGCCGAAAGCAGCTTCATCGCCCCAAAGCGCAGATGCACTCTGAGGCTACTGCTCTGCCACTGAGTGGCGCCATACTGCTTCTTGACTCCTGTGACGAGGATCCCCAGAGCCTTGGTGAGGGTCCCCAAGCCTGGCAGTGGTTCCTGTTTGAGGATCAGGTTGGCTGAAGAGAGGTTATGACCAAACCAAGCCCCCTCCTCAGCACAGCGGATGGCAACCCACATGCTGAGAGGGACAAAACTCTCTGGATCCCCCTCCTCTAAGCCGTAGGCTTGGCGAGCCTCTGGGTAGAGGTTCTTGAGCCGCTGCCCAAATCCAAAGACAATCCCAGGGAACTCTCCACAATCAAAGAGCACCCAGCGAGGCATCCTCATCTCTTGGGGGCCAAAGGAGAATCCATCCAGGGTATGAAGGCCATCGATCAGGCTGCGACTGTGGAGGGAGGTAGGGCAGTAGCTGCGCTCAGGAGAGATCTCCAGTCCCAAGGGCCTAAAATTAAACGCAGACCAGTTGCCTCGATAGCTCAGCAAGAAGGGCTCGCAACACTCTAAGATCCGCTCAAAAGGGGCGGCCAAGCTCCTCATTCCGCTCAGCCCTCTTCCTCGAGGAAGCGCTCGATCACCTCATCTAGGTTGGGGCGCCCGATGACTTGCAAGTCATATCCAACCCGTACCGAGGGTTTGTTAAAGGAGATATAGCGGCTCAGATCGATGGGGGTGCCGATGATCACCAGATCACAATCCACGGCGTCGATGGTGGCCTTGAGATCGGTCATCTGCTGTCGTCCATAGCCCATAGCGGGCAACAGGGTGCCGATTTTGGGATAGCGACGGAAGGTATCCACCAAGCTCCCGCGCAAGTAGGGGCGAGGATCAACCAGCTTCGCTGCGCCAAAGCGCTGAGCTGCGACAACCCCAGCGCCGATCTTCATCCCACCATGGGTCAAGGTGGGTCCATCCTCCACCACCAGGACTCGCTTGCCTCGGATCTTTTCTGGATCATCCACGCTGACTGGAGAGGCAGCGTCGATCACGAGAGCACCTGGATTAGAGGAGAAGATATTATTGCGTACCTGAGCGATGCTCTCAGCGTCGGCAGAGTCGATCTTATTGATCACCACCACATCAGCGCGACGCAGGTTAACCTCGCCAGGGAAATAGCGCAGCTCATCCCCAGGGCGGAGAGGGTCCACCACCACGATCTCTAGATCAGACTTAAAGAAGGAGAGGTCGTTATTGCCTCCATCCCAGAGGATGACATCCGCCTCTTGCTCAGCTTCCTTTAGGATCGCCTCGTAATCGACTCCAGCGTAGACGATGGTGCCCTGATCTAGATGAGGTTCATACTCTTCCATCTCTTCGATGCTGCATTTGTGGCGCTCCAGATCCTCTAGGGTGGCGAAGCGCTGCACCTTCTGAGCTTTCAGATCTCCATAGGGCATGGGGTGGCGGATGGCGACAATACGCTTGCCCTGAGCCTTGAGCAGCTCCACCACTCGACGGGTGGTTTGGCTCTTTCCGCAACCCGTACGCACAGCGCAGATGGAAATCACCGGCTTCTTGGAACTCAACATTGTAGGCTCAGCGCCCAGCAGCCGGAAATCTGCTCCCTCAGCGATAGCGACAGCGGAGAGGCGCATCACGTGCTCATAGCTGACATCAGAGTAAGAGAAGATCACTTCATCTATCTGCTCATCACGGATCAGCTGCGCGAGGTTCTCCTCGGCGAGGATCGGGATCCCCTTAGGATAGCCTTCACCAGCCAACTCTGCTGGGTAGGCGCGACCATCGATGTCAGGGATCTGAGCTGCGGTGAAGGCGATCACCTTCACATCTTGGCGACCTCGAAAGAGCATGTTGAAGTTATGAAAGTCACGGCCAGCAGCGCCGACGATCACTATTTTGCGGGGATTGGACATAGACTCCTCCAGTCAGGTCCACGCCTCCATAAGATGGAGAAAGGAACTCGCGAGACGACGAGTTTTTCGCCGCCGGGGCTCGTAAATGCTTGAATCCCACCAACCCTCTTCACCCGAGCCGTCAGGGTTTGAGCGCTGCGTGGAAGGATGGGCGCCGGGAGGCTATCAAAAGAGGAATTGAGGGACAAGGAGGGATTTAAGCATCAAAGCTGCTCAAACCGGTGGAGCAAGAGATCGATCTCTCTACCCAAGCTTGAACTGGCTGACGAGATACTTCAGCCTATTGGCCATCTCAGCCAAGCCACTGACCGCATTCTGGGTGTCATTGGCTCCCGTAGCGGTGTGTTGCGCGACCTCGGTCATCATTTCTGTCCTATCTGAGATCTCAGCGGCGTTCTGTGAAGCTTCAGCTAAGCTGCGGCTGATCTCAGAGGCTGTAACGCTCTGCTCCTCTACAGCTACAGCGATGGTGGATTGAAAATCATTGATCTCTCCGATGATGCGACCGATTTCTTCAATGGTCTTCACCGCCTGCTCGCTGTCGCGCTGGATGGCCTCGATCTTCTCAGTGATCTTTTGGGTGGCCTCACCGGTTCCCTTTGCGAGATCTTTGACCTCGTTAGCGACGACGGCGAAGCCTCTGCCTGCGTCTCCAGCGCGGGCTGCTTCGATCGTCGCGTTAAGAGCGAGCAGGTTGGTCTGTTCAGCGATGGTGGTGATGACCTGAATGACATCGCCGATCTCTAGACTGCTGACCCCAAGCTGGGCGATGGTCTGCTTGGCTGATCCGGCCACATTCACCGCCTCAGAGGCGACATGGGCAGCCTTACTGGAGTGGTCGGCGATCTCCTTGATGCTGGCATGAAATTCATCGATCGCGTTGGCCACTGTCCCGATGCTGGCGCTCACCTCGCTGACGACTCCAGAGACTGTCTGAACCTGAGTCGAGGTCTCTTCGGCGTTGCTGCCCATCTGCGTGCTTGTCGCTGAGAGCTCTTCAGAGGCCCTCGCCAAAGTTTGAGAGCAGCGAGAGATCTCTTCCAGCGTCTCTCCAAGCTGGAGCCCCACTTGGTTGAGGGCTTTGGCGATAAAGCCCAATTCGTCCTCGCTCTCCAAATTACTGCGCGCTCTAAGATCTCGTGCTGCCAGCTCTTCAAGCACCTCAAGCAGCTCTCTGAGCGGATAGGCGATCGTGCTTCTGATTTTGCGCCCTGAGACAAAGGCGAGTATCAACCCCAACAGCACAGCCAAGATGATCTGTAAGCGTGTCGAGGCTGAGATCTCATCTGCTGTCTTGATCATCTTTGCATGAGATCTCTTTGCCAGCTGCTCCAAATGGCTGAGATTCTTAAAGATATCAACACCGATGCCATCAGCAGCCTTGTCTAAGCGCTCAAGGGCCTCTTCATCTCCCTCGCTTTTTGCAAATTGAGCGCGCTTTTCTTTTGCGATGGCTTGGATGGCAGGACGAAATTTTTCACGATGTTTTTTGACAGCAATTTCAACAAGGTGGCGGATTTCAGTATCTTCTGATTTGAAGATGATCTGTTCATCAAATTCGACCCCTTCAAGGATCCCTTGAGCAAAAGCATCGAAGGCAGTGGCGTTCTCTTGGGTGACTTTTAGAAATTCATCGATCGCAGCCTCGGAGCTGGCGCTTCGAATCTCCATAACCATCTGCATATCGCGCGTGGTGGCCAGCTTCATCTCTAGGGAGGCGGAGACCAGGGGTGCTGTCTCCTCCAATCCATGCGTTGCATCTGATAGCCGCGATATGTCGACATATGCCAATATTCCCAAAAATAGCAGCACCGCAGCAACGCCAAAGAAAGCAAATGAGAGTTTTGTTCCAATTCTGAGATCTTTAAAAGCCATCAATTTATCTTCCTTTTGGGGCTCTGCTCAAAGCTCGTCAGAGTTTTATTCGGTTGCAGAGATTTATTCTTGAGGGAACGCAAAACATTGCTCTTAATCAAAGATGACCTCGATCCCATCGTTTGGAAGAGCTTGGGATCTAGAGCAGCTCCAAGATGAGCTTATCAAGGATGGGAGCCTCTCGCTCTGTGGCGCGACAGTACTCCCCAATCTGTTCCATCCGGCCCTCCTGGATGAGTCTCTTGATCCCAACCCCAAAGCGTTGTTTGAGTGCTCCATCCATCTTAAGCCCTCGGCTGAGGCGCAGCCCGGTCATTAGGCGCTCAAGGGCAAGCTCATCAACGCTTAGCCGCTCTCGTCGAGCTTCAGGAAAGGTACCCGACAGGGCCTGCTTTAGATAGAGTCTGGAGCTTCCCAGGTTCTCCCAACGCAGCGCCTCTGAAGCAAGGAAGCCATGAGCCCCAGCCCCCAAGCCCAGGTAGCTACAGCCGGTCCAGTAAAGGCTGTTATGGACCGCCTCAAAACCGGGGCAAGCGGCATTGCTGATCTCATAAGCGGGGCGGCCCAGTTCGGCCAGACGTGCACGCAGCGCGAGGAAGATCTCTGCCTGTAACTCCTCAGGGCTTAGGAGCTGCTCTCCTCGAGCGGCTCGCGCTCCAAAGGGGGTCCCTGCGGCGAGGGTGAGCTGATAGAGGGAGAGATGGGGAGCACCTGAGGCGCAGGCCTGCTCTAAATCGCCGAGGGCCTCCGCCAAGCTCTCTCCAGCCAAGCCGAAGATAAGATCCAGGCTAAAATCCTCAAAACCACTCTGTTTGAGATCCTCAATCGCCCTGAGCGCCAACTCAGGCTCAGGGCGGCGTCCCAGGGCCTGAAGTATTTTGGACTGAAAAGATTGAACCCCCAGGCTGAGGCGGTTGATCCCCTGTGCTCTTAGGGCTTGGAGTCGAGAGAGGCTGAGATCCTCAGGGTTGCACTCGATCGTGATCTCTCTGGGCTGACCGAAGCGTTGTTTCACCTCCTGAAAGATTCTCCCCAGGTGCCTTGGTGCCCAGAGCCCTGGGCTCCCACCTCCAAAGTAGAGGCTTATAGGAGCGCCCAGGCCCTCAAAGGCGGGTGCGCGCAGCTCCAGCTCACGGAGAATCGCTTCTTCATAAAGCTGGTGTGGGATCTCTGGCTGCACCTCAACCTGAAAGTCACAGTAGGGGCAGCGCCGCAAACAGAAGGGAAAGTGGAGATAGATCCCCCAATCGGGGGGCTCAGAGATCCGACTCTTCAGGGCCAACTGCCGGGATCCTCTAAAGAAGCAGTCTCCTCCAAACCCAAAAGCAGGTTCATACATTGAATCGCCTGCCCTGCGCCCCCCTTGATCAGATTATCAGAGGCGGAGAAGCAGCTCAGGGTCCTGCGTCCAGCGTAAACCGGCCCTAGATGATAGCCCACCTCTGCGAAGTTGGAACCCACTACCGCAGCCACCTCAGGGAGGCGCCCTTCGGGGCGCCGTGTAAAGGGGTGATCGGCGAAATATTCATCCGCTAGGGTCTCCAGAGTCTGCTGGCTCAGCTCCGCCCCCACCTCAACAAAGATGCTGCTAAAGATGCCTCGCACATAGGGACCAGAGACCGGTACAAAAGAAACTCGGATCTCTTGAGCACCTGCTCTCTCTAAAGCCATCTCTACTTCAGGTTGATGGCGGTGGCGCAGCGGGCTGTAGGTCTTGAGGTTCCCTGCGCGTACAGGGTGATGAGCGCCCGCCTTAGGTGCTGCTCCTGAGCCGGAGGAGCCGGTGATCGCGGTCACTCGAATCTCTTGCTCCTTGAGGAGCCCTGCGGCAGCGAGGGGCAGGAGGGGCAGTTCCATGCTGGTGGCAAAGCAGCCCGGAGCAGAAGCGCAGCGAGCTCCCCTGATCCGCTCCCGGTTCAGCTCGGGCAGACCATACTCAAAGCTGGAGAGCAGCTCTGGGCAACTGTGTGGCAGGCCATAAAACTCCTTATAAACAGCAGCATCATCGAGGCGAAAGTCTCCCGACATATCTACAATCTTGAGATCCAACTCCATCAACTCAGGGACCTTATCAGCGGTCACCCGGTGAGGCAGGGCCAAGAGGACCACATCACAACCTGCTGCAGCTTCTTTGGGGCTCAGAGCTTCAAAGCGGAGGTCGGTCAGTTGGGTCAAGTTGGGGTGCGCTGCCCAGAGAGGCTCCCCCAGATAATCGATAGAAGCGACCCGGCTCAGCTCTACTTGGGGATGGAGCAGGAGGCGGCGGATCATCTCCCCTCCGCCATATCCGCTCCCACCGATGACCGCCGCTTTCATACTTTGACTGCTGCTCATATGCCTCCAGAGGTGCTAGAAAGCCTCATGCTTAATCTTCTTACAGAGGGCTTGAAGGCCACGCAACGGAGATCGGAGCAGCTCGATCGTCTAAAGCGTTGGATCAAGCAAAACTCCTTTTCGGGGAATGTCCCTGGGGTCAACGCTCAGGGGGATCTATTGCTCCAAGAGTTTGACCTTCCAGGGCTCTCCTCAGAGCGCATCCCTGGCAAAGGGGTGGGAGATCATCTCTTCTGGCACACTCCCGCTTGGAGGCGGGAGCCAAAGCGCCGCCTCCTGCTTCTTGGGCACCATGACACTGTCTTCCCTCCGGGTAGCTTTGAGGTCTGTGAGCGCTCAGGAGATCAGCTCAGGGGGCCGGGAGTCTTGGATATGAAAGGGGGGCTCTTTGTCATTCACGCTGCTGTCGCTGCTCTGGCAGATCTGGGGGCTCTAGAGAGCCTGCCGTTGGGGATCTTCTCAGCAGGGGATGAGGAGATCAGCTCTCTTGATTCCTGCGCGCATCTCCAGGAGCGGGCGCGAGGCGCGGCGGCGACCCTGGTCTTTGAAGCGGGGCGCGCTGAGGATGCGATCATCACTCGTCGCAAAGGAACAGGGCGTCTCACCGTCTACGTTCAGGGCCGCGCAGCTCACGCAGGGAATGAGCATCATCAGGGGATCAACGCCATCTGGGCCTTAGCGCGTTATCTCGACGCCTGTCAGAGCCTCACAGATTACGAGCGTGGACTCACAGTCAGCGTAGGGCTTATTGAGGGCGGCTCCAGCGCCAACACCATCCCTGCTGAGGCTCGCTGCGTTCAAGATTTCCGTTACCTTCGAGCTGCGGATGGAGATGAGTTGTTGGGGGAGATGCGCGCGATAGCCAAACATCTAGAGGCGGAGAGCGGGGCTCGGTTTCATCTGGAGGGGGGCATCCGTAGGGCACCCTTGGAACGCAGCCCCGAGTCTCTGGCTCTTATGGAACGCTACGCTGAGGCTGCGGCGACAGCGGGCCTGGGTCATAAAGAGGCGCCGCTTATCGGGGGTGGCTCCGATGCCAGCACCACCAGCGCCTTGGGGATCCCCACTCTAGATGGCCTGGGTCCTCGAGGGCGAGGCTTTCACAGCCATCAGGAATTTATCGAGATCTCCTCTCTACATCTACGCGCTGAGGCGCTGTTGCGCTTCTTGTTGGCTTGGTGAGGCCGGATCAAAGGCGAGGAACCAGGAGGGTTCAAAACTGAGTGCGAAAAATGGAGAGTAAAGCCGGGTTAACTAAAGAAATCTCTTGGAAATTTCTCTGGGGCGCAGTAGAAACAGGAAATAATCGGTGGCCAAGGAGAAAAATTGGTTATTTGAGTTGTATTCAGTTGGAGAAGAAATCTTCTATTGGCAAATTTATGGTTAGTGGTCACAAATACCTCAATGGAGTGCTGAATCGTGGATGACCTGATCAGTATAGGAAAAACATCCAAACTTCTTGATTTTGCTTTACAAAAACTCAGGGTGTGTGACTCGGATGGGAAGTTAAAGGCTGTTCATATCGAAGGAGGGTATCGTTGCTATCGCTTATCAGATGTCCAAGGCATTCAGGGTATTAAACAAGATTCTTCTGAGGATAATGGTGCGGTGATTGCCTATTGCAGAGCATCTAGCCATGACCAAAAGGAGAAAGGCGATCTGGAACTCTAGATGATCCGTGTACTCAGCTACTGTTCATTGAAAGGATACTAAGTTTTCCATGTGTTGGGAAAAGTTTGAGTCAGGAGTGTCTGATACTCGACCGAAATTCAAGATTTGCTCCCTCCTGGTAATGTAGATCTGGTTGTTATTGAATACAAGGATCGCCTTGCTCGAAATGTATTCGAGTCTTTTTTTGGGGTCCTCGTGGTGTTGAGATTGAATGTGCTGGAGATGTGCTTGGAAAGACCTACGAAGGGTTGAAGATGTACTGACTCTGATGTCTTCTTTCTCATCAAAAATTTACGGAAAGCGTAGTGCTGCTATTCGTAAGAAGAAAAAGGAACTTGAGGATGCCCGAAGCCAATCCACAGTTTAGGGCATATAAGACCGAGATTGACCCCAACAATAAACAGGTTACGTTGCTGTTGGGTTATGCCGGGATGCGGCGGTATGCCTGGAATTGAGCACTGGAGCGGGTCAAAAATCGAGAAACCCCTGCGAACGCAGTCAAACTCCATAAGAGGTGGAATATCTGGAAAAAGGACAATATTCCTTGGTGGATTGAGTATTCCAAAGCAGCCCCGCAGGAGGCATTCCATGATCTCCAGAAAGCCTTTTCCAAGTTTTTTAAGGGCCTAACGGGTGAAGGAGCAAAAGTCGGCTATCCTAGGTTTAAGAGCAAACACAAAGCCAAGAAATCCTTTCGGCTAACTGGGTCGGTCCACATTAAATAGGGGAGATTCAAGATTCCCCGAATCGGTTGGTTGCGGTTCAAAGAAAAGAGTTGTACTCCTGTAGAAACAAAAGTTACTTTAGCAATAATTTCTGAACAAACAGAGCAATGGTTTGTCTCAGCCATTTTTCGTGATGATCAACAAAAATCACCGCTATTCCAAGGTGGATGAATAATTTCCGCAGACAGATGAACTATAAAACCCGTTGGAATGGGGTGGAAATGGTCTTGGCGCCTTGTTTCTACCCATCCTCAAAACGATGTTCATCTTGCGAGAATATCATAGAAAAGCTCGCCCTGGGTGAACGGACATATCTCTGTCCTATTTGCGATTTAGAGATTGACCGTGATCTGAATGCAGTCCTCAATCTGAAAGCTTGGTATATGAGTAAGTACACCGCCAGTTCGGCGGGGTGTGGACGTGGAGAAGATGTAAGACCCAAAGCTACTTGTAGCCTAAGGCAAACTTCGAAGAAGCGCCAACCAGACTGGAAATCTACTTCGTAGATTTCTATAGGTTCTGGAGAACGGTTTATTATTGAAGGAGAGGATCTTAGGCGAGGATCTCGCGGCTGCTCTCATGACGCGCGACCAGAGCGCCATCATGATGCCAAGCTTCTAAGAAGGTGCCAAACTTCACCTTGTCGTACATGGGGGGCCACCAAGCTTCCCCTGCAAAGTCGCCGTCACCATCGATAAAGAAACGGGTGACCACTGCGTCTTTATTGAGATCATTGACATAACGATGGAGCGTGGCCTCATCGTGCCCATCCTCTACACCGATGAAGAACTGGATCAAGACTCCCCCCACTTTGTTGGCGAAGACAAAGTTCCAGTGCTTCTCGTGTCGGGCACCATAGCCGCTGTCCTCGCGAGACTTAAGCTCATACCCCAAAAACTCAAGGTGGTTGGCGATCTGCTGAAGATGCTCCATTTTGAACTCCTTTTTGGAAAGAGGCGGCACTATAACAATGAACTCTCCTCAGGAGGAGAGCTTTTCCCCAAATACCATCTATCCTCCTAAGAGGGAGCCCCTTTGGGTTCACGCTATCAAGAACTGCGGTCGATCAATGAGGAGGAGGGGTTAGAGTTGTCTTCAGCCGCTCAGCACAGCCTGGGAGGGCTGGAGCGCTTGGTGATCATCCAGAGGATCAACTCTAGGCTTCAGATGCTGCGACGCTTTTTGGGAGAGGCGTGCCCGATGGCGAGCCTCAGACACCCTCATTTGCTGAGCGTCTTTGATATCCAGGGCAAGCAAGAGCAGCTCTTGCTGATCAGGATGTCTCCGACTTGGGGATTGCTCACTGCTGGCCTTTAGTGGATTATAAACGACAAAATTAGATTGTCTGAGTGGGCATGGTAGCGGGGACTATCGTATTGCCCACCATTGGCATAAGATCGGGGATGTCACCGTGTAAATTTCTCCAACAGGTAGACTCATAGCTTCTTTTTTAAAAACATGACGATCAATTCAACAGGGTATAGAGCCATACTCATGTTTCTTCAGATAATCAAATGAGAAGATAAGGATAATCAATTTTGGAATTTTAGATACATTGCTATATTTATGTATGTACGAGTTTATGGAAGATATGGTCCCAAAAACAGGGCAGTAGATAATGCTTAAAATATCGTGATTTGAGGGTATGAGAGCCAAGGGCTACATAGAGGATATGTTGCTACATCTTTACGACGACTGTCAGAATAAGATGTGGGTGCATCCTACACGTCTGTTTGCGAAGGCGGAAATCGTAGGGAAGCACAGACCCCTCGAGTTCTTTGGCTGGATTTCTTAAAGGATTTTGGGCGTATCTTAGGCGGCAATATCGCCCCCCCTTTAGTTTAGCAAAGGTGCTGGTATTCGATGTATCCGGAGAGGCTGAGTTTGATGCTATGACGCCCTGCTCTAAGGACCAGGGGAACTTCATCGGAACATCTCTCACGCGCCGATCGCCGCTCTTGATTTGAGCACCTGAAGAGACAGAACGGACCAAAAGCGTAGTGCTTCGAGAGCCACCAGTCCTCAAGAGCAGCAGCGCCAGGGAACTGTTCTATGCCCGCTCCGGCATTGCGCCTCAGAGGAGCATGTGCAATCTAAGAGCTCTTTAGGAACCTTGGAGCTGAGCGTGTTGGAGTTGCTGGGAGTCGTCGTCGAGGAGCAGGGTCACCTGAACCGCTGCTCCTTCAACGTACGCCCAGGTGAGATCCTGGGTTTGGTTGGGCCCACAGGCGCGGGGAAGTCTACTGCGCTCCGGGTCGCCTCCGGTCTCTTGACTCCCAAACGAGGGCGTCTGCTCCTCAAGGGCCGCGATGTCAGCCGTCAGAAGAAGCGCCTGCTCCAAGCCTGCGCTCTCCTCCCTGAGCAGCCTGAGGGCCCCTTCGATCTGAAAGCTGAAGCTTGGTTGCGGCTGGGCCTTGAATTAGATGGAGTCCCAAAGAGAGAGCAGAGGGCTCGAATCGAAGCCGCCTTAGGCCGCTTTCCCCTCCCCAAGGAGCGTCGCCTCAGCGCGCTTTCCAGAGGAGAACTTGGGGCCCTGGCTTTGGCCCGCATCTGGGCTCGAGGCCCCTCCATCTTTCTCCTGGATCGAGCCGGAGAGCCCCTCGATGGAGAGGGTTTACGCTGCTTGACCACCGCCATTCGTGAGGCTGCCGCAGAGGGAAGCACCCTGATTTTGGTAGAGAGCAGCCCCCACTTACCCTCAGCGGTTTGTGATCGCGTGATCTGCCTTGAAGAGGGTGCCGTGGTCCGAGAGATCAACGCCTCTGCTCCTGAGTTCTCTCAAGAGGTGAGCAAGGCTCAAGGTTGGCTGAGATGAGGCTCTGGCTCTTGGCGCTGCTCTCCAGTACCAGCCTCTTTCTCTCTGTAGAGGTGCTGGCCTTACACCGCAGTCACTGGCTGAGCTTCTCTCCAGGCCCCTACTGGAGCAGCTTCTTGCTTCCTTGGACAGAGCGGATCTGGTCGGGCCTGATGGTGTTGGCTCTCAGTGGGGGCTGCGCCAGCCTCGTTGGGGATCTGGATCCTCGTCTATGGAAACGGCTGCGACGCGGCTTGAGCATGGCTGCTCTGGCTTGGGGAGTCGCGCTCCTGGCTCTGATCCCTGGGCTCCTGGCTCTCTCTCGTTTGAAAATAGCGCCTCTGTCAGAGATCCTACTTCAGAGCTCAATGGCCCTCCTTCCTCCTCTACTCACAGCGCTCAGCGCTGGGGCGGCCAGCGCGGCTCTGCCTCCCGCTTCTGCAGCTGCTCTGGGACTCAGCGTAGGAGCCTCTTTACTCTGGCTCTGGGGGCTCCCTGGATCATGAAACTTAAAGATCTCAGCATCCCTTTAGGGCAGCTTCAAGGTCATCTCGCGCGCAGCTTGCTCCTTAAGCTGCTCCTGCTCCAGTTGGGGATCTCAGCCCTCTGGTTTAAACTTGGCTTGGTGACACCCCTGCTGCTCTCCTCAGCGCTCCTGCTGGCTTTAACGCTTTTTCTCTGGCCCTGGAGCCTGCGCTTGATCCGCCGCTTGGATCGAGCCTCCACGCTGGAGGGGGCTTTAGAGTGCGCCTGGGACCATCGCCAACGTAGAGAGCCCATCTTTCAAGCTCAGCGGCGGCGCGCTCTGAGAGCCTTCGAGGCCGCCCGCCCGCTTCAGATAGAGCGACGCCCCTCGGTAATCTGGCTCCTACCACTCCTCCTCTGGACGCTGCCCTTCGACGCTCTGGAGAAAGGCCCAGCGACTGGAGAAAGGTCCAGCTCCCCGATACAAAGAGAGAGGGGTGCTGTCCAGGAGGCTGAGGGCGCTAAAGAGGAGCCCTTAAAAGAGTCTCAAGAGGGGGCGCAGCATCAAGCGCTTCAGAGCGCTCAGGACGCAGGAGCAGAGAGGAACAAGGAGAGTGAGGCAGCCAAAGGTTCAGGAGATCCTCAGCTCCAGGGGCGGCGGGGCGGTGTAGGCAAACAGGCGGGTGATCGTCAGGGACCGCCAACGCTCTTGATCAGCCGAGAACGTCTCAAAGCTGAGGGAGCTGAGTTGAAGCTGAGGAGCCAGGGACATCGCCTCAAGATGAACGCGGTCGTCGATCCCGCTCGCCCCTATCCCCCTCGCTACCATCAGGCCGTGAGCGCCTATTTTCAGAGGAGATGAGTTGAGCGTTGAGTCCACAGCGGAGGAGCTGAGGGAGGCCATCCTGAGCCTCAGAGCGCGGCTGAGTCGGATCATCGTCGGTCAAGGAGAGATCCTCGACGGTCTGCTGATGGGTCTGTTGGCTCAAGGACATCTGCTCCTGGAGGGAGCCCCTGGGCTGGGGAAGACCCTCTTGATCAAGGCCCTAGGGCGCGGCCTTGACCTTCAAATCTCTCGGATTCAGTTCACCCCCGATCTGATGCCTGCAGATATCCTGGGGAGTGAGATCCTCCAGGAGAACTCAAAGGGCCCCAAGTTGGAGTTCCGCCCCGGTCCCATCTTCGCTCAGCTTGTCCTGGCCGATGAGATCAACCGGGCCAACCCTCGCTGCCAATCAGCGCTCTTAGAAGCGATGGGGGAGCGGCAGGTAACGCATGGAGGCCAGCGCTTCCCCTTGGGTCCTCCCTTCTTTGTGATGGCGACAGAGAACCCCATCGAGATGGAGGGGACCTACCCGCTCCCTGAAGCTCAAGCGGATCGCTTCCTGATGAAGCTGCGGGTAGAGCCTCCTGATCGAGAAGCCCTCCTGGATATCTTGGACGTGGTCCCCAGCACAGCCCTCGCGGAGCTTAAGCCTCTCCTGGGTCGAGCAGACCTCCTGCGCTTTCAAGCGCATGTAGCACAGCTCCCCGCCGCTCATGCGGTACGCTCTTACTTAGTGGATCTGGTGCTGCGCAGTCGCCCTGAGCGCGCCCCCAAGTCGGTACGAGATGCCATCCGCTTGGGGATCAGCCCTCGGGGCGCGCAGGGGCTCTTGGCGACAGCGCGGGCGCGAGCGGCGATGGCAGGGCGGCTCTTTGTCTCCGAGCGAGATGTACGCGAGGTGGCTCCGGCGGTGCTGCGCCACCGTCTGCTCCTGGGCTTCGCTGCCCGAGCTGAGGGCCGCGACGCGGACTCTATCCTAAAGGTTCTGTTGCGTGCCTGATTCCTTCCCTGATGCGGAGACCCTAGCGCTCTGTGAGCGCTACTCCCTGCGTCTGCGGCGCAGCGGCGCCCTTGATCTCAGGGGTCGCCCTCGGCTGCTGAGCCGCGCCGAAGGTCTAGACTTTGAGGGCTTCGCTGAGTATCTGCCGGGCATGGATCTCAGGCATCTGGACTGGCGCCTCTATGCCCGTGGACGAGGGCTCTATCTACGGCGCTATACAGATGAAGCAGCTGGGCTCCTGCTGATCCTCCTGGACGCCTCTGGCTCTATGGCCCTGGGGGCGAAGTGGACCCTGGCGCGGCGACTGGCGGCAGTCCTGCTCTTCACCGCGCTCCAGGAGCTACACCGAGTCCTCTTGGCGGTGGTCAAAGAGGGGCGCCTCTCCCTCTTGAGTCCACAGGGGGGCAGCGACTTTATCCACGAAGCACTTCGCTTTCTGGGGCAGATCGAGCCCGGAGGGCCAACACGCTTGGCTCCAGCCCTAGAGGCCCTACCGCTTCGGGGGGCTCGTGGAGAGGCGATCGTCATCAGCGACTTCTTAGAGCCCGAGCCAGGTGTCTTGGAGGCGGTGCTTCGACTGGGGCTGCGCTGTGATCTGCTGCGGATCTCTGCACCTGGAGAGTTTGAGCTGCCCAAAGAGGGAGCCCTACATGATCCTGAAGGCCCTGAACATTGTCCAGTCTCAGATCCTTGGTTACGTGAGACGATCCAACGCAGCGTGAAGGAGTATCGCAGGGTTCTACCCAGGCTGGCGGCGAATCGCCAAGCTCTGTTTCTGGAACTCTCCTCCGAAGAGCGTGCAGCGGTGGCCTTGGAGCGCTATTTTAAGGCGGTGCAGGCGAAGCGCGGTGCTTGACTTTGCCCTCCCCTGGACCTTGCTCCTCCTACTCCTGCTCCCCCTGATCTATCTTTGGCATCACCAAGCTCGTCCCCGAGGGGATCGCCCCTTCTCTGCTTTCTTTCTTCTGCCTCAGAGCGCTTATACGGGGCGACGCGGTCAGAGGCTCCGCGCACCCGCCCTAATGCTCGCCCGCCTCCTCGCTGGGGCTGCTCTGATCTTCGCTCTCGCTGGACCCCTTGCTCAAGAGCGGGTTCGGGTGATCATCAGTGATGGTCCCATCCCCGAAGCGATCAAGGAGGTTCGGGCTCCTCTGATCATCCGCGCTGGCCACCCCCCTCGCCTAGATCCCAACCCCGCGCCGGTCATCGGCCCCCCGAACTGGGCCGCCGCGCTGTTGATGGCTCGAACGCTGGCTCCTGAGGCTCAAGTTGAGCTGCACCGCCACCAGGGCACGCGAAAGCTTCTGGGTGCCGGGGTCAACCTTCAGAGGGAGAGAGGGCAAATAACGGTCGCCGCCACCGCGCAGCCCTGGCTGCTTCAGAAGGAGAAGCGATATGCCTTTAAGGAGCAGGGCGCAGAGTGGCGCTTAGAGGAGTCGCTTCCTCCTGGCCCCGCCCAGGTGATCTTGGGCGAGGAGCGTTGGCCCCTCTGTCTCCCCGATATCAGCCCGCTGAAGGTAGCTGATCTAGAATGGCCCGAGGCTCTAGATACAGCCCTTAAGGTCCTCCCCAGCCGCCGAGTTCCCAAGGAGGAGGCTGAGCTGCTCTTGGGTTCAGCTCCAGCGAGGCGAGAGGGCTGGGCTCCCTTCGCGCCGCCATCGACCTGGATCGAACTTCAGGCGGGCGAGCGCCTCCCCGCGCCGCTCTGGTTCTCTGGTTCTCTGCCTCCGCCTGGAGCAATGGTGCGGAGTTGGCGCGCTCTTAAGCCTCCAGGTCATCCTCTCCTCTTCGCCGGCTCTGATCCTGTCGTGGATGAGGGCAGCGGTCCCCTAGGGCGTGGAGTTCGCTTTGGTTTCCACCCGGAGACCTCAGATCTCCCCGAGACGGCGGGCTGGCCTGTGCTCCTCTTTGAGCTGGTAGAAGCAGCACGATTGGCGCGCAGTCGGTGTCGAATCTATGAGGCGGGACGCGCAGTGGTCTTAGCTCTTGATGAGCCCCTGGAGATCAGAACACCTGGAGGCGAAACACGGCATCTGGAGCCTGAAGGGGGGCAGCTGATCTTAAATGGTCTAGACACTCAGGGTTTCTATCGCCTCTCCTCCTCAAAAGGGGTTGCATGGTTGGGCTTGATCCCCCCTCTAGAGGATCCCGAGACCCCCCCCCCTCCAGGGTTGGGGGCGCTCCCTGAAGCTCGCCATCCAGGGCGTTCGGAGCTGATCCTCTTTGCGGTGGCTCTCCTGCTCCTGGCTGCGGGCCTGAGCCTCCCTCGCCGAGGGCTCTTGATGCTCCTCTCCCTGCTCCTCTCTGCGTTGGCGCTCCTCGATCTTCAGCTCTCTGAAGGTCCCCTGGGCGCTGTGGTCCTGGCAGTAGATCTCTCCGCCTCAATGCCTCCTGCCGAGACCAAAGCTACGGTGCGGCGCTTAGAGCAGGCCCTGGATGGCCTGCCTCTTTATCGGGTGGAGGGAGATTTCGCGCTGCGTCGTGTCAGCGCTCCAGGAGAGCCCTTGGGCGAACCTGGAGGGGGAACCGCTCATGCCCCTCTCTTGGCCTCGGCGGCTGAGCTGGCGGGAAAGGGTGGGGTGGTCCTCCTGCTCTCCGACGGTCGCGCTCCTGATGGTCCCATCGCCAGCCCAGTGCCGATCTTTACATTCCCCATCGACGCTGGTCCTGACGCCTGGATCGAGTCAGCAGAGGGGCTGCGTCTGGGAGCGCAGATCTTCCTCAATGTTCGTCTGGGAGCCTCTACAACCCTCAAGGCCAAGCTGCGGTTGGGGAGTTTGTCAAGAGAAGTTCAGCTCGAACCCTTGCAGCTCAGCGCCCTGCGGATGGTCCTCAAAGATCCAGGCGGAGCCTTGACGCTGCGTCTGGAGGCTCCTGGAGATATTCAGCCCGCCAACGATGTTTGGCCCCTGAGCCTGAGCGCTGGAGCCCCAATGGCGGTCTTGGTGGGCGCCGAGGTGCAACATTGGGCAGAAGCAGCGGGCCTTCAGGTCCGGCTCTTGAGCCCCCAGGGTCTCCTTGAAGCGGGGGGACGCCTCAGCAACGCGCGAGCTTTGCTCCTCCATGATCAAGCCGCGGAGTACCTCCCTCCAGAGGTCCTCCAACGTATCGACCATTGGGTCCAAGCGGGGGGGCTCCTGCTCCTCTCCGGCCGACGCGCCGCCTTTGGTCCTGGAGGCTGGGCAGAGACCCCCCTAGAGCGCCTTTCGCCGCTGCGCTCCGATCCTCGCCCTCCAAACCACCGCCTGGGAGTGGCCCTGCTTCTGGATCGCAGCGGGAGTATGCATCAAGAGGCGGGGGGGCCTGGAGCCGAAGCCCTGGGACGCTTGGCCGCTCGCTTCGCCGGAGGGCTGCGCCCTCAAGATAGCCTCGCCATCCTGGCTTTCGGTCTGGGCGTGGAGCTGCTACAAGCGCCCAAACAGATCTCAGAGATGGGTCCCTTGCCCCTGCCCGCTTTTGTACAGGGAGGGACCAAGCTGAGGCCCGCCCTGGAGCGCGCCCGCGCCCTGTTGAGCCGCTTGGAGACCGATGAAGCTCTGATCCTCTTACTGAGCGATGGTCGTTTCTTAGACGCTGAAGATCCTGAACTGCTGAGGCAGGGAGAGGCTCTCAAGGCGGAGGGGCTGCGCCTCCTGGCCCTCCTTGTAGGAGAGCGACCGGAGCGGGAGCCCCTCAACCAACTCGCTGAGATCAGCGGGGGGCGAACATTAGAGGGCCTGATCCCAAATCTGGCCTTAGCTGAGGCCCTGGGAGGCGATCCTTTAGCCCCTGGAGGTCAAGTTACACCGGGAGAGGCCTGGAGCGCTCGTTTGGGTGGAGAGCCTCCTCTGCTCAGAGGCCGTGTGCGCGTCTCGGCGCGGCCTGAGGCGCGGGTCTTGGCGCGGGTTGGAGGAGAGCCTCTCCTGGCAGAGTGGGCCTGGGGTCGAGGGCGAGTAATCGCCCTGGCCAGTGATGCTTGGGAACTCAGCCCTCGGCAGTGGGCCTCCCTGCTCTCTCCAGCAGCGGCCTCTCCTCCGCAGGGAGGCCAGCTCAGCGTTTTGGGAGATCGCCTTATCTATCAGGGAGATCCCGACGAGCCCGCGCCCTGGGGCCTGGCTCAGCTTCAGGAGGAGGGGGGGGCTCAGTTTCAGCGACGCTGGCAGCCCAGAGGACCCGGGCGCGCTCTGCTCCCACTCCCCCAAGGGTCCCCAGCGCGCCTTAAGCTGAGCAGCCCTTCTCTAAAGCTGCTCCAGGGCTTCACTCGCCCCTCCTCCTCAGAGTTGGCCCTCTCGGGCAGTGATCGAAGCCGCCTGAGAGCCCAGGCGGAGTGGACAGGGGGGCGACTCTTAGAGGAAGCCGAAGTACGCACCGCTCTTGAGGCCGCGCGCCGAAGGAGCGGGGGGATCTCAGCTCGCCCTCTGTTATTGCTCTTAAGCTTGCTGCTCCTCTTTGGAGAGGTTTGGCGCTGGAGTCAGGCTCGAGAGCGAGCCCTGGGTTTGGGATTTTTCTTGTAAACTCAGATCCCAAACTGTGTAAATCCCATCAGAAACTCTGTAAGTCCTATAGAAAGTCGGGGGAGAAGAGATGGCTGAGTTGATCTTAAGGCTGAAACGCGATCCTGAAACAGGCTTACAGGAGCTGATCATCGACTATGAGTCAGATCCAGATGCCCTCTCCCATGAACATGAGCGGGAACACCGAGCTTGGGTGAGGCGCTTGATCGCTTCCGGTGAGGCGGAGCGTCTCGGCCAAAAGCGTGCCCGCTCAGGAGATAGAGAGGCTCAGGCTCAAAGAGAGAAGCTCGCTGAGAGATGATATATGGGCTCCTCCTCCAAGATCCCCCCAGAGATCTCTCCTGGCTCCTCAAGATCCTAGGGCGGCAGCCTACGCTGCTCTCTCAGCCTTGGTGGAGCCTCTCTCTCCCCAATGAAGCTGCCTTTATCGCTACTGAGGGCTTAGAGCCTGGAGCAGATCTGCCCCTGAAGGGCTTGCTTCTGGAGGGAAGCTGGGGGCACCTTGAGGGGGATGAGACACGCTACCCTCTGCGATGGAGTTCTCAGCTCTTTGAAGCGATCCCGCCACATCCGCTCTTTGGAGAGCCTGAGGCAGATCAGATCTGCTTCCTTGGAGAGGCTGAGGCTCCAGAGCTTAGGTGCTTGGTAGAGCGTCTCCTGCGCTTGGAGCGAGGGGATGTTCAAATCTCTCAGTGGAGCGCTGAGGAGGGCTCGCAGGTCGCGCTCTTTATCGAGCAGCCTCCACTCTATCTTCTGCTGCGCGCCCGAGACGAATTGGGGCCGGTGCGGGCCTTCGCCCGCTATCAAGAGAGCCAACTCTGGTTGGAGTGGGGTTATCACCACCCTCTGGCTGAGATCTTAGCCTCTCTCCTAGAGCATCAGCTGCTGGTCAATCGACGCGGCCAATGGATCCATCCCCCCAAGGAGTCTCCAACCAAGCCACTCCATGATGCTCTCCAAGCGAACCTACCCGCTCCCCGTCATCGCCTCAGCGCGCTGCCACTGACAGCGCGTTTTCAGATCCAACTCAGGTTGGAGGCCTCCAAACATAAGCAGCCAGAGCTTTGGATCTTAGAGCCTCAACATCTTCTCTTCTTAGAGGATTTTCTTCAACATGCTGAGGAGCGACAGCTGAGCCAGCTGCGCTTGGGGCGCTATCACAGCCCTGGAGGGCTCTTCTATCTGCTGCGTGAGCAGATCCGAGAGGGTCGCGTCGCCTTGGGCGCGCGCCTCTCTGAACATCTCGAGATCTTGGGACATGTGCGGGTCGCGGGGACCGATGGCCTCTTCATCCCTCAGGGGCAGCGTCTGGCACCCAATTTACGGAATGATGTTCTCAGAGAGCTGCTTGGCCTCGAGCGTTTTCCTCTGGTGGTGGTGGATGAGCAACAGGGAGATCTGCAGATCTTTCAGCTGGAGAACCCCCCCAGCGAGCCGATCCGTCGCTGGGTCGATTATATCCTCACCGATCGTCGCCATCTCCTTGAAGCTTTCTTGGAGGAGAGCATCTTCCATGTTCAGGGCCTCTCTCTTCCTCAGCCCAAGCCTCAAAAACGAACTCCTCCACCCCCTCCTCCATCTCCTCGCTCTAAGAAGCGACGACGAGCACCTCCACCCAAGAGCAGCCAAAGAGAGAACTCTACCGACAGGGCGCTTAAAGCCGCTCAGGCGATCATCAGGGATCTTCAACCACAGATCTTGGAGGGGGGCTGTGATGAGCCCACCACCTGGTCTGAGCTGGGGCTGGCCTTAGAGCAGATGGGGATCAGCGATGACGCTGCAGTCTGCCTTGAGGCAGCTCTCTTTTATGGCGCAGATGAGCAAGCGCTGCGAGAGCGCCTCGCCAAACTGAGAGCGACGATACTGGGCCTCCGAGAAGAGGAGGGCAGCCTCTTTGATCAGCTGGCTGAAGAGAGCCCCAATACGACGAGGTTGGCCTATATCGGGGCCCGCTTCCTTGCTGATCTTCAAGGGGGACGACCGATCATTGAGGAGCTGTTCCTCGCCACCCGTAGGCTGTTCAGCCAAACTGAGCTGCCCAGCTCCGCGCGTCTGCTCTGGATGAGCTTATCCGCTCCTCCTCGTCGCTCAGGTGATCGCCTGGAGTTGACCCGATGCAAAGAGCTGAGCTTGGGACGCTTAAACCTGAACGGCCTCAAGGCCGCGCTGAATGTCCCCCGCTTTGTTCGCTTGGCCACCTCTTTAGAGGAGGAGGAGGTGGAGGGTAAGCAGGGGCAAAATCTCTCAGGGTTGCTGGAACTCTGGGTTGAGCTGGAGCCTCGCCTAGAGGAACTGGAGGTGCAGTCAACCTTCTACCGTGCCCTCTTCGCGGTCGCCTTTCACCGCGCCGGAGGTAGAACACAGGCACGGCAATTAACTGAGATGGTTGAGGAGGAGCTGCCGGTCCATGACGCTCCTGTGCGCGCTGCCCTCCAGCTCTATCTGGGGCTGATAAGCCTCAGTGGGGTTGAGAAGCCAGAGGAGGAGCGACAGCAACTCCTAGAGGCCCAGCTGAACACCCTAAACAGCAAAGAGCAGAGGCTCCTTCAGGTCCTGCTCAAGCGCTCCCCCTGGTTTGGAGGCTCATTCAGCCCTGGGCTGGGAGCGCTGCAGTTGAGCCTCAGGCTACGCCGAGGCTTGGAGGACCTTGGCCGAGAACAGGTACTGCGCTTTATAGAGAGCCTGTTTCAGGGCCAAAGATATTTTGAAGAGGAGATCCAAGAGGGCTGCAGGCAAAGCTTGGAGTTTTGTATAGAGACCGGTGATGAGAACCTCCTCTTTGCCGCCATCAAGCGCATCCATGGAGGCTCAGCGCAGCTCAAGACCCCCCACCGTCGTGCGGCCCTCCTGGGTCAAACCATCCGAGGAGCGACCATCCTGGAACACAACGCCCTCATCGATCAGGCCCTGGAGGAATGTAGCCTCTTGGTCCCCCAAGTCCCCCGTTTGGGAGAGCTGATCAGGGCCATTGAGCCTGCGATGGGAGCGCTGCGGCGCTTTGGAGGAGAGGAGTCCGCGCTGCGCTTCCTGGATGCCCTCCAGAGGGCAGGAGAGCAAGGCATCCACCGAGAGCGACATAAGCTTTTGGCCTACAACATCGACGCTCTTCACCTCCTGGGGCAGACGGAACGCTCAGCTCAACTCTTGGAGATTCTGCTTGACCGTATCCTCAATGAGTCGATGGATCATGTGGCTCGCTATGAAGCGGGCGCGGCGACGCTGGAGAGCTTGCGGAGCTGGCCCCATGAGCAGCGCCAAAGCTCCTCTCTTCGTTTGATGGATAACCTGTCGCGCTTCCGGGATAACTTCACCAGTAACCGCCTGTTTGCTGTCCATCAGATCTTGATCATGGAGCGGATCCTTGATGTCTCCGGAGACAGGGTGGAGTACGCGAGTCGCCGCCTTCAACGCTGGCTTGAGCTGGAAGAGCAGGCGATTCGGAGACAGATTTTAAAGGATTGGAGAGCGGGATGAGGGCATTAGGCCGAGATGAACTTGAGGATCGCATCGATGGGATCCGGGAGCGGATCAACGCCCACGCCCGCGCTCTAGATGGCTGGTTTGTTGGCCGTGGAGAGCAGATCAACTTGGCGACTCTCTGCGCTGCGGTGGGAGAGCCCCTGCTCCTGGTAGGCCCTCCAGGGACCGCCAAGAGTGATCTGATCATCCGCTTTGTAGAGGCGATCGGTCTGGGAGAGGGAGACTACTTTGAGTATATGCTCACCCAGTTCACCGAGCCCAGCGAGATCCTGGGTCCCATCGATATCATCCAACTCAAGGAGGGGCGTTTCCGTCGCCGAACAGCAGGGATGCTGCCTGAGGCCCGTGTGGTCTTCCTGGATGAGATCTTTAAATCCAACAGCGCGATCCTCAACACCCTTCTCACCATCCTCAACGAGCGCAAGTTCTATCAGGATGGCGAGCCCTGTCCAGTTGCTATGGAGATGCTCTTTGCGGCCACCAACGAGATCCCAGAGCAGGCGGAGTTGGCTGCTTTGGCAGATCGCTTTGTCCTCAAAGCGGAGACCCTCTCTGTTCAAGAGCGCTTCTTCAAAGAGTTGATGCAGTCGGGGTTACGAGGAGAGGCGCTGAAGGCGACCGGGCGTAAGCCCTGGGCTCCCGGCCCTGCAAAATTAGAGGACTTCCTAAACTTCAGGCGCTATCTCCAGCTGAGCTTGGCGGAGGAGAGTGAGCGGGAACGCCAATACTGGTTTCCCCAAGCGCCCTTCGCTGAGTTTCGCCGCATCATTCGAGTCCTGGAGGTGGAGGACAAGATCTATCTGAGTGATCGCAAGGTGGTGAAGCTCTACAAATTAATCCGTGCGCGAGCCTTCCTCGTTCATGGTGGCGCAGTGCAGCGTGAGGATCTCCGTCTGTTGGCCTATTCAGCCAATAAAAAACATGAGCTGAGTGTGGTCTCAGAGAAGATCAAGCGCTTATTGGGCCTGGACTCTTGATCCTCAGCGAGGAGAGCCTGAGCCCTGCCCTGCGCGCCTCTCTTTACTGGTTGGGGATTCTAGAGGAAACTGAGGGCTCCGCTCCTAAAGCCCTGGGTTGGCTTCAGGCTCTCTGGGCTCTAGGCGCTGATCATCTCCCGCTGGGTTTAACCCACGATCTGGGCTTCCTGTTGCTGCGGGGTGAAGCGGTGCGGATGTACTCATCGCGTCACCTGGGAGATTGGACACGGGAGGAGCGGGTGCAGCGTCTCCGCTATGAGGACAGTCTCTTAGGACGCTGGCTCTTGGATGAGGGGATCAAGACCGCCTCACTGATCATCCGAGCGCTCCCTGAGAAGCTTCGAGAGGCTGCCCTGATTCATGCCATCGATCTGATCCTCACCAAACCCCTCTTAGCCCTGGAGTTGCCGGAAGGAAACACTGCCCTCCTGAGACGAGAGGGAGCGGGCTGGCTGGAGCCCATCAGCGATCTTCCTTGGGAGATGGAGCTGGATCCCGCCTGGAAGAAGTTTGCGGGGGAGAGCTTGGAGCGCTGTATAGAACCTCTAAAGGGCAGCCCACTCAGGGAGCGGGATCTTTGGGAACTGGAGCATTTCGCTGAGCTGCCCTCTGAGTCTGCCCGCTTAGCCCTGCGCCAGCTCCATGCTCTGAAAGAGTCGGTCGGCTCCATCTCCCGCGCTCGAGCGATCCAGATGGAGCGACGCGCTGAGATCCCCAGCACAAACGAGGAGTCGGGAGAGTTTCCAGCAGGGGGCTTTAATGCCCTGAGCACTCGGGGGCGCATGGAGAACTTAGTGCGCAGCGAGATCGCCTATGTTGACGCCCCACTGGGAGAGCTTCCCTTTGATCTCTTTGACCTTCGTTTTCTTCTGGGGGAGCTGCTTTACTACACCCGCGACGAGAGCCCACTCCTAGATGCCCAGAGGAATTTTACCTTCTTGATCGACCGCCCCTCGACATTCCGGCAAAAGCAACCTGAGTTTCCTGCTCAAGATCTGCTGCTGCTGGAGGGTTTTCTCTTGGCTCTCAAAGCAGATTTAGAGAGTATCTTTGGCCCAAGCGCCTTGAAGATGCTCTGGATTTGGCGCTGCGTTGATGTTGAAGATGAAGGGGTGGCTCAAGAGGAGATGAGGCTCCTGAGCCTGAGCCTCTCGGCGGAGCTGGCCCATAGACGCCTGCGCTTGGAGCTGCTGAGAGAGGAGGAGTTTCCCGCTCGGGCCCTGGTCATTTCCCCAAATCTTCCACCCAGGGGGCCTCGATTGGGTCCCTGGTTGCGAATCGAGGGCAGCTCTTGGAGACTCTCTCAGAATGGAAAGTGGAGTGAGCTGGAGGTCCTGAAACCCAGGCTCTTGTTGGACGCTTTGTTGGAAGCCCTACTGAAACCGAGAGAACAGAGGTGAGAGTCAAATGACGGTCAGGACCGGAACACTTGAGGCCCTCAAACTCTTCAAAGTCTTTCGTAGCGTGTTGGAGCGAAAGATCAGTGGTGAACTCAAGCTCCAGGGTCCAAAGGGCTCGATCAGCACCTCCTTTTTTCATGGCCAGCCCTGCCGAATCAAAGCGGAGGGGATGGAGCAAGCCCTGCTTCGGGGCCTCGTAGAGGGGGGCTTGATCTCCTCCACAGAGCGTTTGGAGTTAGAGCAGCTGCCTCTCCTCTCTATGGAGGCTCAGTTGATCGAGAGAGGTTTGGTGGCCCAGCGACGCTTACTCAACGTTAAGCTGCGTATCTCTCAATTGCAGCTCCTCCAAGCCTTTGCCTGGGAGGAGGGCAGCTATAGCTTTGAGGAGCTATCGCTGGAGACTGAAACGGAACTTCTCGATCCCATCTCCGTCCTCGTTGAAGCTGCTGCTCGAAGTCTCTCAGAGACGCAAGTTAATCGTTTTATATCCGCCTACCTCCAGCAGCATATTCTTCCTGATCTTCGCTTAGAGAGCGGCGCTCGAGCTTATGATCACCTCTTCCCTCCTCCCAACCTGCGGACGCAGCTTCGAAAGGCGATCACCCTGAAAGCAGCCTGTGGTCTGGTGGGTCAATCCGCGCGCTGTCGTCGGGAGATCTGTGCCATGGTGGTGGCAGGGTTAGCGCGTTTTCAGATGCCTGGGCAAGAGGGACAGCGACCACGCCCCGCTTCCTCGACTCAGCGAACTTTCTCTCAGCCTCCTCCTCCCAGGCCACCATCCACAGGAGCCCCAGCGCCCAGACCAGCTTCTGTCCCAAGGGGGACCCCAGCACCCAGACAGGCCTCTGTCCCAAGGGGGACCCCAGCACCCAGACAGGCCTCTGTCCCAAGGGGGACCC